>NZ_JBFAQX010000008.1:113419-345738 GCF_040678995.1 Amycolatopsis sp. NPDC049253 | reverse complement strand
GGTCTCACTTCCGCCGCCGACGACAACACCAAGCCCGCCTCAGCCACTACAAACGACGCGGCTACCCACTCACCTAACTGCCGTTGCAGTACTAGTGCGCGCACGAAGGCGACGGCGTCGGCGGCCATGGCCTCGACGCTGTCGGGCGTGGCGCCGCCCGAAGCACCCACTCCGCGCAGGTCCACCAGGATGACCCGGCGCTCGGCGGCGAGGCCGTCGACCACGGTGGGATCCCAGTCGTCGAGGTTGGCCGTGAAGTGGTGCAGCAGGACGACCGGAACGCCCGATCCGGTGCCGACCTCCCGGTAAGCGAAGGCCGTTCCGTCGACGTCGACCGTCCGGGTGGGGGCGTCGTTGTGGCTTGCAGACATGTCGGTCCTCGTACCTCTCGTGGCTTGTGGCAGCGACCCATCATGGGATAACGGTCGCTATATAACGAACGCTATCGTATGGTGGTCGCAGTGTGAAGGCAAGTGGGGAAGACGAGGACTCGACGTGCGCTACCCGAAAGACCACAAAGAGACGGCTCGCGCCGCGATCCTGACCGCGGCCGCTCGCCCGCTGAAGGAGAAGGGCTTCCACGGAGTCGGTGTCGACGGCCTCGCGGCGGCGGCCGACGTGACGTCGGGCGCGATCTACTCCAACTTCGGCAGCAAGGAGGCGTTCCTCGATCAGGTGGTGGAGGAGCAACTCGGTGCCGAGTTCACCGTGATCGAGGCCGACGACCCGGGTGAGCGCCGACGTCGTCTCGTGGAGTTCCTCCACTTCTACCTGAGCGACGAGCACTGCGCGGAGGTCGCGGACGGGTGTCCCATGCCGGCGCTCAGCGGAGACGTCTCGCGCGCGAGTGATGCGGTGCGGGAGACCTACGAGCGTCGGATGGCGGCCCTGGTCGAGTTGCTCACTCCGGCCATGCCCGGCGCTCAGGAGGAGCAGACAGAACGTGCGTGGGCACTGGTCGCCTCGGTCGTCGGCGCCGTCACGATCGCACGCGCTCTCCCGCCGGGCGAACGAAGCCGGGCCGTGCGGGCCGCCACGCTCCGCTGTGTCACCGCCGCGATCGACGGCGGTGGCAGCACTTCTCCGTGATCGGCCGGACGAACGGGCGTGCGCAGGAGGATGACCGGGCCGGAGCCGCCGGTTATCCTCTCCGGACACCGCCGCCGCGAGGCGAGCTGACGGCGAAGGCGAGGCTCGCTGTGGACATCCACCCGACCGCCGTTCCCCTGGGGTGCGTTGTCGACGGGCTGGCCGGCTTGTGTTCGGCGCCGGGTGCGACGGCGCGCCAGCTCGAACGCGAGGTTCGCGCGGTGGTGGTCTCGGATCCCACGGACTCGGTCCAGAACGCCGGTGCGGGCAGCGGGCACATCGTGGTTCTCACCGGTGTGGACGGGTCCGAGCCTCCCGGCCCGGAGGGGATCCGACTGCTCAGTGCGGGCGTCGCGGCTCTCGTGCTCAAGGCGAGCACCGAGCTCGACCGCGCCTGGCGAACGGATGAAGGCCCCGCCGTGCTGGTGGCCGAGCGGACGGTTCCGTGGCTGGATTTCCTTTCCGCGATCTCGCGCATGGTCGGGATGAATGCCGTTCCGGGAGCGGCCGGCGCCTCGTTGTCGGAACTCGTGGACGACCTGGCCGGCGAGGTCGGCGCGAACATCCTGGTCGAAGACATCTCGGGCCACGTGCTCGCACACTCGGCCGGGGGTGAGCAGATCGACGACTGGCGGCGCGACGCGATCCTGGCGAAGCGGTCCGTGTGGCCGACATCGGTTCTGCTCCGGCGGCACGGAGTGGAACCACGGGCGATGGCGGGAGGCACACCCGTCCGGTTCACCATGCCCGGAGCGCGAGACCGGCTTGTGGCCGAGCTGCCCGGAGATCGAGCGGTGAGCGGTTATCTCTGGGCTGCGCTGCCCGGGCCGGAGCTGACCGAGGACGAGATTCGGGCACTCGCGGAGCCGATCCGCCGGGCGACCGCCGCGATGGGGCGGGCGGTGTCCCTGCTCGGGACCAGCCGGCGCGCGGAGTCGGCGCGGCGTACCGCGCTGGTGCGTTCGGCGCTCGAGCACCCCGATGCCGCGGCTCTCAACCGGATCGGGTTGGCACCGGCTTCTCGGGTCGTCCTGTTCGCAGCGCGCTATCCGGCTCCCGCAGGCAGTCCGGACGAGCTCGATCGGCTCCGCGCCCGGCTCGAGACCGACCGGGAATCCCGTATGGTCGTCGCGCTCGACGATGTCGTCGTCGTCCTCGACCGGGCCGACGAGAAGCTGCGGGACCGGACAGGTACCTCCATCACCAACGCAGGCGCGACGGCAGCGGTGGTCGAAGGCCCCGCAACGGAACTTCGGGCGCTGCTCGAACGCGCGCGTGCCGTCTTGGCGGAGGCGCCGGGACTTCCTCGGCTCTACGAGCCTGGCCAGGTGTGGGGTGCGCTGTGCCTGCGGGCTCTCGCCGCACGCACCGGCGACGACCCGTGGGATTCGGGCGGTGCACTGCCGCTGCTGCACCACGACGCGGAGCACGGCACCGCCTACGTTCTGACCCTTCGCCGTTATCTCGAGCACTTCGGCGACGTCAAAGCGACTGCGCGTGGGCTCGGGGTGCATCCCAACACGGTTCGGTACCGCCTCGGGGTGATCCGGAAAATGCTCGATGTCGACCTGGACAATCCGAGCAACCGGCTGGTTCTGCACCTCCAGCTCGCGGTACTGGAACGGCGGGGCGCCGGACTCGCTCCGGCGCCCCGTCATCAGTCCCGAGTCGCGCCGAGCTCGTCGAGGACGGCCGGCTGAGCGGATCGGACCGGCTTCCGGCGACGCGACTGGTGCACCGCGCCCAGTGCGCACGCGACGACCGTCACTCCGATGCTCATCACCGTCGACCCACGGTTGCCCGGATCGACCAGGAAACCCACCAGCACGGCCAGCAACGCGCCGACCACCGCGATCCCCAGCACCGGGTGTCCCCACATCCGGATGCGGAGCGCGGCCGTTTCGGTTGCGGTCATGCGAAAGCGCGCCTTGAGCTGTGTCAGGGCAATCGCCAGGTAGACGACGAGCGCCATCCCGCCGATCGAGCTCAGCAGGAAGGAGAAAACCGTCTCGGTCGGCAGGAAGTAGTCGGCCGCCACGGTGACAAAACCACCGCAGGACGCGGTGAGGATCGCCAGATGCGGTACGCCGCGCTTCGTGGTCCTCGTCAAACCGCGCGGTGCCTGCTGGTGCGTCGCCAGTCCGAACACCATTCGCGAGCTGGCGTAGATGCCCGAGTTGAGGTTCGAGAGCACGGCGGTGACGATGGCGATCTCCATGACCGCGGAGGCGCCGGGTATCCGCAGGTGTTCCAGCACCGCGACGAACGGCGCCGTCGCGACGGCCGGAGAGCCGGCGGGCAACAGGGTCACGATGATCGCGATCGATCCGATGTAGAAGATCAGGATCCGCAGCACGACCGAGCGCATCGCCTTCCGCAGCGTGCCGGCCGCGTTTTTCGTTTCGCCGGCTGCGACCGTGACGACCTCTGTGCCGAAGTAGGAGAACATCACGACGAGTGCGGCCACGACGACACTGCCGATCCCGCTGGGGAAGAATCCGCCGTGCCCGGTCAGGTTCTCCAGCCCGGGCGAGGACGTCCCCGGCAGGATCCCGAAGACGGCGAGCACGCCGACGGCGAGGAAGGCGACGATGGTCACCACTTTGACCAGCGCGAACCAGAACTCGAGCTCGCCGAACAACCCGACCGCCACGAGGTTGACGCCCGTCATCACCACCATGAAAAGCAGAGCGAACGACCACGGCGGAACGGCCGGCACCAGATCGCTGAGGATGGACGCCGCCGCGGTCGCCTCGAAGCCCGCGGTCACGATCCAGATGTAGGCGTAGACGTACCCGACCGCGATCCCCGCCCACGCACCGAATTCACGAGTGGCGTAGGCCGAGAAGGACCCGGTGTCGGGCGAGTGGACCGCCATTTCGGTCAGCATGCGCATGATCAGCACGACGAGCAGTCCGACGGCGGCGTAGGCGACCAGGACGCCGGGGCCGGCCGTCTTGATCGCGCTCCCGGACCCGACGAAGAGACCGGCCCCGATCACGCCGCCGAGCGAGATCATGCCGACTTGCCGAGAGTTGAGCCGGCGCTTCAGGCCGGCTCCGGAGTCTTCGGTTGGTTCGCCCATCTTGTTCTCCTGGCTCTGTGCTGCACCGGTCGTCAGTGCAGGATTCGAAAGCCCCCCTTTGAGCTGGTCCTGGCGGCCCTCAGACCGCGACCGAAATCCCCGTTCCCGGGCGCACGTTCGTGAACTCCGCCGCGATCCCGGCCGGCAGGCCCACCCCGAGCCCCGGTGCTCGCGGGGGCGCGACGGAACCACCCGCGACCTGCAGAACGCCATCGAGCAGCCCGGTCATCAACGGGTTGTCGTAGGTGCAGAACTCCACGAGCTCGATGCTCGGATTGGCGAACGCCGCGTGGTAGTTCGCCATGATCGCGATCGCTGAACCCCAGGTGTGGGGTACCACTCGGAGGCCGTGCGACTCCGCCAGCGTCACGACCGCGTTGAGCTCGCCGATCCCGCCCACGATCGTCGCGTCCGGTTGCAAGACGTCCACTCCGCGGCTGTTGGCCAGCGCCCGGAACTCGGCCCGGGAGGTATACGTCTCCACCCCGGCGAGGGGAACGTCGACTTTGCGGCGCAGCTCGGCGTACCCGGCGTGGTCATCGGCCGGGCGGGGCTCTTCGAACCACTCAGCGTCCAATGCCGACAGACGGCGTCCGATCTGGACCGCTTCACGAAACGTCCACGGCGTCGCGACCGTGCCCTGCGCGCCGTCCAGCGCGAACCGCGTTCCGGGCCGGAGAACGTCGGCGACCCGATCGAGCAGCTCGAGAGTCTCTCGCACCGTCGGCCGCGCCCGGACCTTGATCAGGTCGAAGCCGGCCTCCTGCTGAGTGCGCACCTGCTCGACGACGGCGGAGACGGTCGGGCCCAGCCCGGTGCTCGCGTAGGCGCGAATTCGCTCGTGGGCCAGGCCTCCGAGCAGCTGCCACAACGGCACCTGCTGCTCCTGGGCAAGCAGATCCCACGCCGCCACCTCGAGGGCGGAGATCACTCCCACCGGCAGGCCGCCGCGAGCCCAGAACCTGGTGCTCCGGACGAGCAGGTCACGCAGCGCGGCGGCGCTGCTCAGCCGCTTGCCCACCACCAGCGGCCGCATCGTTTCGACGATGCTGCTCACGGCCGTCACGGCGGCCGTCGCCTGGGTCACCTCACCGAGGCCGATCAGACCGTCTTCCGTCTCGACCTCGACGATGGCGTGGTCGAACCCGTGGAACACACCTCCCAGCCACGGAATCGGTTCCGGCAGAGGCGCGCTCAGGGCGGCGAGGCGTACGTCTGTGATCTTCACTCTCTGGACCTTTCGACACCGGGCGGAGGGCTCACAGCTGAACGGACGGAGTATGCGGAGTGTCGAAGGCCCAGGTCATTCGCCTGTGTCACAGGAAATGGGGTGAGCTTCTTGTGCGGATTTCCAAACCACCGCCGGGGTTCTCGGCACGCGGCCAGTGATCTGCCGCGAACCAGACAGGGGCTGATCAGTCGGGTGCGTACTGCCTCAGCACCGCGTCGGCCAGGTCGACGAGCGCCGTGCGGAGCTCCGGTGGTGACACCACCTGGATGTCGCTGCCGTACCCGATCAGCTGCACGGCGCCTTTCGCGGCCGATTCGATCGGCAGCTCCGCCAGCACCCAGCCCCGTTCGTCGCGAGAGCCCCGGCGGACGGCGTCGGCGAGGCCGCTGTCGCTGAGGTCCGGCAGCCGTGCGACGAGCTCGGGAGCGACCCGGAGGTGCGCGGTCGCGGTGATGCGCCGGCGATCGAAGTCGGCGAGGTGGTGCTGCCAGAACTCGGCGAGGTCGAACGAGGCGACCCGCTCGAAGGTCACGTCCTCGATGCGGAGGTCCAGGATGTTGCTCACCCGGTAGGTCCGCAGTGGTGGCGTGGTGGCGCGCGTGCGGTCGGCGGCGACGAGGTACCAGACGCCGTTCTTGACGACAAGGCCGTGCGGATCGAGGGTGCGGCGCACTTCGCGTGGTTCGGCCCAGCGCCGGTAGGTCACGTGGACCCGCCGGTTCGTCAGCAGCGCGTCGGCGAGCGCGGGCAGAGCCGCGGGGGTGGTCGCGTAGCTGTACCAGGCGGGCAGGTCGAGCAGAAAGCGATCGCGCAGCCGGTTCGCGCGCTCCTCGTGGTGGGGCCCGAGGGCGGCGAGCAGCTTCACCTCGGCCGAGCGGGCCTGGTCGGTCAGTCCGAGTGAGGCCGCCGGCGCCGGGAGCCCGATGAGGAACAGTGCCAGGGATTCCTGCGAGGTCAGGCCGGTGAGTGTGGTGCGGTACCCGTCCACGAGCCGGTAGCCGCCTCCGCGCCCGTTCTCGGCGTAGAGGGGCACGCCCAGCTGGGACAGCACTTCGACGTCGCGGTACACGGTGCGCATCGAGACGCCGAGGTGGCCGGCGAGTTCGCGGGCGGTGGCGGTGCGGCGCGACTGCAGCAGCAGCAGGATCGACAGCAGGCGCCCGGATCGGACGCCGGACTGGTTCATCGCACCAAAGCTGCCACAGGGTGTCAGCGTTGGCCAGCAGACTGGCCCGCATGACGCAGACAGAGCGACGCCCCGCCTACGACTTCGACTTCTTCACCGGAACCTGGCGGGTGCGGCACCGGCGGCTGAGCTCACCGCTCGACAGCACTTCGGACTGGATCGAGTTCGAGGGCACCACGAACGCGCGCACCCATCACGGCGGAGCGATCCACGTCGACGAAGTGTCGCTCGCCGAGCCGGGCCACTACGGCTTCACCCTGCGCACGTACGACCAGGAGCGGAACGAGTGGACGATCCACTGGGTGAACAGCCGGGTCGGCCGGCTCGAGCCACCGGTGCGAGGGCGGTTCACCGACGGCGTCGGGACGTTCTACGGCACCGACGAGGTGGCCGGCCGGCCGGTCCAGGTGCGGTTCGTGTGGTCCGGGATCTCCGGCACCGCCGCGCGCTGGCAGCAGGCGTTCAGCGTCGACGGCGGGACGACGTGGGTGGACAACTGGGAGATGCGCTTCACCCGGGCGACAGCGTGACGGACTTTCCGCGCTCCGCGGTCGTCGATCTGCGCCAGTACACGCTCCGGCCCGGTCGCCGCGACACCTTGATCGAGCTGTTCGACCGCTGTTTCGTCGCCGGCCAGGAGGACGTCGGCATGCATGTCGTCGGGCAGTTCCGCGATCTCGACGACCCGGACCGGTTCGTGTGGCTGCGCGGCTTCGACTCGATGGCCGCCCGCGGTGCGAGCCTGCCGGCCTTCTACGGCGGGCCGGTGTGGCAGGCGCATCGGGACCGGGCGAACGCCACCATGGTCGACTCGGACAACGCGTTGCTGCTGAACCCGCTCCGGCTGGCCGACGGGTATCCGCGGTTCGGGACGACACGCGATTCCGCCGCGCGGCCGCGCTCGGTGGTCGGCATCACCGTCGTCCACCGCGGCGAGCCGATCGACGAACCGTTCCGCGCGTTCGTCCTCGGCTCGGTCGTGCCCGAACTCGCGGCGGCCGGGGGCACGCCGATCGCGGTGTTCGTCACCGATCCATCCGGCAACAACTTCCCGGCGCTGCCTCTGCGCGACGAGCACGTCGTCGTGTGGATCAACCGCTTCGACGACGACGCCGCCTACCGCGCCCACCACACCCGCCTCGCCGCGTCGGCCGGGTGGCGTGAGCGCGTGCTGCCGGTGCTCGGGAAAAACGCCGGGTTGCCCGTGCAGCAGCTGCGGCTGCGTCCCACCGCGGGGTCACAGCTGCGCTGACTCCGGCCGCGGACCGAGGCCGAGCCGCGTTCCCCGGTCCTTCTCGGTGGCAACGGCAGCGGCGGAGAAGAGCGTGGCCGCGGCGAGGCTGCCCCAGAGGGCGGCCGAGCCGTGGGCGGCGAGCGCCGTGATGACCGCCGGGGAGAAGGCGAGGCCGAAGCCGGTGGAGAGCTGGAAACGCGCGAGGGCGCGGCCCAGGACCGGGGCCGGGGCGAGCGCGGTGACGAGTGCGGTGGCGCTGCCGGCGTAGATGATCTCGCCGATGGTGCAGACCACGGACACCGCGGCGATGGCCGGGGCACCCCAGCCGTGTCCCAGCGAGGTGGCCGCGAGGAAGCCGAGGTAGGACGCGGTCAGGACCACGCCGGCGAGCGCCAGCACGATCCGCCGGGAGAAGCGCGACAGCAGGACGGTCACCGGGACCTGCAAGGTGACCACCAGCACCGTGTTCGCCACGAAGAGGGCGGCCGACCACACCGAGGAGGCGTGCAGCTGTGTCACCAGGACCAGGGGAAGCGCGATTTCGGGGACGTTGAGGCAGAAGACGTAGACCACGTTGGCGGCCAGCAGCACGCGCATCCGAGGTGCGGGCCGGCCGTCCCCGGCCTCGGCCGGGGTGGCGGCCGGCTGCGTGCGGAGATGGACCGACCAGGCCAAGGCCGCCGCGGCCAGATAAGCGAGCCCGGTGACGACGGCCAGCACCCGCAACGCGGTGGTGCCGCCCGTCAGGCAGGCGGTGGCGAGGAGCGCGCCCACGCCCAGCCCCGCGTTGCGCAGCGCGCGGCCTCCCGCAAGGGCCGCGTCGCGTTCCCGGCCGTGCGAGACCGTGGCCACGAGGGCGGCGTGGGCGGCCGGCCAGGCCTGGTTGCCGATGCCGAGGAAGAGCGCCGCCATCGCGAACAGCCAGACGTGCTCGGTGGGGGCGGCCAGCAGCAGCGCCACACCCAGCACGCGCACCAGCATCGACGCGGCCACGACCGTGCTGCGTGCGCCCTGGTCCAGCCATCGGCCGACCGCAGGCATGCACACCAGACCCGCGACGGCGCCGGCCGTCATGGCGATGCCGGTGACCGGCGGGGAAAGCCTGAGCACCGTCACCCCGTAGAGCAGCAGAAACGGCCGCAGCAAGCCGGTGCCGAGCGCGTCCACGGCCAGGGCGACGGTATAACGAGGGCCTCCGGAGGCACGGACCAGGGCGCGCGGCCGGATCTTGGTGGTGGTTCCCATGGCGCCCACGGTGCGCCCGGCCGCCGGGTCCACCGCGTCGGTTGACGGACCCCGTCAACCGACGCGGCCGTCGGCCGTCCGACCGGCGAGAATGCGGGGATGACGTTGAGGATCGACATCGGCGGCCTGCCGTCCAGCCGGCTGCGGTTCGCTGCCTCCCCGCTGGCCGAGCTGACCGCGATGCTGCACGTGCTGGCCGAACCCGGGCATCACCCGCGGCTCGCCGGCTGGGCCGGGGACGTCTGGGCCGGGCTGCCGCCGGAGCTGGCGGAGCGGCTCAAGGAGGCGGAGTTCCTCTGGCGGTCCTCCCGAGCCGATTTCCTGGTCCCCGCTCGTCCCCGGCCGACCCTCGCCGAGGAGCTGGACGAGGTGGACCGGATCGACGACGAAACCTATGTGACCGCCGCGCTCATCACCACGTGCGGCAGCAACCGGGTCCACTTCGCCGCGCCGTCACCCCTCGCCGACGCGACGGCGCGCGAGCGGGCGCTGGACCTCGCCCAGGCCCGCGGCGCGCTCCAAGAGGCCTTCGCGGAACGGCTGCTCGCGGACCCCGCCGCCGTACGGGCCCGGGTGCGGCACACCCTCGAACAGTGCGCCGAGGCCTTCTTCGACGCCGCCTGGGCGAGCGTCGCCGCGCAACTCGCCGCCGACGCGCGCCTGAAGAACGACCTCCTGACGCGCCGGGGCATCGGGGCCGCGCTCGCCTCGGTCTCCGGCGCCGTCACCCTGGCCCCGGACGGCACCTGCATCGTCGTCGACAAGCTTCAGGACAACGCGACCACCGCCCACGGCACCGGGATCACCTTCCTCCCCAGCGTCTTCGGCCGCCCGCACCTGGTGGCGGTCCACGCGCCCGGGTGGCAGCCGGTGGTGCAGTACCCCGTCGCCGAGGCGGGCCCATCGGAGCCGGTCTCGCTGGAAACGGTCACGCTCCGGCTGGAAGCCCTCGCCCATCCGGTGCGGCTGCGGCTGCTGCGCACCCTGGCCCGCGGCCCGCACACCACCGGCGAGCTGGCCCATGCCTGGGAACTTTCACCCCCGGAGGTTTCGCGCCACCTCGCCGTCCTGCGTCGCGCCGGCCTGCTCACGACCCGCCGGCACGGTCGTTACGTCCGATACACCCTCAACCTGCCCGACCTGACGGCACTGGGAGCCGACCTGCTGGCGGCCGTCCTGCGCTGAGCGGCTTCGCTCCGCCGGCACGCCGGGGCCGGTCAACTGCCGTCGAGGAGCCGGTTTCCGAGGTCGGTCAGTACGCCGCGCCGCAGCGCGTCAAGCCGTGTGAGTCAACGGATGCGTTCGCCGGTCTGGGTGCAGGAGTAGCCGCCGAGTTCCTCGACGCGCGTGCGGAAGGCCGGGTCGGCGAGCAGTGTCCACAGGGGAGCCAGCAGGTCGTGCGACACGTCGGCGGCGCGCAGCACGAGATCGTAGGGCTCCTGCGCCACGGGCACGAAGTCGAGGCCGAAGGCGCGGGCCGCGGCGAGGATGCCCAGCCCGGTGTCGGCGCGGCCGGCGGAGACCGCGGCGGCGACGGCGAGGTGCGTGTGCTCCTCGCGGGCATAACCGGGGATGGCGGCGGGGTCGATGTCGCGGCGGGCCAGTTCGTGGTCGAGCAGGGCGCGGGTGCCGGCGCCGCGCTGGCGGTTGACGTAGCGCACGCCGGGACGGGTGAGGTCGTCGATGTCCTTGAGGCCCAGCGGGTTTCCGGGCGCCACGAGAAGACCCTGGTCGCGGTGGACGAGCCGGATCACCGCGGCGTCGTCGCCGAGCAACCGCTCCACGTAGGGCAGGGTGTACTCGCCGGTGGCCGGGTCGAGCAGGTGTGAGCCGGCCAGGTGGCAGAGCCCGTCGCGCAGGGCGACCAGGCCGCCGAGGGAGCCGACGTTGGAGGACGCGAGTGTCACCAGCGGGTCGGTGGCGCGCAACGCCGAGGCCGCGAGGTCGAGGACGAGGTCGTGCGAGCCGATCGCGACGATGGTCCGGTCGATCTCGGCGAGCCCGCGCAGCAGCTCCACCCGGACCTCGGTCCCGGCGTGGTGTCCTTCGACGCCGGCCGGGACGACGAGCAGCCCGTCGGCGCGGACGAGCGAGGTGAGCACACCGGCGCCTCGTGGGAGCGGGGTCGCGACGACGTGGTCCTGCACGCGGCCGAGGCGCACCCGCACCCAGTCGTCCATCCCGACCACCGACGGCAGCTTCCGGGCGAGCCGCGCGGTCGTCGAGGGCCGCTCACGCGGTGCGGCGCCTTCGAGCTCGGCCAGCAGCGGCGCGGCGAAGATGTCGAAGGTCAGCGCCGCGGAGACGGGATAGCCGGGAACTCCGAGAATCGGCGTGCCCTTCTCGCCCGCCACCGTCCCGAGCACCACGGGATGCCCGGGCCGCACCGCGACTCCGTGCACGGCAACGGTTCCGGCCTCGGCGACCACGCGGGCGGTGTAGTCGTCGCGGCCCGCGCTGGATCCCGCGATGAGCATGACCAGGTCGGCCTCGGCCGCGGCCGTGCGCACGGCCGCGGCGATGGCGGCCGGGTCGTCGGCGACGATGGCGGTGACCCGGACGTCGCAACCGGCCTCGCGGGCCTGTGCGGCCAGCATGACCGAGTTGGTGTCGGCGATCTCGCCCGGCCGCAGCTCGGTCCCGATCGGCCGGATCTCGTCGCCCGTCGGGATGATCACGACGATCGGCGCCCGCCGCACGGACAGCTCGAGGACACCGGCGGCGGCACTGGCGGCGGCGTCGACCGGCCGCAGCCGGTGGCCCTCGGGCAGCAGCAGCTCGGCGGCGCTGATGTCTTCGCCGATGGAGCGCACGTGCTGGTACGGCGGCACCGCGGTGCGCAGCTCGGCGCCGCCGGGCGTGTGGTGGACGTGTTCGCGCATGACTACCGAGTCGTACCCGGGCGGCAGCGGATCACCCGTGTCGACGACCTCGAAGTCCGTCACCACCACCGGCGTCGTCTCCGACGCCCCGACGGTGTCGGCCGCCCGCACGGCGATGCCGTCCATCCCGGACGAGTCGAACGCCGGCGAAGACCGCCGCGCCCACACCGGTTCCGCCGTGACCCGGCCGACCGCCTCGCCGACGGGGACCCGGATCGTCCCGACCCGGGCCGGGCATCCGGCGGCGGCCCGCGCTTCCCGCCAGGCGTCGTGGGCCTGGGCGGCGGGGACATCGGAGATGAACGGGCTGTTCATGCGTACAGCGTGACATCGACGTCCAGGCCGCTGTCCAGCCCGGTCGCCGGTTCCGGGACGACCACGTACCCGTCCGCGCGGGTGAGTACCGACAGCAAGGCAGACGGCCCGAACAGCGGCTCGGCGACTCCGTCGCGCAAGCGCACCTGCACCACGTCGAGCCGCCCGGCGGCCGAGGCCAGATCCCGCGACAGCCGCGCCCGCGTCGACGGCCGGGCGGGCGGGATCTCGCAGCCCCCGAGCCGCCACAGCAGGGGTATCCCGATCTGCCCGAACACCACCAGCGCGGACAGCGGATTGCCCGGCAGGCCGATCACCGGGACCCCGGCGCACTCGGCCAGCAGCGTGGGCTTCCCGGGTTTGATCGCCAGCCCGTGACACCACACCTCGCCGACCGCGGCGACGGCGCCCGCGGTCTCGTCCCGGGCCCCGACCGACGACCCGGCCGACACGACCACCAGATCCGCACCGGGCAGGACCGCGGCCAGCTTGTCCTTCAACGCCCCGGGCTCGTCCGACACGATGCCGGCGACGACCGGCTCGCCACCGGCGTCGAGCACCAAGCCGGCCAGCGCGGACGCCGTCGCGTCACGCACCTGGCCCGCGCTCAGCGACGAGGCCTCCGGCGCGACCACTTCGTCACCGGTGGAGATGATCACGACCCGCGGCCGTGCGTGCACCGACACGGTCACCACGCCTGCGGCGGCCAGCAGACCCAGGTCCGGCGCCCGCAGCGGCCGCCCACCCGGAACGAGCGGTGCGCCGGCGGCCACGTCGTCGTCGGCGCGCACGAGGCCGCCGCCCGGCGCGACCGGCCGGGTCACCTCGATCGTGCCCGGCATGGTCTCGGCGGTGAACTCGACCATCACCACCGCGTCCGCCCCGTCGGGCAGCACTCCGCCGGTCGGCATCGCCACGCACCCGCCCGGCCGCACGGACACCTTCGGCGCCGCGCCCATCCGCACGGCGCCGAGCAGGTCCAGATAGGACGGCAGGCCGTCGGAGGCGCCGTAGGTGTCCGCCGCCCGGACCGCGAAACCGTCCACTGTGGACTTGACGAACCCGGGCAGGGCATGCGGCGCCGGGATGTCCCCGGCCGGCACCCGGTGCAGCGCCGCGGGCAACGGGACGGTCTCGACCGCGGTGCGGTGCGCCGGGCGGAACCCCGCGAGGGCCTCGGCGACGGTGCGGGTGGTGAAGAACTCGCGTCCGCTCACCGATCCGGCTGGTCCTTCGCGCCCTCGGGCTTCGGGTGCTCACGAGCCGCGGCGGCGCCCTTGGCCAGGCCCAGCACGGACACCACGGGACCGAGCGCGACCTGCCCCAGCCCGCAGATCGACGTCTTGCGCATGGCCTCTTCCAGCTGCAGGATCCTCCCCCGCCCGGAATCGTCCAATTCGGACTCCGAGTCGAGCACCCCGCGCAGCAGCGTGTGCGCCTTGGTGGAGCCGACCCGGCAGGGCACGCACTTGCCGCACGATTCGTTGCGGAAGAACCGCAGCACGTTCGTCGACGCGGCCAGCAGGTCGGTGCCCTCGGCGAGCACGACCAAGGCGCCGGAGCCGAGCATCGTGCCGGCCTCGGCCAGCGAGGCGAAGTCCAGCCGCAGGTCGAGCTGATCGGGACCGATGAAGTTGGACGACGCCCCACCCGGCTGCACCGCGCCCACCGGGGCACCGTCCAGCACACCACCGGCGGCGTCGATCAGCTCTCGCACGGTGGTGCCCAGCGGCACGCAGTAAACGCCCGGGTTGGTCACGTGCCCGGAGACGGCGAAGAACTTCCAGCCGGTCGAGTCGCCGATACCCTGCGCCTGCCACCAGTCCGCGCCCCGCTGCAGGATCACCGGCACGTCGGCGAAGGTCTCCACCGAGTTGATCAGAGTGGGGCGGCCGTGCAGGCCGTAGTTGCCTGGGAACGGAGGCTTGTTGCGCGGTTCGCCGCGGTGGCCCTCCATGCACTCGAGCAGCGCCGTCTCCTCGCCGAGGATGTAGCCGCCCGGGGAGACGAACAGGTCGAGGTCCAGCCGGCGCCCGCTCCCGCACGCGTCCGGCCCGATCACCCCGGCCTCGCGCAGCGCGGCGATCTCCTCGCGCAGCACGTGCTCCTCGGGACCGTACTCGTGCCGGATGAACACCCAGCCCTGCTCGGCGCCGACGACGGCCATGCCCAGCAGCAGCCCTTCCAGCACCAGGTGCGGCTGCTCGGCCAGGATCTGCCGGTCCTTGAACGTGCCCGGCTCGGACTCGTCGGCGTTGCAGATGGCGTACTTCACCGTGCCCGGCTGGGCGCCCGCGACCAGGCTCCACTTCTGCCCGGTCGGGAACCCGGCGCCGCCCATGCCACGCAGCCCGGAGTCCTTCAGCGTCGCCACCACGGACTCGGCACTGATCTCGCCGGCCAGCAACGCGCGCAGCGAGCGATAGCGATCGCCCACCCCGGAACCGCGCGGGTACGGGTCGTTCGGCCACGGCTCCTCGCGCCGCACCGCCGACGCGTGCCCGACTCCCCCGCCGCGCGCGGCGGTGACCAGGGTGTCCACTTCGGACACCGGCGCCGGGTGCTCGTTCACCGCGGCCGCGGGTGCGGCGTCGCAGCGGCCCAGGCACGAGACCTCGACCAGCTCGACGTCGGTGTCCTCGCCGTACCGCTGCTTGATCTCCTCGATCCGCTCCTCGCCCGAGCGCAGCCAGCACGACAGGTCGTGACAGACGCTGATCTGCACCTTTTTCGGCGGCGTGGTGCGGAAGTGCGGGTAGAACGAGATCAGGCCCTCGATCTCGTACCGGGGCCGGCGCACGTCGCGGGCCAGCTCCTCCAGCTCCTCGCGCGGAAGCCAGCCGAGCCGGGCCTGGATCGCGTTCAGCGCCGGGATCAGCGACGGGCCGGGAAACTTGCCCGCCCGCGCCTCGACGCCGGGCACCCGCTCGGGACTCAAGGTCATTCCGCGACTCCTGCCGCCGTGACGGATTCCGTGTGTGCCGCGCCCAGGGCCTCGACCTGGATCGCGCAGAACTTGAACTCGGGGATCTTCCCGTACGGGTCGATCTCGTCGATGGTCAGCAGGTTCGCCGCCGCTTCCCGGAAGTGGAACGGGATGAAGCAGTTCCCGAGCTGTTCGCGGTGCGAGATCCGCACCTGCAGCTCGATCACCCCGCGCCGCGACCGCACGCGCGCGAGTTCACCGTGGGCCAGGCCCCGGTCGGCGGCGTCCTTCGGGTGCATGTACACCTCCGGGATCGGCGCGATCGAGTCCAGCGCGAACGAGCGCCGCGTCATCGACCCGGTGTGCCAGTGCTCCAGCAGCCGGCCGGTGTTGAGAACCAGCGGGTACTCCGCGTCGGGGAGCTCCTTGGCCGGCAGCCATTGCGCGGCGACGAGGTGGGCCAGGCCGTCGTCGGTGTTGAACCGCTCGTCGAACAGCACCACGGTGCCGTCCGAGTGCTCCGGATCGGCGTTGGGGTAGAGCTTGCCGGACAGGCCGAGGTTTTCGTGGCGCAGGTTCTTGTACGAGGGCATCAGCGCGACCATCTCGTCGAAGATCTCGCTGGGGCCCGAGTAGTTCCAGTCCAGGCCGATCCGCCGGGCGATGTCCTGCACGATCTCCCAATCGACCCGCGCCTGCCCGGGCGGGTCCATGACCTTGCGGCCCAGCTGCACCCGCCGGTCGGTGTTGGTGTAGCTGCCGTCCTTTTCCAGGTAGGACGACGCGGGCAGGATCACGTCGGCGAACTCGGCGGTCTCGGTGAGGAAGATGTCCTGCACCACGAGGAAGTCCAGCGCGCCCAGGGCTTTGCGGACCTTGTTGATGTTCGGGTCGGACAGGAACGGGTTCTCCCCGAGCATGTACATCCCGCGCACGCCACCGGGTTTGAGGACCGAGCCGATGATCTCGGTGACGGTCAGCCCGCGCTTCGGATCCAGCGTCGTGCCCCACGCCTGCTCGAAGCGCTGCCGGGTGCCGTCGAGGTCGACGCCCTGGTAGTCCGGGTAGAACATCGGGATCAGGCCCGCGTCCGAGGCGCCCTGCACGTTGTTCTGGCCACGCAACGGGTGCAGGCCGGTGCCGGGCCGGCCGACGTTGCCGGTGATCGAGCACAGCGCGATCAGGCAGCGGGCGTTGTCGGTGCCGGTGGTGTGCTGGGAAATGCCCATCCCCCAGTAGATGACGCCCGCGCCCGCCTCGCCCCACTCGCGGGCGACCTCGCGGATCAGGTCCGCGTCCACGCCGGTGATCTGCGCGGCGCGCTCGGGCGGGTACTCGGCGACCGTGCGCGCGAGCTCGTCGTAGCCGGACACGCGCTCGGCGATGAACTCGCGGTCGATCATCCCGAGCCGGATCACCTCGTGCATGATCGAGTTGTAGAACGCGACGTCGGTGCCGGGCTTGACCTGGCAGTAGTAGTCGGCGTGCTCGGCCACCGTGCTGGCGCGCGGGTCCACGTACACGATCTTGGTGCCGCGCCGGCGGGCCTGCTTGAAGAACGAGCTGGCGACCGGGTGGTTCGCCGTCGGGTTAGACCCGGTGATGATCACGATGTCCGCGTTGGCCACGTCGCCGTAGGTCGTGGACACCGCACCGGAGCCGACCCCCTCGAACAGCGCCGCGACCGAGGAGGCGTGACACAGCCGCGTGCAGTGGTCGACGTTGTTCGTGCCGAACCCGGCCCGGATCAGCTTCTGGAAGAGGTAGGCCTCCTCGTTGGAGCACTTCGCCGAGCCGAACCCGGCGATCGCGCCCGGCCCGCCGGTCGCGTGGATCTCCTTGAGCCGCCGCGCGACCAGGTCGAGCGCCTCCTCCCAGGTCGCCTCGCGGAAGTGCGGCATGACCTCGTCGTAGTCGACGAGCCCGCCCGGCTTGCGCCGGCCGTCGCGGCCGGGCTTCTGGCTCCGGCCGCCACCGCTGCGGTTCCCGCCGCCACCGCCACGCCCGCGGTCGTTCTCGGCGTCGCCCCGCACGTCCGCGGACAGCGGGCCCTTCGGGTACGACGAGTCGACGCGGATGAGCGGTGTGGTGAGCCGCTGGGGAGAGGCGGCGTAGTCCCAGCCGTAGCGGCCCTTCACGCACAGGCGGCTCTTCGACCCGGGCTGGTCGCGGCCTTCGGCGAACGAGATCGCGCCGCGGTCGCGGTCGACGTAGTAGGTCAGCGCGCAGCCGACCCCGCAGTAGGGGCAGACGCTGTCGACGGCGTCGAGCTGCTCGCGGGGCTGGATCGGGATGAGGTTGATCGGCTTGTTGGTCAGCGCGCCGGTCGGGCAGGCCTGCACGCACTCACCGCACGTGACGCAGGAGCTGGAGCCCATGGGGTCGTCGAGGTCGAAGGCGATCTTCGTCGAGTAGCCCTTGCCGGAGCGGCCGATCACGTCGTTGCCCTGGATGTCGTCACAGGCGCGCACGCAGCGGTCGCAGAGGATGCAGGCGTCGTGGTTGACGCCGATGACCGGGTTGGACAGGTCCGTGCCGCGCCCGGAGCCGCAGGGCAGGTCGGTGGTCTCCTTGGCGACGTCGAAGCGGTCGGCCAGCTCCAGCAGCAGGTTGTCGCCCGTCGTGGTCTGCTTGGGGTCCTCGGCGCGGTCCGGCTGGTCCGACAGCAGCAGCTCGGTGAGCGTCGCGCGGTTGCGTTCCAGCTCGGGCGTGCTCGTCTTGACTTCCATGCCGTCCTCGCACGGGCGCACGCACGCGGCGGCGAACACGCGGCCGCCGGTGTCGACCACGCACATCCGGCAGACGCCGACGGGGTCGTAGCGCTCGTTGTGGCACAGCACGGGAATGTCGACGCCGGCCTGCTTGGCCGCGTTGTAGATGCTCGTCCCCTCGGGCACCGTCACGGAGTGGCCGTCGATCGTCGTGGTCACCGTACGCACCGCTGTGGTCGGCTCATCGACTGTCGTCATCACTGACCTCCGCCACAAGCGAGCGTATGTCGTATACAACATACCTCGTACAGTCAGGCGTCGAGGAGGAGTTCGGGGAGATCGCTCGCGCGCACCCGTCCTTCCTCATCGAGCCCACGGGCAACGTAATAACTGTCGACCATGGCCTGCAACTGCTCTCCGGTCAACGTCGCGGCGCGACCGGACGCCAGCTCCAGCGGCGTTTCCAGCATGCGGGGCGGCAGGGTGTCGTCTTTCGCGGTGGCCCCTTCGCGCTGGTTGAACGCCCGCTTCGCGCGCACGATCCGCGCGGCCGTGGCACGCAGCTCGGCCGAATCCACCGACCACCCGGTGACCAGGGACAACAGCGTGGCCCACTCGGCGAACGGATCCTCGAACACCCCGCGCAGGAACTTGCACAGGATCATCGAGTCCATCACCGCGGCCCGGTCCTCCGTGCCGATCGCCGCGCCGACGTGGGCCGTGCCGCCACGGAACCGGTTCACCTCGCCCGAGAGGTCGGCTTCGTAGGCGCCGGAGCGGTTGTGGTCGGCGCCGCGCGCGTTCACCGCGAGGCCCAGCGCCATCGACTGCAGGCTGCGCGGCTCGTAACCGGGCAGCTCCAGGCCCTTCACCTGCGGGGCGAAGCCGAGCGAGCCGTGCCCGACGATCCCGGCCGCGCGCCGGGACCCCTGGGCCAGCAGCTCGCCCAGCCCTTCCGCACGCGCGCCGATCGCCTCGAGCGCCCGCAGCAAAGCGGCGCCGTCACCGAAGTTCAGCCACGGTTCGTCGATCAGGCCGCGCTCGACGCACTCCATGGCCCACGCGATGGTGCCGCCGGCCGAGATCGTGTCCAGGCCCAGCTCGTCGCACTTCGCGCTCGCGGCGAACACGTCGTCGGGATCGGAGACCCCGCACAGCGGGCCGAGGGCGAACACGTTCTCGTACTCCATCCGCTGACTGCCGCCGCCCTTGCGGGAGTAGATGTGCTCGCAGCCGATCGAGCAGGACGCGCAGCTGTTGCGGGCCACCCCGCGCAGCTCGTGCAGCTCCTCGGCGGCCAGCCTCGGCGCGCCGGCGAAGGTGGCCGCGGTGAAGTTGCGGGTCGGCAGCGTGCTGACCGCGTTGAACGCCAGCAGGTTCGCCAGCGTGCCCAGTTCGCGGTACTTCGCCGTCGCCGGGCCGAAACTGCGCCGCCGCAGATCCTTCGCCGCGGCCAGCACCCCGGCCTGGTCCGCGACGGCCACCTTCGTCGCCGACCGCACGAGAACCGCCTTGATGTTCTTGGCTCCCAGCACGGCCCCGAGGCCGCCGCGCCCGGCGTGGCGGCCGTCGTGGCTGATCGTCGCGTAGCGGACCTGACGCTCCCCCGCCGGCCCGATCGCCGCCGTGCGCCAGCCCCGCCCGAACCGCTGCCGGGCCCGCGTTTCGGCGTCGGCCGCGGGCAACCCGGCCAGCTCCGGCGCCGGTTCGAGGCGCACCCCGTCGCCGTCGACGAGCAGCACCGACAACCGCGCGGCGCGGCCCCGGATGAGGATCGCGTCGTGCCCGGTCAGCTTCCCGGCGATCGCGAACTGGCTCGACGCCAGCGCGTCGGTCAGCAACCCGGTCAGCGGCGACTTGGCGACCACCGCGAACTTCGCACTGGTGGTGAGCGGCGTGCCCACGAGCGACGAGAACACGAATGCCAGCGGCGCTTCCGGCGCGAGCGGATCCACCCGCGGCGGCGCGAACCGGTGCAGCAGCCACGTGCCCAGCCCGACACCGCCGAGGTACGCGCGCAGCACCCGCTCGTCCAGCTCGCACGTCTCACCGGTCGCCGCGTCGTCACCGACGTCGACGATCAGTGCCCGTCCGAAAAAGCCTCCCGGCGCCATGCCCTCGACTGTAGGCCCGTTGGCGGGGTTGTGGCGCGGTCAGCCGCCGGCGTCTGCCGACAAGAACGCCACCGAATCCCCGGTCACGAGCGGCAGCAACGGATCCCGCGTCACCTGGTCACCGTTCACCGCGGCGACCACGTGCCGGTCCAGCGCCAGGCCCGCCAGCTCGGCGGCCGCGCCCAACGTGGCCGCCCTCGCGGTCTGCGGCCGGTGCCCGTCCTTGCCCGCCAGCGCCCCGAACCGCTCGATCGTCACCTCCGGCGCGGCACGACCCCGCACCTCGGCGTAGTCCTCCGGCGTGTTCACGTTGATCACGGACTCCAGCTTCGGATCGAGCCGGGCCAGAGTCCGATCGTCGAGCAGCTGCGCGTCGTCGAGCTGGGTGACGGCGCAGTGCTTGAACAACATTCCCGGCCGCAGGTCGCCCTCCCCGATCAGCTTGGTGATCAGCCCGGCCAGCGACGTCCGGTACCCGGCCGCCAGCGGCTGCCGGAATCCCCGGGCGAACGGCATGAGCATGTCCGCGCCCGTCTCCGCCAGCCCGCGCAGCACGCGCCGCACCCACGCGGGATGCAGCAGCGGCATGTCCGTCGAGCACACGAACGCGACCTCGGCCCTTTCCGCCACCGCCGCCAGCCCCGCCGCCACGCCCTGCATCGGCCCGAGGCCCTCGACCGGATCCTCGACCACCGCGACCCCCGCCGGCAGGCCGGGCAGCTCCTGCCCGGCCGCCGCGACGACCACCACCGGGCCGTCGATCGCGCGGCCCAGCACCGCGCACGTCCGGTACAGCAACGTCGAGCCGTGCCACTCCAGGCCCGCCTTGGGCCGGCCCATCCGGGACGAACGCCCTCCCGCCAGGACCACACCCGCCTCGCTCCGCATCTGACGGAGGATAGCCGCGGGCCACGGACGGTGGCGAGGACCGACGGCCTGCCGGCGAATGCCGGTCAGGTCGCCGGTCGCACCGGCCGGTGCCGGTTGCCGGGGATCGCGGCGAGGAGCTCGCGGGTGTACTCGTGGCCGGGGCTGGTGAACAGGTCCTCGGTGGTACCGGTCTCCACGATCCGCCCCTGGCGCATCACGGCGACGTCGTGGGCGATCTGGCGGACGACGGCGAGGTCGTGGGAGATGAACAGGTACGCGACACCGGTGTCGGCTTGGAGCTCGGCCAGCAGGTCGAGCACCTGGGCCTGGACGGAGACGTCGAGTGCCGACACGGGTTCGTCGCACACCACCAGGTCCGGGGACAGCGCGAGAGCCCGCGCGATCGCGACGCGCTGGCGTTGCCCGCCGGACAGTTCGGCCGGGCGGCGGGTGAGCGTGGTGGCAGGGAGCGCGACGCGGTCGAGGAGGTCGCGGGCGCGCGCGAGGCGGGAGGCGCGATCACCGACCCCGAAGGCGCGCAACGGTTCCGTGATCACCTCGCCGATCGAGAACCGCGGATCCAGTGAGGCGTAAGGGTTCTGGTAGATCAGCTGAGCACGCCGGCGCAGCTGCCGCACGGCGGCGCCGCGGGCGGTGGTGACGTCGGTGCCGGCGAAGCGGATCTCGCCGGCGGTCGGGTCGGTCAGGCGCAGCACCAGCCGCGCGGTGGTCGACTTGCCGGAGCCGGACTCGCCGACGAGGGCGAGCGTGCGGCCGCGGTGCAGGGTGAAGCTGACGTCGTCGACGGCCCGCAGGGTCCTGGCCGGGCCCGAGACGCGCGGCAGCCGGAACTCCTTGACGGCGTTGCGGACTTCGACCAGCGCGGCGGCCTCGCTCGGCGCCGGTGCCGAGACGCGGGGGTGGGCCGTGGTCAGGCTGGGCGCGCTGGCCAGCAGCCGCCGCGTGTACTCGTGCCGCGGTTCGGCCAGCAGCCCGGCGGCGGGGCCGGTCTCGACGACCCGGCCCTCGGACATCACCACGATCCGGTCCGCCCGGTCCGCCGCGACGCCGAGGTCGTGGGTGACCAGCAGCACCGCGGTGCCCGACTCCTCCGTCAGCCGCTGCAGGTGGTCGAGGATGACGCGTTGCACGGTCACGTCGAGAGCGCTGGTCGGCTCGTCGGCGATGATCAGCCGCGGGTTCGCCGCGATGGCCACGGCGATCAACGCGCGTTGCCGCATGCCGCCCGACAGCTCGTGGGGGTACTGGCGCGCGCGGGTGGCCGCGTCCGGGAGGCCGGCCCGGTCCAGGACGTCGATCGCGGCCGGCCACGCGGCGCGCCGGCTCGCCAGGCGGTGGATCCGCAGCACCTCGGCGACCTGGTCGCCGATGCGCTTGACGGGGTTGAGCGACACGGTCGGGTCCTGGGGAACGAGCCCGATCTGCGCGCCGCGCACGGTCCGCAGCTCCCGCTCGGACAAGGCCGTGAGCCCGTGCCGGCCGAAGCGGACCGTGCCCGCGTCGAGGTGACCGTTGGCCGCGAGCAGCCGGATGATCGCGTGCGCCGTGGTGCTCTTGCCGGAGCCGGATTCACCGACCACCGCGACGACCTCGCCGGCGCGCACGTCGAGGTCCACCCCGCGCACCGCGCTCACCTGCCCGCCGCGCGTGCGGTAGGACACCGACAGGCCACGCACCCGCAGCAGCGGTTCGGGCCCGGTCATCGCTGCCGCGCCCATTCGCCGTCCAGTGCCCGGGCGATCCGGTTGGTGGCCAGCACGGTCACCGCGATCGTGAGGCCCGGCAACGCGGTGAGCCACCACGCGTTGGCCAGGTAGTTGCGTCCGTCGGAGATCAATGTGCCCCATTCCGGCGCCGGCGGCGGCGCTCCGTAGCCCAGGAAACTCAGCGAAGACACGGCCAGGATCGCCGTGCCGATCTCGACCGTGGCCAGCACGACCACCGGGCCGATCGCGTTGGGCAGCACGTGGCGCAGCAGCACCGAGTACCACCGCACCCCGCACGAGCGGGCGGCCTCGACGAACACCGCCTGGCGGGCCCGCAGCACCTCGGCGCGCATCACCCGGGCGAACCCGGCGATGCTCGCGATACCGACGGCGATGGCGACCTTCACCGTGCCGTAGCCCAGCGCGGTGACCAGCGCCAGCGACAGGAACAGGGCCGGGATCGAGAGCAGCACGTCGACGAACCGCATCAGCACGTCTTCGACCCAGCGCCCGGCGAACCCGGCGACCAGCCCGAGCAGCCCGCCCGCGACGAACGCGACGGCGAGCGCGATCAGCGTGGCCTGCAACGAAAGCTGCGCGCCGTGCACGACCCGCGTGAACACGTCGCGGCCGAGCTCGTCGGTGCCGAACCAGTGCGCGCCGCCCGGAGCCTGGAACAGCTGCTCCGGCGTACCGCGCAGCGGATCCTGTGAGGTGAACAGATCCGGCCAGAACGCGGCCAGCACCACGAGGACCACCACGGCGACCGAGGCCACCAGGCCCGGCCGGCGCAGGAGGAACCGGCCTACGCCACGGCGCTTTCCCGGCACCCCGCCGAAGCCGGCCGGCTCGGGACCGAGCACGGCCCCGGCCGCGACGTCGTCGACAAGTCCCTGGCTCACGCGACCACCACCCGTCTCCCCGACGCCATCACGATCCGCGGGTCCAGCAGCGGGTAGACGAGATCGACGACGAGGTTCACCACCACGAAGACCAGCGACCCGAACACCACCACTCCCTGGACCAGGGGAATGTCCTGCACCGTGACCGCGCCCGCGGTCACCCGGCCCAGCCCGTCGCGCGAGAACACCGTCTCGATCACCACCGAGTTCGCCATCAGCTGCCCGGCCAGCAGCCCGACGACGGTCAGCGCGGGCAGCGAGGCGTTGCGCAGCGCGTGTCTCAAGTGGATCCGCGCACGCCCGGCGCCTTTCGCCTTCGCTGTCTCCACGTACGCCTCGTCCAGTGCGGTGAGCAGGCTCTTCGCGAGCACCTGGGCCACGATCGCGCCCGTGGGCACCGCCAGTGCCACGGCCGGCAGCACCAGCCCGCGCACCCCGTCGCCCCCGAACGCGGGGAACAGCCGCACCCGGAAGGAGAAGAGCTCCACGAGCATCAGCCCGATCCAGAACGTCGGCACCGACACCCCCAGCGGCGGCAGCGACAGCAGCAGCTGACGCAGCCACCGGTGCGTGGTGTAGGTCGCCAGCACCGCCAGTCCCCCGCCGAAGACCACCGCCAGCAGCAGCGCCGCCCCGGCGAGCGCGAGCGTCTGCGGCAACGCTTCGGCGAGCGTGGCCGTGACGGGGCGGCCGGTGGAGATCGAGTCGCCGAAGTCGCCCCGCACCGCTCTGCCGAGGTAGTCGAGGTACTGCAGGATCACGGGTTTGTCGAACCCGTACTCGTGGCGCAGGCGGGCCAGTTGCGCGGGGTCGACCGGACCCGAGTCCGAACCGGCACCCGCCATCGCCGACACCGGGTCGCCGGGCAGGAAGTCCAGCACGAGGAACGAGATCGTGTAGGCCGCCCACAGCACACCCACCGCCTGCGCGATGCGGCGGATCACGTAGCGACGCATGGCGTTTTCACCTCCTGGGCCGGTGATGTCCTGGGGCCGGTCAGCTCAGCCACGTGTCGTGCAGCTGGATCCGGCTGGAGGCCTCGAAGTCGAGGTCGTGGACCTTGGGCGCGACCCCGAGCTCGGTCTGCAGTTCCACGACGGGGATGACGTAGGCGTGGCGGACGACGTCCTGCTGCGCCTGCGCGACGACCTGCTTGCGCTGCGCGGAGTCGGTCGTCGCCGCCTGCTGCGTCAGCAACGCGTCGAGGCCGGTCGCGGGGATGCGGTAGACGTTGGCCAGCTGCGTGGAGTACTGGCCGCGCAGGATGTCCGGGTCCGCCCGCGTCAGGTTGCCCCACAACAGATCGAAGTCACCGGAGGTCTGTGCCTGCGCGAGCTGCGCGATCGGCAGCTGCTTGAGCACGACGTCGACCCCGACGGCCTTCAGCTGCTGCTGCACCAGCTCGAGCGCGGGCTGGTTGGTGGCCGCGTTGGCGAACCACACCAGGTTCAGGCTGAGCCGGGCGCCGTCGCGCTGCCGGATGCCGTCGCCGCCGGGCGTCCAGCCGGCGGAGTCCAGCAGTGCCTCGGCTTTCGCGGCGTCGAAGGCCAGCGCCGGGCCCTGGTCGGCGTAGTCCGGTGTCGTGTGCGAAAGGACGCTGGTCGCCGGGCGGGTCCCGGACGGGAACACGGTGTCGACGATCTGCTGCCGGTTGATCGCGACCTGCAGCGCCTGCCGCACCCGCTCGTCCCGCAGTGCCGGACGGGAGTTGTTCACGCCGAGGTTGAACACCGCGCCCGGGTTGGCCCGGGCCGGCAACGTCACACCGGACGCTTTCAACGCGGCCTCGTCGGCTTTGCCGACACTGCCGATCGCGTCGACCTGACCGGACTGCAGGCTGCCCTGGCGCACCCCGGCCTCCGGCACCACCTTGAACACGACCTGGTCGAGGTAGGCCTCGCCCTTCTTGCGCCAGAGCGAGGAACCCCAGTCGTAGCCGGTGCGCTTGGCCAGGGTGGTCGACTGGTTCGCCACGTGCTGCTTCAGCACGAACGGACCGGACCCGATCACGCCCTGGCTGCACTTGTCCTGCGGGCGTTTCTTCGCGCTCGCCGAGGATTCGATGCCGAGGGAGAACGTGGAGGTCGCCTGCAGGAACTGGGCGTTGGGCCGGCTGAACCGCACGCGGACGGTGCTCGGGTCGACCACCGTGGTGGCCTGGACACCGCTCAGGTAGCCCTCGGCGAGGACCCCGAGGGCGCCCAGTTTCGGCACCGCGTCGAAATTGTCCTTGACCACCTGCGCGGTCAGCGGCGAGCCGTCGCTGAAGGTCACCCCCGAGCGCAGGTGGAAGGTGAACGTGGTCGCGTCCGGGCTGATGTCCCAGCTCTGTGCCAGCCACGGCACGATCTTCCCGGTCGCGGGGTCCTGGTCGGTCAGCGAGTCGACGATCTGGCGCAGCGAATAGATCGTGTCGTTGCTGCTGACCTGCTGCGGATCCACGCACCCGGCGTCCGAGCCCACCGCGAACGTCAACGTGCCGCCGCTGCGGGGCGGGCCGCTCGCGGTGCTCGTGGCGCCGCCTTCCCCGCAGGCACTCAGCGTCAAGGCACCCGCTGTCGCCAGCGCGGCGAAGGCCGCGCGTCCGGTCCGGCGCCGGTGAAGAGACGGTCTCACGGTCGGATACTCCTAGCTCGTCGAAGGCACGGCGGAACACGGCGTCGTGTCTCGCGGCCGGATCACGCCGATGTCGGGGGATTTCCCACGACGGGAAAGAAAGTGTCCCCGCAATTCCGGCATCCGCACCGAGCCGGATTTCCCGCCGGTGTCCCGGATGCCGCTCGCCGCGAACTCTAACGAGCGTTTCTCTCAACGGTCAACGCCGACGGACAAGCCCGGAAATCCTCCCACCAGACGAGATCCGGCCGCACAAAGAGATACTTCGGCCGGTGCGCGAGTTGTTCCGTTCCCGACTGGACCGCGGAGACCACTGTGGACAGTCACTCCGGCTCGGCGTAGTCGTGCACGATCCGCCGGAACGCCCTGCGCTCGCGGCGCGACAATGGCGGGCTCGGCACATCGTCCGGTGCCGGGCGGGGCGCGGGCACGACGAACCCCACGTCGAAGGGCGCGGACGGAGGTGCGAGCACCCAGCCGCACCCGGTGATCGCTCGGGCCCACGCCCGGATCGCGCGCTTCATGGTCATCAGCCTCCCGCACCGGCCTGACCCTCCATTCTCGTCGCGGGCGCGGCCGTGTCCAGCCCCGTCCACCCGGCGGGAGAACAAAACCGCCCACATCCTGAGCTCGGGTGCGGCCAAGCGCCGAAAGGCGCTAGCTGTGGGGAAAACGAACGAGGTGGTGGTGCATGACCTCCCGCACGCGAAGCCGTCCCCTGCACATCGCGCTGGAGATCGACGGAGCTTCGACGGCGAATCCCGGCGCCGATCCGTTGTCCCCCAGGCACTTGGCCGAGGTGGTGGCCGGCGCGGAGCGCGCAGGCCTCGCGCTCGCGACCTTCGACGACTCACCGCTGCCACCGGACGGCGGCCTCCGGCTCGACGCCACCACCCGGGCGGCGTACGTCGCGACGCTGACCGACCGGATCGCGCTCGCCCCGGCGTCCCACGTCACCACGGCCGAGCCGTTTCACCTCGCCGCGCAGCTGGCCAGCCTCGACCACGCCACCCACGGACGCGCCGCGTGGCTGGTCGGCGCGACCGCCCGGCCCGAGGCGCTGGCGACCGTCGGCCGGCCGCCGATCGAGTCCGGCGCGCTGAGGCAGGAGGTGGCGGACGTCGTCGAGGTCGTCCGGCGGCTGTGGGACTCGTGGGAGGACGACGCCGTCATCAAGGACGTCGCGACCGGCCGTTACCTCGATCCCGGCAAAGTGCACCACGTCGACTTCCACGGCGAGACCTTCTCGGTCAAGGGACCGCTGATCACCCCGCGCCCGCCGCAGGGCAGTCTCGTCGTGCTCGCACCCGACACCCTCGCCGCCGCGGCCCGCCCCGACGTCGCGCTCGTCGCGGACCCCGACCCGGACGAGGTCCGGCGGCGCGCACACCATGCCCGGGACCACGGGACACCCCTGGTGTTCGCCGAAGCCGACATCACGTTCGGGGCCACGGGGCCGATCGGCTGCACCGGCCGGCTGCGCCACCACGGGTCCCCCGCCGATCTGGTCTCGCTGCTGCGGACTCTGGCCGGCAGCGTGGACGGCGTCCGCCTGCACCCCGCCGCACTCGCCACCGACCTGCCGGTGCTCGCCGGCCAGGTCCTGCCGGCACTGCGCGAAGCCGGGCTGCACGCGCCACCCGAAACCGGGGCCACGCTCCGCGAATCGCTCGGGCTCGCCCGGCCCGCCAACCGCTTCGCCGCACTGCCGAAGGGATGAGCATGACCGCCCAGCTCCACCTCGGAGTCTTCTACACCGGTGTCGGCCCGCAGTTCCTCTGGGACGACCCGGGCAACGCACCCCACACGGAGATCGAAACCTACGTCGCCGTCGCCCGCACCCTCGAACGCGGGCTCTTCGACGCGTTTTTCCTCGGCGAAGGGCTCCGGGTGCGGGAAAACCGCGGCCGCGTGCACTCCCTCGACGTCGCGGGCCGTCCCGACGCGATCACGCAGCTGAGCGCGCTGGCCGGGGCGACCGGGCACATCGGGCTCGTCGCCACGCAGAACACGACCTACAACTACCCCGCCGACCTGGCCCGCAGACTGGCCTCGCTCGATTTCCTCTCCGGCGGCCGGGCCGGCTGGAACATCGTGACCACTGACAACGCCTGGACCGGCGCCAACTTCCGGCGCGGTGGCTGGCTCAAGCACGAACGCCGCTACGAACGTGCGGCCGGGTTCGTCACGGCGGCCAAGGCGCTGTGGGCCGGCGACGGGCCGGTCGAGCGGGACGACGACCTCGTCCGGCTGCGGGCCGCGCCCACCGTGCCCCGCAGCCCGCAGGGCCGGCCGGTGCTGTTCCAGGCAGGCGACTCGGCCGGCGGCCGGGAGCTGGCCGCCCGGCACGCCGACGTGGTCTTCTCCGCCAACACCGCCTACGACAAGGCCCTGGCCTACGCGACCGACCTGCGGGCCCGGCTCGCCCGCGTCGGCCGCGCGGCCGACGCGGTGCGGATTCTGCCCGGCGCGACGGTGGTCCTCGGCGACTCCCCGGCCGACGCCGCCGCGCGCCACGAGGAGATCCGCCGGCGGCAGATCAACCCGCAGCGAGCCCTCGCGTTCCTCGAGCAGTACTGGGGCCGGGACCTGTCCGCCTACGATCCGCACGGCCCGCTCCCCGACGTCGACCCCACCGACGAAGAGCTCGACCCGTCGCGGGGCACCATCTCGATCGAGCACCGGACCGGAAAGCTCGACCGCATCCGGCAGTGGCGGGAGCTGGCCGAGGCGAAGCACCTCTCGATCCACCAGCTGGTGCTCGAGGTCCAGCCGCGCCAGCCCACGTTCGTCGGCACCCCCGGCCAGGTCGCCGACGAGTGGGCGCGATACGTGCGCGACGGCGTCGTCGACGGGTTCAACCTCAGCCCGTACCTCGTGCCGGCCTCCCTCGACGAGGTCGTGGACAAGCTGGTCCCCGAACTGCAGGACCGCGGCGTCTACCGCACCGCCTACACGGGAACCACGTTGCGCGAGCACCTCGGACTCGCCCCCGTACCGGAAGGAGCACGCGGATGAAGTTCCTGCTGATCACCCTCATCACCCACACGCCGGATCCGGTCACCGGCAAGCTGGCCCCGACCGCCGAACGCTTCCGCGAGGTCGTGGACACCGCCGAGCTCGCGGAAGAACTGGGGTTCGACGGCTACGGTGTCGGCGAGCGGCACGAACGTCCTTTCCTCTCGTCTTCGCCTCCGGTCGTGCTGAGCCACCTCGCCGCGCGGACGTCGCGAATCCGGTTGTTCACCGCGGTCACCACGCTGAGCCTCCTCGACCCGGTGCGGGCGTTCGAGGACTACTCGACGCTGGACAACCTCTCCGGCGGCCGGCTGGAGCTCATCATCGGCAAGGGCAACGGCACCGCCCAGCGCGAGCTGTTCCACGTCACCCCCGAGGACCAGTGGGACCGCAACGCCGAGGGGTATGAGCTGTTCCGCCGGCTCTGGCGCGAAGACACCGTCAGCTGGTCGGGCCGGTTCCGGCCGTCGCTGACCGACGCGGAAACGTGGCCGAGGCCGCTGCAGCAGCCGATCCGGGTCTGGCACGGCAGCGCCACCAGCCGCGACTCCGTGGAACTGGCGGCGAGGTGGGGCGACCCGCTCTTCTCCGCCAACGTCACCAACCCGATCGAGCCGTACGCCGACCTGGTCCGCCACTACCGCGAACGGTGGTCGTTCCACGGCCACGACCCCGCGGCGGCCGTCGTCGGCGCCGGCACGGCGGGCTTCTACGCCGCGCGGACCTCACAGGACGCCTTGGCCACCTATCGGCCGTTGTTCGAAAGCCGGCTCGCGCTGCAACGAAGGCAAGGGCTCACCCCGGTCTTCACCACGCTCGAAGACTTCGTCGAGCGCAGCTCCGCGCTGATCGACAGTCCCGCGCAGATCGTGGACAAGGTGCTGCGCTACCACAAGGAGCTCGGGCACCAGGTGATCCACCTCCAGGCCGACCGGGCCGGGCTCACCCCCGCTCAGCACCGCGCGACGCTCGAGCTGTTCCAGCACGAGATCGCCCCGGCCCTGCGCCGCGCGATCCCGGACCCGCCCTGGCCGGACGAGAACTGAGAGGCGCCCCATGCCGACGATCCCCCTGTCCGTGCTCGATCTCGTCCCGGTCACCGCCGGCTCGACGGCGGCCGAAGCCGTGCGCAACACGATCGATCTGGCCCGGCGCGCGGAACGCGCCGGCTACCACCGCTACTGGTTTGCCGAGCACCACCTCAACCCCGGCGTCGCGGGCAGCTCACCCGTGGTCGCGATCGCGCTGGCCGCCGCGGCCACCAGCCGGATCCGGCTGGGCTCCGCGGGGGTCCAGCTGGCCCACCGCACCGCGCTGTCCACAGTGGAGGAGTTCGGGCTCCTCGACGCGGTGCACCCCGGCCGCCTCGACCTCGGGCTGGGGCGCAGCGGCCCGCAACTGGTCAAGGACCGAGCCGCGCAGACCGCCGAGCCCGCGGCCGGGCACACCACCGCGGACGGGCTGCTCATCCCGGGCGGCCAGAAGCTCGACCGCGGCAAACTGCTCGCTTCGGCCCGGTTCGCCGCGCAGACCGCGTTGCTGCGCCAGCCCGGCGCGCAGAGCCCGGACTACGGCGACCAGGTCGACGACATCCTGGCGTTGCTGAACGGGACCTACCGCTCGGCCGACGGGGTCGAGGTGCACGCCGTGCCGGGCGAAGGCGCCGACGTGCAGCTGTGGATCCTCGGCAGCAGCGGCGGCCAGAGCGCGAAGGTGGCCGGCGCGAACGGGCTGCGGTTCGCCGCCAACTACCACGTGAGCCCGGCGAGCGGGCTCGACGCGGTGGCCGCGTACCGGGACGCGTTCCGGCCGTCGGTCACGCTGGAGAAGCCCTACGTCGCCGTGTCGGCCGACGTCGTGGTCGGCGCCGACGACACCAGCGCGCGCCGGCTCGCGTCGGGCTATCCGGCCTGGGTGCGCAGCGTCCGGCGGTTCGAAGGCGCCATCCCCTACCCCGATCCCGCCACCGCGGCGGGATTTTCCTGGACCGACGAGGACCGGGACCTGGTCTCGGACCGCGTCGACACCCAGTTCGTCGGCTCGCCGGCCACCGTCGCCGGGCGGCTGCGGCAGCTGCAGGCCTCGACCGGGGCCGACGAGCTCGTGGTCACCACGATCACCCACGACCACGAGGACCGGGTGCGCTCGTACGAGCTGCTGGCGCGCGAATGGGGGCTCGGCGGCTGACCGCCGCGCGTGATCCGTGCGGCCGGCGGGAACGTGGTTCCCCGCCGGCCGCACGGGCGCGGAGGCACGGCCAGGCCGTGCCCCTGGCCGGAGAGTTCAGGAGGCGAGGCCTCTCGAGCGGGGGTCCGACGTCATCGCCAGGTCGGCCACCGCGCGCCCGATCGCGGGCAGGAACGCGAACCGTTCCCCGGCGAAGCCGGCCGCCACCACCAGCGGACCGACCCGGTCCAGCACCGGCTCCCTGCCCGCCGCGTACCGGCGCCCGGTCGGCTGCGCCGTGGCCGGGTCGAGGCCGGGCAAGCGGTCGGACACGTAGCGGGTCAGCGCTCGCCGGCGGGCGGCGCGACCGGTTTCGTCGGCGCCGCGGAGGGTGAACCCCACGGACGCGCCCCCGCCGGGCACCGGCGTGCCGAGGACAGGGCCCGGGTAGCCACCGAGCACGCGTTCGGTGAACGCGAGGACGTGGCGGAACACCGGCCAGCCGAGGTCGTCGGACACCGGCGCGCAGCGGATCGACTCCGCCCGCGCCGGCCGCAGGGGCCGCACCGGGACACTCCCTTCGGCCAGCGTCCGAGACGCGACGCCGGCACAGAGCACGACCCGGCGAGCCCGGTAGCTCCGGGCGGTGGTGCGCACGACCGGGTCGCGTTCACCGCGCACGTCGATCGCCGTCACGGCGTCGCCCTCACGCACCACCACGCCGCCGTCGCGAATCACCCGCCGGCGCAGGGCCGCGGCCGCGGCGGCGGTGTCGAGCCGGCCGCCCAGCGGGTGGAAGAACACCCTTGCGCCGTACCGGATTCCCGGCCAGCGCTCGACCGCTTCCTCCGGCGCCAGCCAACGGCCGGGGTTGCCCGCCGCATCGGCGGCCCAGGCCAGCAGGTCGAGCTCGTCGGTGTCACCGTGCACCACCCCGCCGGTCCGGGTCAGCACCTCGACACCGGCCGCACTCTCCAGCTCCCGCCACAACCGCAACGACTGCAACGCGCACCGGTGCGGCGCCAGGTCACCCTCGGCCGCGAGGAACCCGGCCGTCCCTTCGTCCTCGCTCGCGTGCCTTTCCCGCTCGAGGACCAGGACCTCCACCCCGCGCGCCGCGAGCTGCCAGGCGACGGCGGTGCCCGTGCAGCCCGCGCCCACCACGATCACGTCCGCATCCCGCCCCACCCCACGCCTCCTGTCCACACTGGACGCTCGCACCACCGGAACCGGCGCCGCTCCACCAGCATGCGCGCCACGATGCTCTTCGCGCCAGGACGTCCACGGGCTGAACGGGCCCGGTCGTCGAGCGAACAATGCCGAGTGGCTGCCGCGGCCCCTCCGCTGCCGACCCGGCCGGACGTGGTGGCGCTGGTTGCGCCGCTCTCGGCGAGGCGCGTGTTCTCCTCCACTGTGGACTTCCCGCAGAGCTCCCGGGTACCCGGCGGACAGCGGCTCACCCGAGGTCGAACCGGAGCACCCCCGGGGTCGTGGGCCGGGGTGAGCCCGTCGCGGGTTCGGTGGTGACGGCGATGTGGTCGACGTCGGCGGGAAGGGTGCTGACCAGCGGGCCGGCGTCGGGGCGGATGAGGCCGGCCGAGAGCGGGCCGCGCGGGCCGATCAGCCAGACCTGGTACGCGTGCGCGGGGTCGAGCGCCGCGACGCCGTCGAGGGAGACCGCGACCTGTGCGACGCTGCGGGAGGCCTCGGCCCTGCCGGTCCCGCCGGTGGCGGCGCGGGCGGTGACGGTGACCGCGTCGGGTGCGGCGAGGATCTGCCCGTCCGCGGTCACGAGCGCCGGGCCGTGGTCGCCGCTCGGGCCGCCGCCCAAAGTGACGCCCCCGACGACGCCGGCGGCCACGGCCGCGACGGCGGCGACCGTGATCGCCGCCCGCGTGCGCCACCGCGGGGAGACGCCGGCCGCGGGCCGCGGTTCGTGGACGAGCGGCGGAGCCTGGCGCGTGACCGTGATCCGCGCGAGCACGGCCGCGCGCATTCGCGCCGGCGGCTCGGTGTCGGCGGCGACGCCGAGGAGAGCGGCCACGGCCCGCAGCTCGCTCACCTCCTGGGCGCAGACCTCGCAGTCGCGCAGGTGCCGTTCGAACTGCGCGCGCTCTGAGTCGCCGATGGCGTCGAGCACGTAGGCGCCGGTGAGGGCGTGGGTTTCGGCGGTGGTCATGCTCGTGCTCCCAGGGCGTGCCGAAGGCGGATCAGTCCGTCGCGCATGCGCGACTTGACGGTGCTGACGGGGATGTCGAGGAGGTCGCCGACCTCGCGATAGGTGTACCCGTCGTAGTACGCGAGCTCGATCGAGCGGCGCTGCAGGTCGGTGAGCGTGGCGAGGGCCGCGCGCACGTCGTCGCGTTCCAGGCGCAGCATCGTCTGCTCGGCGACCTCGTCGAAGTCCCGGCGCGGGTCCAAGCGGCCGGCGCGGGTCTCCCGGTCGGAGCCGGACTGCTCGGAACGCACGCGGTCGATCGCCCGCCGGTGCGCGATCGTCAGCGCCCACGACCGCACGTTGCCCCGGTCGGGGGTGAAAGTCGCGGCTTTGCACCAGATCTCGAGCAACGTCTCCTGCGCGACCTCCTCGGACTGCGCCCGGTCCCGCAGCACCCGCACCACCAGGCCCAGCACGGGGCCCGCGAGCTCGTCGTACAGCGCGGCGAACGCCGCCTCGTCCCCGCGCGCCACCCTCGCGAGCAGAGCTTCGGGCGTCACCGGTTCCTCCACTGTGGACAGTGGTGGCGGTGTCATCGTCAACGTCCCGGCGTGACCGGCCATGTGAGATCCCTCCCGGCCGAAGTGCCGAGTAAGCCGTCGGCACTCAGCCGACGGGTCACCGGGTATTCGCCACCGGTTCCGCGCCGTATGGGTGCCGATCGGAAACTCACCCGGGCGGGTGCCCATCCGGGAGCCACGCGGGGCCGAATGACCGGTATGGCCACCACCGAAGCCCCCGCCGCGCCGAGCGCCGCGCCCCCACGTCTGCACCTCCCCTCCGCGGCGCTCTGCGGCGTGCTGGCGCTGCTCGCGGCCCTGGCGGCCGGGCACCTCGTGGCCGGGTTCATCGGCATCAACGCCTCGCCCTACCTCGCCGTCGGCAACGGCGCGATCGACCTGACGCCGATCGGGCTGAAGGACTTCGCGGTGCGGACGTTCGGCACCTACGACAAGGTCGTGCTGCTCGGCGGCATGGCCGCGGTGATGGTGGCCGCGGCGGCGGTCGCCGGGGTGCTGTCGCTGCGCTCGCCCCGGCCGGGGGTGGTCGTCATCGTCCTGTTCGGGCTGCTCGGCGGGTTCGCGGTGTACCGGCGACCGGACCTGACCGCCGTGGCACTGCTGGCACCGGCGGCGAGCCTGGTGGTGGGCGCGGCCGTTTTCCTGCTGCTGCACCGGATCGCTCCCCGCAAGAACGCTCCGGCCGAAGGGCCCGGGGGTGCGTCGCGGCGGTCGTTTCTCCTCGGCGGGGCGGGTGCTCTCGTCGGGGCCGGGATACTCGGCGGGGCCGGCCAGCTGGTCAGCGCCGCCCGGGACGCGACGGCGTCCCGGGCGGCGATCGGTGCCCTCGTGCCGGCGAAATCCGCGCCCGCGATCCCGGCCGACACCGACTTCGCCAAGCTGGGGACCCCGACGTTCCTGACGCCCAACCCCAAGTTCTACCGGGTGGACACGGCGTTGTCGGTACCGCAGCTGCGGGCGGAGGACTGGAGCCTGCGCATCCACGGCATGGTGGAACGCGAAGTGCGCTACGGCTACTCCGACATCCGCAACCGCCCGCTGGTCGAACGCACGATCACCATGACCTGTGTGTCCAACGAGGTCGGTGGCGACTACGTGTCGACGTCCGACTTCATCGGGGTCGACCTGGCCGACCTGCTGGCCGAAGCCGGGGTGCGGCCGGGGGCGGAACAGCTGTTCTGCACGAGTGTCGACGGCTGGACCTCCGGCACCCCCGTGGCGGCGGCCCTGGATCGCGGCCGCGGCGCGATGCTCGCGATCGGGATGAACCGGGAACCGCTTCCGCTGGAACACGGATTTCCCGCACGGCTGGTCACGCCGGGGCTCTACGGCTACGTGTCGGCGACCAAGTGGGTCGTGGACATCGAGGTGACCACCTGGAAGGCGCGGCAGGCGTACTGGCTCGAACGCGGCTGGGGCGAACAGGCCCCGATCAAGACCGAGTCACGCATCGACACCCCGAAGGGCTTCGACACCGTGCCGGCGGGTGCGGTGCGGCTGGCGGGGGTCGCGTGGTCGCAGCACAACGGCATCGCCGACGTCGAGATCAAAGTGGACAACAACCCGTGGCAACGGACCACGCTCTCGACCGAGGTCAACGTGAACACCTGGCGCATGTGGTGGACCCAGATCGCCGTGAAACCCGGTACGCACCAGGTGTTCGTCCGCGCGACCGACAAGACCGGCTACACCCAGACCGAGGCGCGCGCCGGCACCGTCCCCGACGGCGCCACCGGCTGGCACTCCACCACGTTCATCGCGACGTGACCGGCTCACTCGAAAGAGTTTGCCCGCCGGACCCAACCTTTCGCCGACCGGCACCGAATCCCTCACGAGAAACACCCCGGCAGCCCCACTACGGCCGGTCCTGCCTCATCTGTCCACTGTGAACGGAGCTTTACCGTGAAATCCCTTCGAATCGCCGGAATCGGCGTCACCGCTGCCGCCGCCCTCGCGCTCGCCGCCTGCGGCAGCGGTACCGACAGCGGCTCGTCCGGTGGCAGCACCCCGGCCCCGGTCTCCTCGGCTCCGATGTCGAGCGCCGACTCCGGCGTCTCCAACGGCATGACCACCAACGCCGACGTGTTCGGCCCGGCGTGTTCCCAGCTGCCGCAAGGAAACGCGCCCGGCTCGCTCGACTCCATGGGCCCGCAGCCGGTCGCGTCGGCCGCGTCGACGAACCCGCTGCTGACCAAGCTGGTCGCCGCCGTGAAGGCCACCAACCTCGTCGACACGCTCAACAGCCAGCAGGCCATCACCGTTTTCGCTCCCGCCGACCCGGCGTTCAACGCCCTGGGCGACGCGAAGTTCAACGAACTGGCCAAGAACCCCGACCAGCTCGCGCCGATCCTGCAGTACCACGTCGTCGGCAAGCGCTACGACGCCAAGGGCCTCGCCGCCGCCGGCACCGTCACCTCGCTCAACACCGCGGGCGGCCCGCTCAAGATCGAAGGCACCGGCGACAATATGACCGTCAACGGCGCCAAGATCCTCTGCGGAAACATCCCGACCAAGAACGCCACCGTGTTCGTCATCGACAAGGTCCTCACCCCGGGCACCAACAAGAACTGACCCCCGAGGTCCACGGCGGACCTCTCCGGACGACGAGCCCGGCGTGCTTGCCCCCAGGCCACGCCGGGCCCGTTGCCGCCTCCGGGTCCCCGCCGCAGCGGACAGCGTCAGCGGCGCACCTTGAACCCGAGGTGCAGCACGCGCTCGCCCTGGATGACGATGTGGGGATCCTCGAGCAGGTACTGCCGGTCGATGCGGCCGAAGTAGCGTCTGCCCGACCCGAAGACCACCGGCACGATGTCCATCGCCACTTCGTCCACGAGGCCGGCCGCGAGGATCTGGCCGCCGACGTCTCCGGCGTTGACCGCGACGGTCCGGTCGCCGGCGAGCTCCTGGGCCTTGCCGATCGCGGCCGTCACGTCGTCGACGAAGTGGTAGGACGCCTCGGGGTGCCAGCCCTCGGGCTTGGGCCGGTGCGACACCACGACCACGTGCTCGCCCGCGGGCGGCTTGCCTTCCCAGCCGTTCACGAGGTCGAACAGGTGACGGCCCATCACGATCACGCCGATCGTCGCCCACATCGACCGGACGTAGTCCGCCGAGGCGCTGGAGATCCGGAAGGCGCTTCCGGAGCCGGAATGGTCGAAGTCCTGCTCGTCCTGCCGGTCGCGACGTTCGATGATCGGGTTGTCCCCGCTGAAGTACCAGTCGTGGAGCGGGCCGACGCCGTCCTCGTCGTCGGCGATGAAGCCGTCCACCGACGCCACGTTGTGCATGATCACCGTGCCCACAGCCACTCCTCGGGTCTCCTCGCGCGGATACCCCGATCCTCCCGTCCCCGGCGGGCGGGGGGCTTGTAAAAATTCACTCGGCGGGCATCGGACCGTCGTCCGGCGGGAACCCTTTCTCGGCCGGCAGCCGGCGCCGCAGGGTCAGGTATCCGGTCGGCGTGTGGCCGGTGAAGTCCTTGAACTCCTTGCTGAAGTGTGCCTGGTCGAAGTACCCGCACCGGTGCGCGAGGTCCGGCCAGTCGACCGGCCCCAGCGCGTCGACGGACAGGATCAGCCGCGCGAAGCGGTAGATCCGCGCCATTCGCTTCGGGGTGAGCCCGACGTGGGACTTGAACTGCGCGGCCAGGTGATTACCGCTCACCCCGGCGGCATCGCTGAGCACACCGACCGGGATCGTGCCGTGGGCGGTCTCCAGCCGCCTGCCGGTGTGCTGGACCAGGTCGAGGCCGCGTGGGGCCGTCTCGGCCAGGCGTGCGCGCAGCTCCTCCTCCACCACCCGCAGCGTCTCGGTGGGCGAGCTGAGCCCGCCGAGCCGGTCGCGGATCCGATCCGCGGCCCGCGGCCAGACGGCGTCGGCCGGCACGCACCGGTCCCGCAGCTCGGTCGCCACCACGTCGACGAACGGCGAAATCCCCCACGGCTTGAAGTGCACCCCGGCCAGCCGCACCCGGCCGGGGTACTCGACGACGAACCGCCGCGTCCACACTCCCGTGAAGAACCCGCCGGCAACCAGCACCGGCGGCGTCGAAGGCTCGGAGTCGCGCACCACGAACGGGTGCGCCCAAGTTGACGAACAAATGCGCCGACGGCATCGGAGGCACGGTCATCCGGCGATGGCGCGGCACCCCGGTCAGGCAGTAGATGTCGTCGATGAACCGGTCCAGCGGCGGCGCGGGCACCCGGCGGACGTAGTCCATCGGCCCAGTGTGACCGAGGAGGGTTCGGACCGCGAGGGGTTCGACGTTCAAGATCGCGACCGCGACGGCGTCGGCGATGCGGTGCCACCCCGTCACCGGGCCGGCACCGCGTGAGCGACCGGATCGGCCGGCTGCGGTCAGTGGTCCTGGCCGGCGCGGAGCACGCCGAGAAGCTCGAGGCGTTCGGCGGTGTCCGTGCCGGGTACGGGCACGAAGAGCGCCAGGATCTGGGAGCGGTTTGCCTCCAGGAGCGCTTGGCAGTCGAGGTCGAGGAGACCTGTTTCCGGGTGCTGAATGCGTTTGCGGCGGCTGCGCAGCACGGCGACGTCGTGTGCGGACCACAGCTCGGCGAATTCCGGGCTGTCCCGCAGCAGCTGGTCGACCAGTGCCCGTGCGCGGGCGTCGCCTCGGCGGACCAGGGCCGAACGCAGGTCGGCGGCCAGTACGCGGGATTCCTGGGCCCGGTCTTCGGGCGGGTAGGCGGCTCGGGCGTCCTCCGACGTGAACCACCGGTAGACGAGGCTGCGGTCCGGCCCGGTGAGCTCGGTGTGGTCGCCGAAGACCGCGGCGGCGAGGGCGTTCTGCGCCAGGACCTCGCCGAGGTCGGTCATCACCTGGGCGGGCATGTCGTGCAGGCGGTCCAGCAGGCCGAGGAGCACGGGGGAAACGTGGTCGTCGGCTGAAAGGCGGTCGGGGGCGGTGTGCCCGGCGAGCCGGAACAGGTGGTCGCGCTCGTCCAGGGTCAGGCGCAGGGCGCGGGTCAGGCCGCGCAGGACCGGCGACGTCGGTTTCGGAGCGCGGGCCTGTTCCAGGCGGGTGTAGCCCGCGCGTGCGGCCACCTCCTCGCGGCACAGGCCGGGTGTGCGACGCCGTGTCGTGGAGGTGACCCCCACCTCGCCCGGGGTGAGCGCCTCGCGGCGCACCCGCAGGAAGTGGGCGAGCTGTCCGGAGTCCATGAGCCCAGTGTCGCTCCGGAAGCGCCGGTCAGCCAGGGACCGGCGGTCCCTGGGAAGAGCTCGCTCTGCCTGTGTCGCCGCGCGCGGCCGACCGTGGTGGACGAGGGGCCGGAAACCACCGGCTTCCCACGACGGAGGAGCACGTGATGAGCGAACAAGGCCCGAAGACCTGGTTTCTGACCGGGGCGTCCCGGGGGCTCGGCGCTTCGTGGGCGCGGGCCGTGCTGGGGCGCGGCGACCGGCTCGCGGCGACGGCCCGGGACGCCGCGTCGCTGCAGCCGCTCGTCGACAAGTACGGCGACCAGGTGCTGCCGCTGGGGTTCGACGTCAAGGACGCCGCGGCCGTCCGTGAGGCCGTGGCCGCCGCCGAGGCGCGCTTCGGCGGCATCGACGTGCTGGTGAACAACGCCGGGCACATGCTCGTCGGCGCCGTGGAGGAAGCCACCGACGACCAGGTCCGCGAGCAGATGGAGACGAACTACCTGGGGGCGATGTGGACGACCCGGGCCGCCCTGCCGGGCATGCGTGCGCGGGGCGGGGGCCGCATCCTCCAGGTTTCCTGCTCGGCGGGGTCGTCGCCTACCCGGCGCCCGGTCTGTACCACGCGTCGAAGTGGGCGCTGGAGGCCGTCAGCCAGTCGCTCGCCGCGGAGGTCGCCCCCTACAACATCAAGGTGACGCTCATCGAGCCGATCGTCTTCCAGACCGGCTTGGCCGCTCGCTCCCCGCAGACCCGGCCCGACGCCGCCTACGCCCACATCCGCGAAGCGCACGACAACCGGGCCACGAGCTTCGTCGCCGGCGACATCGAAGCCACCGGCCAAGCCGTGCTCGAACTCGCCGACGCCGAAGAGCCGCCTCTGCGGGTGCTGTTCGGCGCCGGCGGCCTGGACCTGGTCCGCGCGGAGTACGCGCGCCGCATCGAGGGCTGGGAGAAGTGGGACCGTCTGTCGCGGATCGCGCACGGCTCGGCGGCCGGCTGGTGACCGGCACCGGGTTTTCCCACCGGGATCCGGGATCGGCACCGCTGCGGTGCCGCCGGATCCCCCGGCCTCGCTCGGTCCAGGAGTGTCGCTTGTGGACTGCCCTGTCGTCGCCGGTTACGACAGGGCCATGCCCGGCACGCGGGCGCGGATGGCGTCGAGCTCCGCCTCGTCGGAGACGCCCTGCCAGTCGTTTCGCGGGGTGTACGGGGCGACGAGCGAGCGAACCTCGTCGTCGGTGAGGACGACGTCCAGGGAGGCCACGGCGTCGTCGATCTGCTGCACGGACCCGGCACCGACGAGCGGCGCGGTGACCACCGGCTGGCGGTGCAGCCAGGCCAGGGCGATTTGCGCGCGGCTCACGCCGTGAGCGGCGGCCACCTTTCCGACGGCCTCGGTGATCGCGCGGTTCGACGCCTCTTCCGCGGGCGAGTAGAGCAGGTCGGCGAAGTCGCCGTCGGTCGCGGACCGGGCGGTCGCCTTCGCATCGTCCCAGGCGCGGGCGAGGCGGCCCCGCGCCAGCGGGCTCCAGATGATCGTGCCGACGCCCTCGTCCAGGCACAGCGGGATCATCTCGCGCTCCTCCTCGCGCTGCAGCAGGTTGTAGTGGTCCTGCATGGACACGAACCGCGCCCACCCGTGCTCGCGCTGCAGGTGCAGGGCCTTCGCGAACTCCCAGGCGTGCATGGAGGACGCGCCCAGGTAGCGCACCTTGCCCATCTTGACGAGGTCGCCGAGGGCCTCGAGGGTCTCCTCCAGTGGTGTCGCGTGGTCATTGCGGTGCACCTGGTACAGGTCGATGTAGTCGGTGCCGAGCCGCCGTAGCGAGTGGTCGACCTCGGACATGATCGCCTTGCGCGAGAGCCCCCTGGCGTTGGGACCGGGTCGCATCGGGTGGCGCAGCTTGGTGGCGATCACGACGTCGTCGCGATCCGCGAAGTCCTTGAGCGCGCGGCCGAGGATCTCTTCGCTGGACCCGTTCGAGTACATGTTGGCGGTGTCGAAGAAGTTGATCCCGGCCTCGAGGGCGTGCTTGATCAGCGGGCGGGCATCCTGTTCGCCCAGGGACCAGACGGGGTGGCCGCGGTCCGGCTCGCCGTAGGTCATCGCGCCGATCGCAACGGGCGAGACGTCGAGACCGGTGGTACCGAGCTTCACATAACGCATGGGGGTGGCTCCTGTCGGGGCAAACTCGCGGAGGATTCTCCGCAAGTACCTCCGAAACTAGCGGAGGATTCTCCGCGAGTCAAAGGTGGGGCATGATCGGGGCATGACCGACGGGACGCCGAGCACCTACGGCACACAGCGCAAAGCGGCCGCGCGCAACCGGGTCGCGATCATCGAAGCCGCGCACGAGCTGTTCGCGCAGAACCCCCTCGTGCCGCTGAGCGAGGTCGCCAAGCGCGCCGGCGTCGGCGCCGGAACCCTCTACCGCCACTTCCCCACCCGCGAGGACCTGATCCTGGCGGCCTACCAGCACGACATCGAGCGCCTCACCACCACGGCCGACGAGGTACTGGCCCGTCAGCCGTCGGCGAAGGCCGCCTTCATCGAGTGGTTCGAGACGCTCGCCGCATACATCCGCATCAAGCACGGCCTCGGCGACGCACTGCACAGCCCCGCGGCCCAGGACTTGATCAGCGCCTCCTGGGCCCCGGCCACCGCGGCGGTGACCAAACTCGTCGACGCCTGCGTCACGGAGGGCACCATCGCACCCGGACACGACCCGGCGGACATCATCCTGCTGATGAGCTTCCTCTGGCGCGTCCCGAACAACGACGCGGGCGCCGCCCAGGGGCGGCGTCTTGTGGCCGCGGTTTTTTCGGGGTTGCAGGCGCCGCCGCAGGCGATTTGACGAGGAGCGAGCCCGGGTCGGCCTCCACGGTCGGGCTGGATCGTGTCCTGCCCGCAGCGTCGACGCCGGCCACAGTCAGACGGCAGCGTCGAAGAGTGACTTGCCCAGGTAGTCACCCCGGGATCGGTCGGCGCCGGGAAGCACGAAGTAGTAACCGCCGCCGAAGGGGAGGGTGTATTTGTCCAGGGCTTGGTCACTGAGACGCCGCTGAACGGTGGCGAAGCCGCGTTCGAGGTCTCGCTGGAAGCAGCGAACCTCCCGCCGGCGAAACCTGATGGTCAGTCCGTCCACGATTCCGCCTCGATCATGTGCGGAATCAGGACCTCACTCTCGCCGACACCGGGCAAGCTCTGCCAGTACTTCGCGATGTCCGCATTGGGCGAGAACGAGATGACCGATCTGAGTCCGTGAGTCTGCTGCAGCACCTCTCTAAATTCGGCAGGCCTAAGCAGAACCACCAAATTGCTCCAAACCACTTTCACCGGCTAGCAACATACCCGATTCAAGCAAGTGAGCTCCCACACCCTCCAGCACCAGTAAACCACCATGTGCAAAGTCAATGAAATCAACTTTCAGTGTTGCGGTGCGCCAAATTTCCTTGACCTTCAGGTGCACGGGCACCTGACGTCCGGCTGCAAAAGTTGCCACAACGAAGGCGCCCCCGATGGAGACGGTCCCTCCATTGACTCGCACCACGCAGGATAATTCATCCTGCGCAAACCCTCTAATTTCATGTATTTCCAGCCACGGAACATCGGAGTCCAAACCATACTCGTACACCCTTGTTCCTCCGCGTTTTTTTGACGACCACTTAAAATATCGTAACAGCGCCTGCCGCGAAAGCGGATATTTGCCCAAGAGACAACTTGGGCAGGTCGTTCAGAAAATCAGTCATAGGCGCTTTCCCTTAGGGGCTCGAGCACAAAGCACGGCGCCTCCGAGGCGGCGGATCCGTCTCTGCCCACGTCGAACGGACGCGAGATCCCGGCGGAGGTCAAAGCGCGCATGGTGATGGACCCCGCGATCAACGTCGGCGTGAGGCTGGAGTCGCTGCCGGCGGCGAGGACGACGTCGGCGGCTTCCGAGGTGACGAGCCTGGTCCGCATTGGGGATCGCCATCGGGACGACGTGAGGGTAAACCTTGCGGTCGTCCAGCCGGGCCGGGACTTCGGACTGCTTCTCCAGCGTCGTCAGCCCGGCCGTGGCCGTGCCCCGGACTACGGCCGCGCGGCCAAGGTCGGCGTCAGCCCGTATGGAATCCGCGAGCAGCTCGCTGTCGGTCAGGGCCTCGCCGGTGGCCGCGACGGCCATCTGCGTCTGGATGTCGTCGTGCGCGCCACTTTGGGAGACAACCACCCCCGCGGGTCGAACCCCGCCGGCCGCCGGATGGTCCGCGCGGCAGCGGGGCGCGACAACCCTGGCGCTCCGCATCGTTTCAAGCCGACGATGTGAAAGTCACCTCGAGGACAGCGCCGGGATGATCTCCTTCGCGATCACGTCCGCGTGGCGCGCCTGGTCGTACAGCGGGGTGAACAGGACGAGTTCGGCGCCGGCGTCGATCACGGCGCGGACGGCGCGGACGCAGTCGTCCGGGGTGCCGGCGACGGCGGCCGCTTCGATGGCGGGCGGGAGGCCGCCGTAGAGGGCGGTGAGCTCAGCGTTGACGCGTTCCCGGGCGCGGGCGGCGTCGGCTTCGATCGCGATGTAGACGCGCTTGGCGATCTCGAAGTCCGGGCGGTCGCCTTGTGCCCGGACGAACCGCACCTGCTCGGCGAAGTCGGCCGTCGGGACCGAGCCCGCGCCGAAGAACCCCGTGCCCAGGTCGAGGGCGCGCCTCAGTGCCTTCGGCCCACTGCCGCCGAACCACAGCGGCGGGTGCGGCTTCTGGAACGGGCGGGGCGTGATCGTCGCGCCGGACAGCTGCCAGAACTCGCCGTCGTGGTCGACGCTGTCCTGCGTCCACAGCCGTTTGAGCAGCTCGACGCCTTCGGTGAACCGGGCCAGGTAGCGCTCGGGCCGCATGCCGAACGCCGGGTACGGCCGGTTCTTGCCGCCGGAGCCCACTCCGACTTCGAGCCGGCCCCGCGACAGCTGGTCGAGGCTGCTGGTGCTCTTCGCCAGCTGAGCGGGGATGTGCAGCGTGGACACGAACACCGTGCAGCCCAGCCGCAGCGTGTCGGTGCACGCCGCGGCGAAGGTCATCGCCTCCAGCGGGCTCAGCTGCGGGCGCCGGCCGAACACGGCCTCCTGCGTCCACGCGCTGTGGAAGCCCGCCTCCTGCGCGCGCACCAGGTAGTCCCGGAACGCACCCGGATCGAACGAGCCGTCGGAGTAGTACTGCGGAATCGCGATCGCGTACCTCATGATCACCGATCCTACGGCCACCGGGCGCCTCAGGTGCCGGAACGCAACGCCTCCACCGGTTCCATGCGCGCGGCCCGCATCGCCGGGTACAGGCCGGCGAGCAGCCCGACCAGCGCACCCGTCACCGGCGCGCCCGCCGCGAGGGACAGGTCCAGCACCGGGGTCCAGCCGTTCACCGCCGAGACGACCACCACGGCGATGATCCCCGCACTGCTGCCGAGCAGGCCGCCGAAGAGCCCCACGGTCACCGACTCCACGAGGAACTGCGCCGCGATGTGCCGGCGGCGCGCGCCGAGCGCACGGCGGAGGCCGATCTCACCGACGCGTTCCATCACGGTCACCAGGGTGACGTTGGCGATGCCGATCGCACCGACCACCAGCGACACCAGCCCGAGCACCACGAACAGCCCGTTGATGTCGCGCTCGACGCCGCCGCGCAGGCTCGCCGGGTCCGGTGGCGCCAGGACCTGCAGCGAGTCGTGCCCGTTGGGGCTCAACGCGATCGGGGCCTGGCGGGCGATCAGGCTCGCCGCACCGAGGTCCGTGCGGATGAGGACCTTCGTCGGCGCGCCGGCCGCCAGCCGGTCGGCCGCCGTGGTGTACGGGAGCACGACCGAGGTGTCCAGCGCGCGGTCGAGGTCCAGGCCGGTGTCGCCGAGGATGCCGATCACGGTGAACGCGCGGTCGTCGACGAACACCGCGGGCTGGTCGTCCACCCGCGTGATGCCCAGCAGTTTCGCCGCACCGGCACCGAGCACGGCGACGCGGTCGTGGCGGCTGACGTGGCCGTCGTCGAAGAATCGGCCCTGCGCGATCGTCGCGTTCACCACGGCCGGCAGTCCGGCGGTCGCCGCGACCACCGGCAAGGCCCGGTCGGTGACGGTGGTCGGGTCGTTCAGTTCGTTGGCGCGCACGGACAACGCGCCGGTCCCGCCGGTGTCCAGCTCGGCGATCGACGCCGCGGCGTGCACCCCGGCGAGCCGCTGCAGGTCGGCCAATCCCGCCCAGTCGACCAGCGGCGGGCTCGACGGGTCGGGCGGCGGCGGCACGGTCACGGTCACCCCGGTCGCGGTCACGGCGTCGAACCGCCCCGCGATCTGGTTGCCCGCCGTCGCCGCGACGCCGAGGGTGACCACGAGCGTGGTGATGCCGATGAAGGTGCCGAGCACGGTCAGGGCCGTGCGCACGGGCCGCGCGGCGATCCCGGCCAGTGCCTCGTCCAGCAGTTCGCTCAGGCGCACACCGGCTCCTCGGCGACCCGGCCGTCCTCGATGCGCACCCGCCGCCGGGCGCGGTGGCTGACCTGCTCGTCGTGCGTGATGACGACCAGCGTCACGCCCTGCGCCGACAGCTCGTCGAACAGGTCGAGCACGCTTTCGGTATTGGCGCGGTCGAGGTTGCCGGTCGGCTCGTCGCACAGCAGCAGCGCCGGCCGGCCCAGCAGGGCGCGGGCGATCGCCACCCGCTGCCGCTCGCCGCCGGAAAGCCGGTCGGGCCGGAACCCGGCGCGGTGGGCGAGCCCGACCCGGGCCAGCGCCTCCCGCGCGCGCTCCGGCCGGTGCTTGCGGCCGGTGTGCCGGTAGAGCTCGGCCATCGCCACGTTGTCCGCGGCGCTGCGGTGCGGCAACAGGTGGAACGCCTGGAACACGAACCCGATGCGGCTGCCGCGCAGCTCGGCGCGGGCGCCGTCGGCCAGGTCCGTGGTCTCGACGCCGTCCAGCAGATAGCTGCCCGAGGTCGGCCGGTCCAGCAGGCCCAGGGTGTTGAGCAGGGTCGACTTGCCCGAGCCCGAAGCGCCCACGATCGAGAGGTAGTCGCCCGTCTCGACGGTCAGGTGGACCTCGGCGAGCGCGTGGACCGGCGGGTCGGCGGGGAACACCCGGCCGAGGCCGTCGAGCCGGATGACCGGGTCGCTCACTTCGTGCCCACCGCCACCCGGTCGCCGGCCGCGAGCGCGCCGCCGGTGGCGGTGACCTCCACCAGCCCGTCGGCGGTCAGTCCCGTGCGCACCGCGACGTCGTCGACCGCACCGCCGGCACGCTGCACCTGGACCCGGGTCGTCCCGTCGGCGCTCGTCACGACGGCGGCCACCGGGACGACCAGCACGTCACCCGAAGTCGCGCCCACCTCGATGTCGATCCGCACCGCTTGCCCGGCGTACGCGGCCAGCGCCTTCGGGTCGGCGGCGGCGAAGCGGACCGGCACGGCGTCGGCCGCGGCCGGCTGCTGCCCGGCACCGCCCGCCTGCCCCGTGCCGCTCGCCTGATCCCCTGAGCCGTCGGTGTTCCCGGGGTTCCCGGCGGCCGGGTCGTCGGCCGGCGAGGGCGCCGCGTCCGGCCCGGTGGCGTCGACCTTCGCGGACGCGGTGGTGCCGTCGGGCAGGGACAGCTTCGCCGTCATGCCGGCCCGCACGAGCTGCGCGTCCGCCGTCGGCAGGGTGCCCCGCAGGTCGACCTTGCTCGAGGTCGCGGTGCCGATCCGGCCGGTCGCCTGCGCGCCCGCGCGGGTGGTGACCGAGTCGAGGCGCACCGGCAGCTCGGGCAGGAACAGGATCTCCCCGGACGGGATCGTCACCTTCGGCGGCGTGTCGGCGGTGGTCTGCGGTTCGTACCCGGCGCGCTCGTACCAGCGCTTCACCTGGATCTGCGTCGCGGCGTCGAATTTCCCGCCGCGCGGGTGCCCGAACCCCAGCGCGGTCAACGCGGCCTGCAGCTGCTCGACGTCGTCCCCGGTCATGCCGTCGGAGAGCGTGCGGTACATCGGCACCGCGCCGGGCAACAGGAACACGGGGCGCCCGCTGACCTCCAGCAACCGCGCGCCCGAGCCCACGGTCGCACCCGCCTCCGGTGCTTTGGTCACCAGCTGGGTGGCCGCAGTGGCCGCGTCGCCGGCCGGGGCGCCGACCGAACCGGTCAGCGTGAGCGGTGTCGCGCCGGTGTAGGCGATCGTGCCCTGGGCGGTCACGGTGCTGGTGAGCTTCTGCTTGCGCACCGCCACCGTGATGAGCGACGCCGGTGGTGGCTGGTGCGCCGCCGCGGCGTCGGCGGGCGAGGTGATCCGCGAGCCGACGACCCAGCCGCCCGCGCCCGCCGCCAGCGCCACGCCCATCAGCACGAGGACGACGCGCCGGGGGTTGGTGACCACGTCAGCCGACTCCCGCCTGCAGCAGCGCCTGGACGAACGGCTTCGCGACCGCCTCGTAGGCCTTGCCGCACTCCAGGTCGTCCAGTGAGGTCTTGATCTCCTTGCTCAAGCCCTGCTGCTTGGAGGCGGCGGGGTTCGAGTCGTACTCCTGCTGCGCGGCCTGGCTGAGGGTGTGCTCGATGACGCCGGGCTTGGTGCTCGGCACCGCGTATCCCTTGCGGCGCAGGCAGCTGCCGTAGTCCTGGGCGGCGGCCAGCACGCGGGGGTCGGTCTCGAACCTCTGCGCGGCTTCGCGTGCGGCGGCCTGCCGGCCCGCGTCGGACTTGCTTTCGCCGCCGGTGTTGCCCATCTGCCGGTTGATCTCGCCGATGCAGCCGCCCGGGGGCTTCTTGGCGTCGGCGTAGGTCAGCTCCCGGGGCGTGCCGTAGGCCGTGTCGTACGCCTTCTGCTCGGCCGCGGGCAGCGCCGCGCGGATCGCGTTGTTGGGGTTCGGCGGGTTCTCCGGGACGGCGACGGCCGGGTCGTTCGGGAAGACGTCCTTCGCGTACCCGGTGCCGTAGCCGTACTTCTGGCGGTAGGCCTTGAGCGCTTCGTAGGACGTCAGCGCCGGGTCCATCCCCGCGATGTTGCTCTTCGACACGACGTACCGCATCGGGTGCGGCACGTACTTGAAGCCGGCCCGTTTCATGCAGTCGGCCATGAGGTTCTCGGACTTGATGGAGTCGGCCTCGGCTCGGCCTTCCGGTGTGCTCGTGTCCGGTGCTCCCCCGGCGGCGGCCTCGGTGCCCGGCGCCGCGGAGGACGCGGCGGCCGGCGCGGCCGCGTTGTCGGCGCCCCCGCCGCAGCCGGCCAGCAGCGCGGTGCCCGCGGCCAGCGCGACGAGCAGCGCCGTCTTGGTGGTCTTCGTGCTCATACCGGGGCAGACGAGCGACGGCGGGAAAAAGTTGATCCGATCGGGCGCGGGGCGGTCACGCCGGTTACGCGCTCTTCGCGCACCCGAGCCACACTGGGCAGGCGCCTGCACCGGGCGTCTCCGGAACCCTCGACACACACCCCAGGTGATCCCGATGCACGAAGTGACCGAGCTGCTGCGCGAGTACGACCGGGCCCGCGCCTACACCGACCTGCTGTGGAAGGACCTCAGCGCCGACGAAGTGACGTGGCGTCCGCACGAGGACTCCAGCGCCATCGGCTGGCACCTCGGCCACCAGGCGCACGTCGCCCACTTCATGGTCCGCAACCTCACCGCCGCGGAACCGAGCCCCGACCCCGAGCTCGACGGGCTCATGGACTCGGCCCGGCCCGAGCGGTTCCGCGGTGCGCTGCCGACGGTAGAGCGGCTCACCACCTTCCGGGAGACGGTCGCGGCCCGCGTGCACGAGCGCCTCGGTGCCATCGCCGGCGGCCACGTCAGCTCGCCGGACCAGCTCACCGTCGTCGGGCGGCACCTGCTGATCGCGCTGATCAACCACGAGTACCAGCACGACCAGTGGATCGGCGAGGTCCGCTCCCAGGACCTCGGGCACGCGCTGCCGCCGGACCCGGACACCGACCGGGTGACGCGGCTCGACGGCTATCTGGTCCTCGACTCGCTCGGGTGACCTCGAGACCGACCGGAACGCCGTGGTCACAGGATCGAGCCGCCGCGGAGGAGATCAGGCCGAGGGGCCTCGGGCGACCGTGAAGTGGTGTTCGCCGCCCGGGCTTTCGAGTTCGTCGAGCACCGCGATCGCGAGGTCGGGTGCGGTGATGCGCGAGTCTCCGTTCCCGTCGGTGAGGAGCGTGGTGCTCCCCCGCCGGTAGCCGCCGGTGCGCGTGCCCGGTTCGAGGATCGCCGGCGGGCTGAGGTACGTCCAGGCGTCGTGGGGATGGTCGGCGCAGACGCGGAGCTGGTCGAGGCTGGCCCGGGCGATGGTCTGCCATTCGCCGGGAACGTACGCTGGGTCGTCGACGAGGAGGCGGCCGGCGTCGGTCGGCGAACGCAACGGAGCCGAGCCGCCGACGACCAGGACCCGGGTGCCGCATCGCTTCGCGGCGTCGAGGAAGCCGCGGGTCAGCGGGGCCAGCAGGTGCTCGCTGCCGGGCGCGAGGCGGATGGCCAGCACGGCGGCGTCCACGGCGGCCAGAACCGGCTCGAGTTCCTCGGTCCGCCCGACGTCCAGGGCGCGCACGCTGAGCCTGCCGGCTTCCGCGGCGGACGGGCGGCGCGACACGGCCGTGACGACGTGCCCACGGGTCAGGGCCTCGGTGACGACGGCGCTGCCGGCCATGCCGGTGCCGCCGAAGACTGCGATTCTCATGACAGGTCGGTTTCCTTCTTCTTCGGTGGGCTGAGCTGGCCGGCGACCGTCGCGGTGAGGGCGAACGCGAAACCGGCGAGCTGGACCAACGTGAGTGCTTCTCCGGCGACGGCGGCGCCGAGGACGGCGGCGACGAGCGGCGAAAGCAGGCCGAGCAACGCGGTGGCGGTGACCGGCAGCCGGCGGATGCCGGAGAACCAGAGCGTGTAGGTCAGCAGCGCGCCGACCAGCCCGAGCCAGGCGAACCCGGCGACGGCCGGTCCGTCGATGCCGCTCGGGACACCGTCGATCACCAGCGCCGGGATCAGGAGGAAGAGTCCGGCTGCGGTGAGCTGCCACCCGGCCAGGCCCAGCGCGCTGACGCCTTCGGGCCTGCCCCACCGTTTCGTCAGCACGACCCCGGTGGCCATGGACACGGCGCCGGCCAGTCCGGCGAGGATGCCGACGGGATCGAGCGCCGCGTCGGGCCCGAGGACGACGAGAGCGACTCCGGCCACCCCGACGACACCCCAGGCGACGCGCCAGGCGGAGAGCCGCTCACGCAGGATCGCGACGGCGAGGAACGCCACGACGATCGGCTGCGCCGCGCCCAGCGTCGCCGCGACCCCGCCGGGCAGGTGCTGCGCGGCGAGGAACAGCAGCGGGAAGAACGCCCCCATGTTCAGCACGCCCAGCACCGCGCTCTTCCACCACCAGGCCCCGTGCGGGAGGCGGCGGGCCGCCGGCAGCGCGACGAGCCCGACCGGCAACGACCGCATCAACGCCGCGAACAGCGGATGCCCGGGCGGCAGCAGGTGGGTCGTGACGAGGTAGGTGGTGCCCCACACCGCCGGCGCGAGACCCGTCAGCGCCGTCCACCCGACGCGCGCAGCGGCGGGAGCGGGGTTGGCAGTCGTAGTCACCTGTCCATCGTCGGTCCGCGGGACCGATGAGTCCAACACATGGATGTCATGGCAGCGATGAACGGCAATAATCAATGCATGGAGCTTCAGCAGATGCGCTACGTCGTCGCGGTCGCCGAGGAGCGCAGCTTCACCCGCGCCGCCGAACGTTGTTTCGTCGTGCAGTCGGCGCTCAGCCACCAGATCAAGGCCCTCGAGTCCGAGCTCGGCCTCACGCTGTTCGCGCGCACGAGCCGCCGCGTCGACCTCACTGCCGCGGGCGAGGCGTTCCTCTCGGCGGCGCGGGCGAGCCTGGAGGCCGCGGACCGCGCCGTCGCGGACGCCGCCGCCGCGACCGGGCAGGTCCGCGGCACCCTCACCATCGGCGTGATCCCCACCGTCACCGTCCTCGACCTGCCCGCCGCACTGGGCGGGTACCACCGAAGCCATCCCGCCGTGCGCATCAGGCTCCACAGCGGCGGCAGCGACGAGTTCATCGCGGCCATCGCCGAGGGCAGCGTCGACGTCGCCCTCCTCGGCCTGCCCGAGCCCACGTCCGCCAACGGCGTGGCCACCCGCGAGCTCGCCCGCGAACGCCTCGTCGCCGTCGTGTCGGCAGCCCACCGCCTCGCGGACCGCCGCCGCCTGAAACTGGCGGACCTGGCCGGCGAAACCTTCGTCGACTTCCCCGCCGGCACCCCTGGCCGCGCTCCCTCCGACCGCGCCTTCCAGGCGGCCGGCGTCCGCCGTGAGGTCGCCTTCGAGGCCATGAGCCGGGCCCTCATCCTCGACCTCGTCCGGCACAACCTCGCCGTCAGCCTGCTCTCGCCCTTCGTCATCGCGGCCGACGAAGCCCTCCGCACGATTCCGGTGACCGACGGGCCCACCCGCATCGAGTACCTGGCGTGGAGCTCGTTCAACCCTTCCCCTGCGGCGCAGGCGTTTCTGGACCAGGTACTGCCGCGGTGAGCGCGCGCCTGTTCGTCAGGAAGCCACCAGCGCCGGCAATCCCGCCTCCCGCACCGTGCGCACCCGCGCCGGTCCCGAAGTCTCGTAGGGCACCAGGATCAGCTCGTCGGCGGTGAGGTCCTCGGCGAGGCGGGCGGCGCCGGCCAGGACGGTGGCGCGGGAGCCGTGGAGGACGGCAGCGTCCGTGACGGCCTTGTGGGCCAGGTAGAGCTCGCGGGCTTCGGTGAGCGGGGTTTCCGCTCGGGCGCGGACCTCGTCGCGGGCGGCGGCCAGCGCCAGGTCGGCGGCGAGGGCGTCGGTCTCGGCGCAGACGACGTTGACCGAGGCGAGAACCTTCGGGCGGGAGCCGTACGGACCGGGTACGAATGCCGAGCGGTAGGCCGAAACCGCGGCGGGGCGGGCTTTGCCGAGGCCGAGGTGGTGGCCGTAGACGAAGGGCAGGGAGCGTTCGGCCGCCACGCGCGCGCCGTTTTCGCTGGAGCCGAGGACGAAGACGTCGGCGGAGGTGTCGACGCGCGGGGAGACCTCGACGCTCGGGTACGGGTGCGCGGGGTGCAGCTCGGGGTGCTGGAAGGCCAGGAGCTCGTCGACGAGGGCCGGGAAGTCACTGGTGGCCTTGGCGTCGCGGCGCAGGGCCGCTTCGAGGTGGCGCCCGGCTTTGCTGCCGCCGGACGAGCGGCCGACACCGAGGTCGATGCGGCCCGGGTGCAGGGCTTCCAGCACGGCGAACTGCTCGGCGACGACGAGCGGCGCGTGGTTGGGCAGCATGACGCCGCCCGAGCCGGCGCGGATGCGCCGGGTCGCCGCGGCCACGGCGGCGATCAGCACGACGGGAGCACTGCCCGCGGTGCGCGGGGACGCGTGGTGCTCGGCCACCCAGAACCGGTGGTACCCGCTCTCGTCGGCGGCGCGGGCGACGTCGACGACATCGCGGACCGCTTGTGCGGGCGGGGTTTCCGGGCCGACCTTGGCCAGGTCGAGCACGGACAGGGGTACGGACACGGCGATCCTCCTAATCGGACTCGACGGACGGGCGCGGGACGGGCAGGAAGAAGGCGAGCACGGCCAGCACGGCGAACACCACCAGCAACGCCGAAGCCGTGGTGGCCAGGGAAAGCGTGCCGAGCAGCACGCCGGACAGGATCGGGCCGCACGGCTGCAGGATCTGCGCGACGAACGAGTTCGCGGCGTTCACGCGGCCGTAGATCTCGTCCGGCACGACCTTGGCCATCACGGTGGCGAGCGTGGCGCCGATGACGGGCGTCAGCAGGCACAGCGCGGAGAACGCGCCCGCGAACGGGATGACGCCCGCGCCGGCCCAGGTGAGCGCGAGCAGTCCGGCGGCGAGCGCCGGGCCCGCGGCGAGGACCACCGGCAGCGGCAGTTTCCGCTGCGCGAAAGGCGCGATCAACGACCCCGCCAGGCCGGCGACCGCGGACGAGCTGAGCGCGGCACCGGCGATCACCGTCCCGCCCGGCTCGCGTCCGATGCCGAGGATCAGCGCGTAGGTGAAGGTGGAGAACAGCAGGTTCAGCACCGCGAAGTACACCGACGACGTGCGCAGGAACGGGTCGCGGACCAGGTGCCGCCAGCCCGCGCCGACCTGCTTGAGCAGCGGCTCGGCGGGCTTCTCGGGCCGGACCTCGCCGGTCCGGCGGGTCCGCGACGTCGCCAGCAGCACGAGGCAGAGCGCGGACGCGCCGAACGTCAGCGCGTCGACCGCGAACGGCAGCGCCGGGTCCACGGCCAGCAGCACCCCGCCGACCGACGGCGCGATGAGGCTCGCGCCGTACCCCCGGGCCTGGTTGACCGACACGGCGTCGGCCAGCTGCCCGGACGGCACGATCCGCCGCAGCAGCTTCGCGTGCGCCGGCCCGTACACCTCCTGAGCGGCCTGCGTCAGCACCACCAGCCCCAGCGCGACGGCCACGGGCAGCGGCACGAAGAACACGCACACCGCGGCCGCCCCGACGGCTGCCAGCTGCAGCAGGTCGCAGACGACCATCACCCGCCGCTGGTCGAACCGGTCGGCCAGGAACCCGCCCGGCATCCGGACGGCCAGGCCGATCAGGAGCGTGACCGTCCCCAGCGTCCCCGCCACCGACGGCGAGTACCCGGCCGCCAGGAGCAGCAGGGGCACCACGAGGAACGACATGGCGGACCCGAAGCCGGACAACGCCTGGCCGATCCAGAGGATCCGGAACTGCCGGTTGCGCCGCAGGGGAATCTCGGCGGTCGCACTCGTGGTGTGAGGAGCAGTTCCGCCCGCGGGTTCAGGCTCGGCACCAGGCACTGCGCCACCCCCGACGGGGTCCGGCATCGCGGCGGTATCACCGGCTGCTACGCGGTCCGCGCGAGAAGGGGCCGTGGCGCGCTCGACACCAACCGCCGCGGGAACCGCAACCGGTGCCGGAGTCGCCGGGGCATCACCGACCCCTGCACGCTCAGCGCGAGACGCGGCCGGAGCGCGCTCGGCACCAACCGCCGCGCGGCCGGCGTCCGGACCCGGCGCCGTGGGCGCATCACCGGCTCCCGCGCGGCCGGTGCGCTCGGCGGCGGTGGTCATCGACCCTCCCCGGTGATCGGGTGGAGGAGGTCGTCCAGGAGGAAGTTCGGGTTGGTCCGGCTGCCCGGCGCGGCGCGGTGCAGGCGGTCCAGGAACAACACCACGCCGGCCGAGCCGCTCGCCAGGTCGGCCGACTCGCGGACGGTCTGCTCGCCCGGGAAGACGATGCCCTCCGGGCGGTGGATCGCGGTGCACAGCACGGCTTCGGCGGACCGCTGGGCGTCGCCGAGGAGCTCGGGGTCGCCGAGGTACTCGTAGGCGTCCAGGAGGGCGTTGCCGAGGCCGGATTCGCCGTGGAAGAGCTGCGGGAACGTCGTGTACTTGCGGCGGACGTCCGGCAGCAGGCGGTCGATCTCGGTCCGCAGCACGGGATCGCCGGTGACGTGGTGGTAGCGCAGGAGCGTGGTGAGGACACCGGCGGTGCCCTCGTCCCAGTACTGGCGCAGGACGGCCGCGGGCTCGTCGTCCTCCGGGGCGCGGTCGGGGAAGGAGTACAGGCCGGTCGAGGAGTACTGGCCGCACGCCAGATCGAAGTCGAGCGCCGCGCGGCCCAGCTCCAGCACGTCGGCCTCGCCCGTCGCGGCGTGCAGGGCCAGCAGGAACATGGCGACGCCCGACGCGCCTTCGCCGTAACCCACGGGAATGCCACCCGCCTCGCGGGGCCAGCAGGCTTTGCCGTCGGCGGGCACGGCCGTGGCCGCCAAGTGGGCACCGATCTCGCGGGCCCGGTCGAGGAACTCCTCCAGCCCCGTGTCGCGCCAGACGCGCAGGCACGCCATGCCGTGGCCCGCCGCGCCCGTGAGCACACCTGTTTCCTGGTACAGCAACGGATGTCCGGCCGCGTTGCGCAGCACGCGGGTGGCGAGCTCCGGCCGGCCCAGCGCGGACAGCGCCCACGCGACGCCCGCGGAGCCGTAGTACAGACCGGGCGGCATGGCGTCGTGCGCGGTCGAGTGGCGCAGCGCCCACGCGAGGAACTCGTCCGGCACCTCGCCGCGCACCCGGTTCAGCGCGTACAACGTGCCGTACGCGCCGTGCGCCAGCGAGAGCGGGTTCGTCTCGAACACCAGCAGGTCGCAGGGAAAGATCCGGTCGTCGCGGGTGAGGTCGGCGGTGGCGTGCACGTAGCCGGCGAACCCGTCGACGACCGCCTCGACGCGCTTGTGCAGGTCGTTGCTCGCCAGCGCCTCCGGGACCACCGGCGACGCCAGCGGCGGCGCGGAGTCCCACGTCAACCGCAGCGACGCGATGCGGCCGGCGACCTCCGCCGGTGTGGTCGGCACGGCGTCTTCCGCGTACAGGTCGGTGATCAGCGAGACGAGCTCGTCCGGCAGCGCGAGGTCCCGCGCCACCTCCGCAAGCAGCCGCCGCGGCACGGCCTGCTCGATCACGTCCGCCTGGTGGCAGACGAACACCGAGCACAGGATGAGGGCGCCGAGTGCGTAGTAGTCCGTGCGCCGGTCGCCCGAGCCGGCCAGCAGCGCGCGGCGCGTGACCATTCCCGGGGTGCTCAGCCCGGCGCCGGTGACGGTGCCCTCGTGGAACGCCGACTCCAGGTCGATGATCCGGATCCGGTCGTCGGGCGTGACGATGATGTTGGTCGGCGACAGGTCGCCCAGCACGATCCCGCGCTCGTGGCACACGGCCACGGCCTCGGCGATCTGGCTCCACAGCCCGCGGAAGCGCTCGTAGTAGGCGGTCAGCCGGGCGGCGGTGAGGTCGAGGTCGTAGATCGGGTTCTGCGTGATGCTCAGGTGCCCGTAGTGCTCGCCCTCCACGTACTCCTCGGCGATGAACGCGTGCTCCCACTCGGTGAAGAACGCGACCGGCCGCACGAACAGGCCGGTGTCGGCGAGCTCGGTGAGCAGGTCGTACTCGTGACGCAGCAGCTCGACGGCGTCCACGCCGCGCGGGCCGACCTCGACGCCGGGGCGCGCCTCGCGCAGCACGACGTCGGCGCCGGTCTCCGTGTCGACACCGCGGTAGATGCCGCCGCGGTTGCTGAACATCAGCGCGCCCTCGATCTCGAACCGTCCATTGTGGAGTTTCAGGCTGCTGTCCGCCGCCTGCGTCGGCGTCCGCTTCGACCCTGCCACCGGCGCGTGGAACGGGTCGGTCGTCCAGGACGGCACCTCCCAGTACGGCAGGCGCAGGTCCGGCACGAGCGTGCCGTCCGGCTCCTCGATCAGCAGCTCGCGGATGCCCAGCGGCCGCAGCCGGAAGCGGCTGTAGAACCCGCCGTAGCGGTAGAAGACGACCTTCGAACCGGGGAAGCGCCGGTCGGAGAGGATGTACGGGCCGTCGAAACCCTTCAGCGCCTCGGTGAGCGCCTCGCCGACGGCGCGGAACTGCTCCTCGTCGGCCGGGTAGACGGTGATGAACTTGCCGCTCGAACCGCGCGCGTAGGACTTGCCGTTGGCCTCGCGCAGTGCCTTCGGGTCCATCAGGAACTTGAACCGGACGCCCGCCGCGAGCAACACCGGCAGGGCCGCGCGCAGCGTGTCGGCGCCCGTGCGGGACGTCGCGGACACGTGCAGCTTCCAGCCCTGCGGGGCCATCGGGGTGTCGGCCGGGTCCGCGATCAGCCAGTAGCCGCGCCGGCGGAGGCGGTAGCTGCCCGGCACGGTCTCGTGGTACACGGCGAGGTGCTCGCTGCTCGGCGCGCGCCGGGCGAAGTCCTCGAACCAGCGGGGGTTGTGGGCCAGATAGGACACCACGGTTTCCCAGGGCAACTGCATGACTCACTCCTTGGACGAGCACTCCGGCCGGGTGCGAAAACGGAACCGGCCGGGGACGGCGGTGGTGGCCACCGGCGTCCCCGGCCCGGAATCAGCGGGCGGAAGCCCGGGTCAGCAGCTGGCGCCGGCGCACGAGCTGCAGCTGAAGGCCTGCGACGGCTGGTTGAAGCCCAGGTTGTCCTCGAGCTTCTGCAGGCCGAGCACCTCGGCGGAGTGGGCCTCGACCTCGGGGGTCTCGGTCTCTTCGGGCTCCGGGGTGATGTTCTGCTCGGACATGGGTCCTCCTTGTCAGTGGGGCTCGATGCCGGGGCCGGCGGCTCCGGCACTGCCCAGAACGCTAGGAAGGCCGTCCACAAACCCGGTACAAATTCGGTGAAAACCCTGCTCCGCACCCCTGGATACGCTGCGTCGCAACGGTTTCCGCAGCTCGAACGCGCTGTCGTCGACCGGTCCGAGCTGCGGTTATACCGTTCCGCAACCGGACGACAGCCGCCGCGGCGCACCCTGAGGCGAACCGACGAAGGGAGGTGTGGCATGCGGCTGGCCGAGTTCATGGCGCTGCGGACGCGGGCCGGGGCGGGCGCGCTGGTCACGCTGACCGAGCGCTGTCCGCTGCACTGCGCGCACTGCTCCACCGCTTCGACGCAACGCGGCCGCCACCTCGATCCCGAAGCGCTGCTCGGGTTCCTCCGCACGTTCACGCCCGAACGCCGGCCCGAGGTCCTCGTGCTCACCGGCGGGGAACCCTTGCTCCGGGCCGAGCTGGTCGCCGAAGCGGCTGAGGCGGCGCGGGTGGCGGGCACCCGGACGGCGGTGCTCACCGGGGCGTTCTTCCTGCGGGGCAAGGAGGTCCCGCTCGCGATCCGCCGCGCGTTCGCGGCGGTGGACCACGTGTCGCTGAGCCTGGACGTCTTCCACGAGCGGGAGGTCGGCCGTGCGGAGGTGTTCGGCCTGCTGCGCGAGCTCCTCGACGCGGGTGTCGCGACCAGCCTGCACGTGGTGGGCACCGGCGACGACGACCCCTACCTGGCGGACGTGATCGCCGACGTCACCGCGCACTTCGGGGTAGACGTGCCGATGCTCGTCGGCACCGTCCGCCCGCTCGGCCGCGCCGCGGACTGGGCGAAGCCGGCCGGTCGGCCACCTGCGCAGGTGTCGCCGTGCGCGATGGCCGCGTGGCCGGTGTGCACTGTGGACGGACGGATCACCGCCTGCTGCAACCAGGACGTGGTCGACGGCCGCGCCCGCCCGGCGCACCTCGGCCTCGGGGATCTGGCGACGACGTCGTGGGCCGAGGTGACCGAGCGGCTGGAAAGCCCGGTACTGCGGTCGATCCGGACCGTGGGCCCGGGTTACCTCGCCGGCTGCGCGGGCGGCTGCGGCACCTGCCTGAAGCTGGACGCGAGCGCACTCGCCCGCGCCGAGCTGACCGGCGGCGGGATCGCCTCGCTGCTGCAGCCGTCCGGCGGTCCGGTGGACCTGCTCGAACGCTACGGCAGCCGGCGCTACGCGCACCTGGTCGGAACCGCGCGATGAACGCCGGGGCCGAGCTGCGGGCGGTGCTCGACACCGTCGCGCCGGACGTGCGCCGCGCGGCCGGCGAGCTGTGGCGCCCGGACCGGCTGCGGGCGCGCTACAGCCGCTACCTGGTGCTCATGCACGCCGTGGTGCGCGCGTCCGTGCCGCTGATGGAGCTGGCGCTGGCGCACTGCGGGGGCGACGACCCCGTGCGGGTGCGGCTCGGCGCGTACCTGCCGGCGCACATCGAGGAGGAGCTGCACCACGACGACTGGCTGCTGGAGGACCTCGCCGTCGCGGGCGGCGACCCGGTGGCCGCGCTCGCCGCTCCCCCGCCCGTCGAGGTCGCCGCGCTGGTGGGCCCGCAGTACTACTGGATCAGCCACTTCCACCCGGTGTGCGTGCTCGGGTACATCGCCGCGCTGGAGAGCAACGCGCCCTCACCGGAGCTGGGCACGCTGCTCGCGGCGTGGACCGGGCTGCCCGACGACGCGTTCCACACCGTGCGCCACCACGCCGACGTCGACGACGGCCACAGCGGGGCCATCTTCGCCCTGCTCGACCGCCTCGACCTCACGCCGCCGCTGCGCCTCGCCGTCCGCACCAGCGCGCTGCACGCCGCGGGCGCGCTGATCGACCTGTTCACCGCCGTCTCCCAGGAGGACAGCCATGACCGCGCTTGACCCCAACCTGGCCAGGCTCGCGGACGCGGGTTTCGGCATCGAGACGTTCACCGACGAGCAGCGCGCCGTCCTCGCCGCGCTCTCGCCCGCCGAGCTGGTGCTGCTGCTCGACATCAAGGCCCGGCTCGACGAAGTGGAGCCGGAGGTCCAGGCCCACGCCTCGGTCGCCGGCGCCGCCCTGTTCTGAGAGAGGAGCGCCCGCCATGCCCTGCTCCGCGTGTGCCGCCGCGCTGCCCGAGGACGCGCGGTTCTGCCCGGCCTGCGGCACCCGCCGCCCGGAACCGGCCGCCCTCGACCGGCGCAAGGTCGTGACGGCCCTGTTCTGCGACCTCGTCGGGTCCACCGAGCTGTCCGGCGCGCTGGAAGCGGAGTCGCTGCGCGCGGTGATGATGCGGTACTTCGAGCGCACGCGCGAGCGGATCACCGCGCACGGCGGGACCGTGGAGAAGTTCATCGGAGACGCCGTGATGGCCGTGTTCGGCGTGCCGGTCGTGCGTGAGGACGACGCGTTGCGCGCGGCCACGGCGGCGCTGGAGCTGCTGGCGGCGCTGGAGGAACTGAACGAGGAGCTGGAGACGGCGTACGGCTGCCGGCTGGCCGCCCGGATCGGGCTGAACACCGGCGAGGTCGTCGCGTCGGCCGACCGGGGCGGGGGCGAGAACCTCGTGTCGGGTGAGGTGGTGAACGTCGCGGCCCGGCTCCAGCAGCACGCCGGCCCCGGGCAGGTGCTGGTCGGGCCGACCACGTACGAACTGCTCGGGCCCGCCGCGCGGGTGGAGTTCGCGGGGCGGCTGAGCCTCAAGGGCAAGACCGAGCCCGTCGCCGCGTACCGGCTGTTCGCGTTGACCGGCCCGACGCGGACGCACCGCGGCGCGTTCGTCGGCCGCGTCGCCGAGCTCGCCCGGCTCACCGACGCCTGGCTGACCGTCCAGGAAGGACGCGGCCGGGTGGTCGCCGTCCGCGGTGACGCCGGCATCGGCAAGACCCGGCTGCTGAAGCACTGGCTCGACGGCCTGCCCGGCGTGGCGCTGGGGGCCACACGCTGCGACCCGTACCGCGACGAAGCGAGCCTGATGCCGCTGGCCCGGGCGTTGCGGCCGCTCCTGCCCGAGCCGCCCGCGCTCCTGCGCACCGGGCTGCTCGCCGACGGCACGCCCAGCCCGTCCCCGGACGCCACCTACGCGGCGGTCACCGCGGCCCTGACGCACCTCGCGCGCACCCGGCCCGTGCTGCTGCTGATCGACGATCTGCACTGGGCCGCGCCCGCTCTGCCGGACGGCCTCGCCCGCCTGGCCGCGGCGCTGCGCGAGGAGCGGGTGCTGTTCGTCTGTTCCGGCCGCCCGCCGTACACGAACCTGCCCGGCGCACTGGAACTGACTCTGCCCCCGCTGTCCACCGAGGACAGCCATTTGCTCGCCGCCGGGTTCGCCGAGGTGCAGGCGCACGACGCCACACTGCTGCAGCGAGCGGTCGGCCGCGCCGAGGGCAACCCGCTGCACCTGGAGCACCTGCTGGCGGTCCTCGGCCGGGGCACCGACCCCGACCGGCTCCCGGCGGGCATCACGGCGGTGCTCGCGGCGCGGCTGGACACGCTCGCGCGGCCGGAGCGCACGACGCTCGAGGCGGCTTCGGTCGTCGGCCGGCAGTTCGGGCTGCGCCAGGTGCGCACGCTGGTGACCGAGGCGTCGTTCGCGGAGCTCGACGGGCTCGTCGAACCCGCTCCGCCCGGGCGGCACCGGTTCGCGAGCGGGCTGCTGCACGAGGTCACCTACCAGGGCATCAGCAAGCTGCGGCGCGCCGAGTGGCACGAGCTGCTCGCGGCCACCAGCGCGTCGGCGCACCACCTCGAACAGGCTTACCGGCACCGCCACGACCTGGGCCTGCGCGACGAGCACAGCGAAGCCCTGCGTGCGGCCGCGGCCCGGGCACTCGCCGAAGCGGGCCGGGCGGCGGCCGCCCGGGCGGACCTGTCCTGGGCCGAGGATCTGTACCGAAGGGCGCTGTCGTGTTCCACTGTGGACGATTCATGGTGGACGTCGGTGGCGCTGGGGCTCGGTGAGACCTGCCTGGCGCTCGGTGAAGCCGACGAGGGCCGGCGCCTGCTGCAGGCGGTGCTGGCGTCGGCCGATCCGCTCGCCGTCGCGCACGCCGAGCTGCAGCTGTCCTCCTTGGACAGTGCGGCCGGCCGCGACGCCGCCGACGTGGCGCGCGCGACACTGCCGGTGTTCACCGCGCACGGCGACCGGCTCGGGCTCGCCCGCGCGCACGTCCGGCTGGCGCAGGAGGAGCAGCTGCACGGCCGCCACTCCGCTGCCCTCGCGCTGCTGGACACGGCACTGGAGCACGCCGACGAAGCGTCCGAGACCGCGCTCGCGCTCGGCGCCGTCGGGATGTCGCTGTGGCACGGACCCGTGCCCGCCGACGAGGCCACCCGGCGGTGCCACGAACTGCTCGCGAAGCACCGCCACGAGACGGCGGTGGTCACGCTCACGTATCCGCTGGCCAACCTGTACGCGCTGCGCGGCCGGTTCGCCGAGGCCCGCGAGCAGCTCGCCGTCGCCGACGAGGCCGTGCGGCGGCTCGGGCACGCGGAGGCCGCGGCCATCGCGCCGCTGTTCACCGCCGGGGTCGAGGCGCTGGCCGGGAACTTCGGCGTCGCGGAGACGCTGCTGCGGGCCGCCGTCGCGACCGGGATGCTGCCGAGCGCGACCCGGGAGCTCGCCAGAGTCCTGTTGTGCCAGGGGAAACCGGCCGGTCTCGGTCCGGCCGGCGACCTGCCGCCCGGCGAAGCCGCGGACCACCTCGGGCTGCTGGGCTGGGCCACCGGCGACGTCGAAGTGGCTCGCCACGCCGTCGCCGAGGCGGCGCGGACGGACTCCCCGGTGACGCTCGGCACTGCCTACCTGGACCTCGCCCGCACCCTGCGCGTCGCCGGCCGGCCCGCCGGGGAAGCGGCCGAGCGGGCCGCGGAGTGGTTCCGGCGCAAGGGACACGTCGTCGGCCGGGCCTGGGCGGAGGAGTACCGATGACCCGAACACTGAGCTGGGGCCTGAAGGACCGGGACCCCGACGACATCACGATCGCCGCGGTCGCGCCCCACGCGGTCACGCCGGAGTGGGCGTGGGGCGGCTCGACCGGCGCCGGGGTGCGGGTGTGCATTGTGGACAGTGGGGTCGAGGGCGGGCATCCGCTGGTCGGCGACGTCGCGAGCTACCACGAGGTGGTCGACGGCGAGGTGCGGCCCGCCGCGCCCGGCGACGCCTGCGGCCACGGCACGGCGTGCGCGGGGATCGTGCGCGAGGTCGCGCCGGACGCGGAGCTGCACAGCGTGCGCGTGCTGGGCGAGCACTTCGCCGGCACCGGCGCGTCGATGCTCGCGGGCCTGCGCTGGGCGGTGGCCCAGGGCTTCGACGTGATCAACATGAGCCTCTCGACCACCCGCGTGAAGTTCGCGCAGGAGCTGCACGAGATCGCGGACGAGGCGTACTTCGGGCGCACGGCGATCGTCGCGTCGGCGCACAACACGCCGGTCGTGAGCTTCCCGTGGCGCTTCTGCTCCGTGCTTTCCGTCGGCAGCCACCAGGAGGACGACCCCGGGCTCTTCCTCTACAACCCCGAGCCGCCCGTGGAGTTCTACGCGAAGGGCCGCGACGTCACCGTCGCGTGGCCCGGCGGCGGCACCACCTGCACCACCGGCAACAGCTTCGCGGCGCCCCGGATCAGCGGGCTCTGCGCGGCGGTGCTGGGCAAACACCCCGGCCTGACGCTGTTCCAGCTCAAACACGTGCTGTACCTGGCCGCGGCCAACGTCCATCCCGAGAAGTGAGGTTGTGCGGTGAACGGAACCGACGAGTTGCTGCAGTCCGTGGTCGAGGTCGCCCGCGCCATCTTCGGTGCCGCGGCCAGCTCGGTGTTCCTCCTCGACGGCGACGAGCTGGTGTTCCACGCCTGCGCCGGCGCGGGTGAGGAGTTCCTGGTGGGCACCCGGATGCCGGCCGGGCGCGGGATCGCCGGCTGGGTGCTCGGCTCCGGGCAGGCGGTGATCGTCAACGATCTCGCGGCGAACCGGACATTCGATCGCGCGTTCGCGGAGTCGACGGAGTACGTGCCGGATTCGCTGATGGCCGCGCCGCTCGTGGTGGGCCAGGAAGTGCTGGGCGTGCTGGAGGTGCTCGACCCCGGCGTGCAGTCCCGGTCCGATCTCGGTGATCTGGACCTGCTGTCGCTGTTCGCGAACCAGGCGGCGATCGCGCTGCGGGTGACGCGCGGGGTCCCGGTGCGCGACGACGCGGTGCTGGTGGACGCGTTCCGGAGTTTCCTCGCCGCACAGGGGTGATCGAGGCGGGGTGCCGGTTCGCGCCGGCACCTCACTCCGGGCAGGCCTGCGCGGCCAGCGCCGACAACGTGTAGTCGGCGCTGTGGGCCGTGACCTCGCAGTCGGGCGTCGTCAGCAGGTGGCACTCGAACAACGCCTCCAGGCCCGGTTCACCCAGCTCCCCCAGCGCGGCCAGCACGCGCGCGTGCGAATGCGGCCCCGGCAGGGCGGCGACGCGGCGGTAAGCGGCGCGCTGCAAGGGCGTCAGCCCGTGGTGGAAGACCTCGTAGTGCTTGCGCAGGCTGGTGCCGCCCGCAGACATCTCGTCGGGCAGGCGGCGGGTGGCGGCCAGGCGGTCGAGGTGGTCGGCGAGGCGGACGTGGCGCAGGGCGTCGAGGCGGGCGGCGGTGAGCCGGACGGCCAGCGGTGAGCCCTCGCAGTGACGCAGGATCCCGCGCGCGGCACCGGGATCGGCCAGTACCCGGCCGTGGCCGATGATCCGGCCGAGCAGCTCGGTGCTCTCCGCGGCGGTGAACGGCGGCAGCTCCACGCGGCACACGCCCTCCAGCCCGCTCAGGCGCTGGCTGCTGGTGACGATCGTGGCGCTCGCGCCACCCGGCAGCAGCGCGCGCACGACGTCCTCGCCGACGGCGTTGTCCAGCACCACCAGCATCCGGCGGTCCGCGACCCACGTGCGCCACACGGCCAATGCCCGTCGGGCGGACGGCACCGCCCCCAGCCCGAGCAGCTCCAGCAGCTCGGCGAGGACGGTCGCCGCGGGCTTCGCGGTGCCGTCCGGGGCGCGCAGGTCGAGCAGGAAGCGGCCGTCGGGGAAGGCGTCCGCGAGCAGGTGGGCGGTGTGGACCGCGAAGGCGGACTTGCCTGCGCCGACCGGCCCGGTGACCACCACGACGTCGTGTCCGCGGCTGCCGGAGAACTCGTCGACCACCTGGCGCACCTCGGCGCCGCGGCCGACGAAGTCGGGCAGGTCGCGCGGCAGCTGCGTGCCGAGCGCGGTGCGCGGAGCGACGGCCAGCAGCGCCCGGTGCGCGGCGGTGAGCGCGGGACCCGGGTCCACGCCCAGCTCGTCGGCCAGCGCGCGGCGGACCAGGTCGTAGTGCGCGAGCGCCTCGCTGCCCCGGCCGGCCGCGGCGAGGGCGTGCAGCCAGGCGGCGCCGAGCCGTTCCCGCAGCACGTGCGGGCGGACGTGCGGCGCGAGCCGCTCCAGCACCAGCCGGTGGCCGCCGCGCTCGGCGACGAGCTCGGCCCACTCCTCGAGCGCGTCGAGGAACCGCTCCTCACGCCGGTCCGCCTCGTCGGCGAGCCGCGGGAACTCGGCGAACGGCCGCTGCCACGCCATCACCGCCTCGCCCAGCAGCTCGGCGCCGATGGCGAAATCGCCGTCCAGCACGTGCCGGCGCCCGGACCGCACGAGGTGGTCGAAACGCTGCAGGTCGCACTCCCCCGGCCCGACGCGCAACCGGTAACCCGGTCCCACGTGAGTGAGCCGGTCGCCGAACGCCTTGCGCAGCTTGGAGACGTAGACCTGCAGGTTCTTGCGTGCGCTGCGCGGCGGCGCCCCGTCCCAGAGGGTCTCGGTCAGCTCGTCGACCCCGACGATCGTGTTCGCCCGGCTCAGCAGCACGGCCAGCAGCAGCCGCTGCTTCGGCCCGCCGAGGTCGGCCTGCCGACCCCCAGTGGCCACGCTCAGCTCACTGAACACCCGGCAGTCCAGCACGGACACGGCGACTTCAGGGGTAGCGGTCATACCCTGAACCAACCAGCCCGGACGCCCGCGCACATGGGTCGCGTGCCCCCACATTCTCCCCGCGGGCGGAAAGGTCCATACCAGCGGAGACCCGTGGAGCACCTCGCGGTGGCGCGCGAGCCGGGTCGCCGGCGCGGTGCCCGGGGCAGCCGCGTCGGCGGCACGGGACCTCACCCGCGCGGAATCTGGGGGATTCCTACCCATGTCCGCCGGGGCGGGGCGCTGGCACGATCAGGGCCGTGAGCATCCCTTCCTTCACACCCCGCTGGTGGTCACCCGGGCTGACCTCGGGTGAGCGCCGGGCCGGCGACGCCGTGCCCGCGTGGGCGCGGTTCGTCGAAGGGGTCGTCGAGGACGGCACCCGCGAACGGCTCCTCCCGGCGGACTGGCGGGGCGCGCTGACGTCGGTGTTCGACCCGTTCACGCGGGAAGCCCGGCGCCGAGCCGGCGGCGGTGCGGACTTCGCCGCCGAGCTGGGTGGCCGGCTGCTCAACCTCGGCATCCGCACGCTCGTGCTGGAGCTGCACCACGCCCGTGCGGCCGGCCGCCTCGACGGCGAAACACCGGAAACGCGCTTCACCGACTTCGTCCGCCAGACCGGCACCCGCGGAGGACTGACGGGCCTGCTCACCACCTACCCCGTGCTCGCCCGGCTGCTCGGCCAGGCCTGCCTCGACTCCGCCGACGCGCACCGGGAACTGCTCGACCGGCTCGACGCCGACCGCGCCGCACTGGGCGTCGGCGACCTGGTCGCGGTGCACGGCGGGTTCGGCGACGCGCACCGCCGCGGCCGCTCCGTGAAGGTCCTGGAGTTCGCCGACGGCACCCGGCTCGTCTACAAACCCCGCTCCCTCGCCCTGCACGCGCACTTCGGCGAGGTCGTCGCCTGGCTCGGGACACACCTGCCCGGGCTGGAACTGCGGACCGTCGACGCCGTGGTCCGCGACGGCTACGGGTGGCTGACGTTCGTCGGCCACCGGCCGTGCGCCGACCTCACCGAGGTCGACCGCTTCCACCGCCGCCAGGGCATCCTGCTCGCGCTGCTGCACGCCCTCGACGGCACCGACGTGCACTTCGAGAACGTGATCGCCGCCGGCGACCAGCCCGTGCTGATCGACCTCGAGACGCTCTTCCATCCGTCCCCGCACCGCGGCGGCGAAGGCCCCGACCCGGCCGCCGAGGCGCTGGCGGGCTCGGTGCACCGGACTTCCCTGCTGCCGCAGATGTTCCTCGGCGAGCACGGCGCCGTCGACATCTCCGGGCTCAGCGGCGGCAGCGGCGGCCGGCTGCCCGCCGACCGCGTCGGCTGGCTCGACCCCGGCACCGACCGCATGCGGCTCACCCGTGTGCCCGCCGAGCTGCCCGGTGGTGTGAACCGGCCGCGGCTGGGTGGGCGTGCCATCGAGCCCGCCGAGCACAGCGCCGCACTGCTGGCCGGGTTCCGCCTCGGGTACGACACGATCGCCGCACACCGCGACGAGCTGACCGGCCTGCTCGCCCGGTGTGCCGGCGACGAGATCCGCGTGCTGATCCGGCCGACGAACTTCTACGCCCGGGTCCTCGACGAGACCACGCACCCGGACCTGCTGCGCGCGGCCGACGACCGCGACGCCGCGTTCGGCCTGCTGGCGGCCGACAGCGCCGACCCCGTGCGCGGCACGCTGGTGCCGAGCGAGCTGGCCGACCTGTGGGCGGGTGACGTGCCGCTGTTCACCGGCCGCCCCGGCGCCGCGGACCTGTGGGACTCGGCCGGACGGCGGTTCCCGGACCTGCTCCCGGCGCCGCCTCTGCGGGTGGTGACGGAGAAGATCGCCGCGATGACCAGCGTCGACCAGCGGGACCAGGCGTGGCTGATCTCCGCCGCGCTCGCCACCCGCCCGGGCCCGGTCACGCACCGCTGCGACGAGCTCGCCGACGCCGTGCCGGTGATCGCGCCGACGGCCGCCCAGGTGCTCGCCGCCGCGTCCGGGATCGCCGACCAGATCCTCGCCCGAGCGTTCTCCCGCGACGGCCGCGCCAACTGGCTCGGGCTGGAGCTGGTCGAGGAGCGCTACTGGACCGTGCTGCCCATGGGCGCGGGCCTCGGCGAGGGCTACCCGGGCGTCGCGCTGTTCCTCGCGCAGCTCGCACGGCTCACCGACGTCGACCGCTACCACGACCTGGCCGTGCGGGCGCTGCGCCCGATCCCCGCGCTCCTCGCCCGGTTCACCGCCGATCCCGAGCTGGCCGCGGCGGCGGGGTGCGGCGGGCTGCTCGGCCTCGGCGGCGTCGCGTACGCGCTGGCCCGCTTGGCAACGCTGCTGGACGAGCCCGCTCACGACCTCGTCGAGCAGGCCGTGGCCGCGATGCCCGCGCCGGATCCCGCGCTGCCCCGCCGTTTCACCACCGGGCTCGCGGGCGGGATCACCGCACTGCGCTCGGTCGCGACCCTCACCGGACTGGCCGCCGCGACCCGATTGGCCGACGACTACGCGGACCTCGCCGCCCGCCCCGCCCCGGAGGGCGAGCCGCCCGGGTTCGCCTTCGGCAGCGCCGGGATCCACTGGGCCCTCAAGGAAAAAACGGACTTCCCACCCGAGCCGACCGAAGACCACGGCTGGTGCTCGGGCCTGGCCGGCCTCACCCTCGCGCACGCGCACGACCCCGTCGCTCTGGAGCGGCTCGGCGGGCTCGACTCCTGCGTCACCCGCCTGGCCGAACGTGCGCCGTTGCGCGACATGTCCTTGTGCCACGGCGAGTTCGGGGTCGTCGACGTCCTGGTGACGCTGGCCGAAGGCGGCCATCCGGGCGCGCGCGAAGCCGTCGCGAAACGCACCGGCGCCGTGCTCGCCGCCATCGGGCAGCGAGGCGCGCTCTGCGGCACCCCCGGCGCCGTGCCCTCGCCCGGACTGCTGACCGGGCTCGCCGGCATCGGGTACGGCCTGCTGCGACTGGGTTTCGCCGAGCAGGTCCCGTCGGCGCTGCTCCTGCAGCCCCTTGTCCACCGCAGTGAACGAAACACCGAGGAGGAAACCCCGTGCACAACGAGTCGGTAGAGGACAACCCCATCGGCGCCGTCAGCCTGCCGCAGCCCTCTCGCGTCGGGTCCCGCAACCACGCCCTCGCGGGCGACAAGCCCCGGGCGGCCGACGCGTTCGACGACTGGTCGCCCACCGTGGTGTCGTTCGTCATCGGCGTCTGACCGGCGTGGTCCGGACCAGTCGACCATCCCCTGAAAGCACGCCCCACAGGAGGAGAATCCATGCGAAACGAGCCGGCTTCGGACAACCCCGTCGGCGCCGTCACCCTGCCGGAGCCCTCTCGCGTGGGTTCGCGCAACCACGCTCTCGCCGGCGACAAGCCGCGGGCGACGGACGCGGACCCGATCGGCACCGTCGTGTCCTTGATCATCTTCTGAAAAGCTGCTCCGGTTGGTGCACCACCGTCGAATGACCCTCGTCGATCGGAAAATCACCGGCTAGCATCGGATCCGTGGGCCTCCGTTCGCCGCGCGTCGTCGGCCGTGACGACGAACTCTCCGTGCTGCAGCGAGCGTCCGACGAGCTGCGCTCGGGCCGGGGTGGCGCGGTTTTCCTCGTCGGTGAAGGCGGGATCGGCAAGTCCCGGCTGGCGGCCGAGGCCGCCGGCCGGGCGCTGGCCGCCGGACTGCCGGTGCTGCGCGGGCGGGCCAGCTCGATCGGCCCGATGGTGCCGTTCCGGCCACTGGCGGAAGCGCTGCTGTCGCACTTCCGCGGCGGGCGTCCGCCGGAGCTGCCGGAGCTCGACGCGTACCTGCCCGTGCTCGCCCAGCTCGTGCCCGACTGGGGCAGCCGCGACCGGCCGCACCAGGGCGGTTCGCTCGTCGTGCTGGCCGAGGCCGTGCTGCGGCTGCTGGCCGTCACCGCGCGGGAGTCGGGCTGCGTGGTGGTGCTCGAAGACCTCCACGACGCCGACGCCGAGACGTTGTTCATCCTCGAATACCTCGTCGACAACCTCGCGGGCGCCGGGGCGCTGCTCGTCGCGACCCAGCGCGACGAGCCCGGCGACGCCCTGCGGCTGGCCCACGCGGCCGACCGGCGGGCCAGCGCGACCGTGCTCCCGCTGCGCCGGCTCGGCCGCGGCCACACCCGCGAGCTCGCCGCGGCCTGTCTGGAGACCGAGCCGGACCGGCTGCCCGGACAGGCGATCGACCTGCTGTGGCACACCAGCGACGGCAACCCGTTCGTCCTCGAGGAGCTGCTGCACGGCATGGTCGGCGATGGCCTGCTCGTCGACGGCCACGACGGCTGGCAGGTGATCGGCGAGCCGGGCTCGCGCGTGCCCGCCGCGCTCGTCACCACCATCGCCGGCCGCGTCGGGCAGCTCGGCGCGGAGGCCGAGACACTGCTGTCGGTCGCGGCGATCCTCGGCGGCCGGTTCCCGCTGGCGATCGTGCAGCAGGTGACCGGGATGGACGACCACACGCTGCACAGCCACCTCAGCGCCGCCGTCACCGCGCAGCTCGTGACGACCGACGAGACCACGCCCGGCTGGTACGCCTTCCGCCACCCGCTGACGGCGGAGGCGCTACTGGCGCGCCTGGTCCCGTCGACGAAGGCCGACCTCGCCGCACGCGCCGCCGACGCCGTCGAAGCACGGCACCCGAAACTGCCCGGCGACCTGTGCGCGCTCGTCGCGTCGCTGCGGCTGACGGCCCTCGACGAACCGGCGGCCGGGCGGCTCTTCTTCGAAGCCGGGCAACGCGCGCTCGACGCGGGGGCGGCCGATTCCGCCGTCGCCATGCTCACCCAGGCGCACCAGCTCCTCGCGACGGCCGATCCCGCCGACCGCGCCGAGGTACTGGGGACCCTGCTCCACGCACTCGGGCAGACCGGCCAGTTCGACCGCGCCGTGGAGCTGGCGGCGGAGTTCACGGAGACCGGTTTCCTGGAACGCGCGGCGAAAGTGCACACACAGCTCGCGTGGGTCGCGTACGTGGCCGGCCGCCACGACGACTGCCTGAGCCAGATCGGCCAGGCACGGTCCCTGCTCGGCGCGCCGAGGCCGGAGGAGCAGCAGGCCGCGATCGACGCCGTCGAGGCGACGCTCTGGCTCGACGTGCCGGGTCCGGACCACACGCGCCGCGCGGAGCGGCTGGCCCGCCAGGCCTGGCAGGTCGCCGAGTCTCCTTTCGTGGCGTGCCAGGCGTTGCAGGCGCTCGGCGTGGTGGTGCTGGAGCGCGACCTCGACGAGTCGGAGGAGTATCTGCACCACGCGCGGCGCATCGCCGAGGAGAACCACCTGCACCACCTGCACACGCAGGTGCTGGCGCGCATCGGCGGGCACCGCGTGCTCGCCGAGGGCGACGAGAGCTTCCTCGACCTCGCGCACGCGGAGGCCCGCCGCACCGGTGCAATCACGCTGAGCTGCACGGTGGACTCCGTCCGCACGATGCACGCGATCATGCGCGGCGAGTTCGCCGTGGCGGCCGAGCTCACCGACCGGAACATGCCCGTGCTCACCCGGCTGAAGCTCACCGCGCTTTCGCAGTACCTGCTGATGACCCGCGCGATGGCCGCCGCGCACCGCGCCGACCGCGCGGGCATGGAGCTCGCGCTGGACGAGTTCCTCGCCGCGGGCGGGCAGCACGCGCAGGAGATGGTGCTGTGCCTCGGCCTGGCGCGCACGTTCTGCTCGCTGCTGGAGGAGAACCCCGACCGGGCGCGGCGCGAGCTGGCCCAGGTCGACGCGATGGAGGAGGAGAAGCCCAGCCGCTTCCACCTCTCCGGGCGCCACGGGCTGCGGCTGCTGCTCGACGCGCTCGCCGGCGTCCCCGGTACCGCCGACGGCACCCACGCGGCGCGGCGGATGCGCTGGAACCGGCAGTTCATCGGGCTCGCCGACGCCGTCACGCTCGGCCGGAAAGGCCTTGCCGCGCAAGCGAACGACGCCGTCGCCGACGCGCTGGAGGCCGCCGCGCCCTACCCGATGGCCCGGCACCTCGGCCTGCGGCTCGTCGCGGAGACCGCGGCCGCCGACGGCTGGGGCGATCCCGTGACGTGGCTCAAGGACGCCGAGGAGTACTTCCACTCCGCCGAGATCCCCGCCGTCGCCAGCGCGTGCCGCGGCCTCCTGCGCCGGACGGGCGCGCACGTGCAGCAACGGCGCACCGGGCTGGAGCGGGTGCCGCAGTCGTTGCGCTCCAGCGGTGTCACGGTGCGGGAGTACGAGGTGCTGCAGCTGCTCGCGGGCCGCATGAGCAACAAGGACGTGGCGCGGCGCCTGCACATCTCGCCCCGCACGGTGGAGAAGCACGTGGCGAGCCTGATGACCAAGCTCGGCCACACCGGGCGCGCCGAGCTGACGGAGTACGCGTCGGCGCTGCCGGAGCGGTGACGCGAGCGCTCAGTCGAGGTGGCTGAGTCCCGGCCACAGCTGCGCCCAGGTGCCGTGGGGCCGGCGGCACAGGTAGATCGCCGCGTGGTTCGTGGTTTCTTCGTCCGGGACGCCGCCGGGGGTGGTGACGGGCGCGATCTCACGGACGTCGGACCAGAAGCGGCGCAGGTAGGCCGGACCCCACTCCCCCACGCACAGCACGGTGTCCGGAGTGCCGGCGGGCGGGCCCCACAGAAGATAACCGTTGTGGGCGCTGGAAACCGGCAGCCGCAGGCCCGCGTCGGGACCGAGGAGGGTCAGGGCGCCGGCTTCGCCGTAGTTGCTGGTGAAGACGCTGGAACCGGGCGGCAGGGTGGCGGCGACGGCGGTGACCTGGTGGACGAGATCGGGCCAGCCGTAGGTCTCCACCAGCTGCGGGTTGACCGAGGCGAACACGCGTTCCGCGCCGACCGGCAGTACGGGCAGGCCGATCAGCACCGCGAATACCCCGGAGAGGCCGATGGCGATCTGCCAGCGCCGCGGGGTGACCGCGTTCCGCGTTTCCGCCCACACCCCGCCGGCGGCGAACAGGCCGAGCAAGGCGGGCGCCGCGTAGTAGCTCTTGCCGCCGCCCGCGGTGAAGATGACCAACGCCGTCACCGCGACGACGAGCACCCACCGGTGCTCGCGGTTCCCGGCCAGCCACCGCACCCCGAAGATCCACAGGGCGATCAGCGGCGGGCCGGCCAGCACGAGCAGCAGCAGCGGCACGTTCGGCAGCGCCCCGAGCGGCCCGCCCTGCTCGGCCGAGAGCACACCCGCCATGCGGAACTGCGCCCAGCTGTGCTGCGCGTTCCACACGACGTTGGGTGCGACCAGCACCGCGGCCAGCGCACCGGCCAGCCACGGCCCAGGGGTCCGCAACACGCCGCGGCGGAACAGGGCCAGGCCCATGAACACGCCGAGCAGCAGCACCCCGACGGTGTACTTGTTCTCCAGCCCGGCCCCGGCCACCGCGCCGGCCAGGAGCCACGCGCGGACGGTGCCCGACCGCAGCGCCCTCGCCACCGTGACGAACACCACGGCCCAGGCCAGCTGGTCCGTCACCGTCGTGCCGAACAGCATCGAGCCCGCGACGAACACCGGGCACGCCGCGACCGCTGCGGCCGTGAGGGTCTGGGCCCGGGCGCGACCGCGGAACTCGGCGGCGAGCTTGGCGGCCAGCAGGACGCAGCCCAGCTGCGCGGCGATCGCGAGCAGCCGCAGGGGCAGCACGCCTCCGGGCAGGTCGGCGGCCAGCCGCGCCAGGAGTGGCGTCAGCGGCGGCTGGTCGGGGTAGCCCCACGCGAGGTGCCGGCCGGAGACCACGTAGTAGAACTCGTCGCGGTGCCAGCCGAAGCGCGCCGCCACCGCCAGGTGCACGGCGCCGGCGACGGCGACCACCGCCAGGATCGGCCGCCACGCCAGCCGCTCGGCTCGGGCGGCCGGTCTGTCGGTTTCGAGCATTCCCGTGTCATGCATGGCTTCACGCCTTCCGGTCAGGACGGGGACGGGTACGGACGCGGCCAGGATCCGAGGGCGGACCGTGGCCCGGCAGGCGTGGACGGCCGGTGATGACCCTCGCGAGCTTTCCCCTGCCGCGAAGGACATCCCGGCCTTCCGGTCAGGACGAGGGACGGGGCACGAACGCGGCCAGCACGAGGTGGCGGACCGTGGCCCGGCAGGCGTCGTCGTCGAGGCTCGCGGAGTCGGGGTCGCCGAGGCGGTGCCAGGCGAACCACGCGATGGTCTCGACGATGAAGCGCGCCGCTGCCGGAACGTCGGGGACTGCGCTCACCGCGCCGGAGCGGATGCGCCGGGTGAGGTAGGCGGCCAGGGTGTCGAGCATGCCGCGGCGCCGCTGCACGAAGTAGTACTGGGCGAGCTCGGGCAGGTCGGCCGCGCAGCGTTCGACCAGGGCGAGCAGGTGGCGGTTGCGTTCGATGAAGCCGTAGAGCTCGTCGACGATCGCGCCGAGCTCGTCGGCGACGGGCCTCTGCCTGCGGCCGGCGGACGCGGCCAGCGCGGGGAGGCCGCTGTCGTCGGTGGCCCAGCCGTCGATCAGCGCGACGATCTCCTCCGGCGTCGGCGTGGGCACCGGGGTGGCCAGGGTGTCCAGCGCGTCCGGCCGGATCAGGCGCAGCAAAGCCAGGTACAGCAAAGCTTCCTTGCTCTTGGCGTAGGTGTAGACCGCGCCGTGGCTCAGGCCGAGCGCCGCGGACACGTCGGACACCCCGGCCGCCTGGTAGCCCTTCGCGATGAACACCCGGGCCGCCGCCTCGGCGATCTCCCCCACCGGCCGCGCCGGCACTCTCCCTCGCACCCGCACAGTATTGATTGACTGACTGAGTCAGTCAATAGTCGGCGCACTACGATGGGGCGAGAACGAACGGAGGCGGTCCCATGACGACGAAGAACCCGGTCGCGCTGGTGACCGGCGCGGCCGGGGGCATCGGCGCGGCCGTGTGCCGCGCCCTGGCCGGGCAGGAACACCGCGTCGTGGTGCACGATTTCGGCAAGCCCGAGGCGGGCGACGCGCTCGTCGCGGAGCTGCCGGACGCCGTGTACGTCGACGGCGACATCTCCGACCCCGGAGTGGCGCCGAAGCTGGTCGCGGCGGCCGTCGAGCGGTGGGGCCGGCTCGACGTGGTCGTGAACAACGCCGGCATCGCGCGGTGGATCCCGCACCGGGACCTCGACGCCGTGTCGGACGAATGGTGGGACCAGGTGCTCGGCGTGAACCTGCTCGGTCCGTGGCACCTCTCGCGCGCGGCCGCGCCCGCGTTGCGAGCGAGCCGCGGCGCGATCGTCAACGTGGCGTCGGTGGCCGGGTTGACGGTGAGCGGCAGCTCGATCCCCTACGCGGTCAGCAAAGCCGGGCTGATCCACCTGACCAAGCTGCTGTCCGTCGCGCTGGCACCGGAAATCCGTGTCAACGTGATCGCCCCGGGCTACATCGACACTCCGCTGACCCACGACTGGACCGCCCTGCGCGACAACGCCGGCGCGCGGGCGCCGCTCGGCCGGCTGGGCGCACCCGAAGACGTGGCGGCGGCCGTACTGAGCCTGCTCAACAGCCCGTACACGACCGGCGCCGTGCTGACTGTCGACGGCGGCCTGAACCTGGCCTGACGGCTCAGATCCGCCAGGTGATCAGCTCGTCCAGCGGCAGCTTCGCACGCTTGCCCGCGCTGCCGCTCGGCGGCGCGTCCGGGTCTTCGGCCGAGTAGCCGAGCGTCAGGACGCCCGTCAGTGCGACGTCCTCGGGAAAGCCGGTGAGGGCGTGGACCGCGTCGAACTGGCCCTGGTCGCCGGGGCCGAAGAAGCCCGTGGCGAGCCCCTCGTCGTTGGCGGCGAGTTGCAGCAGGGACAGGAGTGCACCGCTGTCGAACCACCAGTACGGCACGGGCCACTCGTATTCCGCACCGTCGTCGTCGGTTTTGTCGGCTTCCTGGTAACGCTCGTGGTAAGACGCTTCCCGGATGCCGACGGCGATGTGCACCGGCGCCTTCGAGATCCACGCCGGAAGGCCGAAGTCGAGGTACGGCTGCTCGACGATCTCGGCGATCCGGGCGCGGACGTCGGGCGCCGTGATCACCGCGAGCCGGTGCCCCTGACTGAAACCGGCACTCGGCGCGCGCCGGACCACGCGCACCACCCGGCGCAGGACGGCTTCGGGCACCGGATCGGGCCGGTACGCCCGGACCATCCGCCGGTGGCGCAGAACCTCGGAGAACTCCATGCGATCAGCATGGCGCAAGATCCACCGCGCCCGCCGGAGTTTCGAGAAGAGTCGAACCGTGACACGCGAGCCGGGAAAAATAGTGCCGGTTGGCGAACAGTCAGACGAGTGGGAAATTTTCCTTCGCGACCGGTTTCAACCCGAATGACCGTCACCAGTGAGAGGTTCTCACTGCCATTGAGCCAAGATCTACTCACCAACTGACACCGACTTGACATGACACACCGTCGCACCATCACTACGCCGCCAGATGATCTGTGTCGCTTCCCACGCACTCTGTACACATGTCGTTGCTTGTTCTTAACCTCGTCGTGCTTTTGCGGTGACCTGCGATCCACCCCCGAGGATCAGCGGCCGGAAGCCACCGCGAGACTCCGGCAGACGCGGCCCCTCCCCGGGCGCGGAGCCGGGCCTGCGGTGTGAAAACGAAGGAGCCCACCCCCGTGGGGCGACACAGCAAACCCAGTCACACCAAAACCGTCCTCAAACGCACCGGCGCGACCGCGGCTCTCGCGGGCGCCACGCTCGGCGGCATCGGCCTCGTCGGCGCCGGCCCGGCCAACGCCTTCCCCGGGCAGGCCGGACTGGTCAAGTGCGAGAGCTCCGGCAACCCGACCGCGGTCAACAACACCGCGGCCGGTCAGCGCGCCGGACGCCCGGCCGGTCTGTTCCAGATCGTGACCAAGACCTGGCTCGCGAACGGCGGCGGCCAGTTCGCCCCGACCGCGGACAAGGCCACCCCCGCCCAGCAGCAGGTCGTCGCGGACCGGATCTACGCCAAGTCGGGTTCGGCGCCGTGGGAGTGCAGCACGGGCGCCGGCCCGGCCGGCTTCGGCTCGTTCTCGGGCCAGCTGAGCACCGGGTCCGCCGACAGCGGCTCCGCCACCGCCCGCAGCAAGGCCAAGGCCGCCAAGCCCCAGGCGAAGACCCAGCTCAAGGCCAAGGCGAAGCCGCAGGTCAAGAGCACGCCCGCGGCCGGCACGACGCGGTCGAACCCCAACGGCGACTACACCGTCGTCGCGGGCGACACCCTGTCGGGCATCGCGGCGCGCACCGGCGTCGCCGGCGGCTGGCAGCACCTGCAGCAGCTGAACTCGGCGTACGTCCCCGATGCCGACCTGATCCTGGTCGGGCAGAAGATCGCCACGAAGTGACCTCCGTCCGCGTCCGCGCCGCTTTCCCCCGGGCGCCGCGGACGCGGACGGCGAGCCACCGCGGATCCCCCGCCGCGGGTGCGCTCGGGCACCTTCGGCGAGTTCGCGGCGGAAGGCGCGCGGGGTAAGCGGGCTCTCGTTGTGGGAACACCGGCCCGCCTACCCCGCCCGTCCCCGCCGGCACGCGCCATCCGCCGTCTTTACGCACCGTCCTGCGGCGGCTACGACGTCGTCCTCGCGGCGCTGGCGGCCGGGTGCTCGATGGTCCACACCGGACCGTTCGAGCCGGGGCTCGCGCTGCGTCAACTGTCCGAAGAACGCTGCACGGTCGCGTTTCCCGCGTTCGAGACGAGCTGGCTGCGCGTGCTCGACCACGCGGAGTTTCCTCGCGCGATCTGTCCGCGCTGCGCCTCGTGCTCAACGTCGGCTCGCCGGAACGGCTGCGCGCCACGCAGGCGCGGATCGCCCCGGCCGGGCAGATGTCGTCCTGGGCTCGACGGAATCCCCCGGCTTCTGCCGCGTCGGCTCCCCCGACGACCCGGCCGACGTCCGCGCCACCACGAGCGGCACCGTGCTGCGGCACAGGGAAGTCCGCGTCGTCGACCCTTCGACTCGCGCGCCGGTCCCCGCCGGCTGCCTCGCCTGCGGCGTCGTCCAGGTCGTCGCCGCCCCCGACGCCCGCCTGGGCGAGGTGGCCGCCGCCTTCATCCGGCTCCTCCCCGGCGCCACCACCACCGAACGCACTCTGATCAATCACTGCCTCGGCCGCATCGCGACGTTCAAGGTGCCGCGCTACATCCGCTTCGTCACGGACTGGCCGATGTCGGGCACGAAGGTCCAGAAGTTCCGCCTGCGGGAGCTCGTCGCCGAGGAACTGCGCTCCGCGGGCATCACGGAAGCACCACGGCTGTCGTCCCGTCCGGCCGGGTGGGCGTAGTCGTGGCCGACCGCCTCCTCGCCGCCCGCCCCAGGCCGGCGGCCCCGGCCACCTTCGCCGAATTCCGCCGGACCTTCGACGCACTGGAACACTCGGCCGAGGGCGCGCTCCGCGCGAGTCTCGGCACACTGCGCCCCGGCGTGGCATGGGCCGACGAGATCGACACCACCGTCCCGCCCGGCGAGCAGCGCTGGGTCGTCGACCTGGCCGACGGCGCCGTCCAGTACCTGCGCGGCCTGCCTACTGGTGCGTCAGCATCACCCTGGTCGAAGACGCCGTCCCGGTCGCCACCGTGATCCACAGCGAAGTCCGCGGCGAGACCTACCACGCGGCGATCGGCCTCGGCGCGTTCCTCGACGGCGAGCGCCTCACCCCGGCCGCCACGGCCGAGCTCCCGGTCACGCTCGTCGGCACCAGCCAGCCGCCGTTCATCACCGCCCAGCCGAACGCCGCCGAGCAGGCCGGCCGCTCACTCTCGGCCGTCCTCCCGCACGTCGGCGCGGTCGGCAACCTGGGCCCGACCTCCCTGCAGATCGCAGACGTCGCCGCCGGGCGCACGGACGGCTTCTGGCTCTACGGCCGCGACGCCGGCAACCTCCTGGGCGCAAGCCTCATCGCCCAGGAGGCGGGCGTGGTCGTCAGCGACGCCGACGGCAACCCCTGGCACCCGCAGGCCACTTCGTTCCTCGCCGCGCCCGCCCAGCTCCACGCCGAGTCCCTGGGCCTGCTGAAGAACGCCTCATCACCGCCCGCCGCCCTCAGCCGACGGGCGCACCGATCAGCCGGCCACCACGGCGGCGAGGTCGTGGCGGCCCCGGTCCGACCGAGCGCTCGCCCCGCGCGGGAGCGAGCGCTCGCGCGGCTCAGCCGGCCAGCGACGCCTGCAGGGCGATCTCGGGGACGCCCGCCAGCGCGCGGCTGACCGGGCAGCCGGCCTTGGCCTGCGCCGCGTACTCCTGGAACTGCTCCTCGGTGACGCCGGGCACGCGGCCCTGCGTCAAGAGCTCGACCTTGATGATCGTCGGGGCGCCGTCGACCGGGCGCAGCGTGACCGAAGCGTCGGTTTCGATCGACTCGGCCGGGAATCCCGCACTCGCCAGGGTGTTGGCCAGCGCCATCGAGAAGCACGACGCGTGCGCCGCGGCAATGAGCTGTTCCGGATTCGACCCGGGGCCGTCCTCGAAGCGCGACTTGAAGGTCACGCTCCCGCTGATGCTGCCTCCGCCGGCGGTGAACTGACCGGACCCGGTGGGAAGGTCGCCGTTCCAGTTCGCGTGCGCCTTCGAGACGGGCATGGGTCCTCCAGAATCGTCTTGGGTGTCTGGTGCCCGGCCGAGCCGGGCAGTCACAGTCAATCAGGCGGGGGCCGCGTTCGCCAAAGTTCGGGCTACCCCGGCCGGACCTCCGCCTAGGCTGGCCTAGGCGGAACCCGCCTGAGGAGGAGACCGGCCATGCGCGCGATCGTCGTGCTGTTCGACACGCTCAACCGCCGGTATCTGCCGCCCTACGGGGCGACGGGCGTGCTCGCGCCGCACTTCGAGCGGTTGGCCGACGTGGCCGTGACGTTCGACAACTGCTACGCGGGCAGCATGCCGTGCATGCCGGCGCGCCGCGAGCTGCACACGGGCCGGTACAACTTCCTGCACCGGTCGTGGGGTCCGCTGGAGCCGTTCGACGACTCGGTGCCCGAACTGCTCTCGCGCACCGGCGTCCACACCCACCTCGTCACGGATCACCAGCACTACTGGGAAGACGGCGGCGCGACCTACCACAACCGCTTCGACACCTACGAGTTCTTCCGCGGCCAGGAAGGCGACCGCTGGAAGGGCCAGGTGGCCGATCCCGAGATACCGGAACCGGCGGTCGCGGGGCGGCGGGCGCCGGCGATGGTGCGCCGGCACTGGGTGAACCGGCAGCACTTCCTCGAACCCGGGCAGCACCCGCAGACGCTCACCGTCGACGCCGGGCTGGAGTTCCTCGGCACCAACGCGGGCGAGCAGGACTGGTTCCTCCAGATCGAGTGCTTCGACCCGCACGAACCGTTCGTCGCCACCGAGGACCACCGCGCGCGGTACGCCCTCGGCCACCAAGGCCCGGAGTACGACTGGCCCGGCTACCGCAGGGTCACCGAACGACCCGGCGACACACTGAAGGTCCGCGACGAATACCGCGCCCTGCTGTCCATGTGCGACAGTTCTCTCGGCCGCGTGCTCGACGCGATGGACGCCCACGCACTGTGGGACGACACCCTCCTCATCGTCGGCACCGACCACGGCCTCCTGCTCGGCGAGCACGGCTGGTGGGGCAAGAACGTGCAACCCTGGTACGACGAGAACATCCACACCCCGCTGTTCGTCTGGGACCCGCGCACGGGCGCCCGCGGCGAGCGCCGGGCCGAGCTCGTGCAGACTGTCGACTTCGGACCGACACTGCTCGACTTCTTCGGTGTACCAAGGCCGGCCGACATGCAAGGCCTCCCGCTGACGGGCCCCGCCACGCGGGAAGCCTGCCTGTTCGGCAGCTTCGGCGCGCACGTCAACGTCACGGACGGCCGGTACGTCTACCTGCGAGCCTCCGCCACCGCTGACAACGCCCCGCTGTTCGAGCACACCCTCATGCCCACCCACATGAACACCCGCTTCTCCCCCGCCGAACTGCGTGACGCCGAGCTCATCCCGCCCCTGCCCTTCACCAAAGGAGCGCCGGTGCTGCGCATGCCCGGCTACGCCTGGGGAGACCCGCACGCGTTCGGCACCCTGCTGTTCGACCTCGAAACCGACCCCGGCCAGACCGGCCCCCTCGTCGACGACGACCTCGAGCTCACGATGGCCACCCACCTCGTCGAGCTCATGCGAGCCGCCGACGCGCCCGCGTCCCAGTTCGAGCGCCTCGGCCTGCCCACCGACGGCCCCGTGACGCGCGAACACCTCCTCGTGCGCGCCCAACGCGAGAACGCCCTCGCCGTCCTCGAGGGCCTCCCCCCGGCGACCGAGTTCGGCTCCGCCCTCCTGACCCCGATCGGCGAACTGGCCCCGGTCGCCCGCGAGATCCTCGTGCGCCACCTGCCCCTGCTCGCCAACGCCGACTTCGCCGCCTCGGTCGCGACGCTGTCGGTGTGGGAACTGGCCGCGACGACCCCCAGCCTCACCGCCCGGACCCTGCGCGCGCTCGACGCCCGGCTGACCGCCCTCCCCGGCTGAGCCCGGCGCAACATTTACCTCGCCCAACGTCGCCACCACGGGGGCGGCCTCCGGTGCCGCGCGCTCCGCAGCGCGCCGAGAGTCCTCTTCGGACAGCTGTTCGGCGTCGGCCGGTCAGCCCCGCCCGGCCCGGGCTCCCTCTCAGTCGAGCGCCGCCCGGCTCAGGAACGGGGCCAGCTGTTCCCGCGCCATCTCCGGAGTGACCACTTCGGACGGGATCAGCTTGCCGTAGCTGTAGCTCACCGGATCGTCGTACACGCGCTCGCCGATCAGCTTGGCGCCGGCGGTGTAGACGAAGTTCTGCATCACGTTGTGCTGGATCAGGTAGTGCGAGTCCGGGTCCACCGGCTGCCCGATGTCCTGACCCACCAGGACCGCTCCGGGCGTCATGTGCGCGAACACCATCTCCGTCACGACACCGAAATCACCCACGCACATGTTGGTCGCACGGGCCGCCATCACGTTCGTCTTCGTCTCGAAGACCTCGCGGTAGAACCCCAGCACCGCCTCGTGCCCCACGAGCGAGTGGACGGCACCGCGCTCCGCGATCCGGTACACGGGCTCGTCGATCGTCAGCTCCGGCACCAGGATTTCCTCCCAGTACCCGGAAATCTCGAGCAACGCGTGACGCAGGTAGTTCTTCAGGATCGCGCGGTGCAACGGCTTCTCGGTCGCGTCGAGCAGCTCTTCGATCTTGCGGGGCAGGTAGGTGACGTCGAAGCCCGGTGTCAGCTCGAGGGTCGTCAGCGCGTCGGCGGTGTCGAGGCCGGCCTGTGTCGTCATGGGAATCTCCGTTTCGGAAGTTTCTGGCTGTCTGTCGGGGACCACCGCGGTCAGATGACGGAGATCAGCCCGCCGTCGACCGGAAGCTCGATGCCGCTCACGTAGCTGGACAGGTCCGATCCGAGCCACGCGACGGCGTCACCGATCTCCGCGGGCCGGCCCAGCCGGCGCAGCGGCGTGCGCAGGCGGCGAGCTTCGGTGCCGTCCGCGACGCCGGGCGTCGCCCGCAGCATCTCGGTGTCGATGAGACCGGGGCAGACCGCGTTGACGCGGATGCCGTCCGGGCCGAGCGCGTCGGCCAGTGCCTTGGCCGGCGCGACGACGCCGCCCTTGCTCGTGGAGTAGGCGATGGTGACCGCGGCGCCGCGCAGCCCGCCCATGCTGCCCATCAGGACGATGCTGCCCGCCTTCCCGAGCGCTTTCATCCGCCGGGCCGCGGCTTGCGCGCCGAAGAGCACGCCGTCGACGTTCACTGCCATCAACCGGTGCAGGCCGTCGGCGGCCAACTCGGCGCCGTCCGACGGGAGCGTGATGCCCGCGTTGCAGACCATCACGTCGACACCGCCGAACTCGGCGGCCGCCTCCACGAGAGCGTCGACCTCGCCCGCGCTCGTGACATCGGTCGCCAGGAACCGGGCCGGCCTGCGCGCGTTGCGTCGGCGGGGTGAACTCGAGTCCGGCCGCGACCGCCGGTGCGGTGTAGCGCTCCATGGGTTGGTCCTTTCAGCGGCAGGCGGCGAAGGGCACGCACTGGAAGCCATCTTCGGACAGTTGTCCGCCAGACGACGACAATTCGACCTGGAGCGGCTGTTGTCAAGACTCAACATCCGTTGAAATACCCTCCTGATGGTGCCCTGAGAGCACTTGACATGCTGCGCGGCCTCGGTTCACTGTTGCCGGACAGTTGTCCGTAGAACGGCGATAGCGTTGCGATAGGTACGCACGAAGGGAAGCTCGTGTCTCGAATCCTGGTCATCGGGGGCAGCGGCGGACTGGGGCGGGCCGTGGCCCAGGCGGTGGCCGACCACGGGGACGCGGTGATCGTCACCAGCCGCGATCCGGGCCGCGCCGAAGCCGCCGCACGGGAGATCGGCGGACGCGCGACCGGACTCGTTGTCGACTTGGCGATGCCGGAGACGTCGCCGGCGCCGTTTCGGGTGTCGATGAGCTCGACGGGCTCGTCATCACCGCCATCCACCAGGAAGGGGGCAGCATCCACGCGTTCAGCGTCGCCGACGCGGTGCGCGCCGCCACGGTCAAGCTGGTCGGGTACGCCGAGGCCGTCCGTGTCCTTCGCGACCGGTTCACCCCGCACGGCTCGGTGGTGCTCTTCGGCGGCAGCGCGAAAGACCGGCCTTATCCCGGGTCGACCATGGTGTCCGCGACGAACGGCGGCGTCAGCTCACTCGCGCGCACGCTCGCGTGGGAGCTCGCGCCGATCCGCGTCAACGCGCTGCACCCGGTTGTCGTCCTCGACAGCCCGGTCTGGCGCAAGGTCCCCGGCAACCCGCCCGCGCGAACGCTCACCGGCACGCCGATCGCGATGGCCGACATCGTCGACGCCACGCAGTTCCTCCTGCGCAACCCCGCCGTGAACGCGCTAGACCTCCACGTCGACGGCGGCGTGCGGCTGATGGACGGCCCGGTGCCGCTGCAGACACCCGGGGCTCAGGCCTCCGCGAAGAAGTCCCGCAATGCTTCGGCGACGACGTGCGGTTGTTCCTCCGGCAGGTAGTGGTCGCTCTCGACGGCGAGGGTGCGCAGGTCCGTCGCGTACTCGCGCCACACGGCGGGCACGTCGTAGGCGCGGCCGACGAAGCTGCCGCTCCCCCACAGCGCGAGCAGCGGGCTGGTGACGAGCCGGCCCGCCGCCGCGTCCGCGTCGTCGTGCTCGAGGTCGATGCCCGCGGCGGCACGGTAGTCCGCACAGGACGCGGCGATCGCCTCCGGCGTGGAGAAGCACCGCACGTACTCGGCGACGGCGGCGGGGTCGAAGGGCGTGCCGCCGTTGTGGCGGGAGTGCATGCGCGAGGTGACCCAGAACGCGGGGTCGCCGGCAAGCAGCCGTTCGGGGATGCCGTTGCCGGCGGCGAGGAAGAACCAGTGGTAGTAGCCCAGCCCGAAGTCCTTGTCGGCGTGCTGGAACGCGTACCGCGTGGGGACGATGTCCAGCACCGCCAGCGCCCTCACGGCTTCGGGCGCGTCGAGCGCCAGCCGGTGCGCCACTCGGCCGCCGCGATCGTGCCCGGCGACGGCGAAGCGGTCGAAGCCCAGCTCGGCCATGACCCGGAGCTGGTCGTTCGCCATGGCCCGCTTGGAATACTCGTGATCGCCGCCGGCCGGCTTGTCGCTGTCGCCGTACCCGCGCAAATCGGTCAGAACGACCGTGAACTCCCCGGCCAGCCGCGGCGCGACGTGGTGCCAGATCAGGTGCGTCTGCGGATAACCGTGCAACAGCAACACCGGCGGCCCCTCCCCGGCGACCGCGCAGTTGATCCGCACGCCCCCGGCGTCGACCCGCCGGTAGGTGAACTCGTCCGGCAAGGGAACACTCATCGCGACCTCCGGTGGGGCGGCTTCATGATCGACTGTAGCTCGCCGGGTGTCCCCCGCCGGCGGGCCGACACGGGACACCGGATGAGACGACTTCGTGCGATCGGCCGGTGCACCGTGCCGGCGTCAGCCCGGCGCGCTGTTCGCGACGGCGAAGACCACATTGAGCACTCCGACCGGGGCGGAAGATGAAGAACCACCACTTCAAGCTCTTCAGACAGGCACCTCGCAACAACCAGACCGAAATCCCCGCGACGCAGACCGGGAAAGAAGGCCGATCCACAGAGGCCACGGCTCGTCCGACACAGACCCCAGCCGGTTCGACACCCGTTGTCATGTCGACGGCGAAAGGGACAAGTAGTCGCTCAAGTCGCCCTCCCCCAGCGTCAGAATGTGACAGGCGATCGAACGGCAACCGCACGCCGTGCTCAGGTCGAGCAGGTGTTCTGCGACAGCGACCCACAGTGGCCGTGACATCATCAGGGCCGCGGTGATCACGTGCGGGAAGGGCGGCCGGTGGACTACGAGCGTGCTGTCGGTGAGGTCTGGGCGGCCACGCGGCCCCACATCGGGGCCGGCAAGGTGGCGGACTACATCCCCGACCTGATCTGCGTGGACCCGGGCCAGTTCGGGTTCGCTGTGGCGACCGTCGACGGCGAGCTGCACCAGGTGGGCGACGCGGAGGTGCCGTTTTCGATCCAGAGCATCTCGAAGGCGTTCGCGCTCGCGCACGTGCTCGGGCACGACGGCGCGTCGATCTGGCGGCGCGTGAACCGCGAGCCGTCCGGTACGCGGTTCAACTCGCTGATCCAGCTGGAGATCGAGCGCGGCGTGCCGCGCAATCCGTTTATCAACGCGGGCGCGCTGCTGGTCACCGACCAGCTCCTCGCGGACACCGGCGACGCCTGCGGTGCGCTGTGCGCGTTCCTCGCCGCGGAGACCGGGAACCCCGATCTCACCTACGACCCGGCGATGGCCGAGTCCGAGACGCGCACGGGGAACCGCAACCGTTCGCTGGCCTACCTGATGGCCGATTTCGGCAACGTCCTCAACCCCGTCGACGAGATGCTCGACCACTACTTCCGGCAGTGCTCGATCATGGCCTCGTGCGTCGAGCTCGCCCGCGCGGGGCTGGTCCTGGCGCGCCACGGCGTCCGGCGTGACGGCACGCGCCTGCTGTCGAAGCAGGACGCCCGGCGCATCAACGCGATCATGCTCACCTGCGGCACCTACGACGCCGCCGGCGAGTTCGCGTACCGCGTGGGGCTGCCGTGCAAGAGCGGCGTCGGCGGCGGGATCCTCGCGATCGTGCCGGACCGCTGCGCGATCGCGGCGTGGGGGCCGGGGCTCGACGAGAAAGGCAACTCCGTGTCCGCGGCGATGGCGCTCGAGACGTTCGGGAACGTCACGGGGCTCAGCATCTTCTGATCCGTCCACTCAGGACTTCAGCGCGGCCGCCACCAGCTTCCGCAGCTCCGGCACGACTTCCTGCTCGAACCACGGGTTCCGCAGGTGCCACCCGACGTTGAGCGGCGACGGGTGCACGAGCGGGATCATCGAGGGCAGGTAGTCCCGGAACGAGCGGACGGTCTCCGTGAGGCTCCCCCCGCGCCCGGCGTGCAGGTAGTACTTCTGCGCGTAACTGCCGACGAGCACCGTCAACCGGATGTCGGGCAGCTCGGCGAAAATCCGCGGATGCCACTTCTGGGCCACCCCGCGGCGCGGCGGCGCGTCACCGGAGGCCGCCTTGCCGGGGTAGAAGAAGTCCATCGGCACGATCGCGAACAGCGTTGGGTCGTAGAACTCCTCGTCGGTCACCCCCAGCCAGCCGCGCAGCTTCACGCCGCTGGCGTCGTTCCAGGGGATGCCGCTCTCCTGCGCCTTCCGCCCGGGCGCCTGCCCGATGAGCGCCACCTTCGCCGACGGCTCCGCGGTGTAGAGGGGCTCGTAGCCGGCTTCCTTCGCCCACGCGTTGTCCGGGTCGGCGATGAGGTCGGCACGGATCCGGTCGAGGTTCGTCATGGTCCGGCGAGAATATCCGGGCGCCTCACGCGGGCCAGAGCTGGATCAGCCAGCGTTCGACGCCCTCGGCGAACGTCCCCTCGTCCAGCTTCGCCGTCGCCGCGCGGCCGCCCCCGTGCACCCGGGCGTGGTGCGGACCGGGCCGCCCCAGGGTGAGCACGTCGGGCGACATCGCGGCGGTGACGGACTGCAGGCGCACCTGATCGGCCAGGTCGCACGCGACCGTGACCACCTGGTCCCACTCGCCGTGCGCCGCCGGCGGCTCGGTGTCCCACAGCTCCACCCGCACGGCCGGGTCGTGGGCGTTCCCGGCGCTGTGCAGCATCAGGCCCCCGGCCCCGCCCAGGACGAGCCAGTCACCGCGCGGCTCCCCCACGCCCAGCGCGTTGCGGCTCATCGGGATTTCCTGCAGCACGAACTGGCCGTACTCGACCGTGATGCTGCTGTCGATCGCGCCCAGCAGTTGCGGCATCGGCGGGTCCCCCTCGGTGTGGCGATCCCCCGATCGTAGCGAGGCCGACGCGTCGATCCGGCACGCCAGGACGATCGCCGGTACCGGCGGCCGCCGGGGATCAGCGCCGAGCGGCGGAGAGGTAGGCGTTGGACGGAGGCAGGAACGCCAGAACCAGCGCGACCACCGCCGCGGCGGCGCTGAGGTAACCGAGGGCGGTGCCGCCGCGGCCGGCGACGAGGGAGGCGATCTGCAGCAGGGTCAGGATCGCCAGGGTGATCCGCGCCCAGTTGCGGCCGGCTTTCAGTTTGAACGCCAGCCACAGGTAGATCAGTGCGATGACGACGGCGATGGCGACCGCGACCCACAGGCCGACGTTCGCGGCCTGGCGGATCTGCGCGTCGGTGAGCCGGCCGCGGTCGGCGTTTCCGATCGCGTCGACGATGGTCTGCTTGTTCGTGACGAGCACGACCACGCCGACAATCGCGACGACGGTCGACACGAGGTAGAGCCAGAAGGCTCCGAGGACGGTGCCGGGAGCCCGGTTGTCGTATTCGGTCATGATCCGGACCCTAGGAGCCGGTTTTCCTTGCCGCACAATGGAACGGGTCCACGCAGGGAAGTTCGTACCTGCGAACGAGGGCAGCCGCCGCGGCCCTCGTTCGCACGGCCGAGCCCGGCCCCGGCCCGCGAAGGAGCCGGCAACCACCGGCGGAGCAGAGTTCGGTCGCGCGTCCTGGTGTCGATCCAGGCGATCCGGGGATATGAGCCCCGGCCGGCCACTGGGCCCCGCGCGTCGCGGTGTGCCGCGGTGCCCCCGGCAGGAGTCGAACCTGCGTTCCCGGCTTCGGACGCCGGAGTCGTGTCCGCTGGACCACGGGGGCTTCGCCGGCTTCGCGCCGGCGCGGTGCGGAGGATGCAGGAGTCGAACCCACGCGGGTGCTCAGCACACCCGACCACCGTTTTCGAAACGGCTGCCTTACCACTCGGCCAATCCTCCCCGGCCCGGCGGCACCCTGGTGCCGTCGTCGTGCGCGGAGGGCGCGCGGATCGAACGCGCGCCGGGACGTCACGTCCCGGACCACGGATTAGCAATCCGGTGCCTTGCCACTCGGCCAGCCCTCCTTGTCCTGCGTGCTGCGCTGCCCGTCGAGGGTTCGAACCTCGGTTGCCGGATCCAGAGTCCGGAGTCCTGCCGGTTGGACGAACGGGCATCGCGTGGTGCTCCCGGGCCAGGGCTCGAACCTGGCTCTGCGGAACCAAAGTCCGCCGTGTTGCCGGATACACCACCCGGGAAAAGGTGCCCTCGCCAGGAGTCGAACCTGGACTGTCCGGATCCTGGGTCCGGTGCCTCTGCCGGTTGGGCTACGAGGGCGCGGGGCCCCCCACGCGGGACCCGTCTTCGGTGGAGCTGCGTGCGGTTGCGGGGATTCGAACCCCGACTGGCCTGGCGCTGGGCCAGGTGCCTCTGCCAGTTGGGCTACAACCGCGTAGCGCGTGCGGGAGTCGAACCCGCGTCTTCGGCTTGAGGGGCCGGTGTCCGTGCCGCTGGACCAACGCGCCGTGCCGGGGCCGTCTTCGACGGTCCCGGAATCACCTCGGTCGAGTGCCCGCGAGTCGAACGCGGTGTCTTCCGCTCCCGAAGCGGATGGGTTCCCGTCTCCCTCGCACTCGTCGGCCGGGCACCCCCCTCGGGTGCCGGACCCGCGCTCACGACGGGACTCGAACCCGCGATCGTCTCCTCGACAAGGAGCTGCCCTCGCCGCTGGGCCACGTGAGCCTGAAAACCTGCGTACCCCGGCCAGGAGTCGAACCTGGGACCTCCGGATTCGTAGTCCGGCGCTCTGTCCAGCTGAGCTACAGGGGTGTGGCAGCCGATCCGGGTATCGATCCCGGTCCCCCGCCTTGAAAGGGCGGTGACCTGACCAGCAGTCGCATCGGCCTCGCGTGGTGGGGGACGGAGTCGAACCGTCAAAGCCGCCGAAGGGCGTCCGGGTTACAGCCGGGTGGGCTCACCGGTGCCCAGCCCCACCGTGCTCGCCGCGGCCGGCGAGCGTGTTTCTGCTCCGCTGTGAAGTTGACAAAGAACAAGCGCCAAATAATGGTGACAGCACATCGACAAAATGGTTAACGCACCATTTTCAGGGTGCACGAAATAGAGAAAGCCGCCCGAATCGGTTTCCCGATGGGCGGCTCCCGGTCACGACGTCGACGACGTCACGGTGGGGAGCCCCCGGTGCTCAGCAGCCGCTCTTGCGGCAGGCGCGGCATCGATGACAGCGCATCCGACGAGCGCAGCGCATCGCGCAGATCGCCGGGACAACGGCGCTGCGACCCTCGCTTCTCCGTGCTCGCCACGACGACTCCTTCTGAGTTTTTGTGCTGGTTTCTTGCCCTGTGAGCCCCTTGCGTTCGGCTCCATTACATAATCGCGAACCCGCACCCGGGTGTCAATCTTTATTACCGAACCCATTTCATCGTCCGAGCGCCGCTTCCACGAACTGCCGCAGCACCGGCCCGTTCACGCTCGGCAGGAACGCCAGCGCGACCGGGATCGCCGGCGCACCGGCGATCGGGAGGAACCGCACCGTCGGGTGGATGTTGCGCCGCACCGCGACCTCCGGCACCACACCCAGCCCGCGCCCCGCGGCGACGCTCTCGATCCACTCGTCGAAGTTCGCCGTCTCGACGACGGTCGACGGCCCCTGGCCCTCGGGCCAGGACCACGGGCCGGTGGTGCCGTTGACGACGTTGACCACCAGCGGCCAGTTCGGCACGTCGGCCCACGCCAGCTCCGGCTCGCCGGCGAGCGGGAACGTCTCCGCGAACGCGGCGACCCGGTCCTCGTCGAACAGGTGCACGACCTGCAGCCGCGACGAACGCACGGGCCCGCGCACGAGCGCGACGTCCACCTTCTCCTGCTGCACCGCCGCGAGCGGGTCGTCGATGCGGACGAGGTCGACCGAGCTGCCGGTGGTGTGTTCGAAGCGGGCGACGGTCTCCTGCGCCCACGGCGTGGGCAGCAGCCAGCTGAACCCCAGCTTCACCGTGCCCCGGCGCCGGGCGGCGCCGACGCCGCGGTCGAGCTCGGCCAGCACGCGCAAGGTGTGCTCCAGGAACGTCCGGCCCGCTTCCGTCAGCTCCACGTGCCGCGACGAGCGGTCCAGCAGGGTCACGCGCAGCAGCTCTTCGAGCCGGCGCACCGTCCGGCTGAGCGCGGGCTGCGTGATGGCGAGCTCCTGGGCGGCGTGGGTGAACGACGCCAGCCGGGCCACCGACGCGAACGCACGCAGGTGCCGGATTTCGATGCCCGCCGGTGTGCCCTCAACCATGCCCGCAGAGCATAGCCGCGGCCGGACGGGCATTTCCCAACGCGGCCGCGGGTGCCTAGCGTGGAGGCGAAGGGTTCGCGCGGAAAGAGAGAAGGCGTTCGACATGCACAGCTCGCTGTCCGGTCTCGGGGTGACCTCGCCGGTCCTGGCCGCGCCGATGGCGGGCGGAGGCACCACACCCGCCTTGGTGGCCGCGGCGGCGAGCGCCGGGGGCCTCGGCTTCATCGCCGGCGGGTACAAGACGGCCGAAGCGCTCGCCGAGCAGATCGCGCAGGTCCGCGCGCGGGGCATCCCGTTCGGGGTCAACCTGTTCGCCCCCAACCCGGTGCCCGTCGACCCGGACGCCTACCGCCGCTACGCCGGCGCGCTGCGGGCCGACGCCGACCGCTACGGCGTCGCGCTGCCGCAGGGGATCACCGAGGACGACGACCACTGGGAGGCCAAGCTCGACCTCCTGCTCGCCGGTCCGGTCCCGCTGGTCAGCTTCACCTTCGGCCTGCCGGAGGCGGCGGTCTTCGCCCGGCTGCGCCGCGCCGGCACGCTGGTCGCGCAGACCGTGACCTCGGCCGACGAAGCCAGGCTGGCCGCCGACGCCGGCGCCGATCTCCTGCTCGTGCAGGCCGCGGCCGCGGGCGGGCACTCGGGCACGCTCACGCCCGCCCACGTCCCGCCCGCGGTGCCGCTGCCGCGGCTCCTCGGCGAGGTCGGAGCCGCCGTGTCGCTGCCCCTGGTCGGCGCGGGCGGGCTCGCCACTCCCGAGGCCGTGGCCGAAGCGCTGCACGCCGGGGCCACCGCCGTGGCCGTCGGCACCGTGCTGCTGCGGTCCGACGAGAGCGGCGCGTCGAAGCCGCACCGCGCGGCGCTGGCCGACCCGGCCCGCCGGGAGACGGTCGTCACGCGCGCGTTCACCGGCCGCCCGGCGCGGGGCCTGCGCAACGCGTTCACCGACGCCCACTCGGCCGAAGCTCCCGCCGGATACCCGGCGCTGCACCACCTGACCAGCGCGCTGCGCAAGGCGGCCGTGGAGGCGGGTGACGCCGAGCGCGTCAACCTGTGGGCCGGCACCGGCTACCGCCACGCCACCGCCGAACCCGCCGCCGACATCCTCACGCGGCTCTCCCGCCGGCTCTAGCCGTCCACCGGACGGGTGAGGTCGGCGGCCGCCGGAACGGGTACCCGACCCAGACAATCCGTGATCGACCGGAGGAGAACGAGAACCATGGCACGAGTCCTGTTCGTCATGACGGGCGCCGACCACTGGACGCTCGACGACGGAACTCGGCACCCGACCGGGTACTGGGCCGAGGAGTTCACCGCCCCGTACACCGCGCTCAAGGACGCGGGCCACACGATCGTGGTGGCGACCCCGGGCGGCGTGGTGCCGACCGTGGACCGGGGCAGTTTGAGCCCGGACCTGGCCGGCGGTGAGGAGGAGGCCGCGAAGCTCGCGCGGGTCCTCGAATCCGCCGGCGAACTGCGCGAGCCGATCGTGCTCACGGACGTGAACCTGCCGGACTACGACGCCGTCTACTACCCCGGCGGCCACGGTCCGATGGAGGACCTCTCCCACGACGCCGACTCCGGCGCCCTGCTCAACGCCGCGCTCGCGTCGGGCAAGCCGCTCGCCGTGGTGTGCCACGCCCCCGCCGCGCTGCTGGCCACGCGCGACGAGCGGGGCGAGTCCCCGTTCGCCGGCTACCGCGTCACCGGGTTCACCAACGACGAGGAGAACGCCGTCGGCCTCGGCCCGAAGGCGAAGTGGCTGCTGGAGGACGAGCTGGGCAAGCTCGGCGTCGCGTTCGAGCGCGGGCCGGACTGGCAGCCGTACACGGTCGTCGACCGCACCCTCCACACGGGACAGAACCCGGCGTCGGCCGCGCCGCTGGCCCGGGAACTCCTCAAGGCCCTGGACTAGGCCCGCTCGCCGGCGGGGTGCGCGGCTGCGCGGACTCCACCGGCGCCCGGGCGAGCGAGAGGCTGGTGCCGTCCGGGTCGGGGAGATCGGTCACGCCGAGGGTGACCATGGCCCGGGGCAGGTCGCGCACGCGCATGATCGTGTCCAGGTCCACGGGACCACTCCGCCCGACGGCCGGTCGGACCTCCGCCGCCGCGAAAACTCATCGGTCCCGCGCGTCGCCCCCGGTCATCGCCCCGGCCACCTGGTCGTGCACGGCCAGCACGCGGGCGTCGAGCTCCTCGACCGGCACGCCCACGTCGCGCGCGAGAGCCTCACGGAAGATGAGATACCCCTTGTACGCCGCGACCATGAACACGTGCATCGCGATCGCGTCGCCGTCGGCGGGCAGGGCGCCGGTGGCCTGGTCGCGTTCGAGGGCGGCTCTCGTCTTCTCGATCTCGGGCAGGGCGTGGTAGTCCGGGTCGCCGTCGATCGCGAGCAGGGCCTCGACCAGCGTGGGCGCGGGGTTCGCGAGCGCGCTGCGGAACATCGCCTTGCGCCGGCCAAGGAACGACGCCTCCCAGTGCCGTTTCGCGCCGGCCGCCCATTCGCGGGTGCGGTGGGCCACGGCCGCCCTCAGCAGGGATCGGCGGTCGCCGAAGTACTGGTAGATCTGGCCGCGGTTCACCCCGGAGCGGTCGGCGACCTCCTGCAGGTTCAGCCCGGCGAAGATCCCGTCGCGCTGGAGCAGGTCGAAAGTCGCCTGGAGGAGGTCGGCCTCGGTGCGGGCCCGGTCGCGCCCGCGCCGGCTCGTCGCCTGCCCGGCGGTGTCGTTCACATCATCCCCCTTGTGCACTTCTTCTCCCCTGCCTCCGGTCTCGCAGTCTAGTGATCGCTCACACCACACCCCGGTCCCGCAACGCGTCGAGCTCCGCGGTCGACAGGCCCAGCAGCCCGCCGAGCACCTCGTCGGTGTGCGCGCCCAACGTGGTGCCGGCCCAGCGGACGCTGCCGGGTGTCGCGCTCAGGTGCGGCAGCGGCGCGACCATCGGGACCTCGCCGAACTCGGCGTCGTCGACGGTGATCACCGAGCCGCGGGCCCGGCAGTGCGGATCGTTCATCAGGTCGGCGACGCTCATGATCGGCGACGCCGGGATGTCGGCGTCGCTCAGCAGTTTCACCACCTCGTCGGCGGTCAGGCGCGAGACCCACTCGCTGATGAGCGGGTACAGCTCGTCCTGGTGGCGGATCCGGGCGGGGCGGTCGGCGAAGCGCGGGTCGTCGGTCAGCTCCGGCTGGTTCATCACCACGGACAGCCGCCGGAACAGCGAGTCGGTGCCCGCGTGCAGCGACACCCGGCGGTCGTCGGACGTCACGAAGTCCGACGCGGGGACGATGGCCGGGTTCTTGTTGCCCAGCCGTTCCCGGACCTGGCGGTCGAGGCCGTAGGCGGTCACCGAGTCCTCACTGGACCGCAAGGCCGCCTCGTACAGCGCCAGGTCGATCACCTGACCCGAGCCCGAACCGTGGTCGCGGTGGTACAGCGCGGAAACGACCGAGAACGCCGCGAGATAGGCGCTCATGTAGTCGATCACCGAGTATCCGCTGCGCACCGGCGGCCGCTCCGGCTCGCCCGTGACGTAGGTGAGTCCACTGTAGGCACTCGCGATCCGGTCGAACGCGCCCCGGTCGCGATAGGGCCCGGTGAGGCCGAAACCCGTGAGGTACAACAGGATCGCCCGCGGGTTGAGGGGCTGCAGGTGCTCGGGCAGCATGCGGTAGCGCTCGAGCGTCGGCGGGCGGAAGTTCGTGACCACCACGTCGAAGTGCGGCACCAGCCGGTGGAACACGGCCTGCCCTTCGGCCGTCCGCAGGTCCAGCGCCACGGACTTCTTGTTGCGCCCCTCCTGGAGCCAGCCCGGCGACCGCCCGCCGCTGCGGGTGAAGTCGCCGACCTTCGGGTCTTCGATCTTGACCACTTCGGCGCCGAAGTCGCCCAGGATCGTCGCCGAGACCGGTCCGGCGAGGACGGTCGCGGCGTCGAGGACCCGGACACCGGCCAGCGCGTCGCTCATCGTGGGGTGAACCTCCTTGCTCGTGTCGAGTGCTTCACTTGCCCTGAGCCGCGTCGATCACGAGCGACAGGTCGATCAGCTCTTCGGGTTTCACGGGCGAGTCCGCCTGCAACGTGTTCGGCACGGCCTGGTACATCTTCTGGAGGCTCGCCACCGATTCGGCGGGCACGTTGAAGTCGAACGGCACCGACGGCGCGACCCGCAACGTCTCGACGGTCGTGCCGAGCTGCTGGGCCATCTTGGTCATCACGTCGGTGTCCTGGTGGTAGTCGCCGCTCAGGTGCGTGTTCACGGTCCGCTCCACCGCCCGGAAGAAGGCGACACCCGCGTCGCGGTGCGCGCCGGTGAGCGCGGTCGTGGCGAAGTAACCGGCGATCTGCATGGTCTCGGGATAGCCGTCCTCGGCCTGGAACGCGGCGCCGGCGCGGACCCCGGCGGTGAACGGCGGCCCGAGCGTCGCACCGTCGATCGAGCCGTTGTTCAGTGCCTGCACCATCGCCGCACCGTCGGTGAAGGTGGTCATCCGGATGTCGGCGGGCTTCAACCCGCCCTTCGTGATCAGCTCGTAGAGCCCGTACTCCGAGGGCGCGGCGAGCCCACCCGGGTTGACGCCGATGTTCTTGCCCTTCAACGAAGCCGGGTTGAAGTCGCTCGCCTTGTTCCCGTACTTCGTGCTCAGGTACACCCCGCTGTCCGGCGCGGCCGAGGCGACCCCGGAGACCCAGCGGATCGGGACGCCGTTGCGCAGCGCGTTGAACACCAGCGCCTGCGCGCCGGCGTAGACGAGGTCGATCTTGTCCTGGCCCAGCAGCGTGAGCAGGTTCGGCACCGTGTCGGTGACGAAGGTGACGTCGAGGTTTTCCTTGCCGAACTCGCCGTAGACCTGCGCGAGCAGCGCCGGCGCTTCGAGCTCCAGTTTGGACGGGATGCCGACCTTGAGCGAAGCGCGCTGCGCCAGTGGTTTGGGCGCGGGCGTGCCGGCCTTGCCCGACAGGCTCACGCCGGCCGGCAGCGCGGACACCTGCTTGGCGTCGGTGGCCTGGTTCTGCTGCGACGACGGGGCACACGCGCTCGCGAACACCAGGCCGGCCGCGACGGCGGTGGCGCAGAGCGCCCGGGTGGTTCTGGACATGGCTCTCCTGAGGAAGGGGGGTGGGGAGGGGGTTCGGGGAGACGAGGGGCTCAGGACCGGCGCAGGCGCGGCCGCTGCTGGGGAACGGCGAACTTCAGCGCGAGAGTGACGAGACCGGTGAAGGCCACGCCGATCACCCCGGCGATGATCACGCCGGCGTACATCGTCGCGGGGTCGAACACCTGGGAGCGCTGGAAGATCAGGTAGCCGAGGCCGCTGTCGCCCGACACCATCTCGATGCCGACGATCACGAGGATGGCGATGCCCGCGGTCAGCCGGATCGAGGTCGCGATGGCGGGCAGCGCGGCGGGGAGGATGACGTGGCGCAGCAGCTGGGTGCGTTTGGCACCGAGCACTTCGGCGGCGTCGCGGTAGCCCTGTTCGACCGAGAGGACCGCGGTGGTGGAGGCGAGCACCACGATGAAGAACACGGACACGCCGACCAGCACGATCTGGGGCAGCCCGCCGAGGCCGAACATCAGCAGGAACACGGGGAACAGCGCGAGCTTCGGCAGCGTGTAGAGCGCGACCAGCGTGTGTTCCAGCGCCGCCCGGACGATCCATGACAGTCCCAAGAGGACTCCGAGCGCCACGCCGGCCACGACGCCGATCCCGTAGCCGATCACGAGTTTGCGCACGGTGTCCACGATGGCGTCGGTCATCACGCCGTCCTGGATGGACCGGACGCCCGCCTGCCAGATCACGCTGGGGGCCGGGAAGAACCGGGTGTCGAGGATGCCGAACTGCGCGGTGAGCTCCCAGACCACGATGATCAGCACCGGGGTCGCCCAGGCCAGCGTGAGGGTCACGCCGCGGCGACGCCGGGCGTGCCGCTGGGGCGCCAGCTCGGCGGGACCGGGCGTGCGCCGGACGAGCTCACGACCTCCGAGCCGGTCATGCGACGTCATGAGCGTGCTCACGTTCTTCCACCTCACCTTTCAGGAGCCGCCAGATGTGGTCTTCGAGGGCGCCGAACTCGGCCGCCGAACGCGCGGCGCGGGTGCGCGGCCGGGCGAACGGGACCTCGATGTCGTCGAGGATGCGCCCGGGCCGAGAGGACATGACGACGACGCGGTCGGCCAGCAGCAGCGCCTCGTCGATGGCGTGGGTGACGAACAGGATGGTGCGCCGGTGCGCCTCCCACACCCGCAGCAGCTCCTGCTGCAGCACCAGGCGCAGCTGCGCGTCGAGGGCGGCGAACGGCTCGTCCATCAGGAGGATCTCGGGGTTGGCCACGAACGCCCGGGCCAGGGCCACGCGCTGGCGCATGCCGCCGGAAAGCGTGGCCGGGTAGGCGGATTCGAAGCCGGCGACGCCGGCGCGCTCGATCCAGCCGCGGGCCACCTCGTTGGCCCTCGGCCGCGAAACACCGGCGATGTCGAGCGGGAGCCGCACGTTGGCGAGCACGGTCTTCCAGGGGAAGATGCCGTAGTCCTGGAAGACCATGGAGCACAGCGGCGAGTCCGCGTCGGCGCGGTCGATCACGATCTCGCCGGCCGAGGGCGCGGCCAGCCCCGCGACGATCCGCAGCAACGTCGACTTCCCGCAGCCGGACGGGCCGACGATGGCGACGAACTGTCCTCTTTCGACAGTCAGGTCGACCGGGCCCAGCGCGTGGACCGCGTGGCCGCGGGAAACGAACGTCCGCTCGACGCCCGTCGCGCTGATCACGACGTCGGACATGCGGCCTCCTCCTGGTGAGTGTGGTCGAGGATCGCCGGGAAGGGCGCGTTCGCGAGCCACTCCCCCGCGGTCCGGTCGCCGTGCACGCGATCGGCGAACGCCGTGGCGACCGCGGAGATCGCGGCCGCGGTCGGGCCGGTTCCGGTTTCGTGGCGCGGGATTCTGCCGAGCTGGTGGTCGCCGTCGTGGACCACGGCCAAGTGCTTGAACCGCGAGCGCGCCCGGTCGTACGGCTCGCGGCGCCATTCGACGCCCTCGCCGCGGGCGCCGAAGTCGCGCGTGCCGGTGACGACCAGCAGGGGCAGCTCGACCTCGCGCCAGGAGTCCGGCGTCAGCCCGCGGTCGCCGCTTCCCTGCGGTGACAACAGGATTCCGCCCGCGACGGCCGGGTGGGCGAAGGTCCCGTAGCCGGACAGGCGCGTGCCGACGAGGAGCTGGGCGGTGTAGGCGCCGAACGAGTGCCCGGCGAGGAGCACGTGATGGGGCTTGAGATCCGGCCGCGTGGCGAGCGCGTCGAGCACGGCGTGCACCCGGTCGATCCGGGACAGCCAGTGTTCCGGGTCGAACAGCAGCGTGTGCATCCGTTGCCTGGCCACGGGATCCGCGGCCCAGGTTCGTTCGTCCACACCGGCCAGGCCGAGCTCCGGACCCGCGAGCTCGAAGGCGTCGCGGAACTGCGGGTGCAGCACCGCGTACCCGTGGGACGCGAGGTGGTGGCCGAGGCCCGCGTACCCGCGGTGGCTCCCGCCCAGCCCGTGACACAGGACGACGACCGGCTTTTCCCCGGCACTGTCGGGTTCTTGCACGAAAACGGCGACCCGCTGCCCGTCCGCGGTCGCCCACTCGTCGACTTCGCTCGTGACGACCCGATGGGGTCCCGGCCGGACCCACCGGGGGTCCAGGTGCTCGTTGCAGCCCACGCTGGCTCCTAACTAGCGACTTGTTAGTAACGTAATGCTAGTTAGCCGGCGTTGACAAGACTCGTCGCGGAAGTGGCGGGGCGCGAGCACTCTCCGTGGCAGCCGCTCAGCGGGTCGGCGCGGCCTCCCGGACGACGGTCGCCGCGGCCCGGGCGAGCTCGAGTTCTTCGCGCGACTGCACGGTGAGCACCGGGACGACGGCGCCGGGCGGGCTGATCACCGCGTCGTGGTCGCGACGGGGGTCGAGGCCGCCGCGCAGGCCGAGGACGCCGAGGCCGATGGCGACTTCTTCGGCGACTTCCGGCTGGTCCCAGCCGATGTCTCCGGTCAGGACGAGCGCGTCGACGTGGTCGAGGCTCGCGGCGACGCCGGCGAGTTCCCGCCGGACGCGGTGCGCGAAGACGGCCATGGCGAACGAGGCCTTGACGTCGCCGTCTCGCGCGGCGTGGACGAGGTCGCGGGTGTCGGCCGAGGAGCCGGACAGGCCGAGCAGGCCGGAGCGCTCGTACAGACCGGTTTCGAGCTCGGCGACCGTCAGCTTGCCCTCGCGCAGAAGCCACAGCAGCAGGCCCGGGTCGACGGTACCGGAGCGGTTCGCCATCATCACGCCTTCCAGCGGCGTGAAACCCATCGACGTGTCGACACTGCGCCCCCGCGCGACCGCGCACACCGAGCTGCCGCCGGACAGGTGGGCGACGAGCAGGTTCAGCTCACCGACCGGACGCCGGAGCAGCTCACCCGCGCGGCGCACGGCCCAGGCGAACGACAGCCCGTGGAACCCGTACCGGCGCAGGTCCCACCGTGCGCGCCACTGCTCGGGCAACGGGTAGGTGCGGGCGATCTCGGGCAGGTGCGCGTGGAAGGCGGTGTCGGGGCAGACCACGTGCGGCACCGCGGGAAGCCTGGCGCTGAGCCGGTCCAGCAGGTCCACAGTGGCCGGTACGTGCCGCGGGGCCAGCGAGGCGGCGGCCGAGATCGCGGCGCGCACGCGTCGGTCGACCACGGTCGGAGCGAGCACGGTCGACCCGCCGTGGACGAGGCGGTGCGCCACGGCGTCGAGCGAGTCCGGGAGCCGGTCGAGGAACGCGGCGATCTCGGCGTCGGCCTCGTCGGAGCCGGGCGGGTGGCCGACCTCTGCGGAGTCCGGCACGGAGTCTCCGTCGACGACGTGCAGGCGCAGGCTGCCGGAGCCCGGATTGACGGTCAGGACACTCACGTCGGCCACCGCCACCCCGTGATCTCGGCCGGGTCCTGACCGTCGCGGCGGGCCGCGGCCACCAGCTCGTCGCGCTTGCGCGGCAGGTCGCGGCGCAGCTGCCCGCCGTTGTCCCGGAGGTGGATCGTCGCCGCGGCCGGGTAGTCGCGGGACCTGCGGTGCCGGCGCAGCGTGGTGACGCCGGCCTCGGCGGTGCGCGTCATCGGCAGGCAGCTCCCTTCGCTCTCGGCGACCGGCTACCCGGTTCGTGCCGGGAGTACACCGCCGGCCGGCTCCCCACCCCGCTGAGCTGGGGTTTCGAACGCCGACGGGCCGGGCATTCCGAGGCGAGGTGGCGAAAGGACCACGCGATGAGCACCCCGGGCTGGCGAGAACCGACCCTCGCGACGTTGACCGACCGCCGGTTCTCCGACGAAGGCTGGCTGTTCGAGCGCAAGCTCGACGGCGTGCGCGCGATCTGCGTGCGCGACGGCGGCACGCCGACGCTGTATTCGCGCAACCACAAGGTCATGGACAACGCGTACCCGGAGCTCGTCGAGGCGCTCGACCGGCAGGGCGGCCCGCGGTTCGTCGCGGACGGGGAGATCGTGGCGTTCGACGGCGACAACACCAGTTTCGCCGCGCTGCAGCCGCGCATCCACCTCACGGATCCGGCGCGAGCGCGGGCGACCGGGGTGCGCGTGTACTACTACCTGTTCGACCTGCTGCACTTCGACGGGCACGACGCCACGCCGTTGCCGCTGCGCGAACGCAAGGTCCTCCTCGAGGACGCGTTCGAGTTCACGGATCCGCTGCGCCTGTCGGCGCACCGCGACACCGACGGTGAGAAGTTCTTCGAGGAGGCCTGCCGGCGCGGCTGGGAGGGCGTGATCGCCAAGCGGGCCGACGCGCCGTACCACTCGGGCCGGTCGGCGGACTGGCTGAAGTTCAAGTGCGCGCAGGGCCAGGAGCTCGTGGTCGCCGGGTTCACGGACCCGCAGGGCGCGCGGCACGGCTTCGGCGCGCTGCTGCTGGGCTACTACGAAGGCGACGAGCTGCGTTACGCCGGCAAGGTCGGCACCGGGTTCGACGAGAAGCTGCTGGCGTCGTTGCACGATCGGCTGCGCGAGCTCGAGACGGACCGGTCTCCGTTCGCGGATGCGGTACGCGAGCAGGGAACGCATTGGGTGCGGCCGGAGCTGGTGGCGCAGATCGGGTTCTCCGAGTGGACGCGCGACGGGCGGCTGCGGCACCCGCGGTTCCTGGGCCTGCGCGAGGACAAGAAACCGGCCGACGTCGTGCGGGAGAAGCCGTGATCGAAGTTTCCCATCCGGACAAGGTCTTCTACCCCGAGGACGGGCTCACCAAGGGCGACGTCGCCGAGCACTACCGGGCGGTGGCCGACGTGATGCTGCCACACCTGCGCGGGCGCCCGCTGACGTTGCGGCGCTTCCCCGACGGCATCGACGGCCAGGGCTGGTTCCAGAAGCACCCCGGCGAGCACTTCCCGGACTGGCTGCGCGTCGCACGCGTGCCGCGGCGAGGCGGGGGCACGGACGAGTACGTGGTCTGCGACGACGCCGACTCCCTCGCCTACCTGACCGGCCAGGGGACGGTGGAGTTCCACGTATGGCTGTCCACTGTGGACAATCCGGAGCGACCGGACCGGCTCGTGCTCGACCTCGACCCACCGGACGGCACGCCCGTGACGCGCCTGCGCGAGGTCGCGCGCAAGATCCGCGGCCACTACGAGAAGGCCGGCCTCACCGCGTTCGTGCAGGCGACCGGCGGCCGCGGCTTCCACGTCCTCGCCCCGCTCGACGCCCGCTCGGACACCGACGTCGTGCTGGAGCTCGCCCGCACGCTCGCCGACCGCGTGGCCGAAGCGGACCCGGACCACCTCACCACGGCGCAGCGCAAGAACAGCCGCGGCAACCGGATCTTCCTCGACGCCAACCGCAACGGCTACGCCCAGACGGTCGTCGCGCCGTACTCCCTGCGCGCCCGCCCGGGCGCGGCGGCCGCGACGCCGCTCGACTGGCGCGAGCTCGGCAAGGCGGACCCGGACGGCTGGCCGCCCGCGAAGCAGAAGCAACGCCTGGCCCGCAAGCCCGACCCGTGGCGCGACCTGGCGAAGCACACGGGTTCCGCGAAGGCGGCACTCGCTTCGCTGGCGTGAAGCGACAGCGCAGAGAGCACACTGGAGTGACGATGGTGACCCCACGACCAGGTCCGATCCGGTGGCTGCGCTACGTCTACGGCGCTCGGCTGCCCGACGAGTACCGCCCGTGGGTGCTGCACGACGCGACCGCCCGGACGTGGGTGCTGAGGTTCGCGCTCCGCGTGTTCTTCGAGGCGCTGCCCTGGCTCACCGCCGCGTTCCTCCTGCTGGTGTTCCTCACACCGCTGCCCGCGGGCCTGATCCTGCTCGGGCTGCTCATGGCACTGGTCCTGGGCCTGTTCCTCACCCTCGGCAGCGCCGACGAACTCGCCGAAGTGCGCCTGGCCAAGCACGGCTACCCACCGGGCACCGGCAAAGCAGTCCGCAAACGCCGAGGCGGGGCCGCCACTTGGCCCTGACGCCGTGGCAGGACCGTCCTCGCCCGCAGCGGGGCTACTCGCCGCCGATGGTGCCGGTGCGCCGCGCCGTGCCGTTGGCGCTGCGGGGCACGATCGGGACGACGCCGAGGGCGCTCAGCACCGCGACGAAACCGTTTTCGATCTGCGTTTCGGTGCTGGGCCAGTAGCCGACGGTCTCGCACATGAACTCGTCGCACTGCTCGGGCGGCGGCGGCCCGGCGCAGCCGGTGGCGAGCAGGACGACGGCGGCGGCCGCGGCGGCCAGACGCGAGCGTGACACGGCGGAACCCCTTCCCGGGACAACTCAGGCGACGGCGGGCTGACGGCGGCGGACGATCAGCGTGATCACGGCGGCGGCCAGCAGGATCGCCACCACGGCCTGGTAGTACCCGGTGATCACGCTGATCAGGGCGCTCACCACGCCGATCACCTCCATGGCCACTCCCAGCGTCGCCGCCGACGTGCGCCGCGCCAGGAACACCGCGGCCACGGCGACCAGCACCGCGATCACGGGGTTCAGCACGAGCACGAGCCACACCGACCCCGGCACGTCCTGCCCGTGGTCGAGGCGTTCGAGCACCGTGAGCAGCTGCACCACCCAGATCCCGATCGACGCCACGGCCTGCACGGCCATCACCCACCGCGCGGTCCTGACCTGCCACCCGCCCACGACGCACCCTCTTCCGGTCGATCACCGGGGACGGTAACCGCGGACGGCGGGAGCCCTCCCGAGCGTGTCCGCTACCTGGCGGCCGGCTCCAGCACATCGGCGAGGTACCGCACCGCCAGTTCCTCGGCCCGGTCGCGCCGCTCGACGTCGCCGCGCCAGCGGCGGTACAGCTCGATGCTCGCCAGCACTGCCGCGCCGGCCTCCTTCGCGTCGTATCCGCAAACAGTGGCCCGCAGCTCGCGCGCCTCTTCCGGGGCGAGGAACTCCAGCCGGCGCACGCCTCGAGGAGAACCGCCGGCGCGCGCGGCGATGAGCGGTCCCAGCACCGTTTCCCGCAGGAAGGCCAGGAAGCCGAGGACGTCGAACAGCTCGCCGCGGCCGAGTTTCGTGGCCGCGTAGTGGACCCACACCCAGAACCGGTCTTCGAGCCACTGCTCGTCCAGCGGGTCCTTGGCGACGGGCGCGGCGGCGAGGGCCCGGGTCAGCGCACCGTCGCGTTCCCAGAGGATCTTCGGGTCGCTCGTCCGCTCACCGAAGTCGGCCACGCGCACGAACTTGAAGTCCACGTGCAGCAGGCGCGGCCCGGTCAGGGTGATGACCAGCCGCGGCTCGCCGACGTGCTCGCCGGTGAAGGCCGCGACGAGGTCGATCCACGAGCCGATCAACGCGAACCGCTCGGCCGTCACCGCGTCGAACGCGTCGTCGTCGACGACCACGACGACGTCCACATCGGAGTATTCGTCGGGCTCGCCATGGGCGATCGAGCCCCCGACGGCCACCCCGGCCACGCGCGGGTCGCGGCGGATCTTCGGGAGCACGTCGTCGAGGAACTCGCGGTGCGGCGCCGGAACGGTCATGAGCTTCCTTTCGTTGGGAGCAGGGCAAAGTAGCACGACACCACTCCGGCCGGCACGCGAATAAGCGCTCAGCTCTCGTGCAGCGCCTCGACGATGCGGCCCGCGAGCGTCGCCATCTCGGGCGACCCGATGGTCACCACGACGTCGCCCCGCCGCACCCTCCGCACCACCTCAGTCAGCGCGCCGGAGCCGGACCCGGCGTACACCTTGTCCTTCTCCGGCAACGGAATCGCGGCCGTGAGCGCCTCGCCGTCGTACCCCGCCGCGACGGTCTCGCCGGGACCGAACACCGGAAGCACCACCGCCTGGTCCGCCAGGCTCAGCGACTCGGCCATCTCGCCGAGGAACTGCCGCACGCGGTACGCGCGGTTGGGCTGGCACACCACGACCAGCCGGTGCTCCTGCGCGACCGATCGCAACGCCGTCAGCGAAGCGGCCATCGACGTGTGGTGGCACGCGTAGTCGTCGTACACCCGCACACCGCGCGCGACCCCGCGGAGCTCGAACCGCCTGCGCACACCGGGAAACCGCCGCAGGCCGCGGGCCGCATCGGAGATGCCCAGACGCTGGGCGACGAGCAGCGCGGCCGCGGAGTTGAGGCCGAGGTGCCTGCCCACCACCGGCACGTGCACGGCCCCGACGAGGGCGCCGTCGAGCACGGCGTCGTAGCGGATTCCCGTGGCCACCGAGGACAGCCCCACCGACGAGGTCGGCGTCGTTGGCCTCGCCGTAGGTGTACACGGTCCGGCGCCGCGCCCGCAGCGCCGCGGCGAGCCGCCGGCACCGCTCGTCGTCGGCGCTGGTCACCACGAAACCGCCGGGGCGCACGCGGCGGCAGAAGTCGAGGAACGCCTGCTGCAGGCCCTCGACGTCGCCGTAGGTGTCGAGGTGGTCGGAGTCGATGTTCGTGACCACCGCGACCTCGGGGGTGTAGGCGAAGAACGAGCGGTCGCTCTCGTCGGCCTCGACCACGAAGTACTCCCCCGAGCCGACGCCGCCGGAGCCGAGCGTGCGGACGTCGCCGCCGATCACGTACGACGGGTCGGCCCCGCCGGCGCGCAGCGCGACCGTGAGCATGGCGGTGGTGGTGGTCTTGCCGTGCGTGCCGGCGACCGCGATCGCCCGGCGCCCCGCCAGCACCGCCGCGAGTGCCTCGGACCGGTGCAGCAGTGGCAGCCCACGGTCGCGAGCCTCGACGAGCTCCACGTGGTCGTCGGGGATCGCGGTGGAGTACACCACGGTGTCGGCGTTCCAGAGGTGCCCGGGCGAGTGCCGGCGGTGCACGGTGGCGCCCAGCTCTTCCAGCAACGCCAAGGCCGGCCGGTCGCCCAGCTCGCTGCCGCTCACCGGCACCCCGTGGCGCAGCAGGATCTCCGCGAGGCCCGACATCCCCACCCCGCCGATGCCGATCAGGTCCACGTGGCCCAGGTCCCGCACGGTCAGCTCGTTCATCACGCACCCTCTTGTGTCCGGTGAGGACTCGCTGTCCCCGGGTCCGAGGGTCCGACCGGCATGTCCCCGGACCGCGCGCTCCCTGTCGTGGCAAGGCAACAGCCGTGTGCCGATCCGTCAGCGCGGCACGGAGAACGGCTGCCGGTCCGGCTGCCCGGGCGCCGGCTGCGGCGCGGCGAGCACGACGGTCGTGGCGTCCGCGGGCAGCCGCGGGCCGGACCGCTCGAGGACGCACGCCGAGGCCAGCGCGTAGCCGGCCGCAGCGAGGAAGAAGCCGCCGAGGCAGTCGCTGGGGCGGTGCCAGCCGACGGTGAGCGTCGAGACGCCGACCGCGACGATCCACGCCAGGCCCAGCGGCGCCGCTACGAAGCGCCCCACACGCGGCAGCACGAGCAGCAGCGCGAACACACTCATCGCCGCGACCGTCACGTGGCCGCTGGGGAAGCTGTTGCTGGTGGAGTGGATGCGCTCGGCCAGGTTCGGCCGGTCGAGGGCGACCTTGAGCAGCTGCGCGAAACCCGCGACCATGACCATCAGCCCGACGGCCGCCGCCGTGCGCCGGTACGCGCGCCGCACCAGGCCGATCACCACGACCAGCACGAGCGCGAGGGCGAACAGCACCGGCACGGGCACCTCCAGCGGCAGCGGCACCTCCCCCGACGCGCGGGTGAACGACGGGTCGAAGGTCTCCAGGACCCGCTGGTCGGCCTCCTGACCGGACTCCGTGCGGACCAGCAGCAAGTACGTCACCCCCGTCGCCACGACGAGGAGGACGGCAGCCGCCAGCCGCCAGGCGATGCTGAGCACTCGGTTGTTCACCCTGTCCAGCCTGCCAACGCTTCGTCCGCGGTGGGGCCGGGAAATGTCATGGGTCTGCAACAACTGCGCACTGGTTCCGCACGGTTTCGTCCCCTGTGGACGGACGGATCGCCGTCACCGCACCCGCAGCGTGGTCCCCCGCGGGATCAACGTCGGCGCGAACCGGCGCGTGGTGCCCGGCACGCCGGCGCCCGCGTCGATCAGCAGGTCCACCGCCGCGCCGGCGATCTCCGTGAAGGGGACCCGGATCGTCGTGAGCGGCACCGGCAGGCGCGCGGCGAGCGGAATGTCGTTGTACCCCACCACGGACAGCTCCTCGGGCACCCGCACACCGGCGCGCTGAACGGCCGAGAGCAGCCCGACGGCGGTGTTGTCGTTCACGGCGAACACGGCGGTCGGGCGCGGGTCGAGGGCGAGCAGGGCGCGCCCGGCGTCCTCGCCGCTCTCCATGCTGAACGTCGAGGGCAAGACGACCGCGGGCAACCCGGCTTCGCGCAACGCGTCCTCGTAGCCGGCCCGGCGGCCGAGCGCGCTGGACGCGTAGGCCGGGCCCGCGACCAGGGCGATGCGACGGTGCCCGAGGTCCAGGAGGTGCCGCGTCGCGAGGTAGCCCCCGAGGCGGTCGTCACCCACGGCTGCGGCGCTGTCGCCGAACGTGCGCATCGCCAGCACGTGCGGCACCCCGCGCTCCAGCAGCTCCTGGCAGAAGCCGCCTTCGGTGCGCGCGGTGGTGAGGATCAGGCCGTCGACGCGGCGGCCGAGCAGCATCCGGCCGTTCTCGCGCTCCAGCTCCGGTTCGTCGTGCGAGGTCGCGACCAGCGCGTGGTACCCGCGGCGCGTGCACGCCGAGGCGGCCTCCTCGTAGAACATCGCCATCACCGTGTCGGTCAGCCGCGGCACGAGTACGCCGAACGTGTTGGTCTGCTGGCGCCGCAGGTTGGCCGCGACCGGGTTCGGCTCGTAGCCCACGCCCTCGGCGATCTCGCGGATCCGCGCCGCCGACGGGCTGCGGAAGAACCGGTGCTCGGGGTTGAGCGCACGAGAGACCGTCGACTTGCTGACGCCGGCCGCCAGCGCGACGTCGCTGATCGTCGGACGGGCCCCCTGCTCCCGGGTGGACTCCGGTGTTCGCTCGCTCATGCGGCTCCTTGACTCTCGGGCAACCCGCAGCCTACCGTTGTGCAACCGATTCCCTCATCGTTTGCACAATCAAAACCCAGGGAGTGTCATGAAGTCTCTCGACCTGCGCGGCCTCGTCCCGGCGTGCGTCACCCCGTTCACCGAGAGCGGCGACGTCGACCACGAAGCCCTGGCGGTGCACGGCCGCTGGCTCGCCGGTCTGCCGGGTGTGAAGGGCATCGTGTGCAACGGGCACGCCGGCGAGGGCGCCAGCATGACCGAGACCGAGCGCGGCGACGTGGTGAAAACCCTGGTCGACGCCGTGGAGGGCAAGCAGCCCATCATCACCGGCGTGATCAGCGACGGCAGCCGCGTCGCGGGCGAGGAGGCCAAGCGCTACGGCGAGGCCGGCGCGGCGGGCGTGCTGCTCTACCCGGCGCACAGCTGGCTGCGCTTCGGCTTCCAGCCTGGCGCCGCCGCCGACCGCTACCGCATCGTCGGCGAGATCTCCGGCCTGCCGCAGATCCTGTTCCAGTACCCCGACGTGACCAAAGCCAGCTACAACCTCACCGAGCAGCTCAAGATCGCCGAGCTCGACTCCGTGTTCGCCATCAAGAACGGGGTGCGCAACATGCGCCGCTGGGACACCGAGGTCCCGGTGCTGCGCAAGGAGTTCCCCGACCTGCAGATCCTCACCTGCCACGACGAGTACCTGCTGCACACCATGTTCGACGTCGACGGCGCGCTCGTCGGCTACGGTGCGCTGGCACCCGAGGGCATGTGGGAGCTGCTGCAGGCCGGCAAGCGCCGCGACTACCCGGCGGCGCGTGCGGTGCACGACCGGCTGCTGCCGCTCACCAAGGCCGTGTACCACCGCGGCTCGCACATGGAAGGCAGCGTCGCGCTGAAGCTGGGCCTGGTGCAGCGCGGGGTCATCCCCAACGCGTACGTGCGCTCGCCGCTGCTGCCGCTCGCCCCGGAGGCCGACGACGAGGTCGCGGCCGCCCTCGCCCACGCCGGTCTCGGCAAGGTGCTCTGACGCCGTTCCCCTCCCCCACCGCTTCGCTTCGGAAGGCACACCAATGACCGCTGTGTCAGCAGAGGCACCACTGAGAGCCGGGTCCCGCCGGGAGCTGCGGTTCATCCTCGTGTTCGCGTTCCTCGGCTCGTTGTTCGACGGCGCCGAGCTCAACCTCGTCGGCTACCCGCTCACCTACCTGTCCGGCTCGCTGCACGTTTCCACGGTGGCGCTGGTCAGCGTGGCGACGTTCCAGGGCTTCGCCTCGATCGCGGGCGGGTTCCTGTTCGGCTGGCTCGGCGACACGCTGGGGCGCCGCCGCACGTACGCGATCTCCGTGCTCGCGTTCGGCGTCGCCGCCGTGCTCGGCGGGCTGGCGCCGAACTTCGGGACGTTCCTGGTCACCCGGCTGCTGGCCGGGCTGGGCATGGGCGGACTGTTCGGCCTGTCGTTCTCGATGTTCACCGAGTGCTGGAAAACCACCCGCCGCGGCACGATGGGCGGGCTGATCCAGTCGATGTACTTCCTCGGCGAGATCGTGACGGTCGGCGTGCTCTACGCCTGCTTGTCGTGGTTCGGCAACGACCTGGGCTGGCGCACCGGGTACGTCGTGATCGGCGTGGTGAGCGTGGTGATCGGGCTCGCGGCGTTCCGGCTGCTGCCGGAGTCGCGCCACTGGCTCGAGTACCAACGTCGGCTGCGCGAGGGCACGGTGCCGCCCGAGCTGCGGCGCACGCGTGTGCCGATCCTGGACGTGTTCCGCTCGAAGGTGGTCTACGGCAGCGTGATCTTCATGGTGCTGTCCACGGCCATGTTCCTCACGACCAACTCCGTCGGCGTGTACCTGTCCACGTACCTGCTGAAGGTGCAGCACCTGCCGCTGGGCACGGCGAGCGGGATCGTGCTGATCGGTTACGTGTTCACCATCGCCGCCTACTCGGCGACGGGGGTGCTGTCGGACTCGATCCGGCGCAAGTACGCGTTCCTGGCCGCGTGCGTCTTCGGCGTCGCCGGCTTCGCGTGGTTCCTGGCGCAGGTTCTGTCGGGCACCGACCACGTCAGCGCGTCGTTCTGGAGCGACGCCACGTTCTGGGCGCTCATGTGGGCGGCCGCGGCCTGCGGCGGGTTCGGCGTGCTGGGCGTGTGGATGTCGGAGTACTACCCGACGCGCATCCGGTCCACGGGCGCGAACAGCAGCTACTACGTCGGCCGCGGGCTCGGCGCCGGTGTGTACCCGCTTTTCGCGCTGACCCTCGCGGGCGGCGGCATTCCGCTCGCGTTGGCACTGGGCATTCTGGGGCCGTTGGCGGGGATTGTTTTCTCGGCGATAGCGCCCGACCGAACCGGCCGCGACATCGTGGCCATCGAATAGCGGACTACCGTTTTCAGGTACCAATCCGACCGAAAGCAGGCCGACCCCACACGGCAGGTAACCGTTGCCGCGAAGCCATTTGGCGGCGACGGTGGCCGGAGGGGAACGATCGGCACAGTATGGTTCCGGTGCCCGCCGGGGAATGGCCGGCGGGCACCGGGATCAGCTCACTGGCGCCAGTCGATGATCACCGCGAGGCTGCCGCCCATGCTCTTCGCCCGCACCTGCGGGTTGGCGGCCACGTTGCCCCACGGCACCGTGGTCTTGCCGCTCTTGCCGCAGCCGAGGCTGAACCAGCCGCCCTTCGGGTGCTTCGCGTCGAAACCCCAGCCCTCGACGCACGCGTACTGGTTGGTGCCTTCCTGCACGTTCCAGCCGTAGCCCGCGCGGAAGCCCGCGTGGCCGAAGATCGCGCAGCTCGACTTGCTGACCGGGCCCCACTTCCCGATGATGCCCGACGCCTGGTGCGGGTCGGTGCACGCGCCGGCCGGCGCCGCGTTCGCGACCCCCGCCCCACCCACGAGCGTGCCGGCCGCCGCGACCGCGGCGACGAGCGCACCGATCCGCGAAATCCGCTTCCCCATGTGTTCAGTTCCCTCCAGTAAGAGCGGCAAGATCATCTCGCCGCGGAACCGAACGTACAACGGAACAGCCGAGCGGCGCACCTCGAAAGTGGCCATTTAGGAATGACTTAGGGTTGCCGCGAATTCCTCCACAGAAAATGAATCGCATTCACGCCGGGATCAGGAGTGCGCGCCCGCGGCTGATCCGCAGCACGTCGGCGAGGACCAGATCGGCGAGCAGCCGCTCCTCCTCGTCCGGCAGGTCCGGCCGGGAGGGCGGCGGCGCGCCGGTGGTCAGCGCCGCGGCGGCGTCGGCGGTGAACCCGGCCAGCTCGGCCGAGCCGGTGCCACGCTGGAGCATCGCGCCGGCCGACGCCGCGAGGCCGCGCAGGCCCTCCACGGACTCGTCGAGGGCGTCGCGCTGCGCGGAGTCCGGGCCGCGGCTGCCGGGTTCGGGCGCGAGGAGGTCCTGGTGCGTGCGCACGGCCGTGCGGAAGCGCGGGCCGACCTCGCGCGCGTCGCCGCCCGGTTCTTCGCGCAGGCGGGCGGCGACGGATCCGAGCAGCTGCCCCATCGCCGTGGTCGCGTCGGAAAAGCGTTGCGCCACCGGCGGTTTCGGCACACCCGGCACGGCGGCGAACCCGAACAGCAGCGCGATCGCGACGGCCAGCGCCACTAGCAGCACGTATTCCGCGAGCGTGGCGCCGGGGTCGAGGTGCTTGGTGACCGCGTTGACGCTCACGCTCATCAGCACGATGCACCCGTTGAACACCAACGGCTTCGCCTGCATGAACGGGAACCCGACGAGCAGCGCGACGAGCCCCAGCGGCAGCAACGCCGAATGCGGCAGCAGCCACAGCGCGAGCACGAGCACCACCGCCCCGGCCACCGAACCGGCCACGCGCTGCCAGACCTTCGCCAGGGTGTCGCGCCATTCGGGCTGCATGATCGCGAACGTCGTCATCAGGAACGACACCGTGAGCGGGTCACCCGGGCGCAGTGACGCGATCACGAGGGCCAGCAGCATGCCCAGCGCGCACCGGACGGCGTGGCGCAGCTGGGCCGAGCGCCACGACAACGCACCGGCGGCCTCGCGGCGCAACGCCGTGCGCACGATGTGGCGCGGGAAGTCCACGAGGGACTCGTCACGTGTCGAGACGGCCTCGCGCACCGCGGTGACCGCCACCCACAGGTCGTCGATCAGCCCGCGGGTGTCGCCGGGCAGGCCGACTTCGGGTTCGAGCCGCTCGATCTCCGGGACGCCGGCCGGGCCGGGCGTCTTGGCGCGTACCGCGTCGGCGAGCCGCGTCAGTGCCGCGTCGACGGCCGCCAGCACCTCCGTGACGGCCGCCGCCTGCTCGGCGTCCAGCACCCGCAGCCGGTCGCGCAGCACCGCGGCCGTGCCGTGGCAGCGCACGCCCGCCGCGACGACGCGCGCCTGCCAACGCAGCGGCCGGTCGGCCAGCCACAGCCGCACCGCGCGTTCGGCGCTCTCGCGGTCCGGTCCGGCGAGCGCGTCGGCGAGCGCGGCGCGGGTCGGCTTGCCCGGGTCGCCCAGGCCCGTGAGCAGCCGCAGCACGAACACCACGCCGATGGCCAGCGCGGGCGCACCGAGGATCTGCACCACGCTCGCCGTGCCCGTGAGCTGGAAGCCGTAGCCGAACACCGACGACATCCCGAGCCCGAGGCCCACGGTCACGTACCGCGCGCCCAGGGCCGGCAGCAGTGCCGCGCAGAACACCACGACCACGAGCAACGCGATCGCCGCGACGTGCGAGACCTGCCCGAGCAGCCGCGGCCCGGCCGCGCCGATCACCACCGCCGGCGCGAACGCCGCCAGCAGCTTGAGATCCGGCACGAGCGGCCCGCCGTTGGCCGCGATGAAGCAGAACAACGCGGTCAGCCCGGCGAGGATCATCGTGCCGCCGAGGCCGAGCACGGCCCCGAGCCCGGCCGTGCCGCCGACCACCACCAGGATCACGACGAGCAAACCGCCGCCGCGCGCCAGAACGTTCACCCGCACCCCACCGTTTCGCGATCTTCCCGCGGAAGCCTCGCATCCCGGCGGCGGCGGCGCCACTCCCGGTCCGGGTCCTTTGTTGCCGAGTCCTTTGTGGATCGGGACCGGAAGGGCTCAGGCGGTGATCGTGGCCAGCAGCTCTGCCGCGCGGGTGCGGAACGTCTCGACGTTGGCGAGCTTGATGTCCTCGTAGCCGCGCACGACGTCGGGCAGCGCGGCGAGCTCGGTGACCGCGTCGGCGGTCTTCGGGGTCAGGTGAGCGAGGGCGCGCTCCACGAGGTGCTGGTACTCACCCGGCAACGCGCGCTCGACGCGGCGCACCTTCGCGTACCCGAACACGTCGGCCCGGGTTCCCCGCAGGCGGCGGGCGCCCTTCAGCGCGCGGAAGGCCACCGTGGCGGTGCGGCCGCGCAGGCGGATCTTGCGCTTCATGCCCATCGCGCGCAACACGGGCGGGTGCAGCAGCACGGCGACGTCGGCGTCCGCGCCGAACTCCGCCTCGCGCCGTGCCCGCTCGACCGGGTCGAGGTGCAGGCGCGCGACCTCGTACTCGTCCTTGTACGCCAGCAGTTTGTGCAGCCCGCGCGCGTAGGCGGCGGCGATGCGGGCACCCGTGTCGGCGTCGGTGCGCCCGGCCGCCTCCGCGGCGAGCTCCCGGACCTGGGTGGCGTAGCGGCGGGCGAGGGTCTCGTCCTGGAAGCCGATCAGGTCGGCGACGCGCGGCGCCAGGACCTGCTCGAAGTCACCGGCGGCGATCGTCGCGGCCACGGCGTCCACCGTGACCTCCGCGACGGCCGGGGCGATCGCGGCGGCCCGCACGGCGGCCGGGTCGACGACCGCGGCGCGGCCCCAGCGGAACGCGGCCAGCGTCTTCTCCACGGCCGTGCCGTTGAGCCGGATCGCCGCCTCGATCGCGTCGGCCGAGATCGGCACCACGCCGTGCTGGTAGGCGGCGCCGATGAGCAGCATGTTGGCCGGCATGTGGTCGCCGAAGAGCTGCTCGGCCAGCTCGTTCGCGTCGAGCGCCACGAGGTCGCGCGTCACCGCGCTGATCTTCTCCAGCGCGTCGTCGTTCGAACCGGGCAGCACCACGCGGTGGGTGACCATCGCGGCCGTGGGCACCAGCGCCGTGTTGACCACGGCGACGGTGTGGCCCGCCCGCGCGGTGGCGAGGTTGCCCGCGTCGGCCGCGCCCAGCAGGTCGAAGCCCACGAGCACGTCGGCGGTCGCGCGCGAGGCCCGCAGCGAACCGGTCACCGGCGACTTGGCGATCCTGATGTCGGAGACGACCGGCCCGCCCTTCTGCGCCAGGCCGGTCTGCTCCAGGCCGGCGGCGAAGCGCCCGTCGAGGTGCGCGGCCATCTGCAGCACGGCCGAGATCGTGACCACGCCCGTGCCGCCGATGCCGGGCATCCGCATCAGTACGGTGTCCACTTCGGACAGCCGGGCCGCCGGTTCCGCGAGCGCCACGGGCAGTTCGGGTACCTCACGGCGCGGCTTCTTCGTGCCGGGGGTCACGAGCAGGAACGAGGGGCAGTCGCCCTTGAGGCAGGTGAAGTCGCTGTTGCACGAGGACTGGTGGATGCGTGTCTTGGCGCCGAACTCCGTTTCGACCGGCCGCACCGACAGGCACGTGGACACGTCGCCGCAGTCGCCACAGCCCTCGCACACGCGCTCGTTGACGACCACGCGCTCGGCCGGCGTCGGCAGCTGCCCGCGCTTGCGCAGCCGGCGTTCCTCGGCCGCGCACCGATCGTCGTGGATCAGCACGGTGACGCCGTCGGTCGCGGCCAGCTCGGCCTCGACCTCGGCGAAGTCGTCGCGGTGGCGCACCGACGCGATCGGGTCGAGCGGCACGCCGCGGTAGTCGGCCGGGCTCTCGGTGGTGATCACGATCCGGCGCACGCCCTCCACGGCCAGCAGGCGCGTGATGGCGGGGACGTCGAGGCGGCCCTCGGCGCGCTGTCCGCCGGTCATGGCGACCGCGTCGTTGTAGAGCAGCTTGTACGTCATCGTCACGCCGCCGGCGACGGCCGCGCGGACGGCGAGCGAGCCGGAGTGGTGGAACGTGCCGTCGCCGAGGTTCTGCACGAAGTGGCGGTCGTCGGTGAACGGCGCGAGGCCGAGCCACTGCGCGCCCTCGCCACCCATCTGCGTGAGGCCGATCTGGTTGCCGCGGCCCGCGCCGTCGATGGCCACCATCGCGTGGCAGCCGATGCCGACGCCGACGAGCGTGTCGTCGCCCGTGCGCGTGGAGACGTTGTGCGGGCAGCCGGAGCAGAAGAAGGGCGTGCGCGGCGCGGTGGCGGTGGGCAGCGCGATGCGCGCCGGCCGCGGCGGCGTGATCGCGTCGAGGTGCACGGCCGCGGTGCGCGGCAGCCGGTCCGGGCCGACGACGGCCTCGATGCGCTTGACCAGCGCCTTCGCCACGTCTTCCGCCACGAGCTGGCCCCGGCCGGTGAGCAGCGGCCGGCCGGCCTCGTCGTGGCGGCCGACGACGTTGGGCGCGCCCGGGCGGCGGTAGAGCGCCTCTTTGAGGTGGCCTTCGAGGAACGGCACCTTGTCCTCGACCACGAGGACCTCGTCGAGACCCTCGGTGAGCTCGGCCAGCACGTCGGCGTCGAGGGGGTAAGGCATGGCGAGGCGGATCAGCCGCAGGCCGAGCGCCTCCATCGCGGCCTCGTCGAGCCCCAGGTCCTGCAGCGCGCGCTGCACCACGGCGTAGCCGGTGCCCGACGCGAGCACGCCGAGCTTGGCCGCCCGGGCGGTGAACGTGACGCGGTTGAGGCCGGTCGCGCGGGCGTACGCGCGGGCCAGGTCGAGACGGCGGGTGAACATGTCGTGCTCGGCGTCGAGCGCGGGCGCGCCGACCAGCGCGCGGCCGGTCGGGCGGAGGGCCTCGGGCGGCATCGGGATGCCGTGGGCGAGGGTGTCCATGTCGACCGTGGCCGACGCGTCGGCGATGTCCGCGACGATCTTCAAGCCGGTCCACAGCCCGCTCGCCCGCGAGAGCGCCACCGCGTGCAGACCGAACTCGATGATCTCCGCGACGCTGCCCGGCGCGAGCAGCGGCATGGCCAGGCTCTGCGCCATCGGCTCGCACGAGCTGGGCACCGTCGAGGACTTGCACGCCGGGTCGTCGCCGATCCACGCCACCGCGCCGCCGAGCGAGGCCGTGCCGGCGAGCGTGCCGTGGCGGATCGCGTCGGCCGCGCGGTCGAGGCCCGGGTTCTTGCCGTACCAGAAGCCGGTGACGCCGGCGTGGCGGCGGCCGGGGACGTTGCCGAGCAGCTGCGTGCCGGCCACGGCGGTCGCGGCCAGCTCCTCGTTCACCCCGGGCCGGAACACGACGCCGGCCGGGTCGAGGAACTTCTTGGCGCGCGCGAGCTCTTGATCCAGCCCGCCGAGCGGGGAACCCTGGTAGCCGGAGACGAACACGCGCGTGTCGAGGCCGCGGGCCTCGTCGAGCCGGCGCTGCTCGAGCGTGAGCCGCACGAGCGCTTGGACGCCGGAGATCAGCGCGCGGCCGTGGTCGGCGACGTACTTGTCGTCCAGCGAAACCGGTTCGGTGAGCACGTGGGGCGCTCCTCTCGCAGGGGCGTGGCGGGGGCCCGGTGGGATGGGCACGGTTACGTGGGACACAGGAGAAACCTCAGCCTCTCACGGCGCAAGATCAGTGCGTGGCCTGGCCACGATGACGCAACTATGTAACGTGGACCTGGTATCCACTTTAATTTCTTGCCAGGAGGCGACATGGCCGGCGTCGACGACATCGACCTGCGCCTCGTGGAGTTCCTCCGCCTCGACGGCCGGCGCTCGTATGCGGACATGGCCGCCGAAGTCGGGCTTTCCCTGCCCGCGGTGAAGCGCCGCGTCGACCGCCTGCAGGCCGCCGGCGTGATCACCGGCTTCACCGCCCGGATCGACTACACCAAGCTGGGCTGGAACATCGAGGCCTTCACCGAGCTGCGCTACACGGGCCGCACCCGGCCGCCGGACATCGAGCGCCTCGCGCGCGACCTGCCGGAGGTCCAGGCGGTGTACCTGATCGCGGGCGACCCGGACGCCCTGTGCCACATCCGCGCCCGCGACGTGACCCACCTGCGCCAGGTGATCGACGCGATCCGCGTGTCGGGTGGGGTGGTGGGCACGAAGACGTTCATCACGCTGGGCAGCTCGACCGAAGCCGCCGAGACCGGCTGAGCCCACGAGCCGCCGTATATGTCGTTATACGGAAATCATCTTGCGGGCCACGACCGGTCGCCGCGATCGTGGAGGACGTGGCGGAGATCCGGGAACTGACGGCCGACGACTGGCGCGCGTGGCGGACCCTGCGGCTCAGCGCGCTCGCCGAGGCGCCGCAGGCGTTCGGCGCGCGGCTCGCCGACTGGCGGGGCGAGGGCGACACCGAGGCGCGCTGGCGGGCGCGGCTCACCGACGTGCCGTTCAACGTGCTCGCGGCCGTCGCCGGGCACGACGCGGGCATGGCGAGCGCCACGGCACCCGACGACGAGGGCGTGGTGGATCTGCTGTCGATGTACGTGGCACCGTCCGCACGCGGCCTCGGCGTCGGCGAAGCGCTCGTCGAGGCCGTCGCGCAGTGGGCCTCGCACCAGGACGCCCGCACCGTGCGGCTGCAGGTCTTCGAGGACAACGCGGCGGCCATCGCGCTCTACCGCCGGTGCGGGTTCCTCGAAGACGGCACGGTGCAGTACCGGCGGCCGGCGCTGAAGATGGTGCGCGGCCTCAGGCACCCGTCACGGTCAGCATGATCGAGTAGATCGACGTCGTGGCGCAGACGTAGAGGATGTTGCGCTTCGGGCCGCCGAACACCAGGTTCGCCACGGGTTCGGGGACCTTGAGGCCGCCGAGCAGCGTGCCGTCGGGGGCGAAGCAGTCGACGCCGCCGCCGGTGGCCACCCAGAGGCGGCCCTGGTCGTCGAGGCGCAGCCCGTCGAAGTTGCCCTGGCGGCAGCGCGCGATCTCGGTGCCGCCGGTCAGCCCGCCGCGCGAGGTCACGTCGAAGCGGCGCAGGTGGCCGCGTTTGGTGTCGACGACGTAGAGCTGCGAGCCGTCGCGGGAGAACGCCAGGCCGTTGGGCCGCTCGAAGTCGTCGGCCGCCACCGTGACCGAGCCCGACGGGTCGATGCGGTAGACGTGGTCGCCGCCGATCTCGCTCTCGGCCCGGAAACCCTCGTAGTCACTGGAGATCCCGTAGCGGGGATCGGTGAACCAGACCGCGCCGTCGGCCGCCTCGACGAGGTCGTTGGGGCTGTTGAACCGCTTGCCGTCGAAGCGGTCGGCGAGCACCGTGATCGAGCCGTCGTGCTCGGTGCGCGTGACCCGGCGCGGGCCCTGCTCGCACGTGAGCAGCCGGCCCTGGCGGTCGCGCGAGTTGCCGTTCGAGTAGCCCGCGGGGTGGCGGAACACGCCCACTGCGCCGGTCGTCTCGTCCCAGCGCAGCATCCGGTCGTTGGGGATGTCGCTCCACACCAGCGAGCGCGCCGCCGGGAAATACACCGGGCCTTCGGCCCAGCGGCAGCCGTCGTGGAGCCGCTCCAGCCGCGCATCACCGCCGACGCGCGCGAACCGCTCGTCGAACCTCTCGAACTCCGCTTCGACGTACATGTGCCCCCAGCCGCCGGTTTCCGGCCCGAAGCCTACTCAGCCGACGGGCAGCACACCCTCCAGCGAGCCCAGGTCCGAGACCTCCCGCGGACCGCCCAGCAGCCCCGTCACCGAGACGCACCGCGCGGCCACCAGCGCGGCGTCGGTGTCCGCGTGCTCGTCGCGCGCCAGCACGTCCTGCGCCGTCGGGAAGCGTTCCAGGCGCAGGCCGTCGGCGGCGGGTTTGATCATCAGTCCGGACGAGCCCACGCGGCCGAGCCGGGCCCAGCGCACGCCGCGCAGGTCGGCCAGGTCGACGTCGGGCACGTTGACGTTCAGCACGGTGCGCTTGGGCGCGTGGGCGACCAGCCAGCCGAGCACGGCGACACCCACGGCCGCCGCCGTGTCGAAGCGCGCGCCGGGGCGGTCGCCGCAGCTGACGGCGAGCGCGGAGCGGCCGGCGGTCGACGCGGTGAGCGCCGCGCCGACGGTGCTGGAGTGCAGGACCGAGCGCCCGGTGTTGTGGCCGTCGTTGATGCCCGCGACCACCACGTCGGGCGGCGGGCCGAGCGCGCCGAAACAGGCCGCGAGCACGGCGAACGCCGGCGGCGCGGACACGCGGTGCGCCGGCACGCCGTCGAGGCCGGGCAGCGCGTGCGGCTCGCACGCGACGATCGTGCCGTGGTCGATGGCGCCCAGCGACGTGCCGCTGCCGCTGCTGTCCCCCGCGGGCGCGGCCACGACGAGGTCGTGCCCCGCGTCCCGCAGGGCGTGGGCCAGCGCGAGCAGGCCCGGGGCTTCGATGCCGTCGTCGTTCGTGAGCAGTACCCGCACAGTCGCCGGCTCCCGGTTCGTCGGAGTGTTCGGATCGCTAGATTGTGACCACACGTTCGCTGTTGTGTCCACGCCCAAGTCGAACACAGTGAACCCGTGCAGCCAGGATGCGCACTTCTCCCCCTTGACCAGAAGCCCCCGGGTCCGCATTATGTGATCTGCATGTCACAAACTGGCCGCGAGGAGTGACCCGTGAACGTCGAAGTCGACCCGGTCCTGTGCGAGAGCCACGGGCAGTGCGAGTTCGCCGCGCCCGAGGTGTTCAGCCTCGACGACGAAGCGGTGCTGCACATCGACCACGGGTCTGTCGCGAGCCTGCGCGAAGCGGTGCACCGCGCGGCCCGCGCCTGCCCGACCCGTGCGATCCGGATCGCGGAGTAGCCCGTGCGGATCGTGGTCGCGGGAGCGGGGCTCGCCGGCTGGCGAGCCGCCGAAGCGCTGCGCGCCGAGGGGTTCCGCGGCGACCTCGTGGTGGCCGGCGCCGAAGCGCACCGGCCCTACGACCGGCCGCCGCTGTCGAAGGGCCTGCTCACCGGTGCCACCGGCGAAAGCACGCTGGCGCTGTCCGACAGCGACACCGAAGTCACCTGGCGCCTCGGCAACCCCGTCGCCGCCCTGCGCGGCCGCACCGTCGTCCTCGAAGACGGCGAAGAGCTCGACTTCACCGGCCTCGTGATCGCCACCGGCGCGACCCCCGTGGTTCCCGCCGGCCTCAACCGCCCGCCCGGCGTCCACGTCCTGCGCACCCTCGACGACGCGCGGGCCCTCCGAGCCGACCTCACCGGGCGCGTCCTCGTACTCGGCGCCGGCTTCATCGGCTGCGAGCTCGCCTCGACGTGCCGAGACCTCGGCCTCGGCGTGGCCGTCGCCGACCCGCTCCCCCACCCGCTGGTCCGGGTACTCGGCGAAGACGTCGCCCGGCGCGTGGAGCGCCTGCACCGCGAACGCGGCGTGCGCTGGCTGCTCGGCACCCAGGTCGTGAGGTTCCTGGGCACGGACCGCGTGACCGGCGCGGTGCTGTCCGACGGCCGCGTGGTGCGCGCCGACGTCGTCGTCATCGCCACCGGCGTCCGCCCGGCCACCGGCTGGCTCGCCGGCAGCGGCATCGACGTGTCCGGCGGCGTCCGCTGCGACGAGTACCTGCGCGTGCTCGACGAGTCCGGGGCCGTGGTGCCGGGCGTCGTGGCAGCGGGCGACGTCGCCCGCTGGACCCACCCGCTGCTCGGCGCGCCGGTGCGCGTGGAGCACTGGACCACCGCCGCGCTCGGCGCCGCCGCGGCCGCGCGCACGCTGCTGCACGGGCCGCAGACCCCGTTCGACGCCGTGCCCTCGTTCTGGTCCGACCAGTGCGGCCTGCGCATCCAGGGCGTCGGCCTGCCCGGCCGCGGCGAGCACGTGGAGCTGGTGCACGGCGACCTCGCCGGCGACAAGTTCGTCGCCCGCTACTCGGCGGGCGGCCGGCACGTCGGCTCGGTCGCGTTCGGCCTGCCCCGGCAGCTCGCCCTCGAACGGCGGCGGCTCACGTCCGCCTGAGTCACCGCACCGCAAGAAACCACACCCACACCACTCAATGACGAGGAGAGGTCTCCATGACCCAGTGGCCCATCTACGACAAGGCGTCGGCGGTCTTCCCGATCTACTCGCGCGCCAACATCGGCGAGATCTTCCCCGACCCGATCAGCCCGCTCAACGCGTCGGCGGGCTTCCAGGCGAACCTCTCGCCCGGCTGGGACGACGCGTTCGTCGCGTGCGGGGTGTGGGACCACGCCACCTACGACTCCGCCGTGCAGCACAACGTGCTTCCCGCGTTCGGCAGCTACCTCTACATCAACATGTCCCTGATGCGCCTGTTCGGCGTGCGCGTGCCGGGCATGACGCCGGAAGCGGTGGACCTGCAGTACTTCGGCGACATGCCGGGGATCCCCTCGTACGAAAGCGAAAAGCGCGACTTCGACGAGAACCCCGAGTTCGAGGCCACGGCCGGGCAGTGGCTGGCCGAGCAGGTCCTCGGCGCCACGGACCTCGCGGCCTACGACGCGGACCGCCGCACCGTCGAGGACATCCGCAAGAACCGCCCCGCCATCGCCGATCTGGGCAACCAGGAGCTGCGCGAGCGGATCACCTCGTTCAACGACGTGCTGCGGCCGCTGCTGAGCCGCCACATCGAGGCGAGCCTCAAGGCCGGCGTCGGCCTGGGTGCCGTCGCGCAGTTCACCGAGGCGATCGGCAAGCCCGAGCTCGCGCTGACGCTCGTGGCCGGCATCGGCGACATCGACTCGACCGGCCCGTCCACCGGCATGTGGGCGCTCTCGCGCCTGGCCCGCACCGGCCCGGTGGCCGCGTTGTTCGACGAGGGCCAGGACGGCCTGGTCGAGCGCCTGCGCGCGAGCGGCGACCCCGAGGTCGTCGCGTTCACCCGTCAGCTCGACGACTTCCTGGCGGCGTGGGACTTCCGCGGCCCGTCGGAGTGGGAGATCCGCGCGAAGACGTGGGGCGTCAAGCCTTCGCTCGTCCTGTCCACCGTGGACCGGATGCGCCAGGCCGACGACTCCGCGTCGCCCGCGGTGAAGAACGCCGAACGCGTCGAGCAGCGGGAAGCGGCCTCCGCCGGGGTCCGCGCCGCGTTGGCGGGCAACGACGAGGCGCTGGGCCAGTTCGATGCCGTGCTGCACGCGGCCGCGCTGTGGCTGCGGGGCCGGGAACGCGGCCGCACGTCGTGCGCGATGGTCATGCACGAGCTGCGCCTGCCCGCGCTCGAGCTGGGCCGCCGCTTCACCGCCGAGGGCCACCTGGAGCGCCCGGAGCAGATCTTCATGCTCTTCGCCGGCGAGCTCGACGCGTTCCTGGCCGACCCGGCGAGCTTCAGCACGACGTTGCGCCACCGCGAAGCGGCCTACCTGGACCTGTTCGACCGCGAGCCGCCGTTCGTCGTCGTGGGACAGCCGGAGCCCGTGGAGAACTGGCCGCGCCGCTCGGGCCGCGAGGTGCGGCCCGCCGTGGCCGGCGAGGTCATCCAGGGCGTGCCCGGCTGCAACGGCTCGACGCGCGGGCGCGCCCGCGTGGTCACGAACGCCGACGACCCGTCGGCCCTGGAGCCCGGTGAGATCCTGGTGGCCCCGCTGACCGACCCGTCGTGGACGCCGCTGTTCGTGCCCGCCGCCGCGGTCGTCGTGGACGTCGGCGCGCCGTTCTCCCACGCCGCGATCGTGAGCCGCGAGCTCGGCATCCCGTGCGTGGTCTCGGCGACGGCCGCGTCGGCCCGGATCCCGGACGGCGCCCTCATCGAGGTCGACGGCACCACCGGCACCGTCACGGTGCTGGAAGTCTAGTCCCGGCAAGGCAAAGGGCCTGCACTCCACGTGGGGTGCAGGCCCTTTCCCGTTGGCGGACAAGCCTTCGAACGGTCAGCCTTCGTCGGCGGCCGAACGTTCCCGGCCCGCGCTGAGCAGGAGGTCCTGGTGCAGTTCCATCCAGATGTCGTGGTACGAGTCGGCCATCGGCCGGGCGAACGCGGCAGTCTCCCCCGCACGCACGCGCTCCAGCGCCCCGGCGAGCCGCACCGGGTAGGTGCCGAACCGGCCGGCGGACGCGGTGAGCTCGTCGAGCAGGCCGGTCACCTTCGCGTTCACCTCGCCCAGGGACTCGACCACCCCGGCGTCGTACGCGGCGTCGGCGTGGTCGTTCGGCTCACCCGACGGCCGCAGCTGCCAGGCCGAGCACACGCGCTTGAACTCGCCGTTCACGGGCAGAAACGCTTCGTAGGCCACGGAAAGCGCCTCCGCGGAGTCCGCGACGTCGGCCGCGAGCAGCTCCGGGTGGGCGGCGCGCCCGGCCGGGGTCGGCATGGTCCCGGCGAGCCGGCCTTCGCGGCGCACGGCGAGCCCGTCGGCGACCAGCGCGGCGACCTCGGCGGCCACCTCCTTCGCCGGCAGCCCCGTGAGCGCCTGCAGCACGGGGTCGGGGGCCAGGCCCTTCACACGCAACGCGTGGAGCACGAGAAACCGCGCTCGGGTGGACGTCGTCATGGGTCACGCTCCTTCGCCGGATGCACCGGAGTCGCCGGACAGGATCCGGTCTCGCAACAGGGTTTTGTTCAGCTTGCCCGTCGGCAGCCGCGGCAGGCTGACCACGAACTCGACGCGCCGCGGCGCCTTGAATCCGGCCAGCCGCTCACGGCAGTACTCGATCAGCTCGGCCCCGCTCACCTCGCCGGCGGGCTCGATCACGGCAGTCACGCCCTCGCCGAACTCGGGGTCGGGCAGGCCGATCACGGCGGCGTCGGCCACCGCGGGGTGCGTGAGCAGGGTGTCCTCGACCTCGGTCGGGTACACGTTCACGCCGCCGGAGATGATCGTGTGCCCCTCGCGGCCGACGAGGTAGAGGAACCCGTCTTCGTCGAGGCGGCCGAGGTCGCCGACGGTGCGCAGGTCGGCGCCCGCGTCGCCGGCGTTGCGGTAGGCCGAGCCGCCCGGCGCGAACCACACCTTCCCGACGGTGCCCGCCGCGACCTCGTGCCCGGCGTCGTCGGCCACGTGCACGCTGCCGGACAACGGTTTCCCCACCGTGCCCGGGTGCGCCAGCGCGTCGTGCGGGCCGACGTAGGTGTGCCCGTAGCCCTCGGATGCGCCGTAGTACTCGTGCAGGACCGGCCCCCACCAGTCCATGATCGCCGTCTTGACCTCGGGCGGGCACGGCGCACCGGAGGTGAACGCGACGCGGTGGCTGCTCAGGTCGTGGCGCGCGCGGGCGTCCGGGGACAGACGCAGCAGCCGCAGCAGCATCGTCGGCACCCACTGCGAGTGCGTCACGCCGTGGGCCGCGATCGCCGCGAGCGCGCCCTCCGCGTCGAAGCGGTCGAGGCACACCACGGTGCCGCCGAGCGAGAGCGTGATGAGCTGGAAGGTGAACGGCGCGGCGTGGTAGTTCGGCGCCGGCGACAGGAACACGGTGTCGGCGGCCAGCTCCAGCGTCGCGGCGAGACCCGCGTGGCGGGCGGGCGCGTCGGCCGGGTGCACGCCGAGCAGCTGCTGACGGAACGCCTTGGGCCGCCCGGTGCTGCCGCCGCTGTAGAGCACCCGCGCGCCGAGCAGCTCGTCGTCGATCGGCGTCTCGGGCAAGCCGGCCACGGCGTCGCCGAGGAACTCCGGCTCGCCGCCGGGGTCCACGGACAGCAGCAGCGCCGGCTTGCCGACCTCGCGCAGGGCCTCGGCGACGACGTCGGCGCAGCCGGCGCTGGTGACGATCGCGCACGAGGTGCCGTCACCCACCGCCTCGGCGAGCAGCGGGCCGAGCTCGCCGCTGCGCAGGTGCCAGTTCACCGGGGTCACGTAGAGTCCGGAGCGCATGCCCGCGGCGACGAGCACCGGCCACTCCAGCCGGTTCTCCAGCACGAGCAGCAGCGTGCCGCCGGGGCCGATCCCCCGCTCGCGCAGCAGGTGCGCGACCTGGTTGGAGCGGGCCTCGAGCTCGGCGTAGGTAAGGCTTTCGCCGCTCGGCGCCATCACGTACGCCCGGGCGCCGGGCCGCTCACGCGCAATCGGGGCGGGGTACACGCCATCGACCTCCTTCTCGATTGTTTGTGAATGCTATGTCACGAACGAGCGCCACCGCAACGCTCGTGCTTAGCCCTTCCGTTCTGGGATCTGATGTGATGTAGTGATTGAGCGTTCGCAATCCAGCAAGGTGCGACAGAAGGGACAGCGGTGTCCGAACAGACGTCCGGCGCGACAGCCGTCGACCTCATGGATCTGGACCTGTTCGCCACGGGGTCCGACCACGAGGCGTTCCGCGAGCTGCGTGAACACGATCCGCTGCACTGGAACGACGAACCCGGCGGCCGCGGCTTCTGGTCGGTCACGCGGTACGCCGACATCAAGCGCATCGCCGCCGACCACGAGAGCTTCTCCTCCGCCGAAGGGACGCAGATCCCGGACCGCCGCGCCGAGGGGCACGGCGAACCCAGCATCCACAACATGGACCCGCCGCGCCACGGGGCGCTGCGCAAGCTCGTGGTGCCGCACGTGCGGCCCGCGAAGGTCCGCCCGCTCGAGGGCGAGATCGCCGCGGTGATCGACGGGCTGCTCGACACCGCGCTGGAGCAGGGCAGCACGTTCGACTTCGTGCACACGGTCGCGGCGCAGCTGCCGCTGCTGGTGATCAGCCGGTTGCTCGGCGCGCCGCCCGAGGCGTGCCCGCACATGCAGCGCTGGACCAACCAGATGGCGTCGGACGACCCGGAGTACAGCACGGGCCCGGAAACCGCCGCCCGCGCGCGCGACGAGATCTTCGCGTTCTTCCACGAGCTGGAAGCCGAGCGGCGCGCGAACCCGGCCGAGGACCTGGTGAGCGTGCTCGCCCACGCGGCACCCGGCGGTGAACCGCTCAACCGCGGCCAGCTCGACGCGTACTACCTGCTGCTCATGGTCGCCGGCAACGAGACCACCCGGAACCTGCTCACGGGCGGGATGATCGCGTTCGGTGCGTTCCCGGAGCAGTGGTCCGCGCTGCGCGCCGACGCGGACCGGATCCCGGGCGCCGTCGAGGAAATGGTGCGCTGGGTGTCGCCGGTGCTGTGCATGCGGCGGACCGCGACGCGCGACGTCGAGCTGCACGGCCGCACGATCGAGGCCGGGCAGAAAGTGGTGCTGTGGTTCGCCTCGGGCAACCGCGACGAGACAGTGTTCACCGCGCCCGACGAGTTCCGCGCCGAGCGCACGCCCAACGAGCACCTCGGCTTCGGCTGGGGCGTCCACGCCTGCCTCGGCGCGCACCTCGCGCGGCTGGAGGCGCAGCTGTTCCTGCGCCGCCTGCGTGAACGCAGCCTGCGCGTGGACGTGCAGGCGCCGCCGGAACGGTTGCGCAGCAACTTCTTCCGCGGCGTCAAGCGGCTGCCGGTGCGGCTGGTGAGCGACCGTGGGTGAGCAGTGGCTGGGGCGCGCGGCGTGCCTGGTCGGCGGTGCCTGGCGGACGCCCGACGGCCCCGCGATCCCCGTCGTCGACCCCTACACCGAGCAGCCCATCGGCGAAACGGCCGAAGCCGGTCCCGGTCTCACCGCCGAGGCCGTCGCGGCGGCCGAGGCGGCGCTCCCGGAGTGGGAACGGACCGGACCGGCCGACCGCGCGGACCTGCTCGACCGGCTGGCCGGCCTGCTGGAGGCCCGCTCGGGTGAGCTCGCGGCGCTGATCACGCGGGAGATGGGCATGCCCGCCACGCTCGCGATGGCGAGCCAGGGCGAGCTGCCGCCGCGGGTGCTGCGCGCGTTCGCCACGGCCGCGCGGGCGTTCCCGTGGACCGAGAAGATCGACGGCGCGCAGCTGCACCGCGTGCCAGTGGGCGTGGTCGGCGCGATCACGCCGTGGAACATGCCCGCGCACCAGATCATCGCGAAGGTCGGCGCCGCGCTCGCCGCGGGCACCACCGTGGTGCTCAAGCCGAGCGAAGCCACGCCGTTCGACGCGAACCTCATCGCGGCCGCCGCGCTGGAAGCGGGCTTCCCGCCGGGCGTGTTCTCGGTCGTGCAAGGCACCGGGCCCGTCACCGGCGAGGCGCTCGCGGCCGATCCGCGCGTGGCCCACGTGTCGTTCACCGGCAGCGTCCCGGCCGGACAGGCGGTCGCCGCGCTCGCCGCCGGGCACACCGCGTCGACCACGCTGGAGCTGGGCGGGAAGTCGGCCGCCGTACTGCTGCCGGACGCGGAGCTGGCGCGCGCCGTCCCCGCTGCGGTGAAGAGCGGCTTGGTGAACTCGGGGCAGGCGTGCAACGCGACCACGCGGATCGTGGTGCCGCGCAGTGCGCTCGCCGACGTCGAAGCACTCGTCGCCGACGCGCTCGACGCCGTGGTCGCCGGTGATCCGCGCGACCCGGCCACCACGTTCGGGCCGCTGGCCTCGGCGCGCCAGCGCGACCGCGTGCGCCACCTGCTCGACACCGCCGGCGACGACCGTGCGGTGACGCAGGTGCAGCGAGTGCTGCCCTCGCGCGGGTTCTTCGTCGGCCCGCGGGTCTACTTCGGACTCGACGCCCGGCATCCGCTGGTGCGCCAGGAGGTGTTCGGTCCCGTGCTCGTCGTGCAGTCCTACACCGACGAGGCGGACGCCACCGCGGTCGCGAACGACAGCGACTTCGGGCTGTCCGCCGAGATCTGGTCGGCCGACCCGGACCGGGCCGAGAGCTTCGCGCGGACACTGCGCGTGGGTCAGGTCAAGATCAACGGCGTGCGCACCCGCGAGCGCCCCGGCGTGCCGTTCGGCGGCCGGAAGAACTCCGGCTACGGCCGGGAGCTCGGCGCCGAAGGCATCGCCGACCTCACCGCCGTGCAGGCGGTGCTGCGATGACGCGCCGGATCCTCGTCACGGGCGCCGCGTCCGGCGTCGGCCTCGCGCTCGCCCGGCAGCTGACGGACGAAGGGGTGGCTGTGATCGGCGTCGACCGCGCCGAGATCCCGGTGCCCGTGGAGCGGGCCGTGCGGGTGGACCTCACCGACTTCGCGGCCGTGAAGGAGGCCGCGGCGAGCGTCGCCGAGCTGGACGGCATCGCCAACGTCGCCGGTGTGCCCGGCACCGCGCCCGCCGCCACCGTGCTCGCGGTGAACGTGGTCGGCACCCGCGTGCTCACCGACGCGCTGCTGCCGCGGCTGGCCGAGGGCGGCGCCGTGGTGACGGTGGCGTCCATCGCGGCCCACCGCAACACTCTCCCGGCCGAAGCCCTCGACCGGCTGTGCACTGTGGACAGTGAGACCGAACTGGCGGGCTGGCTCGCGGAGTTCCCGCTGTCGGGCGCTGCCGCCTACGACACGTCGAAAGCCGCGCTCGTCGCGTGGAGCGCACGGCTGGCCGCCCGGCTGCTGCCGCGTGCCCGCGCGGTGAGCGTGAGCCCCGGCCCGGTGCACACGCCGATCCTGGCCGACTTCCGCGCGTCGATGGGCGCCGAGTCGATCGACCGCGCCGGCGCGGTGGTCGGACGGCATGCGCAACCCGGTGAGGTCGCCGCCGCCGCGGCGTTCCTGCTCAGCCCGGCGGCCTCCTGGGTCAACGGCATCGACCTGCCCGTCGAAGGCGGCCTGGCGGCCGCACGTACGCACCTGGCCGCGGTGCCCGAGCCCAGCACCGCCGAGCCCAGCACCGAAAGGACCACCCGGTGACCACCACGGCACCTCCCGAGTCGACCGAGACCGTGCTCCCCCTCGACGGCACGCGCCCGCTGGGCCGCGACCTCGTGGGCGGCAAGGCCCACAGCCTCAACCGGATGCGTTCGCTCGGCCTGCCGGTGCCGCCGGCGTTCGCGATCACCGTGGACGTCTGCACCGCCTACCACGCGGGCGGCACGCTGCCCGACGACGTCTGGGCGCGGGTCCTCGAGCACCTGGCGCACCTGGAGGACCGGACCGGCCGCCACTTCGGCGGACCGGGCTGGCCCCTGCTGGTCTCCGTGCGCTCCGGCGCCGCCCGCAGCATGCCCGGGATGATGGACACCGTCCTCAACCTCGGTCTCACGCGGGAGCTGCGCGACGCGCTGGCCGAGCAGTCGGGCGACCCCGCGTGGGCGGCCGACACGTGGGAGCGGTTCGAGCGCTCGTACTCCGGCATCGTGGGCGGCCCGCCGCCCGCCGACCCGCGCGAGCAGCTTCGCGCCGCGATCGGCGCCGTGTTCCGCTCGTGGTTCTCGCCGCGCGCGGTGAGCTACCGCGAGCACCACGGCATCACCGATCTCGGGGGCACAGCCGTGACCGTGCAGGCCATGGCGTTCGGCAACCGCGACGCCGAGTCCGGCACCGGGGTGCTGTTCAGCCGCGACCCCGGCACCGGCGAGCCCGGCGTCTACGGCGAGTGGCTGGCCCGGGCGCAGGGCGAGGACGTCGTGTCCGGCGAGCGCACCCCGGCACGGCTCGACGAGCTGGCGCGCACGCAGCCGGGCAACCACCGTGAGCTGCTCCGCCTGGCCGGGGTGCTGGAGCGCGAGTACCGAGACATGGTCGACGTCGAGTTCACGATCGAGTCCGGCGCGCTCTACGTGCTGCAGGCCCGGGCCGGCAAGCGCACGCCGGGCGCGGCGGCGCGCATCGCCGTGGACCTCGTCGGCGAAGGCCTGATCGACACCGACACCGCGCTCACCCGCGTGACCCCGGCCCAGGCCACGCAGCTGCTGGAGACGGCCGGCGTGGCCGAGGGCGTCGAGCTGGCCCGCGGCACCGGCGCGGGACCCGGCCTGGGCGTGGGCAAGGTCGTGACCGACCCCGACGAAGCGCTGGACGCCGCCGACGACGGCACGGCGGTGGTGCTCGTGCGGCCGTTCACGTCCCCCGAGGACGTGCCGGCGATGTTCGCCGCGGCCGCCGTGGTCACCGAGCACGGCGGGTCGACCTCCCACGCGGCGCTCGTGTGCCGCGAGGCGGGCATCCCGTGCGTGGTCGGCTGCGGCGACGGCACGGTGGAGGCGCTGCGCGGCCGGCTCGTGACCGTCGACGGCACGACCGGCGCGGTGCTCGACGGCGACCGCGCGAGCGGAGCGGGCACGACCTCCGGCGGTCCCGCGGCGACGCTCACCGAGTGGGCGGCCGCGCGGACCGGCGGCGACGGCGCGCTGCCCGAGCTGCTCGCGCTGGTGCACAGTACGAATCCGGCCAAAAAGTAGGCCGGACCCCCGCGCGGCACGTCACCGTTGCCGCGAAGCCATTCGGCCGTGACTGTGGTCGGATTGGTAACGATCGGCACAGTAAGGTCGGCGGACGCGAATGACCGGTTGGGTGAGCAGAAGATGAGCAGTAGCACGCAGGAGACGACCGGCGAGGACCGGGCGGAGGCCGCGCGCGTGCGCGTCCGCGAGCTGATCGCCGCGCTCCAGCCCGACGCCGTGGACAAGCGCCCCAACAAGCGCGGCGCGCAGACCCGCGACAAGCTCGTGCAGGCCGCCACGGCGTGTTTCTCCGAGTACGGCTACACCCGCACGCGCGTCTCGGACATCACCAACCGGGCCGACACCGCGCAAGGCAACTTCTACCGCCACTTCACCAGCCTCGACGACATCTTCCTCGCGGCACTGCAGCCGGCCCTGGAGGAGCTGGCAGCGGCGTCGGCCACCGCGCCACGCTCCGGCGACGAGCAGCACCACCTCGTGGAGCAGACCATCGCCTACCTGCACTCCTACGCGCGCAACCGCCACCTCCTGCGCGTGATGCGCGAAGCCGCGGCGGCGAGCGAGAACGAGGGATTCCTGAAGCTGTGGCTCCAGGTGCGCTCCGGCTTCGTGCACCGCACCGAACGCTGGCTGCGGCGCCTCCACGAGAGCGGCGTGATCGAGGAGACCCACTACGAGCTCCACGCCGAAGCCCTCGGATCGCTCATCGAGCAGATGGCCTACGTCCACATCGGACTCCTGCCGGTGACCCCGCGGCCCGAGCGCATCCAGGATCTCGGTTCGGTGATCGGCCAGATCTGGTACCGGTCGCTGCCGTTCGTGGCCGACCGCTAGACGGATCCGAGGCTTGGCCCGAGGATGAGCCGATGACGACGACCCACACCCGCGGGGCTGCACCTGGGAATCCGGTGAGCCCCGGGCGAGATCGCGCCGGCTTCTGGACTGAGCGATTTTCGCGCAGCCCCTGGGCTGGGCGAAAATCGGGAGGGAAGAAGCCGGCTTGAGGCGATCTCGCACGCCTCGGCGGAGCCGAGGCAGACAACACAGCCGCCTGGGCGAGTTGCTGCGCACGGACGGTCCGTTCGCGCTGCGGATCGTGGTGACGGCGGCCGTGGCATGGCAGATCTGCGTGTGGCTGGGCGCGCGGCAGCCGCCGGTGTACGCGGTGATCGTGCCGCTGGTGTCCATGCGGGACGCGCCGTACTCGACGTTCAACGTGTCGCTGGCGCGCCTGGCCGGCGTGGTGTGCGGGCTGTCGATCGGGATCCTGGTGCTGCGCGTGGTGCAACCGTCCGCCGGGGCGCTCGCGCTCGTGCTGGCCTTGGCGCTCGCCGTGGGCATCGTCCTGCGCATCGGCGGCACGCTCAACATCCAGGTCGCCGTGTCGGCGCTGCTGGTGTTCGCCAGCACCGACCCGGACTCCTACGCGGTGTCGCGCCTGTGGGAGACGGCCGTCGGCGCCGGGGTGACGGTGGTGCTCGCGCCGCTGCTGCTGCCGGCGAACCCGGCCCGCACGTTCGTGAAAGAACTCCACGAGACGGCCGCGGAACTGGCGCAGAACCTCCGGGCGCCCGCCGGCGAGGAGTCGGTGCGCGCGGTCGAGACCCACGCCCGGGCGTTGCCCGGAAAGCTCGCCCTGGCGCGGAAAGCCGTGCGCTCCCACCCGTGGTGGCGCCGCACCGAGACCGACCGTCTCGCCGCCCTCGTGCCCCTCGCCCGCACCGCCGCCGACATCGGCACCCTCGTGCGCATCCACTTCGAGGACACCACCGAGCTCACCGCCCGCGGCGAACCGACCGACACGTCCGAAGTCGCGGGCCCCCTCTCCGACGCCGTGACCGCCGTCCTCACCGGCACGCCCGCCCCGTCCGCCCTGGCCACCGCCGAAGCCGCCATCCTCCACAACGCCGACACCGACGGCACCCGCCTCGGCGCGATCGCGCGCCGGCCGCTGCGGCGCATCGCGGCTCTCCTGCGCGAACCACCCGCGGAGTAAGCCTCCGCCCTCAAGAGCCGCCCGCACCCGTCGCAACCCCCCGCTCGAGATCGCGCCGGCTTCTGGCCTGAGCGATTTGCGCTGCCCCTGGGCATCGGGGGGAAGAAGCCGGCGTAAAGCGATCTCGCACGCCTCGGCCGAGCCGAGGCCGAATTACAAGCCCAGGAACTCCTGCTGTTCACGGTCATAGCGCTGCGTGAGGCCGTTGCCGTAGCGGTCCCACCAGTTCTGCGTGTGCCCGCCCTGCGTGGTGGTCGTGGCACCGTAGATCTGGCGGTCATACTCGATGCGGGCGTCGTGGAAGTCCTGCTGGAACTGTTCGGGGGTGAGGCCCTGGATGTGCTGCACGGCGGCCGGGTCGAGGGTGCCCGCGCTGCGGACGATGTCGGCGCCGCCCATGTGGTTGAGGATCGCGCGCACGCCGCCGGCGCCGCGCATGTGGGCGCCGGACATGACCGCGGCCTGGGTGCCGGGGTCGGTGAAGTTGAGGGCGCCGGCCGTGCGGGCGTTGTCGGACATGAGGCGAGCGACGACGGCGTGCTCCTCAGGGCTGCCGATGCCGTACTGGGTGCGCGCGGCCATGATCTCGTCGTAGCCGTTGTGCATGTTCTGGCGGAAGCCGTAGACCTCGGGCACGCCGCCCTGCTCGCCGGTCGCGCCTTCCGAGCGCATGATCGAGTCGACGACGCGGTCGTCCAGCTGCGCCGGAGCTGCGGCCGGCGCGGCGGCGCCACCACCGGCGGCAGCCTGAGTGCCGCCACCGAGTCCCTGGGCCACGGCCGTGTCCGCGTCGGTGTACCCCTGCACCGCCGACTGGACCTTGCCGCTGACCTCGCCGATGAGGCTCACGAACTTGCCGAGCGAAGAGACCAGCTGCGACTGCAGCGTCGAGTTCGCCGCGGCCACCCCGCCGCCGATCCCGGCGAACGAGAGCGCGTCGATCACGAGCGACTCGAGGTCGCGCGTCGAGGACAACGCCGAGGAGCCCAGGCTCTCCACGTTCTTCACGATCGACGACACCTCGGCCGGCAGTACCCGGTAGCTTCCCGCTGTCATGCCTGCTCCGTCCGACTCGGCTGCTTTCCGTCGAGAATTCCCCACCGACCGCGCTCGGCACACGGCCGAATTACCCACTCGCGGACCCCGCCGGAATCGAATCGGAGGAGGGTGGGTATGTGTGGCGCATGGAGGCGGACGAAACCCGGCACGAGCGGGTCGACGAGGAGATCGAGCGGCTGGACGAGCGGCTGTGGTCGATCGCCCGCGCGCTGCACGCGGGCCCCGAGCCGGCGAACGCCGAGCACGAGGCCGTCCGCGCGCTGACCGGTGAGCTGGCCGAGGCGGGTTTCACCGTCGAACACGGCGTGGCCGGCCTGCCCACGGCGTTCACCGCGCGCCAGGGCGAAACCCGGCCGTGCGTGGCGCTGCTGCTGGAGTACGACGCAGTGCCCGGCCTCGGGCACGCGAGCGGGCGCAACCTCGTCGCGGCCGCCGGCCTCGGGGCCGCGCTCGCCGCGCGGGCCGTCACCGGCGACGACCGCGGCTCGATCCTGGTCGTCGGCTGCCCCGCCGCGGAACCGGCCACGGGCAAGGCCGCCCTCGCCGCCGCCGGGGTGTTCGACGACGTCGACGCGGCACTGGTTTTTCACCCGGGCACGCACTCCTGGACGTGGGCACCGCTGACCGCCCGCACCGACGTGCGCGTGACCGTGCACGGCCGCGCCGCGCACCCGACCGCCGAGCCGCGCCGCGGCATCGACGCGGTGGCCACGCTCGTGCAGACCTTCACCGCGGCCGCGGCGCTGCAGTCGCGCCTGCCCGCCGGCTTCCACGTGCAGGGCATCATCACGCGCGGCGGCGAGTCCACCGCCGTCGTGCCCGACCTGGCCGAGGCGTGGTTCGGGCTGTCCGCACCGACCACCGCGGCGCTCGACACACTGGTGTCCGACGTGACGGCGTGCGTCGAGGGCTCAGCCCTGGCCACGGGTGCGAAAGCCGAGGCCGACCGGCTCGGCTCCGGCTGCGCGCACTTCCGCGACAACCCCGTGCTGTCGGGCCACTTCGCCCGTCACCTCGCCGCGCGCGGCATCCACGCGACGCCGCCGGACCCGGGCGTGTTCCCCGGCTCCTCCGACGTCGGTGACGTCAGCCTGAGGGTGCCCACGATCCATCCCTTCGTCGCGATCCTCGATCCCGGCCACGCCGAGCGCACGCCGGAGTTCGCCGCGGCGGCCGCGTCCCCCCGAGCCCGTTCGGTGGTCCTCGCGGCGGCCGCGGCGCTCGGCAGGACCACGGTGGACCTGCTGGCGCACCCGGCTCTGGTGAGCCAGGCGTGGGGCTGCTTCGCCGACCAGGCCCGCGCCGAGCGCACGGGCTGACCCCGGAAAGGACCACCATGGCCGATGTGCTCACCTTCGGGATCGAAGAAGAGTTCCTCGTCGTCGACGACCGGGGACGCCCGGCGCACGCGGCCGAAGCCGTGCTGGAATCGGCCGACGACAGCGGCGCGGGAGATCTCCAGCAGGAGCTCACCAAGGCGCAGGCCGAGACCGCGACCGGCATCTGCGTGACCCACGGCGAAGCCGTCGAGCAGCTGCAGGCGATGCGGACCTCGCTCGCCCTCGCGGCCGACCGGCGCGCGCTGCGAATCCTCCCCTGCGCCAGCTCGCCCGTCTCCCCCGGCGAGCTCCCGGCCATCACCTCGACACCGCGCTACCGGCGGATGGCCGCGCACTTCGGCGCCACCGCGCGCACCACGATGACCTGCGGCTGCCACATCCACGTCGCCGTGCCCGACCCGGAGACCGGCACGCGGGTGCTCGGGCACGTGCGGCCGTGGCTGCCCGCGCTGCTCACCGTCACGGCCAACTCCGCGATCGCCGACGGCCTCGACACCGAGTACTGCAGCTGGCGCCACCAGGAGTGGGCACGCTGGCCCTCGGCCGGGCCGCCGCCGCGGTTCGCCTCGCACGCGGACTACGAGGGCGTCGTGGACGCGTGGCTGCGCGCGGGCGCGATCCTCGACCGCGGGATGGTCTACTGGGACGTGCGCCTGTCGGAGAGGCAGCCGACGATCGAATTCCGCGTCGCCGACGTCGCCGCGACCGCCGAAGAGGCCACGCTGCTCGCCGTGCTGTGCCGCGCGCTCGTGGCCACGGTGCTCGACGCCGGCGACCCCCCGCACCTGTCCAACGAGGTGCTGCGCGGCCAGCTCTGGCGCGCCGCCCGCGAGGGCGTCACCGGCCATTGCTCCGACCCGGCCACCGGCGACCTGCTGCCCGCCACCGAGGTGCTCAGGCGGCTGGCGGAGCTCTGCGCCCCCGCCCTCCGTGCTGCCGGGGACACCGAGTTCGTCCGCGAAGGCCTCGCTCGGCTCGCTCGCGAAGGCGGTGGGGCCGACCGCCAGCGCCGGCTCTTCGCGAACCGGGAAAGCGCTCTCGACGTCGTCGACCACTTCGCCGTGCCGGCCGGCGCGGCGAGACCGGCGACGGCCTGACCCGCCCGGACGGTGGCCAGGCCTGCACCCCGTTACGATGAGTGGTCAGCTCCGAAACCCGCCCAGTCCCAGTTGGAAAGGCAGCGACATGCCTGTCGAGCCTCGGTTCGCCGGCCCGGTGCGGGTGCTGCTCGTGGAAGACCACGACATGGTGGCCGAGGCGCTCGAACTCGCCCTGCAGCGCTCTCCCGCGATTTCCGTGGTCGGGCGCGCCGGCTCGCGCGAGGCCGCGACAGCCGACACGGCCCGGCTGCGGCCCGACGTCGTGGTGCTCGACCGGCGCCTGCCCGACGGTGACGCCGTGGCCGCGATCGGCGACTTCGCCGCGCTGGGCTCGCGTGTCCTCGTCCTCACCGGTGACGCCACCCCGGCCGTCGCCGCGCGCGTGGCCGAGGCCGGCGGCCGGGGGCTGCTGCTCAAGTCCGCGCCGCTCAACCAGCTGGAGTCGGCCGTGCAGCGCGTGGCCGCGGGCGAGGTCGTGTTCGACGCGGCCCTGCTGCCCGGTGTGCTCGACCGGCTCACCGGGCGCGCCGGCGGCAACGGCTCGGCGCTCACCGCGCGGGAACGCGAGACGCTGCAGCTGCTCGCGGAGGGCGCGAGCACCGAGGAGATCGGCGACCGCCTCGGCGTCACCCGCAACACCACGCGCAACCACGTGCAGCGCGTGCTGGAGAAGCTCGGCGCGCGCTCGAAACTCGAAGCGGTCGCCTTCGCGCGGCGCGAGGGCCTGCTCGATTGATGCACCTGCGTCAGTGACGCGGTGGTGATCTGCGTCTGCCGCACGGCGGGCGGTTCGAGCAGAGTGGGGATGTGGAGGTCCCTGCGCCCGTCGACGCCGAGTGCGTGCTGCCCGAATCGGTGGCCGGTCTCGCGCAGGCGCGCGACTTCACGCGGGCGACGCTGACCGGCTGGGGCTTCGGCGCCGTGACCGACGACGCGCTGCTGATCGTGACCGAGCTGGCCACCAACGCCGTGCAGCACGGTGAGGGGAAACCCGTGCTGCGGCTCAAGTACGGCGACGCGGCGGTCCGGCTCGAAGTGGCCGACGAGAGCGCCACGCCGCCCGCGACCCGCGACTCCGGTCCGGACGGCGGCTGGGGCCTTCGGCTGGTGCAGGAGCTCTCGCTCGCGTGGGGCGTCACGCCCGGCGCGTCGGGGAAGGTCGTGTGGTGTGAGCTGGGCCGGGCTCCGCGCGAGTGAGCCGGAAGCTGCCCGCGTGAGCCGGATGGGGCAGAGTTGGGGCATGGACGACCCCGCGGTGGACGACCTCGGCCTGCTGGTGCGGGGAGTCCTCGACTACGCGATCTTCATGCTCGACCCGGCCGGCCGGGTCGTCAGCTGGAACGCCGGCGCCCAGCGCATCAAGGGCTACCGCGCCGAGGAGATCATCGGGCAGCACTTCTCCGCGTTCTACCCCGCCGAGGACATCGCCGCCAGCAAACCCGAACGCGAGCTCGAAACCGCGCTCGCCGAAGGCCGGCTCGAAGACGAAGGCTGGCGGCTGCGCAAGGACGGCACCCGGTTCTGGGCCAACGTCGTCATCACCGCGCTGTTCGACGAAGCCGGCAACCACCGCGGCTTCGGCAAAGTCACCCGCGACACGACCGAACGCCGCACCGCCGAACAGGCCCTGCGCGAGAGCGAGGAGCGCTTCCGCCTGCTGGTGCAGGACGTGGTCGACTACGGCATCTTCATGCTCGACACCGGCGGCCGTATCGTCAGCTGGAACGCCGGTGCCCAGCGCATCAAGGGCTATCGCGCCGACGAGATCATCGGGCAGCACTTCTCCGCGTTCTACCCCGCCGAGGACATCGCCGCCAGCAAACCCGAACGCGAGCTCGAAACCGCGCTCGCCGAAGGCCGGCTCGAAGACGAAGGCTGGCGGCTGCGCAAGGACGGCACCCGGTTCTGGGCCAACGTCGTCATCACCGCGCTGTTCGACGAAGCCGGCAACCACCGCGGCTTCGGCAAAGTCACCCGGGACATGACCGAACGCCGCACCGCCGAGCAGACCCTGGTGCAACGGCGCCGGCTGGTCGGGCACCTCGTGGACGCCCAGGAGGTGGAGCGCCGGCGCATCGCGTGGGACGTGCACGACGACTCGATCCAGTCGATGGTCGCCGTCGGCATGCGGTTGCAGCTGCTGGCCGACCGGCTGCCCGAAGAGCACCGCGCGGGGGTGCTCGCGCTCGACGAGTCGGTGCGCGCCGCGGTGGGCCGGCTGCGCACGCTCGTCTCCCGGCTGCGGCCGCCGGACCTGGACCACGACGGGCTCGTGGTCGCGCTCACCGGTCACCTCGAAGAGGTCCTGCCCGACTGGGGGCTGGAGTACACCCTGCGCCACGACCTCACCGCCGAGCCCACCACGGAAGCCGCCGTGACGGGGTACCGGATCTGCCAGGAGGCGCTCACCAACGTGCACAAGCACGCCCGCGCGTCACGGGTGGAGGTCTCGTTGTCCACAGTGGACAGTGGCACGCTGTTCCGCGTGACCGACGACGGGGTCGGCACCGCCGTGACCGGCACCGATCCCGGCCGCGACCACTTCGGGCTGATCGAGATGCGCGAGCGCGCCGAGTCGGCCCACGGCTGGTGGTCGATGTCCAGCAAACCCGGAGAAGGGACGAGTGTGGAGTTCTGGCTGCCGAGCGCCCCGGACGAGCAGCGGTGACCGGCCCCCTGCGCGTCGTGATCAGCGACGACGACGACATGATCCGCGACGCCCTGCGCGAGGTGCTCGACGAGCAGCCCGACATCGAGGTCGTCGGCGTCGGGCGCGACGCCGACGACGCGATCACGCTCGCGGAGCGCCACCGGCCCGCCGTCGCGGTGCTCGACGTGCGCATGCCCGGCGGAGGCGGGGCCCGCGCCGCGCGCGAGATCGCGGCCCGCTGCCCGGGTACGGCGGTGCTCGCGTTCTCCGCCTACTCCGACCACGCGTCCATGGCCTCCCTGGAGAGCGCGGGCGCCGTCGAGTACCTCACGAAGGGTGTGCCGAACCGCGAGATCGTCGCGGCGGTGCGGCGGCTGGGCGGACGGTAGCCGCCCGCTCACGAGGGGTTCCGTTCGCCGGGACCGGTGTGCGTCCGATCGGAGCCACTTTGCGCCGGATCGCCCGTGTGGCACGAAATTCACCCGAAAATGGGGTGTGACGCGACCCGGAACGGGGTAGCCGATGCTCGCCCCACAGGGCGATCCCCTTCCCCGGCGACAGAGAGGGTGTCCGTCGTGAGCAGCTTCGTGGATGCGGACCTCGGCGTGGACCACCGTTTCGACCGCGCGTTGCGCGGCTACCTCTCCCGGGTGGCGGCCGCGGTCGGGGTGGGACTGGAGTCCTGCACGATCGATCTCGACCAGCCCGTCTCGGCCTACATCGCCCTCGACCGGCGGCTCGACCGCTTCCCCGACCGGGACCTGGCGCTGCTGTGGGACGAGGTGCACGGCTGGTCGGCGGCGATCGAGGCCTCGTGCGGGGAGGACCTGATCGTGCTGGCCTACCTCGACGGTGACGACGTGCTCGCCGAACCCGCCGCCGTCGAGCGCTTCCTGGGGGCGCTGCGCGCGGCCGACCACTCCCTCGGCCGCCCCGACCCGCGCAAGCTGCGCCGCGCGGGCGGGCACGACGAGCTGCTGGACCGACTGGCCTGACGCGGGGCGATGCGTCGGCGCGGGGGAAAGCGGGTACTCCCCGGTCGGGAAAGGAGTGCGTCATGGCACCGAAACGGCCCGTCTGGAGCGGCTCGCTGACCCTCGGCCTGGTGACGGTGCCGGTGCGGCTCTACAGCGCGATCGAGGACCACACCGTGCACTTCCGCCAGTTCGAGCGCGGCACGAGCGACCGCATCCGCTACCGGCGGGTGAACGAGCGCACCGGCGACGAGGTGGAGCTGTCCGAGATCGTGAAGGGCTACGAGCTCGACGACGGCGACTACGTGCTGGTCGAGCCCGGGGAGCTCGACGAGATCGCCCCCGGGCGCAGCAAGTCGCTCGACGTCGAGGCGTTCGCCGACCTCGCCGACATCGACCCGATGTTCTTCGACCGCACCTACTGGCTCGCGCCCGCGGGCTCCGACTACGACAAGCCGTACTCGCTGCTGCTGGCGGCGATGGCGAAGACGGACAAGGCGGGCGTGGCCAAGTTCGTGCTGCGCGGGCGCGAGTACCTGGCGCTCGTGCGGGCCGGCGACGGGTTGATGCTGCTCGACACGCTGCACTTCGCGGAGGACCTGCGGGACCGGGAGAAGTCGCTGCCGGACCTGCCGGAGAAGGCGCCGGCGCGCGGCAAGGAGTTCGACATGGCCGTGGATCTCATCGAGGCCCTCACGGAGGACTGGCGGCCCGAGGACTACCGCGACACGTTCACCGACCGCGTCCACGAGCTGATCGAGGCCAAGCGCAAGGGCGACACGGTCACGCCGGCCGCCGAGGCCGCGGAGCCGACGAAGGTGGTCGACCTGTTCGAGGCCCTGCAGCGCAGCGTGAAGAACGGGAAGCGGCGCGGCAAGAAGGAGAAGGGGCCGCAGCTCGCGGACCTCACCAAGGCCCAGCTCGACGAGCTGGCCAAGGAACGCGAGATCAAGGGCCGCTCGAAGATGAAGCGCGCGGATCTGGAACGGGCGCTGGAAGAGGCGTCCTGACCGGCCCGCGAGGACGCCGGCGTCACCGGGGTTGCGCGAGCAGCCAGTCCAGCGCGATGGGCAGAGCGTTGAGCACCGAGATGTGCCCGTCGCGGGGCCGCAGCCACAGCTCGGCGTCGGGCAGGTGGGCCAGCAGGTGCTGCGCGTGCGACGCGGGGACCACGCGGTCGGCGCCGCCCTGGGCCAGCAGGACCGGCGTGCGCACGTCGGCGAGCTCGAAGCCCCACGGCGAGGCGTAGGCGACGTCGTCGTCGACCTCTCCGTCGTGGCCTGCGCCCCCGGCTTCCCCGGCGTCGGCGCCGAGCGGTCCCCACGTGCCGTCCAGCGCGGCCCAGTCGGTCGCGACGAAGCTCGCCGGGTCGAACTCGTGCGTGAGCGCGTGGGCCATCCGCGCTTCGCGGCCTTCGCGGGCCGCGCGCAGCGAAGTCGGGTCGGCCATGCCGGCGAACCAGTCGAACTCGTCGGTGTACGGCGCGACGCCGGCCAGGGCGACGGCCGCCGTGACGCGGTCCGGCAGCTGTGCGGCAGCCGCCAGCGCGTGCGACCCGCCGCCCGAAGCGCCGACCACCGCGAATCGGCCGAGACCCAGCGCGTCGGCGACCAGGCGCACGTCCTCGGCCGCGGACCCGATGGTGCGGCCCGGCACCGTGGTCGACCCGCCGTAGCCCGGGCGGCCGTAGGAGACGACCCGGATCCCGCGGGCGTCCGCGGCCTGCAGAACGGGTGCGAGCAGCGCTCCGGTCTGCGGCGTGCCGTGGAGCCAGACCACGGTGAGGGTGTCGCCGCGGCCGCTGTCGTGCGCGCGCAGCACGCGGCCGCCCGCGAGGGTCAGATCGTGTGAGGTCCCCATACGCGGCGACTCTAGCGGGCCGCGCCCGTGAGGGAACGGCGTTCACGGGGTACTTCGCGAGGTATGGACTCAGACCCGCACCCCGACCTCCGGCTCGACGACACCGCGGCCGAGCACCTCGAACCCGACCGCGCGACGCTGGACGCCGTCGGCAAGATCACCGAGGCGCTGGAGACCGTCGAGATCGCCCGCGGCCACCTCTACGAGTTCCACCAGCTCACCGGCTCCGCGGACCGCAAGCTCGCCGACGGCATCGCCATGCTGCGCGACGCGGGCCACGCCGAGCACGCCGACCGGCTCACCGAGCACCTTTTGGGCCGCAACGTGCTGCACGGGCGCTGGACGTTCCAGATCGTCGAGGAGTACGACACCACCTACTACCGCGCGTTCCACGACCACGAGACCCGCGTCCGCGAGCTCACCCGCGGCGTCCGCCACCTCGCCGAGGCCCGCGTGAAGCGCGAGAACCGCACGCCCGGGCTGCCGGGTCACGAGGCCACCCCGAACTCGCCCGACTGAGCCACCCTGCCGTGCCGCCGCGCCTCGAAAACGACGCGGCACAAGCCTTCCCGCTAAGGTTTCGGTGAACCGGCCGCGCGAGTGGAGGCACCACGATGAGCAACGTCGAGACCGAGCCACCCGTCCTGGACTGCGGGGACGACGCGGCCGGCCACGGCGGGGTCGAGGTGCTCGGCGGGGTCGAGGTGCTCGGCGCGCGGGACGTGCCCCTGGGCGGGCCGCGCGCGATGAAGGTGCGCCGCACGCTGCCGCAGCGCAAGCGTTCGCTCGTGGGCGCCTGGTGCTTCGCCGACCACTACGGGCCCGACGACCCGAGGACGACCGGCGGCATGTCGGTCGGCTCGCACCCGCACACCGGCCTGCAGACGGTGAGCTGGCTGTTCGCGGGCGAGATCGAGCACCGCGACAGCCTCGGCTCCCACGCGATGATCCGCCCCGGCGAGCTGAACCTCATGACCGGCGGCCACGGCATCTGCCACTCCGAGGTCTCGACGCCGGAGACCACCACGCTGCACGGCGTGCAGCTGTGGGTCGCGCTGCCCGACGCCCACCGCCACGCCGCACGCGACTTCCAGCACTACGCCCCGCCCGCCACTGACCTCGGGGGCGCCACCGCGCGCGTTTTCCTCGGCACGCTCGCCGGTGAGACCGCGCCGGTCAAGACGTTCACGCCGCTGCTCGGCGCCGAGCTGGTGCTGGCGCCCGGCGCCCGCGTCACGCTCGACGTCGACCCCGAGTACGAACACGGCGTGCTCGTCGACACCGGAGAGGTCACCTTCGCCGGCTCGGCGCTGCACAGCACCGACCTCGGGTACCTCGGCACGGGCCGCGCCACGCTCGAACTGACGAACACCGGCGACGGCCGTGCTCGCGTGCTGCTGCTCGGCGGGCCGCCGTTCGGCGAGGAGATCGTGATGTGGTGGAACTTCCTGGCCCGCACGCACGAGGAGATCGTGGAGTACCGCGAGGCGTGGCAGGCGGAATCCCCGCAGTTCGGGGCGATCCCCGAGGTACCGGGCGACCCCGCGCGGCTGCCGGCCCCCGTCCTGCCGAACGTCCGGATCAAGCCGCGCCGGAACCCGTGACGAGCGCGGCGAAGATCCGGTCCACGTCCGCACGCCCGGTCCGCCAGTTGCTGAACGCGGCCCGCAGCGCCGGCACGCCCGCGTAGACCGTCGGCGTCACGAACGTCTCGCCTCCGGCCGCGACGGCGCGCACCACGGAGTCGATGCGCTCCTGCGTCGGGTCCTCGGCCAGCGTGAAGCACACGACGTTGAGCCGCACCGGCGCGAGCAGCCGCCACCGCGGCGTGCCGGCCAGGCGGTCGCCGAGGTCCCGGGCGTGGGCGACGCAGCGTTCCACGATCTCCCGGTGCCCCGCTCGCCCGTAGGCGGCGAGCGTGCACCACGCGGCCAGCGCGCGCAGCCGCCGCGACGATTCGGGCGTGCGGTGCACGAAGTCCGGGTTGACGCCCGGGTGGCCGAGGTAGGCCGCGGAGTTCTGGAACACGCGCACCTGCAGGTCGAGCCGGCGGCTGAACTGGATCGCCGAGTCGTAGGGCACGTTGAGCCACTTGTGCAGGTCGACGCACACCGAGTCGGCCAGCTCGAGCCCGTCCACGAGCCGCGCGTATTCGGGCGAGAGCGCGGCGAACCCGCCGAACGCCGCGTCGACGTGCAGCCAGAACGGGTACTTCTGCTTGAGCGCCGCGATCGCCCGCAGGTCGTCGAAGTCGACGGTGTTGACCGTGCCCGCGTTGGCGATCACGATCGCGGGCCGCCCGCCCAGCTCGGCGAGCTCCCGCTCCAGCGCCTCGACGTCCACGGCCTCACGCCCGGGCCGCACGGTCACCGGCCGCAGGGCCGAGCGGCCCAGGCCCAGCACCGACATCGCCTTGAGCGCGCTGGAGTGCGGTGATCCGCTCAGCACCTCGACCGGGCCGAGCGCCGCGACCCCGGCGTCGGCGACCGTGACGCCGAGCCGCTCCCCCAGCCACTCGCGCCCGATCGCCAGACCGACCACATTGGACATCGTCGCGCCGGACACGAAGGCGCCGCTGAACTCCGGCCCCAGCCCGAACAGCTCCGCGAGCCAGCCCACTGTCTCGCGTTCGAGGTCCGAAGCCGAGGAGTCCAGCGACGACACGGGGTTCTGGTCCGCCGCGGCCGTGAGCCAGTCGCCGGCCACCGCCGCGGGGGTCGCGCCGCCCGTGACGAACCCCAGGTACCGCGGCCCGGCGCTCGCGGCGAACCCCGGCGCCCAGCGGCGCGCGAACTCCGCGAGCGCGGCTCGCGCGCCCACGCCGTCCTCCGGCAGCTCCGCAGGTTCGGGCGTCCCCGGCGGCACCGCCACCGGACGGTCCGCCACCCCCGCGAGCAGCTCGCCGGCCTGCTCACGCGCGGCGTCGAGCAGCGCGGGCAGGCCGTCGAGGTCTTCGGCCAGCTTCGAGTACACAGCCACCTCCTGCGGCGACCCTAGCCGCGTGCGGCCGCGGCCGTCGCAGGCCAATCCCCCGGAACTGGCCCGTTCAGCGGCTCAGGCGCGTCCGCGCCCGCCCCGGGTCGAAATTCACCTTCCGCACCGGGCCGGCGACCAGCAGCACCAGCGCCACGGCCGACACGCCCGCCAGCACCAGCGCGGCCAGGAACTGCGCGGCCTCCGACGTCGCCGAGGCCAGTACCGCGAACCCGGCGAGCACCACCACCGTCGGGCCCGCCAGCGCCACCACCGTGGCGAGCACGGGGACCCGGCGCCCGTCGGGCCGCCGGGCCGAGACGACCGCCGCGCCGGCGCACACCACGGCGGCCACGAGGAGGCAGCCACCCACGGTGTCGGAAAGCCGGTGCCAGCCGAGCGCGACGGTCGCCGCGGCGACCCAGGCGACGCCGAGTGAACCCACGGCGAGCACCCAGGTGCGCATCCGTGCGGGTAGCACCACCGCCAGCGCGAACAGCACCGCCGTCGCCGCGCTGACGTGCCCGCTCGGGAAGCTGTTGTGGCTCGCGACCGCGTAGCCGTCGTGGCTCCCGGGCCGGTCGAGCACGTAGATCTTGAGCAGCTGCGCCGCGACCAGCGGGGTCGCGAGCAGCACCAGCGCCGTCACGCCCAGGGCGAACCGGCGCCGCACCGACGCCAGCGCGAGCACGAGCACCGCGACCGCGCCGAGCAGCACCACGAGGTCCACGTCGCGCAGCGGCGCGGCCCAGTCCACAGTGGACGAGCCGGTCGCCTGCGCGCTGTGCACCACGCCGTTCTCCGCCTCCTGGCCCGCCGCGGTGCGGACGAAGAGCAGGTACGCCACGAGGAACGCGACCGCGCAGCCCACCGCGCTCGCGGCGAGCAGCACGGTGCGCGACGGTGTCCGCACCTCGAGCGCTTGGCGCGGGAAGCCGGACGGGGTGATCGGGGGTGCCTCGGGGAACGTCACTGCCATGGACCCGAGTCTCGGCGCGGGATTTAGTGGTCAGGTCAGTGCCGTGTCATGGTTTTGCTACAAGATCGCCCCGGTTCGCCCCACGCTGCGGTTTTCCGAATAATGGCCGGGGTGGCAGAGGTGTTGGTGGTCGAGGACGACGCGGCCGTACGGGAAGGACTCCAGCTGGCGCTGCGCAGGCAGGGGCACGGGGTGCACACCGCGGGCTCGGGCGAGGCGGGGCTGGACCTGGTGCGCAAGCACCAGCCCGACATCGTGGTGCTCGACCTGATGCTGCCCGGGATGGACGGGTTCGAGACCTGCCGCCGGATGCGTGCGCTGGGCGAGGTGCCCATCATCATGCTGACCGCGCGCAGCGACGACTTCGACGTGGTCGCGGGCCTGGAAGCCGGCGCCGACGACTACGTGGCGAAGCCGGTCGAGCCGCGGGTGCTCGACGCGCGGATCCGCGCCGTCCTGCGCCGCGCCGTCAGCGATCACGACGCGCGCGCCGGCGAGGTCGAACGCCACGGCGAGCTGGTGATCGACCGTGCCGGCATGCTCGTGAGGAAACGCGGCGAGCAGGTGGCGCTCACGCCGACCGAGCTCAAGCTGCTGCTCGAGATCTCCCGCACACCGGGCCAGGTGTACAGCCGCCAGCAGCTGCTCACCGCCGTGTGGGACCACGACTACCTCGGCGACTCCCGCCTGGTCGACGCCTGCGTGCAGCGGCTGCGGTCCAAGATCGAGGACGTGCCGGCGCGGCCCGACCACGTCCAGACCGTGCGTGGTTTCGGCTACCGGTTCGGCCGCTCGTGAGGCTGCCCCGGCTGCGGCCGTGGCTCTCGGGGCTGCGGCCCCGGCTGGTGCTGTCCTTCGCGGCGATGACCCTGGTCGGCGCGGCCGCGGCCGCCGGCGCCAGCTACGTGACGGCGCGCACGACCATCCTGCAGGGCGTGCAGGACCCGGCCATGGTCCAGCTGCGCGACCAGGTCACGGCGTACCTGCCGCAGATGACGCTGCCACCGGACCAGCGCCAGCTCGACAACCTCGCCGACAACCTCAAGGGCACCACCGTCGCGATCTACCGGGACCTGCACTCGCGGTCGGGGCTCGATCCCTCGACACTGCCAGCCGACCTGCGCCAGGAGGTCGCCGGCGGCGCCACGATCCAGTTCAAACGGGTGATCAGGGGCGACACGCCGCTGCTGCTGGTCGGGATGCCGGTGCTGCAGCCGGGCGACAACGGGGTGGCGCACACGGGCGTCGAGGTCTACTCCATGGTGTCGCTGGCCGCCCAGCAGACCGCGATCGACCAGCTGGCCACCCGCGCGTGGCAGACGGCCGCGCTGGCGCTGCCGATCGCCGTCGCGCTGGCGCTGCTGGCCGCCCGGCAGGTGCTGCGGCCGGTGCGCGCGCTGAACACCGCGGCCCGCAAGCTCGGCCACGGGCAGCTCGACGTCCGCCTGCAGGCCACGGGCTCCGACGAGCTGGCCCAGCTCGTGACCACGTTCAACAGCACCGCGGCGGAGCTGGAACGCACCGTCGGCACGCTGCGCGACATGGAGGCCGACGCGCGCCGTTTCGTCGCCGACGTCTCCCACGAGCTGCGCACCCCGCTGGCCGCGATGAACGCAGTGACCGACGTGCTCGACGAGGACGCCGAGCAGCTGCCCGCCGACACCGCCGTCGCCGCGCGCCTGGTGTCCGCGGAGACGCGCCGGCTGACGCGGCTCGTGCAGGACCTGGTGGAGATCTCGCGCTTCGACGCCGGGCGCGCCGAGCTTCGGCTGGAAGAGTGGGACGTCGCGCAGGGCGTGACCGACACCCTTGCCGCACGCGGCTGGACCGCCGCCGACGGGATCGTCACCGACCTGCTCGCCGGCGTCGTCGCGACCGTCGACCCGCGTCGGCTCGACATCGTCGTCGCGAACCTGGTCGGCAACGCCCTGCGCCACGGCGAACCGCCCGTCGAGGTGCACCTGGCCGCCGACGCGCACACCGTCACCCTGGAGGTCACCGACCACGGGCCCGGCATCCCCGACGCCGTGCTGCCCCACGTGTTCGACCGCTTCACCAAGGCCGACTCCGCGCGGGCGCGCTCGGAGGGCAGCGGGCTCGGCCTGTCCATCGCGCGGGAGAACGCCCGGCTGCACGGCGGCGACGTCGAGGCGGCGAACACCGGTTCCGGCGCGCGGTTCACCCTGTGGCTGCCGCGCCACCCCCGGCCCGGAGAGACGCGATGAAAAAGCTCGTGACCGCACTCGCCGTGCTCCTGCTGGTGAGCGCGTGCGGCATCCAGCCCACCGTCGTCGTGCCCGCCGGTCCCGCCCCGACCGCCGTCGGCCCCGGCGCCCGCGCGAACCAGCTCACGCTGTACTTCCTGGTCGACGGCCAGCTCGCCCCCGTCGTGCGCAGCTGGGGCAGCCCGGTCTCACCGGAGCTGGCGGTGAACGAGCTGTTCCAGGGCCCCACCCCGGCCGAGCAGGAGAGCGGCTACTACTCGCTGCTGTTCCCCGGCGACGGCCAGGTCACCATCGACACCACCAGCGTGCCGCCGACGGTGACCATCCCGTTCTCCATCAAGCCGCTCTACCTCGGCGTGGACCAGGTGGTCTGCACCACCGTGGCGGCCATGTCGGCGGCCGGGCTGCCCGCGGACCTGCGCGGTGTTTCGGTGGTCACGCCCGATTCCCGCCTCGGTCCCGCGCTCTGCACGTTCTGAGCCGGTACCGGCCGCCGGTCAGGCGGGGTAGGCGCGCAGGGCCCGCGCGTCGGCGAGCGAACGCGCCCACCACTCCAGCTGGTCGAGCAGCTTCTTCACAGCCGCGGCGGTGGCTTCGGCGTCGGTGGGGCTGCCGGCGTCGTCGAACCGGCCGCGGGCGCCGTGGAAGCTCACGGTGTCGCGGATGGTGACGGCGTGCAGCTCCGCGAAGACCGGGCGCAGGTGCTCCACCGCCCGCAGGCCGCCGGAAAGCCCGCCGTACGCCACGAAAGCGACGGGTTTGGCCTGCCACTCCGAGCGGAACCAATCGACGGCGTTCTTGAGCGGGGCCGGGTAGCTGTGGTTGTACTCCGGCGTGATCACGACGAACGCGTCGGCCGCGGCGAGCCGGGCCGCGAGGCGCCCGACCTCCGGCTCCGGCTCGGACCCGAACGCGGGAAAAGCCAGTGGCAGAGCCAGATCGGCGCAGTCGACCACGTCCACCTCGAACCCGCCGTGCGCCGCGGCCTCGCGGGTGAACCAGTTCGCGACCGTCGGCGCGAACCGTCCTTCCCGGACACTGCCGACGATCACGGCGACCCGGACCGGAACTTCCGACACGATGTTCTCCTCGAATCCCGTTGCGGGACCGGGTGTCCCGCACGGATACCGAGTCTGGAACTTCAAGTTCACTTGAAGTCAAGCTATGCTCGCCCGCATGACCAAGACCGAGCTGCCCGAGCTGACCGTGGGCGAGCTGGCGCACCGCACCGGGGTGCCCGCGTCGGCCCTGCGCTTCTACGAGGACGAGAAGCTGATCCGCAGCCGCCGCACCGCGGGCAACCAGCGCCGCTATCGCCGCGACACGCTGCGGCGCGTCACGTTCATCCGGATGTCGCAGCGGGTGGGCATGCCGTTGTCGCAGATCCGCGAGGTCCTCGCGCTGCTGCCGGACGACCGCACCCCCACCCGCGCCGACTGGGCGCGCATCTCCCACTGCTGGCGCGAGGACCTCGACGAGCGCATCCGGCAGCTGGAGCAGCTGCGCGACCAGCTCACCGACTGCATCGGCTGCGGCTGCATGTCGCTCACGAAGTGCCGGCTGGCCAACCCCGGCGACCGCCTGGGCCGCGAGGGGCCAGGGCCGCGGCGGCTCCCGGACCACCGTGGCGACGGCTACCCGTGACGCTCAGCCCAGCACGAGACCGCGCACGTAGGCGGCCTGCCCGGCGTGCTGCAGGTCATCCGAAAGCACGCTGACCAGCCGCACCCCCAGCGTCACGGGCGGGTCCCAGCGCTCGTCGACGACGGCGTCGAGCGCCTCGCCCTCGAGGCCGCCGACCCACGCCACGGTCTGCTCGTGCACGGCGTCGAAGTAGCCGGTCAGCAGCTTGGGGTCGTCGATCTGCACGGCGGCGACGTCGTCGCTGCTGTGCGCATACCCCGTGTCCGCCGGCGGGAAGGGCAGGCCGAAGCGGCGGTGCCAGTCCTGCGCGGTCCAGATCTGCTCGGTGCCCGCGACGTCGGCCACGTGGTCGTCCTGCACGCGCGCGAGGTGCCAGACGAGCCAGGCGATCGAGTTGGCGCGCGGCCCGGGCCGCGCGACGAGCTGGTCGCCGGTCAGGCCGTCGACCGACTGGTGCACGACCTCCTGGATCCGGCCGAAGCCGTCCACGAGCAGATCGGCCACGTTCATCCGTAGTCCTCCTCGGTTCGTTCCTGCCTGCTACCCCGATCATGCCGCACGCAAACCGCCGCGCCCCCACCGAATTCCGGCGGTCGGGCGCGGCGGCGGGCTGACCCGGCGGCCCCGCTACGCGCCGAGCAGCTGGTCGAAGAACGCGCGGTAGCGGCGCAGCGCGATCCGCAGGTCCTCGGTGGCGGGCTCGCCGTCGCGCCACTGCGCTTCCAGCTCGCCCTTGTGCTCGGCGAAGGTCTCGGCCAGCGAGCTGATCACGGAGGCGACGAGCTCGTCGGCGTCACGCACGGCACGGCGCGGGTCGTCGACGAAGCCGGTCTGCACGTCTTGCCAGCGATTGCGGAAACGGTCGACGTCGCCGCCCTGGAACAGCGGCGGAGCACCGTCGGTGCGGGCGCCGCGGCTAGCGGTGCTTCTGTCCGCCGCACGGTCGTCCATGTCGGCGGCATCCGGCACCCGAGTGTCCACATCGGACACTTCACGCGAGCGTTCTTCCGGAATGTCCCGGCGCTGCTCCGTGCGGGGCTGCTCGGCGGCACCCGCCAGGTCGGCGGTGCTCAGTCCCCGGGTCTCCTGGTCGGTCATGTCAGCGGTCTCCGTTCCGCTCGTGGGCGCCGCGGTGGTTGCCCGTGCGCGCGGCGGTGTGCTCGCGCCGGCTCTCGACGGTGTCCGCGTCGGCACGGCTGCCAGGACGCGGGTCCGCGTCGGTGCCGGCGCCGGTGTGGTCGGTCAGCAGGTCCTCGAACACGGTGCGGTAGTGCACCATCGCCGAACGCAGTTCCTCTGTGGACAGTGCCGTCTCGGAGTGGCGGCGGTGCGTCTCGTGCGCCGAGCGGTAGTGCTCCAGCGTGCGCGAGTGGCGCACGGACAAGTCGGAAAGCTGCTGGTCGTAACCTTCGGTCGGGTAGCCCCGCTCGGACATCACGGCCACCAGCAGGTCGTCGGCCTCGTCAAGCGCACCGGCGGGCTGGTCCACGAACTTCTCCTGGATCAGCGTCCAGTGCTGGGCGTAGCGCTCGCGCGCCGAGGCCGAGAGCGGCCGGATGTCGAGGTCGCGGTGACGGCGTTCGCGTTCGGCCAGCTCCCGTTGCGCCGCACGCGGGCTTTCGTTTTCCCGGACCGCGCGCGAGTACTCGGGACCGAACTGCTGCTGCAGTCGTTTTCGTTGCCGTTCCTGGACGACGAGCCAGGCCACGGCGCCGATCACCACGACGGCGGCCACCACGATCACGACGATGAGCCAAGTGGGCATCGCACGAACTCCTTACGGATTTGTCGAGCCCCCCGTACCGCCCGGATGCCCGCCGCAGCCCAGGCGAAACGCGAATTGCGCCGGATGAACGGCGTTTTCGGCCGAGTGGCCGAGCGCGAGCCACCGGATGAGGTACGGTTCGGACATCAGGGCGGAACCCGGCGGACGGGAGGACAGCGCGTGGCCACCACCGTGCGGCTCGCTTCCGGCGCGCTCCGCGTCGTGCCCGGCTTCGACACCATCGCCGGCGTACCCATTCCCGGCTGGGCCGGCACGCTGCTGGCTGTGGTGTGCGCGGTCGCCGCACTCGTGGTGCTGCTGCTGATCGTGCGCAACCGGCGGCGCTGAGTTCTTTCCCGGCTGCGTTCCTTCCCGCTGCTCAGCCGAGATAGTTGCTGACCTCGATGAGGTTCTCGTCCGGGTCGCGGAAGTAGACGCTGCGGATCTCGCCCGTGGCTCCGGTGCGCTCGACCGGCCCTTCCTCGATCGGCACGCCCGCCCGGCGCAGTTCTTCGATCACGTCGTCGAGCGCGTCTTCGGTGATGAGGCACAGGTCCGCGCTGCCCGGCGTCGGGCGCAGTGCCTTGGGTTCGAACTCGTGGCCGGCCTGGTGCAGGTTGATCTTGCTGGTGCCGAAAGCCAGCGCCGTGCGCCCGCCCTTGAACGTCACCTCCGCCATACCGAGGACCCGCGTGTAGAAGGCCACCGTGGCCTCGACGTCGGCGACGGTGAGCACGAGGTGGTCCAGTCGGTCGATGCGCATCGGGTGTCCCCTTTCGACGGGCGGGTCAGGCGCGGGTGAACCGGGTGGTGATCACGTGGTCCTTCGCCGGGCCGGCGACCACCCACTCCTGGCGCCAGTGGTCGGCGTCGAGCACGCGGTACTCGCCGCGGTAGAGGTCGTCGCGGCACGGGTGGTCGGTGCTCCACCGGCCGGTGGCCAGGTCGAGGTCGTGGAAGAACCCGCCGTGGTCGAAGTGCACGGCGGCGCGGGGGCCATCGGCGTGGTAGAGCAGGGTGCGGCTCACCGGGCCGGTGTAGCCGGCCAGCCGCAGCTCGCCCGTCTCGTGGTAGACGAGCACGCCGGCACGGGCACTGTCCCGGGTGAACGTCGCGGTGCCGGTGACCTCCCCCATCGGCTCGCCGTCGGCGGCCACGATGTCGCGCGAGAGCCGCCACGGGCCGGCGAAGTGCGCGGCGAGGTCGGTGATCGCGAAGTCCACCCGGCCATTCTGCGCCCGCGCGTGCGACGTGACGCGGCGACAGGGCGGGGATCACACACAGCGTGACCGGTGTGGTGCGAGCGGGACACTCGTGCCGGAAACGCGCCGAGGCCCCGGGGTGGCACCGCGGTGTCGGTCCCGGCGCCTAGAATCGGCCGGGTGGCTCACCCCGACCAGGCCCAGCGCTCCCCCGCCCTCGAAACCCTGCAGCGCGTGTTCGGTTACGACGCGTTCCGCGGTGATCAGGCGGACATCGTCGAAACCGTGATCTCCGGCGGAGACGCGCTGGTGCTGATGCCCACCGGCGGCGGGAAATCGCTGTGCTACCAGATCCCCTCGCTCGTGCGGCCCGGTGTCGGCGTGGTGATCTCGCCGCTGATCGCGTTGATGCAGGACCAGGTCGACGCACTGCGCAACCTCGGTGTGCGCGCGGGATTCCTCAACTCCACGCAGGATTTCGGCGAGCGCCAGCGCGTGGAGGAGGCGTTCGTCGCCGGTGAGCTCGACCTGCTCTACCTGGCGCCGGAACGGCTTTCGGTCGAGTCGACCGTGCGGTTGCTCGACCGCGGGAAGATCGCGCTGTTCGCGATCGACGAGGCGCACTGCGTGTCGCAGTGGGGCCACGACTTCCGGCCCGACTACCTCATGCTCTCGTCGCTGCACGAGCGCTGGCCGGACGTGCCGCGCATCGCGCTCACCGCCACGGCGACCGAGGCCACGCACAAGGAGATCTCCGCGCGGCTCAACCTCGACGGCGCGCGCCACTTCGTCGCGAGCTTCGACCGGCCGAACATCCAGTACCGCATCGTCGGCAAGAACTCGCCGCAGAAGCAGCTGCTGGAGCTGCTGCGCACCGAGCACAAGGGCGACGCGGGAATCGTCTACTGCCTCTCGCGCGCGTCGGTGGAGAAGACGGCGGAGTTCCTGGTGCAGAACGGAATCCGCGCGGTGCCCTACCACGCAGGGCTCGACAAGCGCACCCGCGCGGAGAACCAGGCGCGGTTCCTGCGCGAGGACGGGCTCGTGGTGGTGGCCACCATCGCGTTCGGCATGGGCATCGACAAGCCGGACGTCCGGTTCGTCGCGCACCTCGACCTGCCGAAGTCCGTGGAGGGCTACTACCAGGAGACGGGCCGCGCGGGCCGCGACGGGCTGCCGTCCACGGCGTGGCTCGCCTACGGGCTGCAGGACGTGATGCAGCAGCGCAAGATGATCGAGAACGGCGAGGGCGACGAAGCCCACCGCCGCCGGCAGGCCGCGCACCTCAATGCGATGCTGGCGCTGTGCGAGACCGTCGAATGCCGCCGCACGCAGATCCTCGCCTACTTCGGCCAGACCGGCGAACCCTGCGGCAACTGCGACACCTGCCTCGCCCCGCCCGAACGCTTCGACGGCACCATCCCGGCGCAGAAGCTGCTCTCCACCGTCGTGCGCCTGCGCAACGAACGCCGCCAGAAGTTCGGCGCCGGCCAGATCATCGACATCCTGCTGGGCAAGACGACCCCGAAGGTCACCCAGTTCCAGCACGACACACTGAAGGTCTTCGGCATCGGCACCGAACTGCGCGAGCAGGAGTGGCGCGCGGTCGTCCGGCAGCTGCTGGCGCAGAACCTCCTTGCCGTGGAAGGGGATTACGGCTCCCTGGTCCTGACCGACGGCAGCACGTCGGTGCTCAACGGCTCACGCACGGTGTCCCTGCGGCGCGAACCGGAGCGCCCGGCCCGCGCCGCACGCACGTCCCGCCGCAGCACCGCCGCGGCCGTGGAGATGCCCGCGGAGGCCGCGCCGCTGTTCGAGCGCCTGCGCGCCTGGCGCGCCGCCACGGCCAAGGAACAGGGCGTCCCCGCCTACGTGATCTTCCACGACGCGACGCTGCGCCAGATCGCCGCCGAACGCCCCGGCTCGCTCTCCGACCTGGGCACCGTCAGCGGCGTCGGCGAGGCCAAGCTGGCGAAGTACGGCGAGAGCGTGCTGGCCGCGTTGGCGGCGGAATAGCGGAGGCTCCGCAAGGGCGGCCTGGCACCGCCACCGGCTCAGGACGGCCACGACCGTCGCTCAACCCCTCGCGCACGCATGCGCGGGCGGCTCGTCGAGCGGCAAGTGCTCTTCCCCGCGGACCACGTCGACGGGTCCCGAACCGAAGCGGCGCCCGGCCGCGGCGGTGGCCCGCCGGCGGTTCGAGAACGCACCCCCGGACGTCGGCAGCCGGACGCCGAGGGCGCGAGCCGGTCGTCGCGCAGCTCGATGAGCGGCGACGGATGGTCAACGCGAGCAAGGCGGGGTCGCGGTGACCGGCGTTCACCAGGTGAGCATCCGGTCGTTCCGGCACCCGCCGGCTCACCGCGCGTACGTCAGTGGCCCGGCTTCGGCTTCGTCGCGTCGGAGACCTTCTGGGTCACGCCGTTGATCTTCGCGTGGTACTTGCCCTTGGTCTTCTGGTCGACGAACTGCGCGGCCTTGCCCACGGCCTGGTTGACCTTCTCCGGGTTCTTCTTCGCGTACGACGTGACGGCACCGGCCGCGCCGGCCAGTACGGCGAGTCGTTTGAGCATTGCCATGGAGTCCTCCCGCGGGTTTCTCGTCATCCCCTCAACGCAGCGATGAGTACCCGGAGTTCCCCCGATTCGAACATTCCGGACGGGGACCCGCCGAAATCCACGCGACCCGCGGCGGCTGACCAGGCATGATCGGCGCCATGCGAGATCTCGCGGCGCTGCCGAAGGCGCACCTGCACGTCCACCTCGAGAGCACCGTGCGGCCGGCGACGCTGCGCGAGCTGGCCGACGCGAACGGCGTTCCGCTGCCCGGCGAGGCGCGGAAGTTCACCGGGTTCCGCGACTTCGCCGACTACAACTCCCTCGTCCGCGCCTGCCTGCGCACGCCGGACGACTTCGAGCGCGTCGCCCGGGAGTTCTGCGTGGACGAGGCCGCACAGGGCACGCGGTACGCCGAGGTGACGTTCACGGCCGCCTCCCACGGGGAACGGCTGGGGGATCTGGAGATGCCGCTCGTGTCCGTCCTCAAAGGACTGTCCGGAGGCGGGCTCGAGACCCGGGTGATCCTCGACCACTCGCGCCGCCGGTCCGTCGACCGCGCCGAGCGCACCCTGGGGCTCGCCCTCGCCCACGACGAGGTGGTGGGTCTCGGCATGGCGGGCGAGGAGCACCACTCGCTCGTCCCGTTCGCCGGCGTCTTCGCCGAAGCACGCGAAGCCGGGCTGCACCTCGTGCACCACGCAGGCGAGGACGCGGGGCCCGAGAGCATCCGCGAAGCCCTCGACGTCGGGCACACCGAGCGCCTGGGCCACGGCATCCGCGTCCTCGACGACCCCGGCCTGGTGGCCGAGGTGCGCGACCGCGGCATCGCGCTCGAGGTGTGCCCGACGTCGAACGTCGTGCTCGGCCTGGTGCCGAGCCTGGCCGAGCACCCGCTCCCCCGGCTCGTCGGCGCAGGCCTCGCCGTCACGCTGAACACCGACGTCCCCTCCGTCACGCACACCACGCTGACCGACGAGTTCGCCGCCGCGCGCGACACGTTCGGCTACGACGACACCACTCTGGCCGCACTGGCCGAGACCGCCGTGACGGCCTCCTTCGCGCCGGAGGAGACGAAAACCGCGCTGCGCCAGGAGATCGCCGCGTGGCTCACACCGGCAGCAGGCGCGTGACCAGCGTGCTCAGCTGCTGCACGTTGCGGCACTCGTGCATTTCCACGAGCTCCGCGTACGCCAGCGCCGCCGAGTCGCCGGTGGACCACAGCGCGCGACGCTCGGGGTTGAGCCAGTAGACGTGCCGCGCGCGGTCGCGGATGGCGCGGACGGCGTCGAGGTTGGGGTCGCCGCCGTTGGTGCGCGCGTCGCCGAGGATGAGCACCGAGGTGCGGGGGCCGACGGCGTCGAGCCACTTGCCGGTGAACCCCCGCAGGGCGCCGCCGTAGTCGCTGTGCCCGTCCCAGCGCACCACGGCCGCCTCTTCGAGGATGCGCGCGCCGAGGTGCTCCGGGTCGGCGACGCCCGCCGTGACCAGGTGCGTGACCTCGTCGGTGCTGTCCACGAACGCGAACACGCGCACCTTGCTGAACTGGTCACGCAGCGCCTGCACCAGCAGCATCGTGAAGTTCGCGAACCCGGCGACCGACCCCGACAGGTCGCACAGCAGCACGATCTCGGGCCGGCCGGGCCGCCGGTGGCGGAACGCCGGGCGCACCGGCACGCCACCCGTCGACAGCGACCGCCGCAGCGTGCGCCGCAGGTCGATCTGCCCGCGCGTGGTGCGCTTGCGGCGCGCGGCCAGCCGGGTCGCGAGCTTGCGCGACAACGGCTGCACGGCCCGGCGCAGCTCGGCCAGCTGCGCGCGGCTGGCGATCAGGAAGTCCACGCGGTCCGCGGCCGGCGCGATCGCGTGCTTGGCCACGCGGTCGCGTCCCCGCACCTCGGCGGCGCGCCGGCGGGCCTCCGTGCGGACGTTCCCGCGGAAGTCCTCGACGCGGCGGCGGACCTCGTCGCGCGTGAGCCGGTCGGTGAACTCGCCGCCCTCGTCGGAGCCGCCGCCGGCGGCCCGGATCGCGGCGAGCACGCGCACGATCAGCGTCTGGGGCTGCAGCCGGTCCAGCGTCTGGTGCGCCGAGAACCCGCCACCGGCGCCGGAACCCGCGCCGTACCCGCCGAGCATCTCCACGGCGACGCCCGCCAGCTGCGCCAGCGCCTGCTGGTCGCCCTCGGCGAGCGCGGCCGCCACCGCCTCCCGCAGCTGTTCGAGGTCCCGCGGCCGGTCGTCGCGCGCCAGCTCGGGCACGCCCACGCCGGCCGGGAAGTACAGGTCGAACGCGGCGTCGAACACCGCGCGCTGCCCACCGCGGCGCACGAGCGCGGCGGCGAGCCCCTCGCGGACGAGCTCGCGGTCGTCGAAGCCGAGCACCTCCAGCGCGGCCCCCGCGTCGACCGTCTCGGCCGGGCCCGCCGGGATGCCCTGCGCCCGCAGCGCCTGCACGAACGCCGTGAGCCGCTCGGTGACGCCGGGCGCGCTCACGACGCGTCCAGCACCTGGTCGAGCTTGAGGCCGGCGCCGGCCTTGGTGATGTCGTCCTGGTGCTTGAGCACCACGCCGAGACTCTCGCGCACGATCTGCTCGTCGAGCGTGCCGGCGCCGAGCTCCAGCAGCGTGCGCGCCCAGTCGATGGTCTCGGCGACCGACGGCAGCTTGCGCAGGTCCATGGCGCGCAGCGCGGCGATCACGCGGACCACGGAGCCGGCCAGCGCCGCGTCGATCCCGGGCACGCGCAGCTTCACGATCCGCAGCTCGAGCTCCGGGTCGGGGAAGTCGATGTGCAGGAACAGGCAGCGCCGCCGCAGCGCCTCGGACAGCTCGCGCGTCGCGTTGGACGTGAGCACCACGAACGGGTCGCGGGTGGCGGTGATCGTGCCCAGCTCGGGCACGGTGACCTGGAAGTCGCCGAGCACCTCCAGCAGCAGGCCCTCCACTTCGACGTCGGCCTTGTCCGTCTCGTCGACCAGCAGCACGGTGGACTCGGTGCCGGAGATGGCCTGCAGCAGCGGACGGCGCAGCAGGAACTCCTCACCGAAGATGTCGGTGCGCGCGTCCTCCCACGTCTCGTCGCGCCCGGCGGTGATGCGCAGCAGCTGCTTGGCGTGGTTCCACTCGTAGAGCGCGCGGGCCTCGTCGATGCCCTCGTAGCACTGCAGGCGCACGAGGCGCGAGCCGCTCACGGTGGCCACGGCCTTGGCCAGCTCCGTCTTCCCCACGCCGGCCGGGCCCTCCACGAGCAAGGGCTTGCCCAGCCGGTCGGCGAGGAACACGGTGGTCGCCACCGCCGTCGAGGCGAGGTACCCGACCTCGGCCAGCTGTGCCGACACGTCGTCGACGGACGAGAAGAACCCGGTGCCCACGTGACCTCCTAAGCGGATGCTCACCTCGCACTGTACTGGCCGGGCTTCAGTCCGTCTCCACGATCCGCGCGAGGGTGCGGTTGAGCTCCGCCACGGTCTCCTCGCCCAGCCGCTGCGCGAGTTTCCGCTCGAGTTCGCGGATCGCGGCGAACGCGACGTCCAGCGCCTCGACGCCTCGGTCGGTGGAGAGGATCAGCTTCGCGCCGGTCGGCCGGGTCCGGTACGCGCCGCGGGTAGCCGAGCCGCTCCAGGTCGTCGAGCAGCTCCCCACAGCTGCCGCCCACGAGCTGGGACGAGCCCTCGCTCTGCACCGGGTGGCGGGTCCGCGACGTGGTGGCCTCGGCACGGTCGTTTCGGAGCTGGTCCGCACCCGTGGCGGACTCGATCGGGTGCTGCGCGACTCCGCGATCCGCCGCACCGACCGCCCACCCGGCGGGCTCGTCGCCGCCCTGCGCGGCACCGTCGGGTCTCGCAAGAGCCCTATCGGCACCGGACCGCCCGACCGGCTGCTCGACGTCGTGGCCACGGCCAGGACATCGCGTCCCGCCGGCTCGCCGGCCTGCGACGGGTCGCGAGCGACGCGGACTGGTCGGGCGGCGAGGGAGCCGAGCCGCTCGTCGCGAGCTAGCATCTGGCCACGTGACCTACGTTGCGGCGACCAGCCGATACGACTCGATCCCCTACCGGCGCTGCGGGCGCAGCGGACTCAAGCTGCCCGCCATCTCCCTGGGCCTGTGGCACAACTTCGGCCACGACCGGCCGCTGCAGGTCCAGCGCGACATCCTGCGCCGCGCCTTCGACCTGGGCATCACGCATTTCGACCTGGCCAACAACTACGGCCCGCCCTACGGCTCGGCCGAGTCCAACTTCGGCCAGATCCTCGCCACGGACTTCAAGCCCTACCGCGACGAGCTGGTGATCTCGACCAAGGCCGGCTACGACATGTGGCCGGGCCCGTACGGCGACTGGGCCTCGCGCAAGTACCTGCTGGCCTCGCTCGACCAGTCGCTGGGCCGCATGGGCCTGGACTACGTCGACATCTTCTACTCCCACCGCTTCGACCCCGAGACGCCGCTGGAGGAGACCGTCGGCGCGCTCGACGCGGCCGTGCGCGCGGGCAAGGCGCTCTACGTCGGCATCTCCTCGTACAACTCCGAGCGCACCGCCGAGGCCGCGCGCCTGCTGCGCGAGCTGGGCACGCCGTTGCTGATCCACCAGCCCTCGTACTCCATGTTCAACCGGTGGACCGAGGACGACCGCCTGCTCGACACGCTCGAAGAGGCCGGTGCCGGCTGCATCGCGTTCTCGCCGCTCGCCCAGGGCCTGCTCACCGACCGCTACCTCGGCGGTGTGCCGGCGGACTCGCGCGCGGCGCAGGGCAAGTCCCTCGACCCGGACACGATCACCGAGAACCGGCTCGCGAAGATCCGCGCCCTCGGCGAAATCGCCGCGCGCCGCGGCCAGTCGCTGGCGCAGCTCGCGCTGGCCTGGGCCCTGCGCGACCCGCGCATGACGTCGCTGGTGATCGGCGCGAGCAGCGTCAAGCAGCTCGAGGACAACGTCGCCGCACTGGACAACCTCGAGTTCACCGCCGAGGAGCTGGCCGAGATCGACCGGTACGCGACAGAGTCGGACATCAACCTCTGGAAGCAGTCCAGCGACGCCTGACGCCTGCCGCGGTGGCCGGTGGCGTTCGCGTCACCGGCCACTGTGGACGGCCGGGTCGGGGAGCTCAGCCCGCGCGCGTCGGCCGCGGTGCCGGCAGGTGCGAGGTGTCCGGGAACAGGTGCAGCGCGCGCAGCGCCGCGCCCAGCTCCGCGATGTCCGCCGGGTCGGTGAGCGAGCGGCCGAGCTCGTCGGTGATGCGGCGCAGGCGGTGGCGGATCGTGTTGGGGTGGCAGAACATCCGTTCCGACGTGAGCTTCGTGGAGCCCTGGCAGTCGAACCACGCGCGCAGCGTCAGCAGCAGCACGTTGCGGTCGTCGCCGGGCAGGTCGAGGATCGGGCGCAGCACGTGGTGCGCGAGCTGCACCGACGCCTCGGGCGCGCTGGCGACGAGGCCCGCGAGCGGGGACTCCGTGAACTGCACCAGGCCCGTCGAGCCGGGCGCCATGCTGGACAGCGCGACGCGCGCGAGGTGCAGCGCCCGGGAAGTGTTGCCCAGCCCCGAGAACACCGGGCTCATGCCGACGCGGCCCACCGGGGCTTCGCGCAGCAGGTCGATGGTGACCTTGCACGCCGACGGGTCGCGCAGCGACACCACACCCACCTGCAGGTCCGGTGTGAGCCGCCACGCCGAGGCGTGCTGGGCTTCGCGCAGGCGCTGCTCGATCTTCGGCAGCGGTTCGTGCCCGAGCCGGGGGGTTTCGGCCGCGACGACCACGAAACTGCCGTCCACGGTCAGCTCCAGCACGCGGGCAATGTCCCAGAGCGTGCCCTCGGTCGCGGCGCCGCCGGCGAACAATGCCTCAACCAGGGCGGAACGCCGGTTCTGGTGCGCCACCACGACTTCGGCGGCGGTGTCCCGATAGGACGAAGTCAGTGCCTCGGCGTAGTCGTCGACCAGCGCCCACACCGCGGACGTCGCGGCGACGAGCCCGGCGAGGTCCTGGTGATCTCCGCGCGCGGTCAGCAGCACGAACCGGTGCCACACCTCGGTGAGCCCGATCCGGTACGCACGCAGGACTTCCGGCAGCGGCGCACCCTGCAGCGCTCGTGCCCGGCCGGTGGCGCGCGCCTGAGACAGGTCCGGCACGTCCTCGCCGCGCAGCGTGCGCATCACGTAGTCGAGGTTGGCGCGCACGGACTTGCGCAGCTCGGCGTGCGTGACGAACCGCTGGTCGCGGTAGACCGGCATCTGCTCGAGGATTTGGTGCGTGGTCGTTTCGATCAGCTCGGGCATGGCGGTTTCGACCTCGGCGGCCAGCACCGAGACCACGGGGGCGAGCCCATCGCGCAGAACTGTCTGGTAATGCATCAACGCCCTCCAGGCCGGGGCGAAGGGCGCTCGCGCGCCCCTCGCCCGTGACCGTACGGGGACTCGCCGTTGAGCCCTCGGGAAGGTCATCTAACACGACACCCGCCCACTCGACCGGGTGAACTTGTGACACTTGCCGCGAATGCGGAGGAATTCGTGTAGAACTTCCGCATTCGCGGGGTCACATCTTCGCGGCGGCCGCCTTGATCGCCTCGCGGATGCGGAAGTACGAACCGCAGCGGCACACGTTCTCGATCGCGTCGATGTCGGCGTCGGTGGGGTTCTTGGTCTTCTTCAGCAGCGCGACGGCGGCCATGATCTGGCCCGGCTGGCAGTAGCCGCACTGCGCGACGTCCTGCTCCAGCCACGCCTCCTGCACCGGGTGCAGGGTGTCGCCGTCCGCCAGGCCCTCGATCGTGGTGACCTCGCGGCCCTCGCACTCGGAGACCGGGACCACGCACGGGTTCACCGCCTCGCCGTCGAGGTGGCTGGTGCAGGCCTTGCAGACGTTGATGCCGCAGCCGTACTTGAGGCCGCGCACCTTCAGCTTGTCGCGCAGCGCCCACAGCAGCGGCAGATCGGCGGGTGCGTCGACGGTGACGGTCTTCCCGTTCACCACGAAGGTGTAGTTGGGCATGCGAGAACTCCTTGGTGTGGTGGGGAGATCAGCGGGGGAACGGGTCGAAGTCGACCGGGAAGTTGATCGGGAAGCTGCGCGGCTTGATCCCCGTGGCGCGCGCGTACGCGTTGGCGATCGCCCCCACCGGCGCGGGGAGGCCCAGCTCGCCCGCACCGCCGATTTCGCTGCCGTTGGCCGGCATCACGAACACGTTCACGTCCGTCGGCGCGTTCTTCTGCCGCGAGTAGTGGAACTGCGAGTAGCTGCCTTCGAGCGGGAGCCCGTTGTCGATGTGCAGGCCCGCGGTGAGGGTGGTCGAGATGGCGTCAGTGAGGCCACCGAGCATCTGCGACTGGATACCGCGGGGGTTCACCGGCTTGCCGACGTCCACCGCGATCGTCGCCTTGGTCACGCGCGGGTTCTTCGGGTCGCGCGCGTCCAGCTCCACCAGGCAGGCGGTGTAGGACTTGTACTCGCCGTGCACCGCGATGCCCTGGGCGAAGCCCTTCGGCATCTTCTTGCCCCACTCGCCGAGCTCGGCGACCTTGTCCAGCACCGCCTTCTGGCGCGGCTCCTTGATGAACTCGCGGCGGAAGGCCAGCGGGTCCTTGCCGAGCTTGGCGGCGATCTCGTCGACCATGATCTCCTCGGCGCCGCGGGTGTTCGCGGAATACACCGAGCGCCACGCCGAGGTGTGGAACTTGAGCGGCACCTCGTTGAGCAGCTGCGTGGTGACGCCGAAGTTGTAGGGCGACTTCACCGTCAGCAGGAACACCGTCTGCGCGAAGCTCAGGTTGCCGCCCACGGGCAGCTTCGCGGCGAACGCGGTGAGGATCTCGCCGAGGCCGTGGCCCCAGTCGGTCTCGACGCTGGCCACGCGGTGCTCGAACGTGAGCACCTGGCCGAGCGCGAACGTCGCGCGGATCTTGTGGTGGCTCGCCGCGCGGGCACGGCCGTGGCGCATGTCGTCGATCCGGCTCCACATGAGCCGGACGGGCTTCTTCATGGCCTTGGAGATGTGCGCGGCTTCCAGCGCGGCGTCGAAGAACAGCCGGCGGCCGAACGAGCCGCCGCCCTGCTGGACGTGCACGGTGACCTTGTTCTCCGGCAGCCCCAGCTCCTGCGCGATCGTCTGCTTCGCGACGATCGGCGACTTCAGGCCGGCCCAGATGGTGGCGCTGTCCTCACGGACGTCGGCGACCGCGGAGTTCGACTCCATCGGCGCGTGGCTGACGAACGCGAAGTCGAACTCGCCGTCCACGTACTGCGTCAGCAGCGGCGGCACCACGAACGGCAGCGCCGCGGCCTGCAGCTTCTTCGTGATGGACGCGTTGTTCTCGCCGTCGACGGTGCCCGCGTTCCACGTGACGTCGAGGGCGTTCTTGCCGTCGAGCGCCTGGCCGAAGGTCTCGGCCATCACGGCGACGCCGGTCTGCACGACGGCGATGTCGATGATGCCGGGCATCGCGCGCACGGCGGCCTCGTTGTTGACCTTCTTCACCGTGCCGTTGATCGTCGGCGGGCGCCGCACCATCACCGGCATCGCGCCGGGGATGTCGAGGTCGAGCGTGTATACCTGCTTGCCGGTGACCATGGCGAGCGCGTCCTTGCGCGACGTCGGGGTGCCGACCAGCGTGTGGTCCGACTCGGCCTTCGGCTTCACGGCCGCGGTGGGCAGGTCCGCGCGGGCGGCCGGACCGGCAAGCACACCGTAGGAGGCCTTGCGCCCGTCCGGCGAGCGCACGAGACCGTCGCGGGTGGACAGGCGCGCCGCCGGGACGTTCCACTGCGAGCTCGCGGCGGACACCATCCGGGCGCGGGCCGTGGCGGCGGCGGTGCGGATCGGGTCGTACAGCGACCGCATGGTGTTGGAGCCGCCGGTGAGCTGGTTGAACAGCAGCTCCGGGCGCGCGTCGGCCAGCACCACGTCGACCTTGTCGAGCGGCAGGTCCATCTCTTCGGCGACGAGCATCGCGCTGGCCGTGTTGATACCCTGGCCCACCTCGGCGCGGGGCAGCTGCAGGCGCACGCGGCCGTCGGTGGTCACCTCGAGCACGAGCATGCCCGACGTCGGCGCGCACGAGAGCGTGAGCACGTCGCCGAGGTCGAGGATCTCCGCGGGCTGCGGCAGCGTGGGCACCACGGCCTCGGCCTTGTCCGGCACGAGAGTGTCGAACGACAGCTTCGTCGCGACGGTCAGCGTCGGCGCGGCGACGAGATACGTCAGGAAGCGGCGGCGGCCGACGCGGCCGTCGTCGTCCGGCGCGGCGTCGCCCTGTGGTCCGGGGCTGGTGGTGGGACTGGCCATCGGGAATCCCTTCGGGGCACTCGCGCCGGTGCGGACGGCGCGCCGGGCGAGCGCCGCTGCGACGGTGCAGCCCGGGTGGTGGGGTGTGACGCGGTGGTGGAACCGGACGTCTGGCGCGCCACGCTAAGGACGTGACAGAAACGACGCAACGCGCGGTAGTCGTGTCGACTGATGTCTGTGACGAGGTAACAGCCGACCGCCTTCGAATGTGCGTCGTGACACATTCACCGCTGGTCGGATCGGCGGTTCGCAGGGGTGCCGACGGGTGAGCGCGCGCTGCGCCGGATGGCCGCTCGGGCACTCGCCGGGCTTCGGCTCCGCGCGCCCTGCGCCGGGATGGCGCGGACAACCCGTATCGTCGTCTGGACGCTCTGCCGCTGGTCACCGAACGGGTGAAAAGAAGGTTTCCTGCCGAAGCCGGTTACCTTGGCAAGGGTGACATCGGCACGAGTAGGAAGCGGGCGGCACGTGGTGGGCGCGGGGACTCCGCCGGTCGGCACGCCGGCCGGGATGCGCAGGATCAACCAGCGGGCGGTGCTCGACCTGCTGCGCCGCGGCGGGCCGGCCACGCGGCCGCAGGTCGCGAAGGACACCGGGCTGTCCAAGCCGACGGTGAGCCAGGCGCTGCTGGCGCTGGAGGCCGCGGGTCTCGCGCGGGCGACCGGGCACACGTCCACCGGCACCGGCCGTTCCGCCGTGCTCTACGAAGCCGACCCCACCGCGGGGTACGTGCTGGGTGTCGACATCGGGCGCGAGCACATCCGCGTCGCCGTGTCGGACCTGGGCCGCACGGTGGTCGCCCGCCGCGACGCCCGCAACACGGCCCGCTCCGGCAGCGCGCTGGTCGCCGCCGTGGGCCGGCTGGCGCGCGAGATCGTGGCCGAGGCCGGGCTGACCGACGCCGACATCGTGGTGCGCGTGCTGGGCTCCCCCGGCGTCGCGGACCCGGCGAAGCGCTGCTTCCGGCACGCGCCGAACCTGCCGGGCTGGGGCAAACCCGGCCTGCTCGACGACCTGGAGGCCGCGTTGGGCGGCCGCCTGGTCGTGGAGAACGACGCCAACCTCACCGCCGTCGGCGAGTGGGAAAGCGGCGCCGCCCGCGGCGCGTCCGTGGTCGGCTGCCTCATGATCGGCACCGGCGTCGGCATGGGCCTCATGGTCGACGGCCGCGTCTTCCGCGGCGCGACGGGCGCCGCCGGCGAGATCGGCTACCTCCCCTACGGCCGCACGCAGTCCGGCGGCGAGGTCCCGGCCCGCGGCCACCTCGAAGAGGCCACCGCCGCCCAGTCCGTGGTCCGCGGCGCGCGCGAACTCGGCCTGGGCACGGCGAAATCGGCCCGCGAGGTCTTCCGCCTGGCCCGCGAGGGCGACGAACTGGCCCAGCGCGCCGTCCGGACGGAAGCCGACCGCCTCGCCTACACGGTCGCCTCCGTGGCCGCCGTGGTGGACCCCGAGCTCATCGTCCTGGGCGGCGGCATCGGCACCGCCGCCGACCTCCTGCTGGACCCCATCGACCGCGCCCTGCGCTCCTTCACACCCCTCCTGCCCACCGTCGTCCAAGGCGAACTGGGCGACGACGGCGTACTGACGGGAGCGATGAGCGTCGGGCTGAGGGCCGCGGAGGGGCTGGTGTTCGAACGACGGGTCGGGGCGGCCTGAGCCAGAACGTCCGAATCACCCGATCCCGGCAGCCGCATTGGTCCCCGCGCTCGCCGGGTGGAATCATCGGCCCCTGTGAGCATCGAGCCCGACCGGCGTCTGATCGACCCGGAGCGCGTGGCCGCCGCTGTCGCCGGACTCGGGGACAGGGCGGTCATCGACGAGTGGGCGGGGCGGTTCGCCGTGGTGGCCGATCCGTCGCGGCTGGCGTTGCTGGTGTCGATCCACTACGCGCGCGAGATCAGCGTCACCGACCTCGCGGCGGCCACGGGCATGACGGACACCGCCGTGTCGCAGGCGCTGCGGCTGTTGCGGGCCCACGGTTTGGTGACCGCGCACCGGGACGGGCGCGTGGTGCGGTACCGGCTGGCGGACGCGACGGTGCACGAGCTGATCCACCGCGTGCGCCCGCACGACACGGGTGCCGCGGAAGCGGATCCGGACCGGTAGGTTTGCACGCATGATCGGACTGCCGGACACCATCACCGCCTGTCTGTTCGACCTCGACGGCGTGCTGACCGGAACGGCCGTGCTCCACCGTGAAGCGTGGAAACGGACGTTCGACGAGTTTCTCCGCGGCCGGGACGGCGACTCGTTCCGGGAGTTCACCGACCACGACTACGCGGCGTTCGTCGACGGCCGCCCGCGCGCCGACGGTGTGCGCGAGTTCCTGCGCTCCCGCGACATCCGGCTGCCCGAAGGCAAGCCCGACGACAGCGTGAACGAGCCGACCGTGAACGGCGTCGGCAACCGCAAGAACGAGCTCGTCCTCAAGATCATCGACGAACGCGGCGTGAACCCCTACCCCGGCTCGGTGCGCTACCTCGAAGCGGCCAAGGCGGCCGGCCTGCGCATCGCCGTGGTGACGTCGTCGGCCAACGGCGCGAAGGTGCTCGACGCCGCGGACCTGACGAAGTTCGTGGAGGCCCGGATCGACGGCCTGGTCATCCGGCGCGACAACCTCAAGGGCAAGCCCGCCCCCGATTCCTTCCTCGCCGGCGCGAAGGCGCTCGGTGTCGAGCCCGCGCACGCGGCCGTGTTCGAGGACGCGCTCTCGGGCGTGCAGGCCGGGCACGCCGGCCACTTCGGTTGCGTGGTGGGCGTGAACCGCGCCGACCAGGCCGACGAACTGCGATCCCACGGCGCCGACGTCGTGGTCGACGACCTCGCCGAACTTCTGGAGAAGGCATGACCGAAACGCCGTTCGGCTACGAGTGCTCGCCGTGGGAGCTGCGCTGGCGCGGCCTCGACGTCGACGCGCTGCAGCGCACGGAGTCGGCGTTCGCGCTGTCGAACGGCCACCTCGGCCTGCGCGGCACGCTGGAGGAGGCCGAGCCCCGCGGGCTGCCCGGCACGTACCTCAACGGCTTCTACGAGCAGCACGAACTGCCCTACGCCGAAGGCGGCTACGGCTACCCCGAGGAGGGGCAGACCGTGGTCAACGTGACCGACGGGAAGATCCTCCGGCTGCTGGTGGAGGACGAGCCGCTCGACATGCGCTACGGCATCGCGCCGGAACACGACCGCGTGCTCGACTTCCGCCGCGGCACCCTGTCCCGCTCCACCGAGTGGTCCTCCCCCACCGGCCGCCGCGTGCGGGTGAAAACCGAGCGGCTCGTGTCGTTCACCCAGCGCGCGATCGCGGCGATCCGCTACGAGGTGGAACCGCTCGACGAGGACCTGCAGCTGGTCGTCCAGTCGGATCTGCTGGCCAACGAGCCCATCGAGTCCGACGCCCGTGACCCGCGCGTGGCCGCCGCTCTCGACACGCCGCTGGTTTCGCAGTTCAACCGCGCCGCGAACTACCAGGCCGTGCTCGTGCACCAGACGCGCAACTCCGGCCTGCGCATGGCCGCCGCGATGGACCACAAGATCGAGGTCGACGACGGCATCCGCACCCGCATCCACAGCGAGGAAGACCTCGCGCGGCTCACGGTCGCCGTCGACGTCCCGAAGGGCGGGCGGCTGCGGATCACGAAGTTCCTCGCCTACGGCTGGTCCGCGCAGCGGTCCGTGCCCGCCTTGCGCGCGCAGGTCGAGGCCGCGCTCGCCGGTGCGCGGCAGACGGGGTGGAAGGGGCTGATCAGCGAGCAGCGCCAGTACCTCGACGATTTCTGGGCCACGTCGGACATCGAGATCGACGGCGACCCCGAGCTTCAGCAGGCCGTGCGCTTCGCGCTGTTCCACCTGCTGCAGGCCGGGGCCCGCGGCGAGACGCGCGCGATCGCCGGCAAGGGCCTCACCGGCCCCGGCTACGACGGGCACGCGTTCTGGGACACCGAGACGTTCGTGCTGCCCGTGCTCACCTACACCATCCCCGACGCGGCGCGCGACGCCCTTCGCTGGCGGCACTCCACAATGGACAAAGCAAAGGAACGCGCGAAGCAGCTGGGCCTGCGCGGCGCGGCTTTCCCGTGGCGGTCCATCAACGGCGCCGAGTGCTCGGCGTACTGGCCCGCGGGCACGGCGGCGTTCCACGTGAGCGCCGACATCGCCGACGCCGTGCAGCGTTACCTCAACGCCACCGAGGACGAGGACTTCGAACGCGGCTGCGGCGCCGAGCTGCTCGTGGAAACGGCGCGGCTGTGGGCTTCGCTGGGCCACTACGACCGGCACGGGCACTTCCGCATCGACGGGGTGACCGGCCCGGACGAGTACTCGGCGGTGGCGGACAACAACGTCTACACGAACCTGATGGCGCGCCGGAACCTGATCTCGGCCGCGCAGGTGTGCGAGAAGTACCCCGACGTCGTGCAGCAGTTCGAAGTGGACATCACGGAGATCGACAGCTGGCGCTCCGCGGCCGAGGCGATGTTCCTGCCGTACAACCAGGAACTCGGCGTGCACCCGCAGTCGGAGGGCTTCCTGGAGCACGACGAGTGGGACTACAAGGGCACCGACCCGGCGTTCTACCCGCTGCTGCTGAACTACCCGTACTTCGACCTGTATCGCAAGCAGGTCGTGAAGCAGGCCGACCTCGTGCTGGCGCTGCACCTGTGCGGCGACTCGTTCAGCCCCGAGGAGAAGGCCCGCGACTTCGCCTACTACGAGGCCCGCACGGTGCGCGACTCGTCGCTCTCGGCCGGCACGCAGGCCGTGATCGCGGCCGAGGTGGGCCACCTGGACCTCGCGTACGACTACCTGGCCGAGGCCGCCCTGACCGACCTGCACGACGTGCACAACAACGTCCGCAACGGCCTGCACATGGCCTCGCTCGCCGGCGCCTGGCAGGGCACCGTCGCGGGCTTCGGCGGCCTGCGCGACCACGGCGGGCAGCTCTCGTTCGCCCCGCGCCTGCCCCGTGACCTCGGCGGCATCACCTTCCGCCTGGCCTTCCGCGGCACGCGCTTCCAGGTCGCCATCCGTCCCGGCGAGGCCACCTACCACGTCCTCGATGGCGAGCCCCTGGAACTCGTCCACCACGGCGAGCGCTTCACGGTCACCACGGACCCCCTGACGCTGCCCATCGCGGACGTCGACCCGGGCACCCCGCCAGTCCAGCCCTACGGCCGCGCCCCCCAACGCCGCGACGCCTCAAAGGTCCGCCAGTTCGTGTCCCCGGAAGCCTGAGCCCACGGGCCTCACGGACGCGCAGGTGTCCGCGAGGCCCGACTCCGACCACGCGACTGCGCCCGCGCCCACCCCACAGACCGCCGGCCGGCAACCTCAACTCACCAGCGCACCCAGCCCTGGCCCTGCACCTCGATCCCCGCCTTCTCCGCGGTCCGGACCGCGTGTCAAGGCACGCTTTCCCGCCTTGACTCGCGGTCCGGACCGTGGCGACACTCAAAGATCGGGGTGCCGTCCACCCCACGCGCAACGTTGCGCGCCAGCGCAACGAGCGCACCCACTCTCAAGCGTCCTCAGCGTCCCCAGTACCCGGCGGCGACTCCACATCCTTCGTCTCACCCGGCGTCAAATCCGGCCCCGGCACCGACGGCACCTCCGAACGCACCCGGCTGGGATCAGGCAGCGTCAAGTCGTCTTCGTCGTCCTCAGCCCGATCCCGCGGAAACAGCTCACGTGTCATACGTCCGGGATACCCCGTTCCACCCTGGCCGCACCAGAGGTGTCACGCGGCCGGACGCGAACCCGTGCTGTCCGGGGTCGTGGCGAGCGCGTCGAGCAGGGTGAGCAGGAGGCCGTCGCGGGTGGACCACGGGCAGATGGCCATGCGGCCGCCCGTGATGGTGAGCAGGGCTTCGGCCACGACGGCGCCGCCGAGGGCCTGCTGGGCGCGCTGGCGCGAGATGCCGGGCAGCTCGGCGCGTTTCGCCGACGGCATGGCGGCCAGGCGCGGGATCCAGACGCGCAGGTCGTCGAGGTGCAGCTCGCGGGTCTTGCCGGGGCGCGCGCCCGCGAGGCGGGCCAGCTGGCGCAGCACCTTCGAGCAGCCGACCACGTGGTGGTCGGCGAGGTGCTCCGTCACGTCGCCCAGCGCGCCCGACACCTCTGCCAGCACGTGCTCGCTCAGCGCGCGGACCTTCTTCGTGCGCACCGGCGGCTCGGCCGGCAGCCAGTCGCGCGTGACCGAGCGGGCACCCAGCGGCAGCGAACGGGCGAAGTCGGCCTGAGAGCCGGCGCCGGCGGACAGCTCCACGGTGCCGCCGCCGATGTCGAGCACCAGCAGCGGGCCCGCCGACGCGCCGTACCAGCGCCGGGCGCCCACATAAGTCAGCTCGGCCTCGCGCCGGCCGGAGAGGAACTGCAGCTCCACACCCGTGTCGCGACGGACGCGGCGCACCACCTCGGTGGCGTTGGCCGCGTCGCGGATCGAAGACGTCGCCAGGGGGAACACGTCGCGCACGCCGTGTTCCCTCGCTACGGCCACGCCGTCGGCCACCGCCGCGGAGATGGCGGCGATCCCTCGCGGGCTCAGCCGGCAGTCGTCGTCGAGCTCACGGTCGAGGCGCAGCCGTGTCTGGTGGGTCAAGGCGGGCTCGAGCGGCGTACCCCCGGGCTCGAGCACGACGAGGCGGGCGCTGAACGAACCCACGTCCAGCACTCCCGCAGCCGGCCCCGCTATTTTGCGCACAGTCAGGCCTACCTCGCTTTCGCTTCGCCGTCGTGTTCCCCCGGAAGACCGTTCCTACACCCGATGTGACCCGCCGGACGCGGATTTACGGTTTTCCCACCACAGCCACTGGGCCCGAGGTGCGACTTCTTCACACCTTCCTATTACGACATGATAAACCGAACGCCTGAGCGAGCCTGGTCCGTCCCGCTCACCGGCGCGTCGCCGCAGGTCAGGTGATGATCTCCGCCAGCTTCGCCACGGCGTCGACCCGAGCCTCGCGACCGGGCTGCAGTGGACTGACCACCAGCGTGGTCACCCCCGCTTCCTTGAACGCCGCCACCCGTTCCTCGACGTACGACGCGGGGCCCACGAGCGAGATCGCGCGCAGCAATTCCAGCGGCACCGCGGCCGCGGCTTCGTCCTTCTTGCCGTCCAGGTAGAGGTCCTGGATCTCCTTCGCCTCGGCCTCGAAGCCGTAGCGCTGGGCCAGGGTGTTGTAGAAGTTCTTGCCGCGCGCGCCCATCCCGCCGATGTAGAGGGCCAGGTGCGGCCGGATCCGGTCGAGCAGGTGCTCCACGTCGTCGCCGATCGCGAGCGCCGGGCCCGCGAACACGTCCAGCTCACCCAGCGCCGGGTCGCGCTTGGCCTTGCCCTCGGCCAGCGCCTCGCCCCACACGTCGTTCGCCTTCTCCGGGTGGAAGAAGATCGGCTCCCAGCCCTCGGCCAGCTCCGCGGTCAGCGCGACGTTCTTCGGGCCCAGCGCCGCCAGCAGGATCGGGATCCGCTCGCGCACCGGGTGGTTGATCAGCTTCAGCGGTTTGCCCAGCCCCGTGCCCTGCTCCGGCGGCAGCGGGATGGTGTAGTGCTTGCCCTCGTGGACCACGCGCTCGCGCCGCCACACCTGCCGGCAGATCTCCACGATCTCGCGCGTGCGGGCCAGCGGCGCGTCGTACTTCACACCGTGGAAGCCCTCGATCACCTGCGGGCCCGACGCGCCCAGCCCCAGCGTGAACCGGCCACCGGACACGAAGTCCAGGCCCGCCGCCGTCATCGCCGTGAGACTCGGCGTGCGCGTGTAGATCTGGAAGATCCCCGACGCCAGCTGCACCCGCTCGGTCTTCGCCGCGAGGTACCCCAGCTGGCTCACCGCGTCGAAGCTGTAGGCCTCCGGGACGAAGGCGATGTCGAGCCCGACCTTCTCCAGCTCGACGATGTCCGCCACGCTGTCGGCGAACCCGCCGGAGTAGTTGATGCCCGTCCCGATCCTCATCGTGCTCCTTCGTTTCCCGCGGCCCGGCGCACCGGCCTGGCTAAGCGCGCGCTAAGTGGAGGTTACCGGGGAGGCATCCCCCGGTACCGGGCCCGACCGACAGCCCGATCCGGCGCCGGAGGTACCGGTCTCCGCGACGTCGAGCCCGGGCTCCGCGCCCTGCGGCCCGAATCGCCGCGCGGTGGTCAGCCGAGGTCGGCGAACTGGTTCGCCGTGATCACCGCGCCGAGCGCTTCGGCGCCGGTGCCGAGTGCGCCCGGGACGAGCTCCGGCGTCCGGTTGGTGACGGGCGAAACGTTGCGCGCCAGCGTCTCCCTGATTCCGGTGAGCAGGGGCTCGCCGGTCTGCGCGAGGGTGCCGCCGACGACGACCAGTTTCGGGTTGAGCACGGTGCAGACGGGGGCCAGCGCGGTGCCGACGGCCCGGCCCGCGTCGCCGAGCAGGCGCCGCACGCCGGGATCTCCTTGGTGCGCCAGGGAGATCAGATCGGCGAAGCTGCAGGTGGGGCCGTGACTGTGGGCGAGCGTGGTGGCGAGCGCGCGAGCCCCGACGACGGTCTCCAGGCAGCCCCGGCTGCCGCATCGGCAGATCTGCCCGTCCGGGACCACCGTGACGTGCCCGAGCTCGCCCGCGGCACCGGCGTCGCCCTCGTAGAGCCGGCCCTGCAGGACGAGACCGGCGCCGACCCCCTCGGACAGCATCACATAGACGAAGTTGTCCGCGGCCGCCGCCGCGCCGAGGCGCCATTCGGCGAGCGCGCCGAGGTCGGCGTCGTTGCGGACGTGCACGGGCAGGCCCATGCGCTTCCCGAGCCGCGCCGCGATGTCGACCTCGCCCCAATCGCTCAGCATCGGCGGTGAGCTGAGGGTCTGCGAATGCAGCAGCACCGGAGCCGAGACCGCCACCCCGACGCCCAGCAGCTCCCGGTGCGGGATCTCGAGGTCCGCGACGAGGTCGAGCGCCGTGGAAGCCACGTACTCGAGCGTGTCGGCCGGCTGGTGTTCGACGTCGATGTCGTGGGTGTGCTCGGCGCGCACGGTGCCGTCCACGCCGGCGAGCAGGATCCGGACCCCCGCGTGAGCCAGGTGGATGCCGATCAGCGCGCCCAGCGCCGGGTTGAGGGCGAGCGCCGCGGCCGGGCGCCCGCCGGCCACGCCCGCGGCGGGGACTCGCTGGGCCAGCTCGACCAGGACACCGTCCGTGATCAGGTCAGCGACAAGGCCGGAGACGGTGGCCGCCGAGAGACCGGTCATGCGCGCGATCTCCAGCCGGGTCGTCGGGCGCCCGAATCGTGCCGCGGCGAGCACTGCGCGCCGATTGCGCATTTGTCGCGATTCCACCCCGGTCACGTTAGCAAGGTTAGCCCCATAATTGAAATAACCTCCCCCATTTCTGGCGAGGGTTGGCCATTGACTCGCTCTATCTCGGCCTCTTAAGTTGACGACGGCCCCGCGGCCACCGTGCCCGCCCTGACACGAGGAGGTGTCGTGTGCGCAAGACGACGAAACTCAGCACGCTGATTCTCGCGACCGCTGCTTTGTTGTCCTCCGTATCCGCGACCGCATTCGCCGCACCATTTCCCGCCCACAATCCGCCCGGAAATCTGCACGCCGGGCCGTATCCCGACGCGTTCGCCCGCGCCGGCTACTCGAAGAGACAGGTCGACGCCAAGGTGAACACCACTTGGCAACAGCTCTTCCACGGCAACCCGGGCACCGACGCGAACCGCTACGACGGCCAGACGCTGTACTACCAGCTCGCGCCGGACTTGGCCTACGTCGAGGACATCGGCAACCAGGACGTACGCACCGAGGGCATGGGTTACGCCATGATGATCGCGGTGCAACTGGGCCACAAGCAGGAGTTCGACGCGCTGTGGAACTTCGCGAAGACGAAGATGCAGATCCAGAGCGGACCCGAGCAGTACTACTTCGCCTGGCACACCGACACCACCGGGAAGATCATCGACACCGGCGTGGCGCCCGACGGGGACCAGTGGATCGCCGCGGCGCTCGACTTCGCGTCGGGCCGGTGGGGCGACGGGCGCGGGACTTACGACTACGGGCAGCAGGCGGAGCAGATCCTCCACGCGATGTGGCACGAGTCCGACCACGGCGGCGTCGACATGTTCGACCGCAAGTCCTCCCTGCCGACGTTCTCGCCGCCGTTCGCGGTCGACTACACCGATCCCTCCTACAGCCTCACCGGGTTCTACAAGGTGTTCGCCGCGGCCGACCCGTCGGATCGCGAGCTGTGGGACAAGGCCTACACCGCGGGCGAAACGCTGCTGCAGAAGGCGGCGAACCCGGCGACCGGCCTGGCCCCGGACTACGCCCACTTCGACGGCACGCCGTACCTGCGGCCGACCGAGACGGCCACCGACAATGCCTACGACCACAACTTCCAGGAAGACGCGTGGCGCGCCATCGCCAACGCCAACGTCGACGCTTCCTGGTACGGCGTCAAACCGTGGGAGACGCAGTACTCCAACACGCTGGAGCACTTCTTCCAGGGCCAGGGCGTCAGCACTTATGTCAGCCGCTACCACCTCGACGGCACCCCGCTGACCTCCGGCCAGAACACCTACGAACCCGCGCACGCCGAGGGGCTCGTGGCGATGAACTCGACCTCCGCGATCTCGGCCACCGATCCGGGCAAGAACGCCTTTGTCCGGGATTTCTGGAACACGCCGATCCCGACCGGGCGGGCCCGTTATTACGACGGAATGCTCTACCTGCTCGGCCTGCTTTACGACAGCGGCCAGTTCAAGATCTGGGCACCGCACGGTAACCACCACTGAGCGACAAACCGGGCGATAAGGCGAAATCAAGGCGGGAGAGCCGGAATCCTCTCCCGCCCTGGTTCGTTTTCACCGCATCGGAGTCCTGTCACTACCGAGCCGCTCATTGCCTCCTGGGGCGAAGGCTGAGCCTTCGGCCGACAGGGCACGGCTGATCGGCACCACACAGAGCCAGAGCCTCGATCGTCAGGAGGCTCCCTGCCCGCATCCCCGAAATCAGGGATGCATCGGCAGTTCTCTCCCCTGAGCGCGCGCTTGGCCCAGCGGGCCACGACCCGCCCGGCCGCCGCTCCCACGGATCACGGCTCCGCGGGCCGGCAGCCGACGATCCGCAACGCGAAGCTGCCGTAGAGCGCCGCCACTTCGGCCGCGGTGTAGTGGCCGTCCGGGTGGAACCACGCCTTCGCGTTGTTGCCCATCTCCAGGATCGCGAACGAGGCGACCCGCGGCTCGGGCACGTCGAACCGGCCTTGCGCGCAGCCGCGGTCGACGATGGCGAGGATCTGCGCGCCGTAGGCGTCACGCTTGTCGATGATGGCCTGGCGCAGCGGTGTCTCCAGGTTGCGGATCTCGCTGTTGCAGACCGTGACCTCGGCGGGGTTCTCGAGGAAGTCCAGCACCGTCACCTCGGTGGCGCGCCGCAGCTGGTCCGCCAGGTCGGTCACGCCGTCGAGGGCGGTGGCGAGTGCGGCCAGGGCGCGGTCCATCGCCACGTCCATGATCCGGTAGAGAAGATCCTGCTTCGACGTGACGTGGTTGTAGAGGTTCGGCGCGGAGACCGCCAAGACCTGCGCGATGTCCTTCATCGAGGTGCCGCGGTAGCCCCGGCTCGCGAAGAGATCGCGAGCGGCTTCGTGCACGGCCTGCGGCGAGACGGCCGTTGACTTGGTCACAGCTCCAGACTATCGTCCCTTTCCACCCATTAATGAACGTTAATTAACTGTCGATCGGCCGACTCCGGCCGATCGATTTCGCGAACGGCCGACTCCAGCCACAGCCACGCGGCCGCCCTCGCTCCTGGATGCCAATGCAGTCATCGGGTTCGGACGGCGCTGCCCGCCGTCCCCAAAACGACGAGGAGAGGTACATGGCGAGTGAGCTGACGCCGGACCGGTCACGGAGCACATCGAGATCCGCGACCGCGGAGGGCGCGCCCGGAGGGCCGTCGCCCCAAGCTCGTCCACCGATGCGGCGGGTCGCCCTGTCGGTGCTGATCGGCACGACCATCGAGTGGTACGACTTCCAGCTCTACGGGATCGCCGCAGCCCTGGTCATCGCACCGCTGTACTTCCCCTCCGCGGACCCGCTCGCGGGCTCGTTGCTCGCGTTCTCCACCTTCGCGATCGGGTTCGGCGCCCGGCCGATCGGCGGGATCATCCTCGGCCACTTCGGCGACCGCATCGGCCGCAAGAAGATGCTGGTCCTGTCACTGACCATGATGGGGTTCGCGACCTTCCTCATGGGCGTGCTGCCGACGTACGCGCAAGTGGGCGTGTGGGCGCCGATCCTCATGGTGCTCTTGCGCCTGGTGCAGGGCTTCGGAGTCGGTGGCGAGTGGGGCGGCGCCGTGCTCACGGCCGTGGAATACGCCTCGCCCCGCAAGCGCGGCCTCTACGGCAGCCTCCCCCAGATCGGCGTCCCGGCCGGGCTGGTGCTGTCCACCCTGGTTTTCCTGCTGGTTTCGCAACTGCCCGAGCAGCAGTTCCTGGCGTGGGGCTGGCGGATTCCGTTCCTCATCAGCATCGTGCTGGTGGCCGTGGGGCTCGTGGTTCGGCTGCAGCTGCGCGAGACGCCCGTGTTCGAGAAGGTCCGTGAACGCAAGGAAGCGCAGCGCGCGCCGCTGATCACCGCGATCCGCGCGTACCCCACCCAGATCCTGCTCGCCATCGGATCGATGATCAGCACCGGCGCCTACTACTACATCGTCAACACCTACGCCCTGAGCTACGCCGCCTCGGCGAAATCGATGGACCGGGCTTCCTTGCTCACCGCCATCATGGTCTCCGGCGTGGTCGCGTGCGCGGCGCTGCCGTACTTCGGCTCGATGAGCGAACGGTTCGGCAGGCGCCGCATGATCCTGATCGGCCTCGCCGCGATGGCGGTGTGGATCTACCCGACGATCCTCGCGGTCGCGAGCGGCAACTTCGCCGCCGTGCTGGGGGCTTACCTCGTGGGCGCGATCTTCTTCAGCATCAGCTACGGACCGCAGGCCACCTTCATCGTGGAGATGTTCGACGCCCGGGTCCGGTTCAGCGCCGCGTCGACCAGTTTCCAGCTCGGTGTCCTGCTGGGCGGCGCGCTCGCGCCGATCATCGCGGCTTCACTGGTGCGGGCCACCGGCTCGGTCGTCTCGGTGGCCGTCTACGTGTGCCTGGTGTCGTTGCTGTCGCTCGGCTGCGTGCTGGGTGTCAGCCGGGCGGCGCTGGCCCGAGGGAGTGCCGACCTCGACTCCGTGTGATCACTTCCATCCCCGATCACCACGGAGTTCCGGCGGCACGGATCCGCCGGCGCACCCCGAGGGACCGTGCCCACCACGGCCCCTCGGGGTGCTCCTGGCCGGACACCACGGAGCCTCCTCAGCCGTCCACGAGGAGGCCCCGCAACGGGCCCTGCAGCCGGCCGGCGCGGCGGGAGACACCGGGGAGCAACACGAGCCGGTGGGTGCGGCGCTCACCCCGGCGTTCCCGCTCGGCTTGGTCCTCCGCGAGCGGCCGCCACAGGTGGTCGATCACGTCCGCGGGATCGGTGTCCAGTTCCGCGGCGGGGCGGCCCAGGTGCTCGGACCACAGGCGCAGCCTGGTGGCGCGGACCAAGGCGCGGTCGTCGGTCGTGATGTTGACTTCCGTGTCGTTGAAGAGCGAGTGCTCGTTGAGGTTCGCGGATCCCACGGTCAGCCACTCGTCGTCCACGATGCCGAGTTTCGCGTGGACGTACACGGGGGCGGCGGACTCCCCGTCGTGCGCGCTGATCGTCGTCGCGAGGAGGCGGTGGTTGCCGTCATCCGCGTCGATGAGCCTGCCCAGCTGGCCGCGGGTGGTGTCGGCGCCGTTGCTGGGCTTGCGCGGCAGCACCAGCACCAGCACCACGCGGAAGCGCTCGTCGGGCGGGTCGCGCAGCTTGGCGAGGAGCACCTCGATGATTTCGGGCGACCACAGGAACTGGTTCTCCACGTAGACCAGCCGCCGCGCCGACCGCAGGGCACGGAGGTAGCTGTCGAGGATCGTGAACTCGCCCCGCGGCGCGAACGCGTAGGTGTGGTCGGGCACCGTCCGCAGCAGTTGCACGTCGCTGTCGCCCGCGGGCCGCGGCACCTCAGGCCGCGGCAGGTCTTCGCCCGCCACTTCGGTCCACCGCTGCCGGAAGTGCTCCGCGACGTCCGCGACGACCGGCCCTTCGAGCCGGGCCGCCAGATCGTGCCAGCCGATCGGCCGCGGCGGGTGGTCCGGGCTGTCGTGCCGATCGCCCTCCAGCGCGGTGAAATCCACACCGCCGACGAACGCCACCGCGTCGTCGACCACCACCAGTTTCTCGTGGTGGCAATGCATGGTCCGCTCACGGGAGTCCAGCACGCAGCGCACACCCGTACCCTCGGAGAACTTCCGCTGCTCCTTCCGCGCCAGGCCCCGCGTCGGCTGGAACGCCGGGAGCGGCGGGCCCGCCCACAGCAACACGCGTACGCCGACGCCGCGTCCCGCGGTCTCGGCGAGCAGCTCCCGCAGCGTGGGCGCGCCGGGTTCGCGCGTGAGCCGGAAGTCCGCACTCGCGTGCCAGCCGGCGATGTGCACGTGGGACCGGGCCCGCCGGATGGCGTTCTCGATCACCGGCAGGGACTCCTCGCCGTCGATCAGCACTTCGACCCTGTTGTGCCGGCGGATCGGCGCCCGGCCGCCGAACCGGTCTTGCGTCCCGGCCGGTTCGAGCACGCTGCCCCAGCCGAGCCCGCGCAGCCGCCGCCGGTGGTGGGCGCACAGGACGCGCTCGAGCCCGTCGCCCAGCCGCTCGTCCGACTTGTCCAGGAAGGAGCGAAGTGCCTTCACCCGTCCCATGTCACTACAGATCGGCCCGCCCCGCCGTGCGGGGACGCTCTGCCGACAGCGCCACCGGCATCCGTCGCACAGTGTGGCGCCGCCCGACGTGACCGCCACCGCCGAGCCCGGCGGGCTAGCGGGGCACGACCCGCCCGGACACCTCCCCGAAGCCGATCCGGCTGCCGGCCGGCCCGGGCGCGGTGGCGCTGATCGAGACCTCGTCGCCGTCTTCCAGGAACGTCCGCGTCTCGCCGTCGCCCAGCGCGAACGGTTCGCGCCCGCCCCAGCTCAGCTCCAGCAGTGACCCGCGCTGGTCCTTGGCGGGCCCGGTGACCGTGCCCGACGCGTACAGGTCGCCGGTCCGCAGGCTCGCGCCGTTCACGGTGAGGTGCGCGAGCTGCTGCGGCGCCGTCCAGTACTGCGTGGCGAACGGCGGGCTCGACACCAGGTGGCCGTTGATCCGGATCTCCAGCGCGAGGTCCAGCCCCCACGGCTCGGTGACCCGCAGGTACTCCAGCGGCCGCGGGTCCTGCGCGGGCTGCGGCACGCGCGCGTGTTCCAGCGCGGCCAGCGGCACGATCCACGGCGCCACCGAGGTGGCGAACGACTTCCCGAGGAACGGCCCCAGCGGCTGCGACTCCCAGCCCTGGATGTCGCGCGCGGACCAGTCGTTGACCAGGCACACGCCGAACACGTGCTTCGCGAAGTCCTCGACCGGCACCGGCGTGCCCAGCGTCGACGGGGTGCCCACCACGAAGCCGACCTCGGCCTCGATGTCGAGCAGCTGCGACGGGCCGTACGACGGCTCCGCGGCCGCGCGCGGCTTGCGCTGCCCCGAAGGCCGCACGACCGGCGTCCCCGACACCACGACCGTGCCGGCGCGCCCGTGGTAGCCGATCGGGAGGTGCTTCCAGTTCGACATCAGCTCGTCGTCGGCCCCGCGGAAGATCCGCCCGGCGTTGATCGCGTGCTGCTCGCTCGAGTAGAAGTCGACGTAGTCCGCGACCTCGAACGGCAGGTGGTTCGTGATCTCCGCACGCGGCACGAGGTGCGGGCGCACCTGGTCGGCGTAGCGCTCGGCGGTGAACCACTCGCGCACCTGCTCGCGCACGTCCTGCCACGTCGCGGGCCCGGCCGCGAGCAGCGGGTTGAGCACGCCGCTCGTGAGCAGCTGCGCGAAGGGCGCCGCCGCTTCCTCGGCAGCCGCCGACAGGTCGAGCACGTGCTCGCCCACCGCCACGCCGACACGGCGTTCTGGCTCGCCGCCGCGGGAAAACACGCCGTAGGGCAGGTTGTCGAGCCCGAAGTCCGTATCTGCGGGCAGGTCGAGCCAGGTCACCGCGCACCCTCCGCCTGCCGGCCGGCGATCCACTCGGTCACGAGCGTGTCCAGTGTGGACAGTGGCAGGTTTCCGTTGCCCAGCACTACGTCGTGGAACTCGCGGATGTCGAAGTCCGCGCCCAGCGCCTCCTCGGCCGCGGCGCGTACGCGCTCGATCTCCAGGCGCCCCACCATGTAGCCGAGCGCCTGGCCCGGGTTCGCGACGTACCGGTCGATCTCCGCCTCGATCTCGATCCGCGCCATCGGCGTGTTGGCCGCGGCGTAGTCCACCGCCTGCTGCCGGGTCCAGCCCAGTGCGTGCAGGCCGGTGTCGACCACGAGCCGGGCGGCGCGCATCGAGTCCTGTGTGAGCATGCCCAGGCGCGTGACGTCGTCGGAGTACAGGCCCATCTCCTCGGCCAGCCGCTCGGAGTAGAGGCCCCAGCCCTCGATGTAGGCGTTGAACGGCACCAGCCGACGCAGCATCGGCAGATCGGTGAGCTCCTGTGCGAACGAGAGCTGGAAGTGGTGTCCCGGCACGGCTTCGTGGAACGCGATGCCCTCGCTCGTGAACCGCGGCCGCGAGCTCGCCTCGTGGGTGTTGGCGTAGTAGGTGCCCGGCCGCGAGCCGTCGAGCGACGCGGGCAGGTAGTAGGCGATGGTGCCGCTCGCCGCGTCGGCCTCCGGGACCGGCGCCACCACGCACTTCGCGGCGGGCACGCGCGAGAACCACTGCGGCGCAACGGCTTCCGCCCGCGTGATGGCGGCGCGGGCGCCGGCCAGCAGCTCCTCGCCGTCGCGCCAGCGCAGCTCGGGGTCGCTGCGCAGGTGCTCGAAGATCTCGGCGAGGTCCTGGGTGCCGAACACCCGCCCGCCGAGCTCGCGGTACTCCCCCGCCAGCTTTTCGGCGATCCGCAGGCCCGTGTCGTGCAGGTCCTGCGCCGTGCGGTCGGTGGTGGTCTCGGCGCGGATCAGGCCCTGGTACTTCTCCTGCCCGCCCGGTAGGTGCCCGATCCCCGGCTCGGACTCGGGCTTGGCGACCGGCGCCACCTCGTCGGCCAGGAACGCGCGGTAGCGCGCGAACGCCGGGCGCACGACCTCGGCCAGCAGCCGGTCGCGCTCCTCGGCGAAGCCGGCGACCTCGACCGCCGGCGTGACCCGCAGCGGGTCGGCGTCCTCGGCCGCGAGGTAGCGCTCGACGTACCCGATGCCCACGCGCACCAGGAAGTCCGGCGGAGCGAAGCCCTCGGCCACGGTCGCGCGCTGGGCTTCGATCACGGCGTCGAGGTAGCCGCCGACGCCGGCGAGCCGGCGGAGGTAGCCCTCGGCCTTCTCCTCGTCGTCGGGCACCAGCGCGGAGAGGTTGGTGATCAGGTACAGCGCGGGCGAGCTGAACCCGTCGCTCACGGCGAACCCGGACAACCGTGAGTCCAGCGTGTCGACGACACCGCGGGCGCGCGCGATCACCACGTCGCGCGTCACGGCGTCCGTGGTCGAAAGCCCGGCCCGGTCGAGGGCCTCCGCGCGGTCGGCGAGGTCGGCGAAGCGGGCGCGGAAGCTCGCGGTCGCCGCGAGGCTCGGGTCGGGCAGCGCCCCGTGGTCGCCGGGCAGGCCGTACATCGTGCGTTCGAGCGGTTCGCGTTCGAACTCCAGCTCCAGCAGGTCCTCGGCGAGCCCGTCGACGGTGTCGCCGTGGCCCGCGATCCACGCCGCGACCACGGAGTCGAGCACCGACAGCGGCAGCGCGCCGCCCGAGAGCACCACGTCGTGGAACGCGCGGACGTCGAACTCACTGCCCAAGCGGGTCTCGGCGGCAGCGCGGATCCGCTGGATCTCCAGGCGCCCCACCAGGTACGCGAGCGCCTGGCCCGGGTAGCCGATGTAGCGGTCGATCTCCGCCTCGATCTCCAGCTTGCCCATGGGCGTGTTCGCGACGAGGTAGTCGATGGCCTGCTGCCGGCTCCAGCCCAGCGCGTGCAGCCCCGTGTCGACCACGAGCCGCCCGGCGCGCATCGACTCCAGCGTGAGCATGCCGAGCAGCGAGACGTCGTCGGAGTACAGACCCATCTCGTCGGCGAGGCGCTCGGTGTAGAGGCCCCAGCCCTCGACGTAGGCGTTGAAGTCGCCGAGGCGGCGCAGCAGCGGCAGGTCGGTGAGCCCGAGCGCGGTGCTGAGCTGGAAGTGGTGGCCCGGGATCGCCTCGTGGAACGCCGTGGCCTCGGCGGTGTGCCGGAACCGTTCGGTGGCCTCGTAGGTGTTGGCGAAGTAGGTGCCCGGGCGCGAACCGTCGGCGGCCGGCGGCATGAAGTACGCGGGCGGCGCGCCGGGCGCGGAGTCCTCCGGCACGGCCTCGACGGTCCACGGCTGCTCGGGGATCGTGCCGAACCACTTCGGCGACTCGGCCGCCGCGCGCGTGATGGCCGAGCGCGCGGTGTCGAGCAGCTCCTCGGCACTCGTCCAGCGCAGCTTCGGGTCGGTGCGCAGCCGCTCGAAGATCTCCTGCAGGTCGCGCGTGCCGAATACGCGCTCCCCCAGCGCCTGGTACTGCTCGACCTGGCCCGCGATCACCTCGAGACCGGTGTCGTGCAGCTCCTGGGGCGAGCGGTCGGTGGTGGTGTGCATGCGCGCGAGGCGCGCGTAGATCTCGTCCCCGCCGGGCAGCCACGACACACCCGCGCGGTCGTCGGGCCGGCCGTGGGCGAGCACCTCGGCCTCGAGGAAGTCGCGGTACTCCTTGAACGCCGGGCGCACGACGTCGCGCAGCAGCTCCTCGCGCCGGCTCGCGAACGCCTCGTCGGGCGCCGGCTGGCGCAGCAGCGGGTCACCCGCCGGCTCGGCGAGGTAGCGGTCGACGTGGGCGATCGCGCCCTTCACCAGCCGCTCGACGGGCACCAGCCCGGCCTCGATGCCCTCACGGTGCCGCACCGCGACCGCGCGCAGGAAGGCCGGGATCCCGGCCAGCCGGTCGAGGTGCACCGAGGCCTTGTCGCCCGGCAGCACCGGCGCCATCGGCAGTGCCGAGAGCAGGCCCGCCGCGGGCCCGACGAACAGGTCGGTCACGGTGAACTCGCCGAAACGGCTGTCGATGAGGTCGAGCTTGCCCTCGATCGAGTTGATCACCACCTCGCGCGTGACGCGGTCCGTCGCGTCGAGGTCGCCGGCCTCGATCGCCCGCGCGCGCTCCAGCAGACCGGCGAGCCGCTCGCGGTAGGCGGCTTCGGCGGCGGCGCTGGGGTCGCCGAGTCCCGGCGCGTCGGGTTTGATGCCCAGGATCGCGGCGGAGAGCGGTTCGAAGCCGAACATCTCGTCGACGAGCTCGTCGGCGAGATCGGTGACGACGGTCATGGGTGCGGACTCCCGGGGTTCGGTGGTGCCGTGCGATTCCGACCCTAATGGAGAGCCGGGCTCCGGGGTGGCGTTCCGGCACGAGCGTCCCGTTCACCCATTGTGAACGGTGGATCGGGGCCGTTCCCGACACCCAGAGCCACCGAAACCGGGCTCCTGCCACCGGACCGGGCGACGCGGCCCCGGCCTTGCCGCGGCCGGCGTGGCCCGGAAGGTAGCGTTCCCCGGGTGGCCGTGACCGATCCCGCCGATGTCCGCCTGCTCGCCGCCCTCGCCGAGCTGGGCAAAACGGCCGTGCACGACCTCGCCGCGAAGGTGGGCATGGACCCGCGTGAGGTCGCCTACCGCCTGGTTGCCTTGTCCGGCAGCGGGTTGCCGCTGCTCGTCGGCGTCGAGAGCGATCCTTCCGGGCTGCGGGCGGCGATCGCGGGAGCGCCGCCGTCGTGGCAGCAGGCCCAGCCGCCCTCGGGGGCGATGCCCGTCGCCGCGCCCGGCGGACGGCCCGGCGCGGGCCTGCCGGCCGGAGCGGGCCACGGGATGCCGACGGGGCAAGGGTTTCCGGCCGCGGCCCCGCCGAGCGCCCCCGTTCCGCGTCCCGGGAACGGACCCGGAACGCCGGGTGCGCCGTCCGTCCACGGTGGACCGTCCGGACCCGGGCACGGCGTGCCGTCCGGACCATACGGCGTACCCTCGGGTCCCTACGGCGTCCCGTCGGGCGCGTACCCGGCCGTGCCGGGACCGCCGCCGCTCGACCCCGCGCTGAGCACGTGGGGCGTGCCGCAGACCGCGTCCTGGGCCCGCGGTGACGAGCCGCGGCGCGCAGGCCCCGCCGAGGGCAGACACGGCCGGATCGGCGAGACACTGCCGACGCAGGGGCTCGAAGGCGAGCAGCTCACCGTGCAGCTGCTGGAGGTGCAGGACCCGGCCGACTACCTGTTCGGCGCCGCCGGCTACCGGCTCGACACGGGCGAGCGGGCGGTGGTCGTGCACACCGAGATCACCAACCGCGGCAACGTGCCCTTCGCGTCGCTGCCGGACAACTACCTGGAGCTCGTCACGGCCGACGGCACGACGGTCGCCAAGGCGCCCGTGTCCCTGACCTCCCGGCCGCCGCACAAGATCGGCGTGCAGCCCGGCGAGACGCTCGGCGGCCACACCGTCTACGTCCTCCCGGACGCGACGCGGGTGGTCTCGGTGCGCTGGAGCCCCCGCCCGGAGCCGGACGACCGCACGCTGACCTGGGCCGTCGAGGGCTAGTAGCTCTCCTCGCGCAGGATGTCCAGCGCGCGGGCGAGGTCGTCGGGGTACTCCGCCTCGAACTCGACCCAGCGCCCGTCGGCCGGGTGCGCGAAGCCGAGGGTGCGGGCGTGCAGCCACTGCCGCGTGAGGCCGAGGTGACGCGCCAGCACCGGGTCGGCGCCGTAGGTCAGGTCACCCACGCACGGGTGGCGCAGCGCGGAGAAGTGCACGCGGATCTGGTGCGTGCGGCCCGTCTCGAGCTTCACGTGGGCCAGCGACGCGGCTCGGAACGCCTCCACCACCTCGTAGTGCGTCACGCTCGGGCGCCCGCCCGCGACCACGGCGAACTTGTAGTCGTGACGCGGGTGGCGGTCGATCGGCGCGTCGATGGTGCCGCGCGTCGGGTCCGGGTGGCCTTGGACCACGGCGTGGTAGCCCTTGTCGACCGTGCGCTCCTTGAACGCGCGCTTGAGCACCGTGTACGCGTGCTCGCTCTTGGCCACCACCATCACGCCGGTGGTGCCCGCGTCGAGCCGGTGCACCACGCCCTGGCGCTCGGCGGCGCCCGACGTCGAGATGCGCAGGCCCGCGGCGGCGAGCCCGCCGACGACCGTCGGCCCGGTCCAGCCGGGGCTCGGGTGCACGGCGACGCCCACCGGCTTGGAGATCACCACGATGTCGTCGTCGTCGTGGAGGATCTTCATGCCCTCCACGGCCTCGGCGATGACCTGGATCGGGGACTCCGGCTCCGGCAGCGTCACTTCGAGCAGGCCGCCGGCGGTCAGGCGGTCGGACTTGCCGGCGGGCCGGCCGTCCACCAGCACGTCACCGGCCTCGGCGAGCTCCGCCACGACCGTGCGGGACAGGCCCAGCAGCTTGGCGAGGCCGGCGTCGACGCGCATGCCGTCGAGCCCGTCGGGGACGGGCAGCAGGCGCGCGGTCACGCGGTCTCCTTCTTGCTGTTCTTGTCACGGGTCGAGGTGCCGTCGTAGTCCTTGCCCAGCAGCGACAGCAGCACGATGAGCACGCCGCCGCAGCAGATCGCGGAGTCTGCGATGTTGAAGATCGCGAAGCCCTCGCCGTTGGGGGCGAAGGCCGAGATGAAGTCGATGACGTGACCGCGCAGCGGGCCGGGGGCCCGGAAGATGCGGTCGGTGAGGTTGCCGAGCGCGCCCGCGAGCACCAGGCCGAGGCCGATGGCCCAGCCGACGCTGCGCAGCCGCCGCGAGAGCCAGATGATGGCGACCGCCACCGCGGCGGCGACCAGCGCGAACACCCACGTCATGCCGGAGGCCATCGAGAACGCGGCCCCGGAGTTGCGGATCACCTGCAGGTAGATCAGCCCGCCGAGGATCCGCACCGGCTCCTTGCCCTCGAGGTTCGCGGCCACGAGGTTCTTCGACACCAGGTCGATCGCCCAGATCAGGGCCGCGATCGCGAACACCAGCCCGACCCGGCGCTTGGGCAGCGGCACGGGCGCCTTCTCGGCGGCGGGCTCCTCGGGAGCCGCATCGCCGGTCACCGCCGGTTCGGGGGCATCGGCGGGCTTCGCGCCTTCGGACAGGCCGCGTTCGGACGAGGAGGACTCGGTGCTCACACCCCCATTGTCCACGCCCCGGGCTCACCCGGTCGCGGCGGCAGGCCGTGACCGCCACTTCGCCGGTCCGGCGACCACCACGAACGCCGTCGCGAGCAGGATCGCGGCCGACAGCACGACCCCGCCGAGCCCGGGCAGCGCCACGGCCGCGACCAGGGCGAAGACCACCGCGAGCACCAGCACGACGACGCTGCGCTCGTACCACGCGAGCACCAGCAGCCCCGGCGCCGCCAGCACGGGTCCGCGCACGTCGGCGCCGAGGCCGAGCCGGCCGAATGCGACCAGGTCCAGCACCGGCACGGCGAGCAGGCCCCCCGGCGAGGAGGGCGGCGAAGCGGCCGGTGCTCAGGGCATTCCCGGCGCGCGCGTACCTGGCCAGCACGAGCGCCGCCACCACGGCGAGCGCGATCGGCCAGCCGAGCGCCGTCGCGTACGTCGACGGCGGCAGCGGCACCCGGTCCTGGGTGAGGAACTGCAGCCCGCCCGGATCGGGACCGAGCAGACCTCCGGGGATCCGGTGCACCGGATCCGAGTACAGGTCGCCGAACGCGCCCCGTGCTCGGCGGTCGAGTTGCACCGCCGCCAGGATCAGCTCGGCGAAACCCAGCACCGCCAACGGAACCCAGAACCCCCACGCTCTCCCCATGCGGGGAGCCTGGCGAGCGGGCTCAGGCGCAGAACGGCGGAAGCTCCCGCGGGTCCCCCACCGGCGCCCAGCGACCGTCGACCTTCGTGTACTCCCAGCGGGCGCCGCGGGCGACGATCTGGCGCAGCGCGAGCACGAGGCGGTCCACGTGCTCCTCGGTGCTGCCCAGGCCGAGGCTCACGCGCACGGCCTGCTGGCCGTCGCGGCCGCAGGCGCCGATGAGGCGCTTGGTGGCGACGTGGGCGCAGAACGCGCCGTCGCGCACACCGACGCCGTACTCGGCCGAGAGGACCGCGGCGAGCCAGCCGGGTTCGAAGCCGTCGACGATGAAGCTCACCGTGCCCACGCGGTCCACCGGCGCGTCGAACAGGCGCAGCTCGGCGCAACCGGGCACACCGGCCAGGCCCTTGCGCAGCCGCTCCAGCAGCGTGGCCTCGTGCTCGCCCACGGCGGCCCAGTTCGCCGCCAGCCGCTCGCACGCGACGCCGAGCGCGTACACGCCGACGGTGTTCGGCGAGCCGGCCTCGTGCCGCTCGGCCCCGGTGTTCCACACCACCGCGTCGGAGGTCACGAGCTTCGTCGCGCCCCCGCCGGCGAGGTACGGCTCGGCGGCGCGCAGCCAGTCGGACCGGCCGATGAGCGCGCCGGCGCCGAAGGGCGCGTAGAGCTTGTGCCCCGAGAGGGCGACGTAGTCGACGTCCAGCTCCCGCAGGGAGATCCGGCGGTGCGGTGCGAGCTGCGCGGCGTCCAGCGCGACGCGGGCGCCGTGTTTCCGGGCCACGGCGGCGATCTCGGCCACGGGCAGCAGCTCGCCGGTCACGTTGGACGCTCCGGTCACCACCACGAGCCGCGGCCCTTCGGGGCAGGCGGCGAGCGCTTCGTCCACAACGGACACCGCGGCCAGGCGCGTGCGCGGCAGCTGCACGCGGCGCACATTCGGGCCCCGCCAAGGCAGCAGGGCCGCGTGGTGCTCGGTGTCGAACACGACCACGGACGTGCGCCGCGGCAGCGATCGCGCCAGCAGGTTGAAGGAATCCGTGGTGTTGCGGGTGAACACGACTGTGTCGGTGGCGCGCGCGTCGACGAACCGGCGCAGGATGTCGCGCGTGCGCTCGTAAAGGCGCGTGGACACCTGCGAAGCGAAGCCCGCGCCGCGGTGCACGCTGGCGTACCAGGGCAGGAACTCGTCGACGGCGGAGCGGACCGCGTCGAGACACGGCGCGCTCGCCGCGTGGTCGAGGTTCGCGTAGCCGACCTCGCCGCCGGTCACCAGCGGCACTCGCAGCGCCGCCCCCGCGACGCCGGGAATCTCCTGCGCCGCAACGGTTTCGGAGTTTTCAGCGGTACGGTCCAGAGCGAGTGTCATGGCTGTGCCTCCTCGGCAGTCCGGGGGACCCCGGCGAGGGGCCCGCGCTTGCCCGCCGCACAACGCGACCGGCCCGGTCTTCACCCGGGGCACCCCACCGCGGTAGGAGGGTTGCCGGCCAGCAAGCCGGGGCTGAACGCTGGCACTCATGACCTGTTGATGAAGGTAACCGAACGACGCCCGGTGGCGCCAGAGGTGTCCCGTGAGCTGAGACGGCGCTCACAGACCGGCGATCACCGCCGCAGCGCGTGGAAGGCCTCCGTCTGCTCGCGGATCGCGCGCTCGGCCGGGAGCCGTTCGATCGAGGAAGCGCCGAAGAAACCGACGATCCCCTCGGTGTGGTCGAGCACGTACTGCGCGTCGGCGGGTTCGGCGATCGGGCCGCCGTGGCACAGCACGAGCACGTCCGGGTTCACCCGCTTGGCCGCGTCGTGCATCGCCTGCACCCGGGTGACGGCCTCGTCGAGCGTGACGGCCGTCCGCGCGCCGATCGTGCCGCTGGTGGTGAGCCCGAGGTGCGGCACGAGCACGTCGGCGCCCGCGCGGGTCATGTCGGCAGCCTGCTCGGGGTCGAACACGTACGGCGCGGTCAGCAGATCGCGTTCGCGGGCCAGCGCGACGAGGTCGACCTCCAGGCCGTAGCCCATGCCGGTCTCCTCGAGGTTCTGGCGGAACACGCCGTCGATCAGCCCGACGGTCGGGAAGTTCTGCACGCCGGCGAACCCCATCCGCTTGAGCTCGTCGAGGAACGGGCCCATCAGCCGGAACGGGTCGGTGCCGTTGACGCCGGCCAGCACCGGCGTGTCGCGCACGACCGGGAGCACCTCGCGCGCCATGTCCACGACGATGCCGTTGGCGTCGCCGTAGGCCAGCAGCCCGGCCAGCGACCCGCGGCCGGCCATGCGGTAGCGGCCGGAGTTGTAGATGATCAGCAGGTCGATGCCGCCGGCCTCGGCGGCCTTGGCGGACAGGCCGGTGCCCGCGCCGCCGCCGATCACCGGACGGCCTTGCGCCACCGCGGCGGTGAGCCGGGCCAGCGCTCGTTCGCGGTCCACGTCAGGACCTCCCTTCGCCGATGAGCCGGTGCAGTTCCCGCGCGGCGGCCGCGCCGAACCCGGTGTCGTTGATGGCTTCTTCGCGCCGTGTCACGGTCGCCGTGCCACCGGACAGCGCTTCGGTGAGGTGGACGAACAGCTCGGCGTCGGCCGCCGGGTCGTGGAACGGACCGTCCGGAACGTCCACAGCGGACACTCCGCCGAGCGGCAGGAACACCGAGACGGGCCCTTGTGCCGCGCGGAGTTTGCGCCCGAGCAGCGTGCCCAGCTCCGCGGATTCCTCCGGGGTCGTCCGCATCAGCGTGACGGTCGGGTTGTGCACCAGCAGGTTCCGGTCCGCGAACCGCTCGGGCACGGTGTCGGCCGGGCCGAAGTTGACCATGTCGAGCGCGCCGACGCTGACCACCTGCGGCAAGCCCGCGCGCCCGGCCGCCTCCAGCCGGTGCGGGCCCGCGGAGAGCACCCCGCCGACGAGCTCGTCAGCCAGCTCCGTCGTGGTCAGGTCGAGGACACCGGCGAGCAGGCCGTCGGTCACGAGCTTCTCCATCGCCCGGCCACCGGAGCCGGTCGCGTGGAACACGAGCACCTCGTAGCCGAGCCGTTCCAGCTCGGCGCGGGCCTCGTCGGCGGCGGGGGTGGTGACGCCGAACATCGTCACCGCGACCAGGGGCCGATCGGTGGTTTCGCGGCCGGTGTCGTGGTGGCGGGCCATGGCGGCGATCGCTGCCGCCGCGTTGCCCAGCACGGTCTTCGACACCGCGTTGAGGCCCGCGATGTCGACCACGGAGTACATCAGCGTCACGTCGGTCTCGCCCACGTACGGGCGGACGTCGCCGGACGCCATGGTGGAGACCAGCAGCTTCGGCAGGCCCACCGGCAGCTCGCGCATCACCGCCGCCGCGATCGACGACCCGCCCGAGCCGCCGACCGCCAGGACCGCGTCGACACGGCCCTCGTCGAACAGCCGCCGGACGGTCACCGCCGCACCGCGCGCCATCGTCTCCACGGCTTGCCCGCGGTCGCGGGAGAGCGAAGCGAGGTCGACGCCGGCGGCGCGGGCCACCTCGTCGGCCGGCACGTCGGCCCCGTCCGACCGGGCGGAACCGGCGTCCACCAGCAGCGTGTGCACGCCGTCGACTTCGAGGCGGGTGCGCAGCCAGTCGTATTCGGCGTGTTTCGTGTCGAGGGTGCCGACGAGGCAGACCGTGGCCATGTCCGCCATCGTCGCCCCGGCGCGCGGGCGGCCGCTGGGCCAGTTCGCCGAAAGTGGTCCAAACTGGCTGGTGAAGGAGGTGCACATGCACCGGGTCACGGCCGCCGAACTGGTTCGGCTGCTCGGCGCGTGGCGCGGCGGCGGTCCCACGTTGCCCGCCGCGCTCGCCGCCACGCTGGCCGAGCTGGTCGACTCCGCCGTGCTGCCCGAAGCCGCGGTCCTGCCCGCGCAACGGCCGCTCGCGCGAGCGCTGGGCGTCTCCCGGGGCACGGTGACCTCGGCGTACGACCAGCTGGCGGCCGGCGGGCGGCTGGCGGCCGAGGCCGGCTCCGGTTCGCGGGTGCGCCGGCGCCAGCCCGGCGGACCGGGTGTGCCGGGTGGCCGGCTCGTTTCGTTCACCGGCTCGGCCGCCCCGGCGGACCTGTCGAGCGGTGCCCTGCCCGGCTCGGCCCTGACCGCGGACGCACTGGCGGCGCTCGGTCCCGCCGACCTGGAGCCCTACCTCGGCACCGACGGCTACTTCCCGGCCGGCATCCCGCGGCTGCGGGCCACGATCGCCCGGCTGCTCACCGACGACGGCGTGCCCACCACCCCCGAGCAGGTCCTGGTGACCGCGGGCGCCCAGCAGGCCGTGTGGCTCGTGGCGAACACGCTGGTCACGGCGGGTGACCTGGTCGTGGTCGAGGAACCGAGCTACCGCGGCGCGCTCGAAGCGTTCGCCGGGGCCCGGACCCGGCTGCGGGGCATCCGCTGGACCACCGACGGGATCGACCGCGACCAGCTGCGCGCGGCGCTGCGCCGCTCCCCCGCGCTGCTGTACTGCCAGCCGTCCGTGCACAACCCGACCGGCGAGCGTATGCCGGCGGCCGCGCGGCGCGAGCTCGGGAAGCTGATCACCGCCGCCGGCCTGCGCACGGTGGAGGACCGCAGCAGCGCCGACCTGGCGTTCCGCGGGCCGGCACCGGGGCTGGCCGCGCACGTGCCGCCGGAGCTGCTGGTGAGCATCGGCACCGCGTCGAAGCTGTTCTGGGGCGGTGTGCGGATCGGGTGGATCCGTGCGGACGCGCCGACGGTCGCGCGGCTGACCGAGGCTCGCAAGGCGATCGACCTCGGCTGCTCGGTCGTCGACCAGCTGCTGGCCGCCGGGTTGCTGCGCCGCGTCGCGGAGGCCCGCGAGGCGCGGCGCGCGCTGCTCGCCGCGCGCTGGGAGTCCACTGTGGACGTCCTCGGCCGCGTGGTCCCGCACTGGCGCTGGACGACGCCCGCCGGCGGTACCGGGCTGTGGGCCGACACCGGCGAAGACGCCGTGCGCCTCGCGCAGCGCGCCCTCGCCGCCGGGGTGAAACTGGCGCCGGGGCCCGCGTTTTCGGTCTACGACGGCTTCCGGACTCACCTGCGGCTGCCGCTGTGGCACGCGCCGCGGGACCTGGAGCCCGTGCTCGCCTCGCTGCGGTGACTCAGCTGCCCAGCTCGCCGCGCCAGCGCGCGAGCCGCCCGGCCCGGTCGACGGCACGGATCCGGCGCTCGGTCGCGTCGCGGACCCGGGCCGTGGTGACCACCAGCAGCTGGTCGTCCTCCTGCAGCCGGCTGGTCTTCTGCGGTGTGAACCCGGAGCCGCGGCGGACCACGAGGCTCACGGTGGCGCCGGCCGGAAGGCCGAGCTCGGAGATGTACACGCCGTGCAGCTTCGAGCCCTTCCGGATGCGCACCTGCAGCAGCTCGGCGCCGAGCTCGTCCAGCGGCGCGGCGTCCACCTCGATCTCCTGGGCCTCGGTGCTCTTCGTGAGCCCGAGCCGGCGCGCGAACGGCCCGAGCGTCGCTCCCTGCAGCAGCGTGAGCACGATGACCAGCACGAACACGGCATCGACGAGCCGTTGCGCACCAGGCACGCCCTGCGAGAGCGGGATCATCGCGAGCACGATCGGCACGGCTCCGCGCAGGCCCGCCCACGAGAGGAAGGTCTGCTCCCGCCACGGCAGCCGGAACGGCAGCAGCGAGATCACCACCGACAGCGGCCGCGCGAGCAGCAGCACCACCGCGCCCGCGACGAGGCCGGGCACCAGTGCCTCCAGCAGCCGGCTCGGCGACGCGAAGAGCCCGAGCAGCACGAACAGCCCGATCTGCGCGAGCCAGCCGAGGCCTTCGGCGAACGAGAGCGTGTCGGAGCGGTGCGGCAGCTTGGAGTTGCCCAGCACCAGCCCCGCGACGTAGGTGGCGAGCAGCCCGGACGCGTGCGCCAGCTGGCCGCAGGAGTACGCGAGGATGCACACGGCCACCGTCGCCAGCGGGTACAGACCGGTGGCCGGCAGCGCCGCCCGGCGCAGCGCCATCGCACCCAGCCAGCCGAACAGCAAGCCGAGGACGAGCCCCACGGCGAGCTCGTAAACGACCAACAGCGGCAGGGTCCAGTCCACTGTGGCCCCCGACGCGAGCGCGATCACCGCGATGTACGCGGGCGCGTCGTTGACACCGGACTCCAGCTCCAGCGCGCCGACGAGCTTCGGGCGCAGCCCCACAGAACGCAGCACCGAGAACACCGCCGCCGCGTCGGTCGACGCCAGCACCGAACCCCACAGCAGCGCGAGCCGCCAGTCGAGCCCGAGCAGCCAGTGCAGCGCCGCGCCGGTCACCGCGATGCTCACGACCACGGCCACTGTGGACAGCAGGATCCCCGGCCCCAGCGAGGGTTTCACGGCCTGCCACCGCGTGGTGAGCCCGCCTTCGGTGAGGATCATGACGAGCGCGGCGAGCCCGAGCGACTGGGTCAGGCCGGGGTTGTCGAACTGGATACCGACGCCCGACTCGCCCAGCGCCACGCCGATGCCGAGGTACAGCAGCAGCGAGGGCAGGCCCAGCCGGATCGACACGCGCACGGCGACCACCGACGCGAGCAGCACCACTCCGCCGACGCCGAGCACCAGGGGAAGCTGGTCCATCTCCGCCCCTCCCGGTCGCCGTGGGCTTCCAGAATAGTGAGACGGGGGCGTTCACTCGTTCGTGCACCGCTGGACAACTCGGGCAATCAGGTGTGTTAGGACACTCGGAGGCCACCGAGTGTCGTCAGATCGACACCGAGCGCCGCGAACGGCTTCGCCGCGGCCGGCTTCAGCCGCACCGCGCGCTGCCGGTCCCGGGTCACCCACCCCGCGTCGACGGCCCGCGCCAGGATCGCCGCGGGCACGGAGCCGGCGAGGTGGTCGCGCCGCTCCGTCCAATCCAGACAGTCACGCAGCAGCGTGCGCCGGCCGCGCTCCGGCACGGCGACCCCGAGCCCGCCGAGCACCTCGCGCCCGGCGGCGGTCAGCATCAGCCCGTCGCCGGTGTCGACGATCCCCTTCGCGATCAAGCCTTCCCGCAGCGCGACCCCGACGGTGCCCGCGAGGTGGTCGTAGCAGCTGCGCGCGAAACTCAGCCGCTGCGTGCGCAACGACGCCTTCAGCCCGACTGGTTCGCGGTGCTCGGCGTGCTGCGCCAGGTGCTCGATCAGCTCGGCCACGCGCGGGTCGGCGATGCGGACGTACGCGTGCCGCCCTTGTTTCACCCGGGCGACGAACCCGGCGTCGTGCAGCCGGGTGACGTGCTCGCTGGCGGTCGACACCGCGATCCGCGCCGCCGCGGCGAGCTCGCCGATCGTCCAGGCGCGCCCGTCCAGCAGGGCGAGGCACATCGTCGCCCGGCTCGGGTCGGCGAGCACCGCGGCCACCTCGGCCAGCGCGACGGTCTCCATGCCCCCACCGTAGGAGCCCGACGCTTCGGCCGCCGCCGAAACGCTACTTCACGCCGGCGAGGAACTTCGCGCCGAGCGTCACGGCCGGACCGGAGTCGTTGCCGCCCTCCAGGAACACGCAGAACGCGACGTCGCCGCGGTAGCCCACGAACCAGCCGTGCGCCTCGGCGCCGTCACCGAACTGCGCGGTGCCGGTCTTGCCGTACACGGTGCCCGAGCGCGCCAGGCCGGTCGCGGTGCCGCCCGTGACGACCTCGCGCATCATCGCGCGCACCGAGGCCAGCACGCTCGCAGAGGGCGCCCGGTAGCCCTCGTTCACGGTCGTGGCCGACGAAGCGTCCAGCCACAGCTTCGGCGTCACCGCCTTGCCCGCGGCCACCGTCGCGGCCATCACCGCCTCGCCGAAGGGGCTGACCTGCACCGTGCCCTGGCCGATGCCGTCCTCCACCTGCTCGTCGGCGCTGCCGGCGGCGGCGACCTTGCCCATCTCGGTGGTGAGGCCGGGGATGTCGAAGTCGGCGTTGAGGCCGTACTGGCTCGCGGCGTTGGCGAGCGCGTCCGGCGGCAGCTGCGAGGCGAGCTGGCCGAAGGAGGTGTTGCACGAATGCGCGAACGCGCGGTGCACCGTGGTGGTGCCGAGGTCGAAGCCTTCGTTGGAGATCGTGCGGGTGCCGATCCGCGCCGTGAGAGGGCACGCCACCTGCGAGTCCTTCGTGACGATCCCGGCTTCCAGCGCGGCCGTCGCGGTCGCGATCTTGAACGTCGAACCCGGCGCGTACAGGCCGTTCAGCGCCGAGGGGCTCGTGCCCGCCGCGGCGTTCTGCGCCACCGCCAGCACCCCGCCGTTGGACGGCTGGATCGCCACGATCACGGCCTTGCCGCGGTAGGAGTCGACGGCCGCCTGGGCCGCGTTCTGCACGGAGACGCTCACCGTCGACTTCACGGCCTGCTGCCCGCTCTCGGTCTTGCCGAAGAGCGTCTCCAGCGCCTTGCCCGACGTGTCGACGCGCTGGACCGCGAAGGTGTCGGACGGTGCCGAAGTGCCCTGCCCGGTCAGCGCCTGCGTCAGCAGCGGGAACTTCGCGGCGGGATCGAGGTGCGTGCCACCCGGCCCGCTGATGACCACCGGCTTGCCGTCGCGGTCCACCACCACGGCCTCGTCGGCCGGCGCGGTCGCGATCACGAGCCGCTGCCCGGCCTGCAGCTTCGGGTGGAGCGCGGCGGGCGTCCAGTGCACGCGCCAGCTGTCGCCGGACTTCACCACGTCGAAACCGCCGCTGTAGGACCAGACGTGGCCGGGGCCGAGGTTCCAGGTGAGCGTGTAGGTCGCGGCCGTCTTCGTCGCGCCCGCGGCGGCGGGCTCGACCTTGTCGACCTTGGCCTGCACGTCCTGCGGCTTGAGCGTGTACCAGGCGTCGCGCAGCGCGGCGGCCGCGTCGTGCGGGGCGTCGGTGAGCAGGCTGGCTTCGTCGGTCTGGTTGTTCGCGAAGTCCTTCAGGTAGAGCTGCGCCGCCGACGTCGGGTCCGGGGCGAGGGGTCCCGCCGCGACCGAGCTCTCGGTCGGCTCGGCCGCCGCCTCGGGTGCCGGCGAACCGCCGGTCAGCAGCACCACCGCCGCGACGACGATCGCGACCATGGCGACCGCGCCACCGATCAGAACGGCTCTCTTACCAGCAGGACTCACTTGCGACTCTCCCCCAGGCCCGTGCGGCGTGCGCGCACTCGGCCCAGCTTGCCCATCGCTGACGGACAAGAGGCGTTACAGGTGAGAAAGCGGCCGTCCCGACGCCGATTCGTGATCAACGCCGGGACGGCCGGTTCGCTACGCCTTCTCGACCGCCGCGCGGACCTTCACACCGTCGCCGACGGTGCCCTCGAAGCCCTCGGGAGCGTCGCCGTAGGTCACCGAGGTGGCCAGTGTTTCCGAGGCCACGAACTCCTCGAACTTGCGCACCGCGGCCACGACCTCGTCCGGCGCGTCGATCGTGAGCGCGATGCGGTCGGACACGTCGAGGCCGGCCTCGCGGCGGGCCTGCTGCACCACGCGCACCAGGTCACGGGCGACGCCCTCGTCGGCCAGGTCCGCCGTGACCTCGGTGTCGAGCTGCACCAGCCCGCTCCCGCCCGGCAGCTCGGCCGCCGCGCCGCCGTCCTTCGCCACGAGCCGCCGCTCGTACTCGCCTTCGAGCAGCTCGACCCCGGCGGCCACCACGGCGCCGCCCGGGTTCGTGGTCCAGTCGCCGGCCTTCACGGCCTTGATGACCTTCTGCACGTCCTTGCCCAGCCGCGGCCCGGCCGCGCGCGCGTTCACGGCGACCTCGAACGAGCCGTGCGCCGCGACGTCGGTCGTCAGCTCCACCGACTTCACGTTCACCTCGTCGCGCAGGATGTCGGTGAACTCGCGCAGCGCCTCCACGTCCTCGGCCGCGACCAGCAGCTTCGCCAGCGGCAGCCGCACGCGCAGCTTGTTGGCCTTGCGCAGCGAGAGCGCCGTCGACGCCACCTGCCGCACGCGGTCCATGGCCGTGACCAGCGCCGCGTCGGCCGGCAGGTCGAGCGAGCTCGGCCAGTCGGTCAGGTGCACCGACCGGCCGCCGGTGAGGCCGCGCCACACCGTCTCGGTCGTGAGCGGGAGCAGCGGCGCGACGACGCGGGAGGTCACCTCGAGCACCGTGTGCAGCGTGTCGATCGCGTCCTGGTCACCGGCCCAGAAGCGGTCGCGCGAGCGGCGCACGTACCAGTTGGTGAGCACCTCGAGGAAGTCGCGCACGGTCTGGCACGAGCCGGCGATGTCGTAGTTGTCCAGCGCGTACTCGACGTCCGTGACCAGCTCGTGGGTCTTCGCGAGCACGTACCGGTCGAGCAGGTGCGTCGAATCCGTGCGCCACCGGCCTTCGACGCCCTCGGCGTTGGCGTAGAGGGCGAGGAAGTAGTACGAGTTCCACAGCGGCAGCACGGCCTGGCGCACGGCGTCGCGGATGCCCCGGTCGGTGACGACAAGGTTGCCGCCGCGCAGGATCGGGGACGCCATGAGGTACCACCGCATGGCGTCGGACCCGTCGCGGTCGAACACCTCGGTCACGTCCGGGTAGTTCCGCAGCGACTTCGACATCTTCTGCCCGTCGGAGCCGAGCACGATGCCGTGGCTGATGCAGGTGCGGAACGCGGGCCGGTCGAACAGCGCCGTCGCGAGCACGTGCAGCAGGTAGAACCAGCCGCGCGTCTGCCCGATGTACTCCACGATGAAGTCGCTCGGGTAGTGGTGCTCGAACCACTCGGCGTTCTCGAACGGGTAGTGCACCTGGGCGTAGGGCATCGACCCCGAGTCGAACCACACGTCGAGCACCTCGGGCACCCGGCGCATCGTCGAGCGGCCCGTCGGGTCGTCCGGGTTGGGCCGGGTCAGCTCGTCGATGTACGGGCGGTGCAGGTTGTCCAGGCGCACGCCGAAATCACGCTCCAGCTCGTCGAGCGAGCCGTAGACGTCCGTGCGCGGGTAGGTCGGGTCGTCCGACTGCCACACGGGGATCGGCGAACCCCAGTAGCGGTTGCGGGAGATCGACCAGTCGCGGGCGTTCTCCAGCCACTTGCCGAACTGGCCGTCCTTGACGTTGTCCGGGTACCACGTGATCTGCTGGTTGAGCTCGACCATGCGGTCCTTGAACTGCGTCACCGCGACGAACCACGACGACACCGCGCGGTAGATCAGCGGGTTGCGGCAGCGCCAGCAGTGCGGGTACGGGTGCTCGTAGGTTTCGTGGCGCAGCAGGATCGGGCTCTGCTGCGCGGCGGAACCCGTGCCGTTCTTGAGGTCGCGGATGATGTTCGGGTTGGCCTCGAACACCTGCTGGCCCTCGTAGTCGGGCACGGTCGCGTCGAAGCGGCCCCGCGCGTCGACCGGGGTGGCCGGCGTGATGCCCGCGGCGTCGGTGACGACCTTGTCCTCTTCACCGTAGGCGGGCGCGATGTGCACGACTCCGGTGCCGTCTTCGGTCGTGACGTAGTCCGCCGACAGGACCCGGTGCGCGTTCTCGCGGCCGAGGAAGTACGGGAACGGTGGGGCGTAACGGTTTCCGAGCAGCTGAGCGCCGGTGTAGTGCGCCACGACCGTCGGCTCTTCGCCGAGCTCGCGCGCGTACGCGCCGACGCGGGCTTCGGCGAGCAGGAACCGCTTGCCGGGGAAGTTCTCGCTCTCCACCACGACGTAGCGCACCTCGGGGTGCACGGCCGTGGCGAGGTTCGAGGGCAGCGTCCACGGCGTGGTCGTCCAGATGAGCAGGTACGTGCCGTCGAGCTCGTTCCCGTTGCCCTCCAAGCGGAACCCGACCGTGACGGCCGGGTCCTGGCGGGTGCGGTAGACGTCGTCGTCCATGCGCAGCTCGTGGTTGGACAGCGGCGTCTCGTCGCGCCAGCAGTAGGGCAGCACGCGGTAGCCCTCGTACACCAGCCCCTTGTCCCACAGCTGCTTGAACGCCCAGATGACCGACTCCATGTAGGGCAGGTCGAGCGTCTTGTAGTCGTTGTCGAAGTCGACCCAGCGCGCCTGGCGGGTGACGTACTCCTCCCACTCCTTGGTGTAGCGCAGCACGGACTCGCGGGAGGCCTCGTTGAACTTGGCGACCCCCATCGCCTCGATCTCTTCCTTTTCCGTGATGCCCAGCTGGCGCATCGCCTCGAGCTCCGCGGGCAGGCCGTGGGTGTCCCAGCCGAACCGGCGGTCGACGTGCTTGCCCTTCATCGTCTGGTAGCGCGGGACGATGTCCTTCACGTACCCGGTGAGCAGGTGCCCGTAGTGCGGCAGGCCGTTGGCGAACGGCGGGCCGTCGTAGAACACGTATTCGTTGTCGCCGTTCTCGCCGGCCGGGCGCGCGGCGATCGAGGCCTGGAACGTCCGGTCCGTCTCCCAGTACTCGAGTACGCGCTCCTCCAGCGCGGGAAACGACGGCTGCGACGGGACCGCGGTGTCTCCGGTCTCTCCGTCGAGCTGGGCCTTCGGGTACATCGGGGTGCGCTCCTTGCGTTCGTCGCTCGCGTACGGACGACCGGCGCCTACCGGTCACCCACACGGGGACGAGACGCTCGCGCGTCACGCGGTACCACCCCGCTTGCCCGCCGTTCGTGCTGCCGGGCCACTCGTTCGTCGGCTGTGACGGGCCGCCCCGTCCGGGTCTACTGGGGACGCGCGCGCCCTGTTCTTCCGGAGGCTCCCCGGTGATGGCCGGATCGACGCCGTGCTGGTACCAGGTTAGCCCGGGTGCGCAACCGCGTTTGCGGTGGCCCGGGGTCCGGTCGTGACGGGCGTGCAGAGGCTGTGCCGACCGGCGTCACCGCTGTGTGCGGCGGGCGCGCACGTACGTGATCCAGCAGAAGGCCGCGTTGGCCGTCCAGAGCACCAGGCAGAAGACGTTGAACCACGCTGTGACCGGTCCGAGGACGGTGAACAACCCTACGGCCAGCCAGCCGACCGCCAACGCTGTGTACGCCGAGCCACGAGCAGCGCGGTCTTCCGCGGCATCGGCCGCGGCAGGAACCACCTCGCCACCCGCCCCGTCAACGAACCCTCCCGCCCCGTGTCGCACTCCTCCGCAACGTTCCCCGAGCCCGTAGCGGCCAATCTGCTCCATTCGCACCAGTGGCCCGGGGTCCGGTGGTGACTGCGGCGAGGGCCGCCGACGCGAGCCACAGCGCGGCGGCGGTGACGCCGAGGGTGTGGAGGCCGTGGACGAAGGCCGGGTGGTTCGCCGGATCTCCCTCGACGGCGCCGAAAACGGCGACGCCGAGGGCTCCGGCGGCTTGGCGGGCCGCGTTGTTGATCCCGCCCGCGACGCCCGCGCGGTCGGGCGGCGCGTCGGTGACGGCGGCCGTGACGACGGCGGCGGTGAGCAGGCCCATGCCGGCGCCGAGGCCGAGGAGGGCGGGCAGGAGGGTGGGGTAGCTGGTGGTCGGGTCGACGCGCAGGAGTCCGGCGAGGCCGAGGGCGCCGAGGAGGAGCCCGGCGATGATCGACGGGCGGGGGCCGAGTTTCGCAGTGAGGCGGCCGCTGAGCGGGCCGAGCAGGACGAGGGGCAGGAAGAGCGGGAGCATCGCGAGTCCGGCGTCGAGTGGTGTCAGGTGCAGCACGCTCTGCAGGTAGAGCGTGAAGACGAGGACCGTGCCGAGGCCGACGAAGTTCATGGCGGCGGAGATGATCGTCGCGCCGGCGGTGCGGCGGGATTTGAGCAGGGCCAAGGGCAGCATCGGGTCGGCGGAGCGGTGCTCGACGACGAGGAATGCCGCGGCCGCTGCCACGGCGATGACGGCGGCGACGGGCCGGTGGCCGATGACGGCGTAGACGCCGGCGCCGAGGGCGAGGGCGGCCGTGGCGGCGCCGGGCACGTCGACGCGGCCGGCTCGGCGGGAACCGGGTTCGACCAGCGTTCGCACGGCGAGCGCCGCTGCCACGACGATCGGCACATTGAGCAGGAAGACGGGCCGCCAGCCGGCGAGCGACACGAGCACCCCGCCGAGCAGCGGGCCGGCGGGAAGGGCGAGCGCCGAGACGCCGGCCCAGACGCCGAGTGCGCGGGCTCGGCTGCTCGGATCCGGGCAGCTTCGGTTGATCACGGCGAGCGTGCCCGGCAGCAGCAGCGCGGCGCCGACCCCCTGCCCGGCCCGGGCCGCGATCAGCCAGGACGCGGACTGGGCGAACCCGCACGCGGCGGACGCGGTGCCGAACACCACCAGCCCCGTGAGCACCACGCGGCGGTGGCCGAGGACGTCGCCGAGCGCGCCGCCCGCGAGCAGCAGCGCGGCGAGGACGACGGAGTAGCCGTCGACGACCCATTGCAGCGCGGTCAGCCCCGCGTGGAGCTGCGCGCCGAGGGTGGGGAGGGCGACGTTGACGACGGTGACGTCGAGCTGCACCAGGAACATCCCGGTGCACAGGGTGATCAGGAGCGCCGGTCTCATGGTCCCCAGTGGACCTCGCGGACGCTTCCGTCGCGGTGGAAGCGTCGCGGGTGCACCCTGGACGTCGTGGACGGAGACGCCGACATCGCCGCGACCGCGGCCCTTTTCGCCGACCCGGCGCGGGTCCGCGTACTGCTCGCCCTGGGCGACGGTCGCGCGCTGGCCGCGTCGGTGCTGGCCGCCGAGGCGGGCCTGTCGGCGCAGGGCGCGAGCTCCCACCTGGCCAAGCTGCTGGACGCGGGGCTCGTCACCGCCGAACGCTCCGGGCGGCACCGCTTCTACCGCCTCGCCGGCCCGGCCCCGGAGTTGCTGGAGACGTTGGCGCGGTTCTCCCCGCCGCGACCGGTCCGTTCGCTGCGCGAAGGCACGCGCGCGGCCGCGTTGCGCTCGGCGCGGACTTGCTACGACCACGTCGCCGGTCAGCTGGGTGTCGCCATCACCGCGGCCCTGGTTTCGCGCGGCGCACTGATCACTGTGGACGGTGACCCGACCACTGCGCGGCGCCCGGGTGACCGGATTTCCGCTCAGCTGCGGGATCATCCGTACGTGTTGGGGCCCGCGGCTTCGGCGGTGTTCGCTGCGTTGGGCGTCGATCTCGAGGTGGCTGCTTCGACGCGGCGGCCGTTGCTGCGCTTCTGTCTGGATTGGAGCGAACAGCGGCACCACTTGGCCGGTGCGCTCGGCGCTGCCGTTGCTCAGCGGTTGCTGGACGCCGGCTGGCTGCGCCGCCGCGCTCAGGCCCACCGCGCTCTCCGGCTGACTGCTGAAGGAAGTGCCGCGCTGGGCGAAATCCTGGGGATTTAGCGGCTCGTCAGCGGTGCGCGGCGGCGAGGACGGCGTCGGGGCCGCAGCGCGCGCACGGGGTGAAGCCGAGCTGGCGCGCCTCGCCGACGCCGATGGGGATGGTGTCGCGGCCGGAGAGCCAGGGGCAGTCGACGAGGTGGTAGCGGGGGTACTCGTCGACCACCACGACCTCGTCCTCGAGCTCCTTGATGACCGCGAGGTCCTCCGCGCTCGTGGCTTCCTCGGCGGGCGGGGTTTCGCGGACGGGCGGCGCCGTTTCGGTGGCGGCTGCGGTCGCGGTTGGGGCGGTTTCGGCCGTCGCCACGTTGGCGGTCGCGGCCGTCTCGCTGGTCGCGGTCTCGGTGGCGGCGGGGGTGTCCGCGGCGGCTTCGGCCGGCTGAGGCGCGGGCGCGGTTTCGGACTCCGCCTCGGGTGCCGCCTCGATCACGGGCTCGGGCACGTCCGCCGGATTGCCGAGCTCACCCCTCGAAGGCAGCAGCGCCGTCTGCTCGGCATCGAAGTTCTCGGCCTCGGCGCCCTTCTCGCCCGCTCCGGCGTCCTCGACGGCAGGCTCGGCCCCACCCGGCTCGGCGCGGTTGCGCCGCCGCAGCCAGTCCACGAGCAGGATCAGCCCGGCGAGCACCGACAAGCCGATCGAGACCCACGCCCACAGTGAGCTAGCCGTGATGAGCGCCGTGACGAGCAGCGCGAGCGCCGCCAGCACCAGAACGAGGACGATGTAGAGCACGCTGAATTACAGCACGCGAAACCCGGATCCCGGGTCACGACCCGCCCACGCCCGGTACCGCACCGGCTGCATACCGTGGCGACCCCGCCACCGCGCCGACCCCCAAGATCCACACCACCCCCGGCAATGGCCACCCGCCACCCAGTCGCCAGGCGGTCGATCACTGCGCCGAACCGCACAAACCACCGAACCCCGACACCACGGACGCACCGGGCGGGCCCGCTTCCGCCGGGTCGATCCACCGAACAAAACGGCAGCGATCCGGACTCGCCCGGCAGTCGATGACCGGCGCGGTGGAACCGCTGTCGCCGAGCCCGGGCGTCTCCGCCGGGTCGGGCACGTGAGAGATGCCGGCCGCGACCCCCTTCGGCGCGCCCTGCCCGACCGCGACGCCGCATCTCTCGCACGTCGGCCCAGTCGAAGACCGCCGGCTGTATGCCACGGCGCTCGTCAAACCGACACGCTCCCGCCGAGCCGACGCTCGCGATCCGGCGGCGACGCCACCAGAGTCGGGTGCACCGCCCGAGCCAGGAAACCCGGCCACTGAGCCTGGCCGCGTTCGGCGAGCTACGACTCTTGGGCATCGGGAGCGTCGGGCGGGAGGCTCAGGTCACGGAAACTCGATCCAGACCCCGGGTGCGTCGGGCACCGCCAAAACCGACCGAGTGCACCCTAGGCTCGCAGAGTGCTAGCAAGCCGCCGCGCTCCGTGCGCACCGCCGTGAAGCGAGAAGGGAAAATCGCCAGGCCACCCGGACAAAACTGGTGATCAAGGTCAGCCCGAACGGGCAGTTTCCCGGCCCGAAAGCCCACCCCGGAATTCACCCCCGCGACATTCCGTGCGCATTCCATCACCGAATGCGCAGGGGCATTCCGAGCCTGCGAAAACGCCGATCACGAATTGCCACTGCCCGGCTACCGAAAATGCGGAAACCGCAGGAAGACCGGCCCGTCGAAGCGCATGACGAAGCCCCGCCGGATCCCGGGTGAGCGGGATCCGGCGGGGCGTCAGCCAAGTCGGAGACTCAGGCGGGCGAAGGAGAACCTCAGCCGGCTTCGGCGCGGGGGCCGAAGGAGTAGCCCTGGCCGCTGCTGGAGCCGGAGGACTGGCCCGAGTTCGACGACGCCGAGGCCGGGGCCGCGGAGCCGCGATCGTCGAGTTCGCGCAGCTGGGACTCGAGGAAGCCGCGGAGGCGAGTGCGGTACTCGCGCTCGATGGTGCGCAGCTCTTCGATCTTCTTGCCCAGCGAACCCTTCTCGGCGTTCAGGTTGTTCATCGTCTCGGTGTACTTGCGCTGCGACTCGCGTTCCATGGTGGTCGCCTTGTCGCGCGCCTGGCGCTCGAGCGTCTCGGCGCGCGTGCGCGCGTCGTTCAGCATGGTCTCGGCGCGGGTGCGCGCCTCGTTGACCATCGAGTCGGACTTCGCCCTGGCGTCGGAAAGCAGCTGCTCGGACTTGGTCCGCGCCTCCGCCAGCATGCCGTCGGACTCGGTCTTCGCCTCGGCGGTGAGCCGGTCAGCCATCTCCTGGGCGAGGCCGAGGACCTTGGCGGCCTGCACGTTCGGCTCACCACTGTCGCCGACCATCGAGTGCGCCTGCGTCTGCTCCATCGCCGAGGCCGGCGGCGGCACGGGCGCCAGGCGGCGGGACGGCTCGTCCCGCACCGGCGGAGGACCGCTCACCTTCGCGTTCTCGAGCTCGCTGCGGGTCGACTCCAGCTCGTTGTCGAGCTGTTCGACCTGCTGACGCAGCTCGTTGTTGTCCTCGATCAACCGGGCAAGCTCGGTCTCCACCAGGTCGAGGAACGCGTCCACCTCGTCCTCGTTGTAGCCCCTCTTGCCGATGGGCGGCTTGCTGAACGCGACGTTATGCACGTCAGCGGGGGTCAACGACATCAGATCACCTCACGCACTCCATGGCCTGCAGGGTCCACCCAAGTTTCCCCGATCACCTGGGAGTTGCCAGTTGCATCGCGAAGAACACAACCAACAGCAGCACCATAATCGATAAGTCCAGTCCCATCCCGCCGATCCGAACCATCGGGATCATTCGCCTGAACAGACGAACCGGCGGGTCGGTCACTGTGTAGATGGTCTCGAGCGTGACCGCAACCCCTCCGGCGGGACGCCACTCTCGTGCGAAGGTCCGCACGAGCTCGATCACGATACGCGCCGTCAACAGAAGCCAGAAGGCGAACAGCACGTACCAGACCACCAGCCACACAGCATTCACTCGACCACTCTAGCGGGGGACGCCGGGGGAAGTCGCAGCCAGCGGCCCCGGCGTGGCGCCGAGTCGACAAAATCACGTCTGGCTGCGCCCAGCGGTCCGCCGGACTTCAGCCGCACTTCAGCCGCGCAGGAAAAGTCCGCCCTCGGCGATCCGCCGGCGATCCTCCGCCGTCACGTCCACATCCGGCGGTGAGAGAAGGAACACCTTGTTGGTGACCTTGTCCATCGACCCCCGGAGCGCGAACGCGAGCCCCGCGGCGAAGTCGACGAGCCGCTTGGCGTCCGCGTTCTCCATCTCCGTGAGGTTGATGATCACGGGGATGCCCTCGCGGTAGTGCTCGCCGATCGCACGCGCCTCGACGTAGCTCGTCGGGTGCAACGTGGTGATGCGGCTCAACGGATCGCGGACGGGCGCGCGCACGGGCTCGGTGACCGGCCGCAGCCGGGCGACGGGCTCGGGCTGGCGGTCCACGGCGAGAGCGCCGTGCGTGGTCGGTTCCGCAGCGGTGACCGACCGTGACCGGGCCCGCGGGGCGGGCTCGTCGTACGTGTCATCGGCCTCGCGGTACCGTGAGCGCGATCGCGCCGGTGGCTCGTCGTAGGAGTCGTACTCGTCGTCGTAGTCACGTCGGTAGTCCTCGTCCTCGACCTCGTAGCCGTCCTCGTCCGCGGGCACCATCCCGAAGTAGGCCTTCAGCTTCTGCAGCGCGCTCATGCCTCTCCCTAGCCCTAACCGCTCCCGCACCGTGCTACCCCACCCGACCGATCACGAAACGTGACGGCCACGCGGACTCCCTACGGCGAGGCTAAACCGCGCCCACCGAGCAGCGCGGTTCCGACACGCACACACGTCGAGCCGTGCGTGATCGCCTGTTCGAGATCATGGCTCATCCCGGCGGAGACTTCTGCGGCATTCGGGTGATCTTTGCGAAGTCGCTCCGACACCTGGGCAAGCAGGGCAAAGGCCCTGCCCGGATCCGCTTCCCGGGGTGCGACGGCCATCACGCCACGCAACCTGAGCTCACCCACGTGAGTGATGTGCTCGGCCAGCGCCGCGACGTCGGGCGGGGGCGTGCCACCCCGCGCCGGGTCGCCGTCGAGGCTCACCTGGATCAGCACGTCGAGCGGATCGGACCGCTCCCCCGCCTCGCGCGCGGTGCCGGCCGCGCGGCCCAGCGCGTCGGCCAAGCGCGCCGAGTCGACCGACTGGACTTCCGCCGCCCAGCGCACGACCGAGCGCGCCTTGTTGCGCTGGAGGCTGCCGACCATGTGCCAGCGCGGCGCGGCGTCCGGGCGCAGCCGCCCGACCTCCGCGGCCTTCGGACCGGCCTCCTGGTCGCGGTTCTCGGCCAGGTGGCGCAGCCCCAGATCCACGAGGAGCGCCGCGTCGGACGCCGGGAAGGTCTTGGTCACCCCGAGCAACCGGACCTCGTCACGCGCCCGTCCGGCGGCCGCGCAGGCCGCGGCGATCCGGTCCTCGATCGCGGCCAGCGAGGCCGCCAGCTCTTCGCGGCGCGCGGCGCTCTCGGCACTCGTCACGCCGCCTGAGCTCACGCCGCCTCCAGCCACGTGATCCCGGCGATCCGGCCGGTGGTCCCGTCGCGCCGGTAGCTGAAGAGCGTCTTGTCCTCCGCCGTGCACCGCGGATCCACGCCGATGCGCCCGACGCCGAGCCCGGCCAGCTGACGCCACAGCCCGGCGCGCAGGTCGAGCCCCGCCGTGCCCTGGCGGGTCTTGCAGGCGCTGCCGGGCACGTGCTTCTCGACGTCGGCCGCCATGTCGGCGGGCACCTCGTAACACGCGCCGCAGATCGCCGGGCCGAGCAGCGCCTCGATGCGGGCCGGTTCGGCGCCGAGGCCGCGCATGGCCTCCACCGCCGCCGGGACCACCCCGATGCGCGCGCCCACGCGCCCGGCGTGCACCGCCGCGACCACGCCCGCCTCGGGGTCGGCCAGCAGCAGCGGCACGCAGTCGGCGACGAGGACCACGAGCGCGACACCCGGCTTGTCCGTCACCAGCGCGTCGGTGGCCTCGGCCGCCCGGGTCTCGGTGCCGTCCACCACGGTCGCCGTGCGGCCGTGCACCTGCTCCATCCACGCCAGCCGCTCCTCCGCGAGGCCGAGCTCGGAAGCCAGCCGCTTGCGGTTCGCGAAGACGTTGCCCTCTTCGTCCCCGACGTGGTCGCCGAGGTTGAAGCTGTCGTACGGCGGCCGGGAAGCCCCGCCCGCCCTGGTCGTCACGACTCGTCGTACTCGCACCCCGCCATCCTTCCAAAACACGCCGAAGGCCACCTCGACGGCGGGTCGAGGTGGCCTTCGTGGTGAACGGGTTCCCTACCGGCGCATGAACGGCGGCACGTCGACCTCGTCGTCCGACGGGTCGTCGTGCACCGTGGCCGGACGGCTCGGCAGGCTGCCGGACGTGGGCCCGGAGCCGATCGGCGAGTAGCCGCGAGAGCCGCCGCCCGGCTGGGGCAGCCCGCCCGGCGGGGTGCCGGGCTGCGGCAGCGGCGGCTGGGTGCGCGGCGGCGCCACCGGGTAGCCGGAGCTGCTCGCCGGCGGCACCGGCGTGGCGCCACCCGACGGCGCGGGCGCCTGCGAGCCGCCCACGTGCCCGGCCGCGGCCGACGCCGTGGTGCCGCCCGAGCGTGAGCCGAACGCCGGCGGGTCGAGCTTCTTGTGCGTGGGCGCGCCGGCGTCGAAGCCGGCCGCGATCACCGTGACGCGGACCTCGTCGCCGAGGGAGTCGTCGATGATCGTGCCGAAGATGATGTTGGCGTCGGGGTGCGCCGACTCCTGCACCAGCGACGCGGCCTCGTTGATCTCGAACAGGCCCAGGTCGGAGCCGCCCGCGATCGACAGCAGCGCGCCGTGGGCGCCGTCCATCGACGCCTCGAGCAGCGGCGAGTTGATCGCCTTCTCCGCCGCCTGGATGGCGCGGCCCTCGCCGCGCGCCGAGCCGATGCCCATGAGCGCGGACCCCGCGCCGGACATCACGCTCTTCACGTCGGCGAAGTCGAGGTTGATCAGACCGGGCGTGGTGATCAGATCGGTGATGCCCTGGACACCGGACAGCAGCACCTCGTCGGCGGAGCGGAACGCGTCCATGAGGGACACGCCGATGTCGCCGAGCTGCAGCAGCCGGTCGTTCGGGATCACGATCAGCGTGTCGCACTCGTTGCGCAGCGACTGGATCCCGTCCTCGGCCTGCTTGCCGCGGCGCTTGCCCTCGAAGGTGAACGGGCGGGTCACCACGCCGATGGTCAGCGCGCCCAGCTTGCGGGCGATCTGCGCGACCACGGGGGCGCCACCGGTGCCGGTGCCACCGCCCTCGCCGGCGGTCACGAACACCATGTCGGCGCCCTTGATGACCTCTTCGATCTCCTCGCGGTGGTCCTCGGCGGCCTTCTGCCCCACCTCGGGGGCGGCGCCGGCACCGAGACCGCGGGTCAGTTCCCGGCCGATGTCGAGCTTGACGTCGGCGTCGGACATGAGCAGTGCTTGCGCGTCGGTGTTCACCGCGATGAACTCGACACCCTTGAGGCCGACCTCGATCATCCGGTTCACGGCGTTCACGCCGCCGCCGCCGATGCCGACGACCTTGATCACCGCAAGGTAGTTGTGCGGGGGCGTCATCGTGGCCGCCTTCCTGATCGTGATGTGCTCGTGCTGCCCACCGGGGCCGCAACCCTGACCCTCAACCCGAGAATGAGAGTTATGTCAACCACCGGCGTTAGAGCAGGACGGTAGGCACCGGGCAGGCTCTAATCCAGTAGCCACGCCGTGTGCGGCAAAGGTGTTTTGCCACAACGCGAACGAGCGCGCAAGGCCGGGAACCCGATCTCCCCATGATCCACCCGTCTGCTATGGCGCCGGAGAAACACGGAATCGGCGGCACCAGCGGGAAACCGGTACCGCCGCTCCCGGCCGTGTCACCGCAGCGTCAGCGCCCGATCAGGCGGGCATCGACATCACGAGAACCACGTCGTCCGAAGGCTTTCCGGTCGGTGAGCCGCCGGCCTGCTCGACGCTGATCGCGAACTGGTCCGCACCGGCCAGCCCGTCGGCCACCACCAGCGACCCCGCGGGTCCGCCCGGCAGCAGGCCGGCCGGGCGCGGCGCGAGGTTCGGCCCCATCAGCCACGCCTGGTAGACGTGCCCCGCGGGATAGGGCGGCAGGTCCGACTCCATGAACATCATGCGGTCGAGCCGCTTCGACACCACCACCGTGCCCCCGCCCCCGCCGGGCGCGGTGCCGTGGATCGCCTGCGCGTCCGGTGCGGCCAGGATCTCCGCGACGGGCTGGTAGCGCACGCGCGCCTGGTCCAGCTGCGACTGCGCCGCGTCGAGGCGCCCCTGCGTGGTCGCGGCGAGCCCGCCGAACACGCCGGCGAGCGCGAGGCCCACCACCGCGGCCGCCGTGGCCAGGATCAGCGGCCAGCGGCGCCGCCCGCGCGAACGCTCCCCCGGTTCGGGCCCGGACAACGGCGGCAGCTGCGGCGTCGAGCGCATCTCGGCGAGCACGCGCTGCTTCAGCGACGCGGGCGGCTCCTCGGCCATCGCCGCGCCGAGCCGGCCCGCGGTGGCCCGCAGCTCGCGGACCTCCTGCGCGCAGGCCTCACACTGCTCGAGGTGCCGGCGGAACAGGGCGCGCTCGGTGTCCGACAGCGCGTCGAGCGCGTACGCACCGGTCAACGTGTGCATCTCCGGCGAGTTCACGCGGTCACCCCCAGGCAGTCGCGCAACCGGATCAGCCCGTCGCGCACCCTCGTTTTGATCGTCCCCTGCGGAGTCGCCAGCACGTCGGCGACCTCGCGGTAGGTGTAGCCCTGGTAGTACGCCAGGAGCACCGACTCGCGCTGCAGCTCCGTGAGCGACTTGAGGCAGCGGCGCACCTGCGAACGCTCCAGCCGGGCGGTGACCGACTCGGCCACCTCGTCGAACGGCCGGCCGCGCGCGGCCTCGAACGTCGCCTTCTGCTCGCGTTCGGTGCCGGCCCGCGCGGAGCGCACCCGGTCGACGGCGCGGCGGTGCGCCAGCGTCATCGCCCAATTGAGCGCGCTGCCCTTCTCGGGCGAGTAGCGCGTGGCGGTCTTCCAGAGCTCGACGAGCACCTCCTGCGTCACCTCCTCCGACTGGGCCGAGTCGCGCACGATCCGCCGCACGAGGCCGAAGACCGGTCCCGCGAGCTGGTCGTAGAGCAGCTCGAACGCCCGCTCGTCGCCCTTGGCGACCTGGGCCATGAGGTCCTCGGCGGTGGGCGCCGCGTGGTCGGCGCCCACCGGCACGGCCGCGACCGGGCGCGGGCGGGCGGTCTCATCCATGGAGCGCTCCTGACGAGTTCTGCGGGGTCCGGGTGGCCACGGGGGCCTTGCGCAGCCACAACGCGACGCCGTGGCGGCGAATCAGCGCGGCCACGCGCTGCGGCTGCAGGGGCCGGCCCAGCACGAGCCGCGCGAGCGAACGCGCGCCGGCCGGCCTGCGGACTCCTCGCAGCGTAGCGAGCAACGGCGTCTTCGCGCCCTGGTGCAGCGCGACGGTGAGGTCGAGCAGTGCGCCGGGCCGCGGCAGGCGCATGCGGTACTCCCCCGTCATCTCCTGGAACGGCGACACGTAGAACTCCTTCTTCGCGCGGGATTCACCTGCCGCGTCGGGGCGCAGCAGGTACGCGTGCCGCCCGCCGTAGGTGTTGTGGACTTCCGCGACGACGCACTCGAGCGCGCCGTCCGGCGTGTGGCACCAGTAGACGGTGATCGGGTTGAACACGTACCCCAGCACGCGCGCCGACGCGAGCATCGTCACCGGCCCGCCGCGCAGGTCCACCCCGCGGCAGGCCAGCCAGCGGTCCAGTTTGGACCGGATGTCGCCCGCGTCGCCGGGCTCGAAGTGGTCGCGGCCGTCGAAGGTCGCGAAGGGCCGCAGCCACCACGGCAGCCGCGGCGGCGAGTCGAGGTCGGTGAGCCACAGGTACAGCCGGTGCACGAACGCGTGCGGCGGGTCGGCGCGGCGCACGTGGCCGACCGTGGCGTCGTACAGCGCGGCGGTCACCAGCCCACCCCGAAGCTCGCGGCCGCGCGGACGCCCGACGAGCAGCCGTCCTCGTGGAACCCCCAGCCGTGGTAGGCGCCGGCGTAGGCGACGACCCCGTCGTTCAACGCGGCGAGCTTCCGTTGCGCGGCAACCGATTCCGGCGTGTAGACGGGATGTTCGTACGTCATCTTCGCGACGACGGACGACACCTCGGGCTCGTCACGCGGGTTGAGCGTGACGACGTAGCCGGTGGGTTCGTCGAGGCGCATCAGGCGGTTCATGTCGTAGCTCACCTGCACGGCGTCGCTGCCGGCGCCGCACACGGGCGTGCGGTAGTTCCAGCCGGACCGCGCGGCCTGGGCCGCCGGCAGCACGCTCGTGTCGGTGTGCAGCCACGCGTCGTTGCGGGAATAGCGGAACGCGCCGAGCACCTCGCGCTCTGCGGGCGTCGGGTCGGCGAGCAGCCGCAGTGCCTGGTCGGCGTGGGTGGCGACCACGACCCGGTCGACGCGGTGGCGGGTGTCGGCGTCGTCGCGGATCTCGATGCCGTGCGCGGTCCGCCGCACCGAGCGCACCGGGGTGGACAGGTGCACGGCGGTGAGCTGCTTCGCGGCCAGCTCCACGTACTCGCGCGAGCCGCCCTCGACCGTCCGCCACGTCGGCGAGTTCTTCACCGTGAGCATCCCGTGGTTGCGCAGGAACTCGAACAGGTAGCGCGCCGGGTACTTCAGCGTGTCGGTGCGGTCGGCCGACCAGACGGTGGACACGAGCGGCAGCACGAAGTGGTCCACGAAGTAGCGCGAGTACCCGCCGATCGCGAGGAACGCGCCGAGGCCCACGTCGCCGGCGTCCTCGCGCTGCAGCAGCCGCGCCGCGTGCCGGTGGAAGCGCTTGACCTCGGCGAGCATGCGCAGGTAGCGGTGGTCGGTGGCGTTGCGCCGCTGCGCGAACAGGCCGCGCACGCCCTTGGCGCCGGCGTACTCGAGGCCGCAGCCGTCGCAGCGGATGCTCATCGACATCTCGGTCTCGCGGGTGCGCACGCCGAGCTCGCCGAACAGGCGCAGCAGCGTCGGGTAGGTGCGTTCGTTGTGGACGATGAAGCCGGAATCCACGCCGATCGTGCCGCCGTGGGCGCTGGGCACGTCGTGGGTGTGGGCGTGCCCGCCGAGCCGAGGGTCGGCTTCGAACAGCAGCACCTCGTGGCTGCGCTGCAGCAGGTACGCGGCGGTGAGGCCGGCGACCCCGCTGCCGATGACAGCGATGCGGTGTCGGTGGGGGTGGTGTCCCGTGGTCTGGTGCACGGGAGGGATTCGGGACCGGTGCCGCTGTGGATTGGTGGGAATCGGGACCCATCCGCGCGGCCGGGGGCTCCGAATCCCGGGTATGCCGAACAGCACCGCGAACCGCTTGGCCACCTTTGTCGAACGCCTCCTCGGCGCGCCGCTGCCGATCGCCGTCCGCACGTGGGACGGCGAGCGCGTGGGCCCCGAGGGCCCGACCGTCGTCCTGAAGAACCGCCGCGCGCTGCGCCGGCTGCTCTACGCACCGGGCGAGCTGGGCCTGGCGCGCGCGTACGTGTCGGGCGACCTCGACGTGGAAGGAGACCTCGCCGAGGGGTTCCGGCGGATCTGGGCGTCGACCCGCTCGGGCGAGCTGAGGAGGGTACAGCTCGCCCCGCGGGACTGGGCGGGCGCGGCCGGGCTCGCCGCGCGCCTGGGCGTGCTGGGCCTGCCGCCGAAACCGCCCGCGGAGGAGGCGAGGCTGACCGGCGTGCTGCACAGCCTGCGGCGCGACCGGTCGGCCATCGCCCACCACTACGACCTGTCCAACGCCTTCTACCAGCTGCTGCTCGACGACTCGATGAGCTACTCGTCGGCATACTGGACGTCCGGAAACCCTCCTGCACCCGGCTACGGCCTCGCGCAGGCGCAGCACGACAAGCTGGAGCTGATCTGCCGCAAGCTGGGCCTGCGCCCCGGCATGCGGCTGCTCGACGTCGGCTGTGGCTGGGGTTCGCTGCTGGTGCACGCGGCCAAGCACCACGGTGTGCACGCGGTGGGCGTGACGCTCTCGGCCGAGCAGGTTCAGCACGTGCGGGGGCGCCTGGCCCAGCACGACCTCGAAGACCGCGTCGAGGTGCGGCAGCAGGACTACCGGGAGCTGACCGACGCGCCGTTCGACGCCGTCGCGTCCGTCGAGATGGGCGAGCACGTCGGCGAAGCGAACTATCCGACGTACACGAATACGCTGTTCCGCATGCTCAACCCGGCCGGGCGGCTCGTGCTGCAGCAGATGTCGCGCGGGCGCGCCGGCGACACAGCGCCCGGCGGCGGCGCGTTCATCGAGCGCTACATCGCGCCCGACATGACGATGCGGCCCCTGAGCCGCACGCTCGGCCACCTCGAGGAGGCCGGGTTCGAGATCCGCGACGTGCACGCGCTGCGCGAGCACTACGTGACGACCGTGCGGGAATGGGCCGAGACCCTGGAGTTCCACTGGGCCGAGGCCGTCGCGCTGGTCGGCGAGGCCGAGGCCCGCGTGTGGCGGCTGTACCTCGTGGGCGGCGCGCTCGCGTTCGAGGAAAACCGCATGGGCGTGGACCAGATCCTGGCCGTGCGGCCCACTGAAACCGGCGAAAGCGGGCTGCCGGCCACGCGGGAGTGGGCGTGATCGGCCTCGGTCCGCTCGTCGCGATCACCGCCGGCGTGGTGCTGGTGGCGGTGACGGTGACGTTCGGGATCGCCCGGCTGCGCGGCCGCTACGACACCATCGACACGTTCTGGGGACTCGGTTTCGCCCTGGTCGCCGTGGTCGCGTTCCCGCTGGGCAGCGGACCGCTCGTGCTGCGGCTGGTCACGGCCGCGCTCACGGTCGGGTGGGGCGTGCGGCTCGCCGTCCACCTGCACCTGCGCAACCGCGGCGGCGGCGAGGACCCGCGCTACCAGCGGATGGTCGAACGCGCCGGCGACAACCCGGGCGCGCGGATCTTCGTCCGCGTCTACCTCGTGCAGGCCGTGATCCTGTGGTTCGTCTCGCTGCCGGTGCAGTTCGCGATGTACGGCACCGGCCTCGGCGTGCTCGGCTGGATCGGCGTGGCGGTATGGGTGCTCGGCTTCACCTTCGAGTCCGTCGGCGACGCCCAGCTGAGCCGGTTCCGCGCGGACCCCGGCAACCGTGGCAAGGTGCTCGACACCGGGTTGTGGCGCTACACGCGGCACCCGAACTACTTCGGCGACGCCTGCGTCTGGTGGGGTCTGTACCTGCTGGCGTGCTCGACGTGGCCCGGCGCGGCGACGATCCTCTCGCCGATCGCCATGACCTTCACGCTCGCGCGCGGCACCGGGAAACCGATGCTGGAGAAGAGCATGGCGCGCACGCGGCCCGGCTACGCGGCGTATGTGGAGCGCACCAGCGGGTTCGTGCCGTTGCCGCCGAAGAAGCTCACTCGCCGGTGAGCCCGTCGGTCAGCTCGCGCAGCAGGTCGAGGTGGCCGAGGTGGCGAGCGGTCTCCTCGATCATGTGCGTCACGACCCAGCGCACGTTCAGCTGCCGGTCGCCTTTGTGGAGCACGGTGTCGGTGAACTCGCGCGCCGCCACCACCTCGCGGCAGCGCACGACCTCAGCTTCGTAGCCGGCGACGAGCTGCTCGATCGGGGTCGTCAGCGCGGCGCGGAACTCGGCGTCGCGGTCGAGCTCCAGGGTCGCTTCCCACTCGTCGGGCTGGCCGTCGAGCACCACGCGGAACCAGTAGTTCTCCACGAGCGTGAGGTGCCCGAGCAGCCCGGCGATGGTGGTCAGCTCGCTGGGCAGGTGGCGGCGGCGGGCCTGCTCGTCGGTGAGCCCGCCGCACTTCCACACGACGCTCGCGCGCAGGAAGTCGAGGAAACCGGTGAGCTGGGTGCGCTCGTCGGCGTCCATCGGCGGGTCGGGGCGTTCCGGTGGTGTGGTCACGAGGTGCAGCCTTCCGCACCGGGCAATCTTTTTTCGCCATGTAGGTTGCGCGCAATCTGATTGTGCACTACATTCATCACCAGACGAACCCCAGCGATCCCCCACTCCGGGGGATCCGGCACCGAGGAGGCAGTTGTGCCCAGCCGCGACGCGACGACCCACTGGACCGGCGGACTTCAGCAGGGCAAGGGCGAGGTCACGCTCGACTCGTCCAACGCCGGCACGTTCAACGTGTCGTTCCCCACCCGCGCGGGCAACCCCGACGGCCAGACCAGCCCCGAAGAGCTCATCGCCGCCGCGCACTCCTCGTGCCTCGCGATGAACCTCTCGGGCGTGCTGGAGTCGCAGAAGCTCGAGGCGGAGTCCATCGACGTCTCCGCCGAGGTCACGCTCGGCCCGGCCCAGGGCGGCGGCTTCGAGATCAGCGGCATCGCCATCACCCTGCGCGCGAAGCTCGACGGCGTGACGCCGGAGCAGTTCGCGGAGCTGGCCGAGACCGCCGAGAAGACCTGCCCGGTCTCCAAGGCCCTCGCCGGCACCACGATCACCATGGACGCGGCGCTCGCCTGATTCACCCCGCGGTGAAGGCCCCTCCAGCTGGAGGGGCCTTCACCGTTTCGCCCGGTCCACGAGGGCGTGCCGGCCTGCTTCAGACCAAAACGGCCGCTCTTCGCGATCGTCTTCGGAAGGACCCCGGACGCCGTCGTGCAGACCGTCGGCGACTGGCCATCACCCCGCTCGCGGATGGCCGTAGCGGCCCCCAGGCCACCCTCGACTTCCGCGCCCGGCAGCCCGGCGCCGACTCACCGGCAGCGCCGCAGCCACCAGCGACTCGGATTCCTCACCCTCACCGCCACACCCGCGCACGGCCGCGGCGGCCGGCCCCGCCCGGACCACTGTCCACTGTGGCCGGAGCGGGCTCCGGGTAACCCGGACACGCCGGGCGGAAACCGGCGGCACGCAAGCGCTTCCGGGTCGTGCAGATCACCCCGGACGCCGGTTACCGGCTGTTAGACTGGGGAACCGGTTGTTCCGGTTGTCGAGAACGAGGTGCCCGTGGCCCAGCCCGAAGCCGAGACCACGTCCCCCACGGCGCCCCAGCAGGCGCCACCCTCGTGGCTCGTCCTGCTGCTCGCCGTCTCTTGTGGACTGACGGTCGCGAACCTCTACTACGCGCAGCCGCTGCTCAACGAGCTGCGGACCACGTTCGGCGTCGGCGAAGCCGCGGCCGGCGGTGTGGTCACCGCCACTCAGATCGGCTACGCGGCGGGCATGCTCCTGATCGTCCCGCTCGGCGACCGCGTGGAGAACCGCAGCCTGGTGTCACTGCTGCTGGCCATCGCGTGCGCCGGGCTCGTGGCCACCGGCCTCGCGCCGCAGTTCTCCGTGCTGCTGATCGCGTCGCTCATCGCCGGGTCGACGTCGGTGGTGGTGCAGATCCTGATCCCGCTCACGGCCGACCTCACGCCCGACGCCGTGCGCGGGCGCATCGTCGGGCGCGTGATGAGCGGCCTGCTGTTCGGCATCCTGCTCTCCCGTGTCGCCGCGAGCCTGCTCGCCGAGGTCACGACCTGGCGGGTCGTGTTCCTGATCTCGGCCGGGCTGATGGCGATCCTCGCCGTGGCACTGCGCTTCAGCCTGCCGCGCCGCGCGCCGAAGACGTCCGTCCACTATGGAGAGCTGCTGCGCTCGACGCTGCGGCTCGCCCGCGACCACCCGGCGCTGCGCCGCCGCGCGCTCTACCAGGCCGCGCTCTACTCGGTGTTCAGCGCCTTCTGGACCACGATCGCGTTCGTCCTCACCTCCGCGCCGTTCCACTACTCCCAGCTGGGCGTCGGGCTGTTCGCGCTCGTCGGCGCGGCCGGGGCCGCGATCGCGCCGCTCGCCGGGCGCTGGGCGGACCACGGCCACGGCCGCGTGGCCACCGGCGCCTCCTTCCTGCTGTGCGCGGCGGCGTTCGCCGTCGGCGGGTTCGGCGCGCACAGCGTGATCCTGCTCGCCGTGGCGGCGATTGCCCTCGACATGGCCGTGCAGACCACGATGGTGTCGGGCCAGCACGTGATCTACCAGCTCGACCCGAACGCCCGCGCCCGCGTGAACAGCATCTACCTGGCCACGTTCTTCGTGGGCGGGGCGCTCGGATCGGAGATCGGTTCGGTCCTCTACCACCTGGGCGGCTGGACGGCCGTGGCGGTGTTCGGCGCCGTCATCCCGCTGATCGCGCTGGCATGGTGGACGACCGAACGGCGCTCTGCCCACAACTGAGTGCCCACAACTGAGTGCCCACAACTGAGTACTGACAACTTAGTGCCGACGACTCAGTACTGAAGCTCAGGAGAACGCGCCAGTGTGACGCGCGGCCCATGCGGCGTAGGTCACCCCGCGGTGGCCCAGCAGGTCCTCGACCACCCCGGTCGGCGCCTCCGGCCGTGCCACCGCGGCGGCGAACCCGTCGAGCAGCCAGTCGGCGATCTCGCCCGGGATCCCCAGCTCGACCCACTCGGCACGCTGCTGCTCCCGGGTCAGCTCCACGAACGGCACGTCGCGGCCCAGCGCTTCGGCGATTTTCCCGGCCATCTCCCGCAGTGTGAGCGCCTCTGGTCCACTCAGGACATAAGTCCGCCCGGCGTGGCCCTCGGTGGTGAGCACGTGCGCCGCGACGGCCGCGATGTCGGCCAGGTCGATCGGCGTCTGCGTCGCTTCCGCATACGCGGTGCGGATCTCCCCGTGCGTGTGCACGGAATGCGCCCAGCCGAGCGAGTTCGCCATGAACACCCCCGGCCGCAGGAACGTCCGGGCGAACCCGGCCTTCGTCACCGCGGCCTCCACCGCCGCGAACTCCGGTCCGCTCGACCCGTCGTGCTCGTCCCCGACGCTGCTGCCGGACAGCGCCACCACCCGCCGCACCCCCGCCTCGGCGGCGAGCTCGCAGAACCGCGTGACCGTGCGCGCCATCGGCGCGAGGTACACCTCCTCGACGCCCTCGAGCGCGGGCGGCAGCGTGGACGGCCGCGCGAGCGACCCCACGACCACCTCGGCCCCGGCGGGCAGCGCCGCCTGCTCGGGATCCTTCGTCAGCGCGCGCACCGCCGCGCCGCGGGCCAGGAGTTCGTCGACGACGAGCCGCCCGACGTTTCCGGTAGCGCCCGTCACCAGGATCGGCATGCGTCCCCACCTCTTCTCATCTGCCACTGCCTCGTATGCCGTACGGAATTAAACAGCGTACAGCATACGGAGAAGATGGTGCCGGGGAAACCGCGAGGTCAGGACGTGATGGTCGGCAGCTCGGGCGCCGAGACGTCGTAGACCTTGCCCTTCTGGGTGAGCAGGGCGGCCAGTACCTTCGCCTTGCGGTCGGTCTTGCCGGCGTCGCCCCAGCGAACGGTCTTGCCGTCGGTGAGGGTGAACTGGACGCTGGCCGGCGTCTGGGCCGTCGCGGTGGTGACCTGCTTGAGCAACGCCTGCGGGATCACGCCGAGCACGGCGGTCACCGCCCGCGTCACCGGGTCGTCGGCCGACACCTTGGGCAGCTTCAGCTCCGGAAGCCCGGCCGGGCGGGCCTTCACGGTCTTGAACACGACCCCACCGCCGTCGACGAGGTGCACCCCGTCACCGCCCGGGCCGCTGTCGAAGAACGCGATGGCCGTGCGCTCGGTCACCGTGATCTCCACGGTGTTGGGCCACGAGCGCGACACGTCCACGGTCGCGACCCCCGGCATCTCCGCCACCCGGTCGCGGATCCCGTCGACGTCGACGAGCAGCATCGGCTTGTCGGCCGGCACGGCGGCGACGCCCCGGATCTGCTCCGCCGACACGGTTTTCGCGCCCTGCACCGCCACGTCCTTCACCCCGAGCATCGAGCTGAAGAACAGCAGGTACCCGAGACCCACAAGCGTCACGACCACGAGCAGCGCGACCCAGCGGCGGCGGATCTCCTTCTTCCGCGTCGGACGCGCGCGCAGGCTCTCCACCCGCGCCGCCCGGCCCGAGCGCGGCGCCGACGAGCGGCTCGAGCGGGTGCGGCGGCGCTCCTCTTCCGAGCGCCGCCCCCGCCGGGCGCGGGCCAGGGCAGCGCGATCCCGCTCGTCCTCTTCGGACGAGGGCGGGTTGCGGCGCTCCCTGGTGGACGTCATGCGCCCGCGGTCCTCCGGTCGAGCTCGGCCAGGATCTCCGGGCCCAGCTGTGTCACGTCACCCGCGCCCATGGTCACCACGAGGTCACCCGGCTTCACGAGGTCGGCCACGAGCTTCGCCGCGAGGTCGAACGCGGGCTGGTAGTGCACCTGGCTCGTCACGCCGTCGGCGATCAGCGCGCCCGTCACGCCCGGCACCGGCTCTTCGCGAGCGCCGTACACGTCGAGCACCACGACCTCGTCGGCGAGCGACAGCGCCTCGGCGAACTCCGCCGCGAACGTCTGCGTGCGCGAGTACAGGTGCGGCTGGAACACCACGAGCACGCGGCCGAGCCCGGCCGCCGTGCGCACGGCCTTGAGCTGCGCGGCCACCTCGGTCGGGTGGTGGGCGTAGTCGTCGTACACGCGGACGTCGCCGGAGCGGCCCTTGAACTCGAAGCGGCGGCGCACCCCGCCGAACGCGGCGAGCCCCTCGGCCAGGCCGGCCACGGGCGCGCCCAGCTCGAGCCCGGCGAGCAGGGCGGCGACCGCGTTGAGCGCCATGTGCTCCCCCGGCACGGCCACGCGCAGGTCGAGCTCCTCGCCATCGAGCGACAGCCGCACCTGGCCGCCGTCCGGGGCGGGCTTGTAGTCGAGCACGCGCACGTCGCCCTCGGCGGTGGCGGTGCGACCGTAGCGGCGCACACGCACGCCTTCGGCGGCCGCCGCGTCGCCCAGCGTCGCGGCGCCCGGGTCGTCGGCGCACACCACGAGCAGGCCACCCGGCTGCAGGCGCCCGACGAACTCCGTGAACACCTTCACGTAGGCCTCGGCGGTGCCGTGGTGGTCCAGGTGGTCGGGCTCGACGTTGGTCACCACGGCGACCGACGGCGAGTACGTCAGGAACGAGCCGTCACTCTCGTCGGCCTCCGCGATGAAAACCCCGCCCTCGCCGTGGTGCGCGTTGGCACCCGACTCGTTGAGGTCCCCACCGATCGCGAACGACGGGTCGAGCCGGCAGTGCTGCAGCGCGACGGTGAGCATCGACGTGGTCGAGGTCTTGCCGTGCGTGCCGGCGATGCAGGCCACGCGGTGGCCCTCCATCAACCCCGCGAGCGCCTGCGCGCGGTGCAGCACGGGGATGTCGCGCGCACGCGCCGCGGCCAGCTCCGGGTTGGACTCCTTGATCGCCGTGGACACCACGACGGCCGACGGGGCCTGGTCGAGCGCGTCGAGGTTCTCCGCGCGCTGGCCCACGAACAGCTCGGCGCCCTGGGCGCGCAGCGACAGCAGCGCGCGTGACTCCTTGGCGTCCGAACCGGACACGGCCGCCCCGCGGGCGAGCAGGATCCGCGCGATGCCGGACATGCCGGCCCCGCCGATGCCGATCAGGTGCGCGCGGCGCAGTTCTTCGGGCAGCTCAGGCACCTGCAGCCTCCAGCACGATCTTGGCGAGCGTCTCGTCGGCCTCGCGGTGTCCCATCCCCACGGCGGCCTCGCTCATCTTCGCGACGCGCGCGGCGTCGGTGACCAGCGGCACCACCAGCTCGGCCACCTTGGCCGGGGTGAGCTCCTCGTCGGGCACCAGGAAGGCGGCACCCGCGTCGACGGCGGGACGGGCGTTCACGGCCTGCTCGCCGTTGCCGTGCGGCAGCGGCACGAACACCGCGGGCAGCCCGACGGCGGACACCTCGGCCGCGGTCATCGCGCCCGAGCGGCACAGCACCACGTCGGCCGCGGCGTAGGCGAGGTCCATGCGTTCCAGATAGGGCACCGGCACGTACGCCGGCTTGCCCGGGAACTCCTGCACCACCAGGGTGTTCTTCGGACCGTGGGCGTGGAGCACGCCGACGCCGGCCTCGGCCAGCTCCTTCGCGGCACCGGACACGGCGCTGTTGATCGACTGCGCGCCCTGCGAGCCGCCGAACACCAGCAGCGTCGGGGCGTCCGGGTCGAGGTCGAAGAACTTGCGGGCTTCGGTGCGCAGCGCAGCACGGTCGAGCGACGTGATCGACCGGCGCAGCGGGATCCCGACGACCTCGGCCTTCGGCAGCGGAGTGCCCGGCACGGCCACGGCGACGCGGGCGGCGAAGCGGGCGCCGACCTTGTTGGCCAGGCCCGGCGACTTGTTGGCCTCGTGCACCACGATCGGCGTGCGGCCCCGCGCGGCGAGGTACGCGGGCAGCGCGACGTAGCCGCCGAAGCCCACCACGACGTCGGCGCCGACGCGCTCCAGCACGTCGCGGGTCTGGCGCACGGAGTCGCGGACCTTCAGCGGGAGCCGCAGCAGCTCCGGGGTCGGTTTGCGCGGCAACGGCACCGGCGGGATGAGCTCCAGCGGGTAACCGCGCGCCGGCACCAGCTTGTTCTCCAGGCCGCGCGCCGTGCCCAGCGCGATCACCTTCGCGTCGGGGCGCAGCCGCATGACGGCGTCGGCCAGGGCGAGGGCGGGTTCGATGTGTCCTGCGGTGCCACCTCCGGCGACGACCACCACGGGCACCTTGCCCGAGGGGGATCGCTCGGCTCCCTTGACGGGGTTACTCACCAATGACCTCTCCGGTTCGCGGTACCCCTGGCACCGCGGTTCGCTGTTGTCCGCGCCGCGTTCGTCCGTGCGGCAGTGCTGCGCCGCGTCGGCTGGCGGACCGACCTGCGGCGCTCCTGCGCCGGTGCGGGCCGGGCCGCGCGTGGCGCCGGCCGGGCCGCCTTGGCCCCCGAACCGGTCCCCCGCCCGGCCAGTCCCTTGCGGGTGGTCGTGGGCGGGCGGTACGGGTCGGGCGCGGGCAGCCTCAGCAGGCGTCCGAATTTACCCGGGCCCTGCGAACGCAGTGCGGCCACCGCCTCCGGTTCGTGCCGGGCGGCGTTGGCGAGCACTCCCATGATGAGCATCGTGATGAGCAGCGAGGTGCCGCCGTAGGAGATCAACGGCAGCGTAACACCGGTGACAGGCAGCAGGCCGACGACGTAGCCGATGTTGATGGCGGCCTGCGCGACCAGGAACATCGTGAGCGTGCCCGCGACGATCCGGATCCACGGGTCGATGTTGCGCGTCGCGATCCGCAGCCCGACCACCGCGACCAGCGAGTACAGGGCGAGCACCACGGCGCAGCCGACAAAGCCGAGCTCCTCGCCGACGAGGGCGAAGATGAAGTCGTTCTGCACGTTGGGCAGGTAGCCCCAGTTAGAGGCGCCCTGGCCGAGGCCCTTGCCGAACAGGCCGCCGTCGGCGAGCGCGAGCTTCGCCTGGTTGGCCTGGTAGCCGGCGGAGCTGAGGTCGGTGTCCGGCGAGAGGAACGACAGCACGCGGTCGAGCCGGTACGGCGCGATGATCGCCAGCACCAGCACGCCGGCCAGGCCACCGGCCAGGATCACGCCGAAGAGCCGCTTGGGGGCGCCCGCGAACCACAGCAGCGCCAGCAGCACCACGGCGAGGGTGACCGTGCCGCCGAGGTCGGGTTGCAGCATGACCAGGGCGAACATCACGAGGGCGACCGGGACGACCGGCACGAGCAGGTGGCGCCACTGGTGGATCACGTTGTACTTGATCACCAGGATGTGCGCGCCCCAGAACGCCAGCGCGACCTTCGCGGCCTCCACCGGCTGGAACGTGAACACGCCCAGCTTGAACCAACCCTGCGAGCCGTTCACGGTGGCCCCCAGCGGCGTGAGCACCAGCATCAGCAGGCCGAGGCAGATCACCACCATGGTCGCCGACATCCGGCGGATGCGCTCGAGCTTGATCCGCAGGCCGACCCAGAACACGACGGTGCCGATCGCCACGAACATCAGCTGGCGGTAGAACAGCGAGTACACGCTGCTGCCGGTCGCCGGGTCGTAGGAGGTCACCGACGACGCGGACAGCACCATCACGATGCCGATCGCGGTGAGCACGCCGGTGAGGGCGAGCACGAGGTGGAACGACGCCAGCGGCCGCGAGAGCCAGGCCGTGAGCGCGGTGCGGAAGGCTACGAACGGGCTTACCTTGCGCTCGCGCCGGTTCGGCCGCTCCGGCCGGTCCTGGGTCCGCTTCTCGTCAACTACCGTCATTCGCCGCCCCCGCCGCACCGCCCGCGAGGACACGCACCGCCGCGATGAACGCGTCGCCGCGCTCGCCGTAGTTGCGGAACATGTCCAACGAGGCGGCGGCGGGCGCGAGCAGCACCACGTCACCAGGGTGAGCCATCGCGCTGGCCGCATCCACCGCCGCAGTCATGGGTTCATCGTCACCCGGACGGAGGCGGTTCACCGGGACATCCGGCGCGTGTCGCGCAACAGCGGCTGCGATCACGGGTGAATCCACGCCGAGTAGCACAACTCCGCGCAGCCTGCCAGCGATCGAGGCCACGAGTTCGTCGACCGCGGCGCCCTTGAGCTGGCCCCCGGCGATCCACACGATGCTCTCGTGGGCCCGCAGTGAGCCGCTCGCGGCGTGCGGGTTGGTGGCCTTCGAGTCATTCACGTAGCGCACGCCGCCGATCTCGGCGACCTCCTGCGCGCGGTGCGGCGCCGGCTGGTACTCGCGCAGCCCCTTGAGCACGGCCTCGGTCGACACGCCGTGGGCGCGCGCGAGGGCGGCGGCGGCCAGCGCGTTGGCGACGTTGTGCGGCCCGGCCGGGCGGACGTCGGCGATGGTCGCCAGCTCTTCCGCGCTCGTGGCGGGATCGGCGACGAACGCGCGGTCCACCAGCAGGTCCTCGACCAGGCCCAGCTCACCCGCGCGCGGCGTGTCCAGGCGGAACCCGACGCGGCGGGCGCTCGCGGGCGCGTGTTCCTCGGCGAGGCGGGTGGACCACTCGTCGTCGGCGTTGTGCACGACCACGCGCGAACGCTCGTGGGCCCGGCCCTTCGCCGCGCCGTACTCCGCCATCGAGCCGTGCCAGTCGATGTGGTCCTCGGCGAGGTTGAGCACCACCGACGCGTCGGGCGCCAGCGTCGAGGACCAGTGCAGCTGGAAGCTGGACAGCTCCACGGCGAGCACGGCGTGCCCGGCCCGCACGGCGTCGAGCACCGCGTAGCCGACGTTTCCGCAGGCCACGGCGTCGACCCCGCCCGCGCGCAGCATCGACTCGAGCATGCCGACGGTGGTGGTCTTGCCGTTCGTGCCGGTGATCACCAGCCACGACGGTGGCCGCTCGCGCAGCTGCCCGATGCGCCAGGCCAGCTCGACGTCGCCGATCACCTCGACGCCGGCCGCGGCCGCGGCGGCCAGCAGCGGCGACGTGGGCCGCCAGCCCGGGCTCGTCACCACGAGCGCGGTGCCCGGCGGCGGTTCGCTGAGACCCGGCACCAGCTCGGCGCCGAGTCCGGCCAGCTCTTCGAGCCGCTCGGCGTTGCCGTCGGTGACCGTGACGTGAGCGCCCAGCTCCCGCAGGACCGGCACCACCGACTTCCCGGTGACACCGGCACCCGCCACGAGCACGTTCTTGCCTTCGAGCAGGAGCTCCCTGTCGGTCAAGACCTAGCTCCCGACGCCGAGCTGTTCGCTGTAGAACAGCCCCAGGCCGAACATGCAGCAGATGGCGGAGAGCAGCCAGAACCGGATGATCACCGTGGTTTCCGCCCACCCGGCGAGCTCGAAGTGGTGGTGGAAGGGCGCCATCCGGAAGAGCCTTCGCCGCGTTGTGCGGAAGACCGCGATCTGGGTGACCACCGAGATCATCTCGACCATGAACAGACCGCCGATCACGATGGCGAGCAGCTCCGTGCGGGTGGTCATCGACAGGCCGGCGACGAGACCGCCGAGTGCCAGCGAACCGGTGTCGCCCATGAAGATCTTGGCCGGCGCGGCGTTCCACCACAGGAAGCCGACGCACGCGCCGGTCGCCGCCGCGGCGACCACCGCGAGGTCCAGCGGATCGCGCACGTCGTAGCAGGCGGTCGTGGGCCCGTCGGCGCACGAGAGGCGGGCCTGCCAGAAGGAGATGACCACGTAGGTGGCCAGCACCATCGCCGCGGCGCCGCCGGCCAGGCCGTCGAGGCCGTCGGTGAAGTTCACCGCGTTCGACCAACCGGAGATGACCACGTAGCAGAAGATCACGAACACGATCCACGGGAACGTGATCAGCGCCAGGTCACGCACGTAGGAGAGGCTCTGCGACGCGGGCGTGAGGCCGTGCTCGTCGGCGAACTGCAGCGACAGCACCGCGAACAGGATCGTGACCACGAGCTGGCCGACCAGCTTCGCGGTCTTGTTCAGGCCGAGGTTGCGCTGCTTGCGGATCTTGATGAAGTCGTCGAGGAACCCGACGATGCCGAGCCCCACGGCCAGCATGAGCACCAGCAGGCCGGACGCCGACGGCGCCGAGCTGTGGGAGTTGCCGAGCCAGCTGATCAGGTGTGCGACGAAGTAGCCGACGACCATCGCGATGATGATCGCGACGCCACCCATCGTCGGGGTGCCGCGCTTCGACTTGTGGCCCTGGGGCCCTTCTTCGCGGATCTCCTGCCCGAAGCCCTGCCGGGAGAAGACCCGGATCAGGTAGGGCGTGAGCAGGATGGAGACCAGCAGACCCGCCGCGGCCGCGATCAGGATGTTGATCACGCGTGACCACCGTTCGAGCGTTCAGAGGACGGGGAGGGGGAAACGGATTGTGCAGCGTCTTCGGTGTCTTCGGAGTCTTCCGAGGGGGCGAGCAACGCCTCGGCCACGTGCCACAGGCCGGCGGCGTTGGAGGCCTTGACCAGCACCACGTCTCCGGGACGGAGCTGATCATGCAACAGGGCCACGGCGGCGTCGCCGTCGGGTACCTGCACCGACTCCTCGTTCCAGGAGCCCTCCTGCGAGGCCCCCTGGTGCATCGGCGCGGCCTCGTCGCCGACGACGACGAGCTTGTCGATGTTGAGGCGCACCACGAGGCGGCCGATGGAGTCGTGCTCGGTCACGGAGTCGGCGCCGAGCTCGCCCATCACGCCCAGCACGGCCCACGCCCGGCGCCCGGTCCGGCGCATCGACGCGAGGGCCTTCAGCGCGGCTCGCACTGATTCGGGGTTGGCGTTGTACGCGTCGTTGAGGATGGTGACGCCGTCGGCGCGCGTGGTCACGGCCATGCGGTGGGCCGAGCGGCGCTCGAGGGCGGACAGCCGCTGCGCGACCTCGGCCGGCGTCGCGCCGAGCTCCAGGGCGATCGCGGCGGCCGAGAGCGCGTTGCCGACGTGGTGCTCGCCGTGCAGCGGCAGCGTGACCGGCGCTTCGCCGTCGGGGGTGATCAGCCGGAACGACGCGCGGGCCTCGGCGTCGAGCGTGATGTCGGCGGCGCGGACCTGCGCGGACGCGGTTTCGCCGACGCCGACGACGCGTGCGCTCGTGCGGCTCGCCATGGCGGCCACCAGCGGGTCGTCGAGGTTCAGCACCGCGACGCCGCCCGCGTCGGCGCCCGGCAGCGCCTCCACGAGCTCGCCCTTGGCCTTCGCGATGGCTTCGCGCGAACCGAACTCGCCGACGTGGGCGCTGCCGACGTTGAGCACGGCCCCGATGCGCGGCGGCGTGATCGCGGCCGCGTCGGCGATGTGCCCCATCCCGCGCGCGGACATCTCCAGCACCAGGTACTTCGTGTCGTGGCCGGCGCGCAGCGCGGTCCACGGGTGGCCGAGCTCGCTGTTGAACGACCCGGGCGGCGCGACCGTGGGGCCCATCGGCTCCAGCAGCTGCGCGATGACGTCCTTGGTCGAGGTCTTGCCCGACGAGCCGGTCAGCGCCACGACCGTGAGGCCTTCGGCGGCGAGCCGGCCGACGACGTGGTGGGCCAGCTTCGCGAGCGCGGCCAGCACGGCGGCGCCGGACCCGTCGGTGTCGCCGGCCAGCGCCACCGAACGCTCGTGGGCCTGGCCCTCGGGCAGCGGCGGCACCACGATCGCGGGCGCGTCGACCTCGCGGCCGGCCAGGACCGCGACGGCACCGGCCGCCACGGCCTTCGCGGCGAAGTCGTGCCCGTCGACACGCTCACCGGGCAGGGCGACGAAGAGACCGCCGGACCCGACCTTGCGCGTGTCGAACTCGACACTCCCCGTGACGGTCAACGAGCCGTCGGCTCCGTGCAGCCGGCCGCCGACGACGTCGGCGATCTCGGCCAGGCTGAGCTCGATCACGCACTCACCTCGAGATGCTTGCGAATGGCGGCCTCGAGCTCGTCGCGGTCGGAGAACGGGTGCACGACACCCTGGACCTCCTGGCCGGTCTCGTGGCCCTTGCCGGCGATGAAGACGATGTCGCCCGCGCGGGCGAGCGAGACGGCGTGGGTGATGGCCTCGCGGCGGTCGCCGATCTCCATGACCTCACCGCCGTGGGACGGCCCGACGCCCCGCGCGCCGGCGAGCATCGCGGCGCGGATCAGGGCGGGGTCCTCGGACCGCGGGTTGTCGTCCGTCACGATCAGCACGTCGCTGCGGCGCACGGCTTCCTCGCCCATCATCGGGCGCTTGGCCGTGTCGCGGTCGCCGCCGCAGCCGAGCACGGTGATGATGCGGCCCTCGGTGCGGGCGCGCAGCGCGTCGAGGCCCTGCGCGACGGCCGCGGGCTTGTGCGCGTAGTCGACGACGGCGGTGAAGTCCTGGCCCAAGTACACCCGCTCCATCCGGCCCGGCACCTCCACGGCGCCGAGGCCCGCGACGATGGCCGCCGGGTCCACGCCGGCACTGCCCAGGATCGCGGCGGCGAGCACGGCGTTGGCCACGTTGAACGTGCCCGGCAGCGGGATCTTCGCGGCATGCGTGAGCCCGTCCGGGCCGTGCAGGGTGAAGGTCTGCTCCCCCGCCGCGGTGGGCTCGATGTCGGAGGCGCGCCACGCGGCGTCGACGCCCTGCTCGATCGACACCGTCACCGTCTGCGGCGTGAGCAGCGCCCGGCCCCACGCGGTGTCCACGACCACGACCTCGGTGGTCGAACGGCCGTCGAACAGCAGCGACTTGGCGGCGAAGTACTCCTCCATGTCGTGGTGGAAGTCGAGGTGGTCCTGCGAGAGGTTCGTGAACGCGCCGACCGCGAAGCGCGTGCCGTTGACCCGGCCCAGCGACAGCGCGTGGCTCGACACCTCCATCGGCACGTGGGTCACGCCGCGCTCCAGCATCACAGCGAGCAGCGCCTGCAGGTCGGGCGCCTCCGGCGTGGTGAAGCCGCTGACCAGGCGCTCACCCGCGATCCGCGTCTCGACGGTGCCGATCAGGCCCGTGGTGAGGCCCGCGGCGCGCAGCCCGGAGTCGACGAGGTAGGAGGTGGTGGTCTTGCCCGACGTGCCGGTGACCCCCAGCACGGACAGGTGCAGCGACGGCTCCCCGTAGATCCACGCGGCCATCTCGCCGAGCGCGGCGCGCGGGTCCGGGTGCACGAGGACCGGGATGCCGGCGTCGCGCAACGCGGGGCGCTCGGCACCCTCGGCGTCGGTGAGCACCGCGGCCGCGCCGGCCGCCACGGCCTGGTCGCTGAAGTCGGCGCCGTGGGCGCGTGCGCCGGGCAGGCCGGCGAACAGGTCGCCCGGCAGCACGTGCTGCGCACGCAGCGTGGTCCCGGTGACGGTGAGGTCGGCGGCCTCGGGGCTGTCGGCGATCAGCCGGGCGCCCGCACGCGCGAGCAGGGTGGCCAGCGGGACCGGGTCGATCCGGGCCGGGCGGGGCGGGGCGGCGACCGCCTTCACCGGGCTTTCCGGCAGCGACGAGGCAGCCGGCCCGCTCTGGGGCTTGGACGAGGACACGGACACGCCCGAGAGGTTACCGAGAGCGCGATCGGGTGACCCAAGGCGGTACGGCGAACGCGCCGGCGCGCACCGCGTGTGCTATGCGGTGCGCGCAACGTCGTTGCGGGGCAAGCGTTTCCGGCGGCCGCCACCAGCCGATGTGGACTATCGCGGGCGGAAACACACGGGAAAGGGCCGCCTCGCGAGACGCGAAGCGGCCCTCGGCCGAGTGTTGCAAAGACGTTCCGGTCGTGTCCCGGGAACGTCGCGGGCACGTCACGGGATGATGAGCGGGACCTCCGGCGCCGGACCGTCGGACAGCGGAATCTGGTAGCGCTGCGTCAGGTACGAGGCGATGGAGTGGAACAGCGGCCCCGCCGAGTGCCCGGCCGGCAGCGTGGTGTCGGGCGCGTCGAGGCGGATGCCGACGACGAACCGCGGGTGGTCGGCGGGCAGGATCCCGGCGAAGGTGATGTTGGCCAGGCTCTGGCTGTAGGCCTTCGTGCGCGGGTCGACCTGCTGGCCGGTGCCCGTCTTGCCCGAGATCTGGTAGCCCTCCAGCGCGGCCGACGGCGCGGTGCCCGCGTTGGGGCTCTTGGCGTTCTGCACCACCGCGCGCAGCATGTCGCGCACCGTCGTCGCGGTCTGCGGGCTGACCACCTGCACCGGTTTCGGCGCCGGCTCGGGCACGACCGTGCCGTCCGGGTTCTTCTTCGCCTTCACGATCCGCGGCGGCACGCGCAGGCCGTTGTTGGCGATCGTCTGGTACATCCCGGCCATCTGGACCACCGTCATCGACAGGCCCTGGCCGATCGGCAGGTTGCCGAACGTACTGGCCGACCACTGGCTGCGCGGCGGCACGTAACCCGGGCTTTCACCGGGCAGGCCGAGACCGGTGCGCTGGCCGATGCCGAACTTCTTCAGCAGGTCCGAGTAGCGGTCCGGGCCGATCTTCTGCGCCAGCTCCAGCGTGCCGACGTTGGAGGACTTGGCGAAGATGCCCGTGGTGGTGAAGTTCTGCGTGCCGTGCACCCACGCGTCGTGCACCGTGCGGTCGGCGATCTTGATCTCGCCCGGCACCGGGATCGTCGACAGCGGCGTGGCGATGCCTTCGTCGATGGCCGCGGTGGCCGTGACGATCTTGTTCACCGAGCCCGGTTCGTACGGTGTCGTCACCGCGCGGTCGTTGAGCAGTTCGTCCTGGAAGGTCGACTGGTCGTTCGGGTTGAACGTCTTGTCGTCGGCCAGCGCGTAGATCTCGCCGGTCTTCGAGTCCATGATCACGGCCTGGCCGCCCTTGGCGTGCGACTGCGCGACGTAGTCGCTCAGCTGCCGCTGCAGCTCGTACTGCAGGTCCGAGTCGATGGTGAGCTCGAGGTCCGAACCGGGGATGGCGGCCTGCAGCACGTGCTCGGAGCCGGGCAGGTACAGGTTGTCGTTGCCGTTCTGGGTGCTCACGATCTCGCGGCCGGGCGTGCCCGCCAGGTCGTTGTCGCGCGACTGCTCCAGCCCGACCACGCCGTGGAGGTTGTGCTTGGACACGTCGGGGTCGTCCATGCGCCAGTTGGCGAGGCCGACGATGTTCGACGCGAGCGTGTCGCCCGGGTACTCGCGCATCGCGCGGTTCTCCACGCCGATCCACGCGAACTGCTTGACGATGTCGTTGGCCACGGACGGCTCGACGTTGTCCACGAGGTAGGTGAACGACTGCGGCTTGTGCAGCTTCGTCAGCAGCTCCTGCTCCGTGGTCAGGTTGGGCACCTTCGAGGCGATGTACTTGGCCGCCGCGGTGACCTCGGTTTCGAAGTTCCGCCCCTTGGTGGGGTTCTTTTTCGCGTAGTCGTCCATCGTCTTGTGCAGCACGCGCAGGTTCACCGACAGCGCGCGGGTTTCCACGCTGAAGGCGAGCTTGTTGCCGTTGCGGTCCACAATGGACCCGCGCTGCGCGGGGATGTCGATGGTGAGGCTGCGCTGGCGTTCGGCCGCGGCCGAGAGCGTGGGCGCCTCGAACCACTGCACCTGCACGAGCTTCACGCCCGCGACGACCATGAGCGCCACCAGCAGGATGCGCACCGCCGAGAAGCGGCTGCGCTGCCCGCCGTTGCCGCGCTTGGCCACCGCGCGGCGCGTGCCCGCGGCGTAGGTGCGCCGGGCGCTGCCCGCGGCGCGCGCCCGGCTCGCCCCCGAAGCCACCATCACTGCCCCGCCGGGGTGGCCGGCAGGTCGCCCTCGATGCCGCCCTCCTGCTGACCGGAGGCGGGCTGCCCGGCAGGCGCGCCCGGCTGCTGCGGCGGCGTCTCGGCCGTCGAGCCGGCGGCGGGCTGGGCCTTCGTCGGCTCGCCGACGACGGTGGTCTTGCCGTCCGGCCCCACGACGATGCGGGCCGGGTCGCCGCCGGGCACCATGCCCAGCTGCTTCGCGGCCGGCGCGAGCGACGCGGGCGACTGCGCCTTCGCGACGTCACGCTCGAGCCGGTCCTTGGTCTCGGCCAGGCCGGCGTTGGTCGTGCGCAGCTGCTCCAGGCGGTAGGAGTCGGCGATGGCTTGGGTGGTCAGCCAGAGCGTCGAGGCGACGCCGACGGCCAGCAGGCCCATCATGATCAGCACGAACGAGGCGCGCGAGCGCGGCCAGCGCAGCAGCAGCCGCTTCGGCTTGACCGCGACCTCGGTGCGTTCGAGCTTGGGCTCGGGCCTCTTCGGCTCACGCTGCTGCAGCAGGTCGGCCCGCTGCGCACGGCGCGCGTAGGCCCGCTCCGCGGCCGTGGTGCGGCCGCGCGAGGACCGGCGAGGGGTGGTTTCCGGCTGCGCCGTGGTGGTGCGGCCGGTGGCGGTCTGCGGTTCCTGCTCGACCGTGGTCCCCGCTTGCGCGCGCCGGCGCGTCGCCGGCGCGCCGGAGCGGCGGCGGGACTTCGTGGGTGCGGTCATCGCGGCTCTCCGATCCTCTGTGCTGCCCGCAGCCGCACGGAGGCGGCCCTCGGGTTGTGCTCGATCTCGCCTTCGCCTGCCTTCTCGGCTCCTCGGGTCAGGAGTTTCAGCTCGGGGCCGTGCCCTGGCAGTTCGACCGGGAGCCCCTCCGGGGTCCGCGACTTCGCGAGCTCCGCGAACGCCTGCTTCACCAGGCGGTCTTCGAGCGACTGGTAGGACTCCACGACGATGCGGCCGTCCATCGCGAGCGCCGAAAGCGCGGCCGGGATCGCCCGCCGCAGCACCTCCAGCTCGCCGTTGACCTCGATCCGCAACGCCTGGAAGGTGCGCTTGGCCGGGTGCCCGCCGGTGCGGCGGCTCGCGGCCGGCACGGCGTCGTAGAGCAGCTCGACGAGCCGCGCGCTGCGCGTGAACGGCTCCTTCTCGCGCTCGGCGACGACGGCCCTGACGATCCGCTGCGCGAAGCGCTCTTCGCCGTAGTCGCGCAGGATCCGGACCAGCTCGCCCGGGGCGTAGGTGTTGAGCACGTCGGCGGCGGTGAACCCGGTGGTCGGGTCCATCCGCATGTCCAGCGGCGAGTCCTTCGAGTACGCGAAGCCGCGCTCGGCGCGGTCCAGCTGCATCGAGGACACGCCGAGGTCGAACAGGATGCCGTCCACACGGGACAGTCCCAGTCCTTCGAGGGCTTCCGGGAGTCCGTCGTAGACGGTGTGGACGAGGTCGACGCGGTCACCGTGCCGCGCGAGCCGCTCGGCCGAGCGCTCGAGCGCGGCGGGGTCGCGGTCCAGCGCGACGAGCCGCAGCCGGGGGAAAGCCGTCAGGAGCGCGTCGGAGTGGCCGCCGAGGCCGACGGTCGCATCGACCAGCACCGCGTCGCGGTCGGCGAAGGCGGGAGTGAACAGTTCGACGATGCGGTCCAGTAGCACCGGAACGTGCTCGTGCTCGGTCGCCATGCCCCTCCCCCTTCCGTGCTCCGTACTCCCGGGGAAGATGCGGCGGATGCCGTCAGGTCCCTGCCCGCCCGCGGTCCGACCTGGCACCGGGGAAGGTGCGCCAGGGCCAAAGAGCGGACAGAGGCCTCACGGCATCCGCGGGGACGTTTCCCGGTGCCACGGCCGCGGCGGACCCGCGTCCCCCGACGACGCAGGTGCTCCGGTGTCCGTGTCCCCTAGAAGACGCCCGGTAGAACTTCCTCTCGAGCCTTCGCGTAGCTGTCCTCGTGTTCGTCCAGGTAGCCCTGCCACGCCTGGGCGTCCCAGATCTCCAGCCTGGTGATCGCACCGATCACCACGCACTCCTTGTTCAGCCCGGCGTAACGCCGGAGCTCGGACGCGATGGTGATGCGCCCCTGCCCGTCCGGGCGTTGTTCGTCCGTTCCGGCGAACAGGTAGCGCTGGTAGGCCCGAACCGCCTCGTTGGTGAACGGTGCTTCGGCGACCTTCCGTGCCATCTGCTCGAACTCGGCGCGGGGGAAGACGAAGAGGCAGTGGTCCTGCCCCTTGGTGACCATCAGCCCGCCGGCCAAGGCGTCGCGGAACTTCGCGGGCAGCGCGAGCCGCCCTTTGTCGTCCAGCTTCGGGGTGTGGGTGCCGAGGAACACCGGCCTCCACCTCCCTACCGGCCCCGGCTGGTGAACCACCCGGCTCCGGCCACGGGGCTCCCTTCCGCCCCACTGGTCACCACCGTACCCCACTTTTCACCACAGTCAACGCGACTTGCCCCGCGTTAACTCCGTCGTGTCACGCGTTTGCGCAGGTCAGCGCTGTGGGTCCTGGTGGGGGGTGGGTGGGGGCCGTGGCCAAGATCCCCCGCGCCGGGGTCCGAAGCAACCCCGACCGGGTGCCGAACGTCCGCGGAACGGCAGCGTGAAGACCAGGCACCCCCTGGGTGGGGCCCCGTGGGGCGCCCGGGTGGGGGCCGGTGGGGATCGCGGTGGGGCGCGGTGGGGGCCGCGGGTGGGGAACGCGTGGGGTGCGGTGGGGAGACCGGTGGGGCCGGCGGTGGAGCGGTGTGGGGAACCGGGGAGGCGCCTGATCGCCGGGCGCCCACAGGATGCACACGTGCCAGCCGATCAGGCCGGCGGCAGCCGCGCTCGGCATATGGCCGTGAGCCGACGTCACAGCTGCCCGGCCACGGCCGCAGACGCGCGGGCCGGTCAAGTCTGAGGCAGGACGCCAGCCGCAGTCGGCTCTGTGAGCTGGAGTCGCGGAGTGCTCCGTCGCAAAGGCCTCCGGTCCCCGGGCGCAGACGTGCCAGCCGATCGGGGCGGTGGCCACGGTCGGCTCGTGGCCGTGAGCGGTGGTCTCAGGCGCCCGGCCCGCGAAGCGCCCCGGCCGCCGGACCGCGCGTGCCCAGCCGTTCAGGCCTGTGGCAGGGCAGCGGGCGCGGTCGACTCATGGCCGTGAGCCGACGTAGCAGGCGCCGGCCACGAAGAGCCCCAGTCGCCCAGCGCAGACGCGCGAGCCGATCAAGCCTGCCGCGAAGCTGCAGCCGCAGCCCGCATGTGACCGTGAGCCAACATCGCTGAGCGCCCGGCCACAAAAACACCAGCCGCCCAGCGCAGACGCGCCAGCCGATCAACCCTGCGGCAAAGCGTCAGCCGCAGTCGGCACGAGACCGTGAGCCAACATCGCTGAGCGCCCGGCCACAAAAAACACCAGCCGCCCAGCGCAGACGCGCCAGCCGATCAACCCTGCGGCAAAGCGTCAGCCGCAGTCGGCACGAGACCGTGAGCCAACATCGCTG
>NZ_JBFAQX010000008.1:0-113321 GCF_040678995.1 Amycolatopsis sp. NPDC049253 | reverse complement strand
TGAGCGCCCGGCCACAAAAAACACCAGCCGCCCAGCGCAGACGCGCCGGCCGATCAACCCTGCGGCAGAGCGGCAGCCGCGGTGGGCTCGTGGCCGTGGGCCGGCGTTGCGTGGGGCTGGAGGGCGTAGACGACCCAGCCGACGAGCGAGAGGCCCGCCCAGCTGATCGCGCGGTAGATCAGCACGGTGGCGGCGGCCGGTGCGGCGGGGACGCCCGCGGCCACCAGCACGCCGAGCAGGCCGGCTTCGGCGAGGCCGGCGCCGCCGGGGAGGATCTGGAGGGCGATGCTGGCCTGGACGACCAGGAAGCCCACGGCGAGGACGTCCCAGCGGATGTGCGTGCCGGTGCCTTCGGCGCTGGCGATGAGGGCGAAGAAGTCGAAGCCCCAGCTGGCGAGCGCGAGGACCAGCAGGGCGCTCCAGCGGGCGCCGCCCGGGCGCAAGCGCGCGACGCGCTCCGACAGCTGGAGCGCGGCGGCGTCGGCCTTCTCGAGCCAGGTCTTGCGGCAGGTGGTGCAGGTGCCCGGGGTACGGCCGAAGACCCGCAACAGCGAGGTGAGCCCGCGGCGCAGGACCGCCGGGTGCGTCAGCAGCGCCCACACGCCCGCGGAGCCCACCGCGACCACGATGGCCGCCGGCACGGCCAGGCGCAGCGGTACCCGGCCGGCCCAGGCGAGGCCGAGAAAGCCGAGGACGATGAGCAGCACGGTGGTGATCACCCCGGCGAGCAGGACAGCCCAGGCCGACAGCGCGCTGTCGACGCCGCGGCGGCGCAGCTGGTTGATCGCGTAGGCGATCGAGCCGGCTCCGCCGACCACGGGGACCGTGGTGGAGACTGCGTTCTGCGCGAAGGTGATGCCCTGCACGGCCGAGGCCGGCACGCGCGCTCCCCCGACCATCAGCAGCTGGCGGTGCAGCTCGCCGTAGACGGCCAGCGCCGTGAGCCCGGCGAGCCCGGCCCCTGCGACCCAGCCCCACTGCACGTGGTCGAGCTGCGAGAACTCCGTGGCCAGCTCCGGCACGCGCCACACGAGGTACCCGAGGGCGGCGACCACCACGGTCCAGTGGAGCACGGGCCGCCAGGGCAGGCGGCGGCGTGCCCGCGGGCGGTGCTCGACCGCTCCGGACGCCGTGTCCGCCATCTCGAGGCTCGTCACGCCCGCCTCCTCCCACTCTGTTCTTAGTGGCGACAACCCCAGTGTGCGGCCAGGCATTCCGTCCGCCGCGACGTGAAGAATCACGCCGCGAATTGCGGTCAGCGGGCTTGACCGGCACCGACGGGCCGCCGTGCTGCCGGCATCCGGCCGACGAGCTGGTCGGCCGCGAACAGCCCGGCGCCCGCCAGGCCGAACGCCGCCACGGGCCCGAGCGGCACGACGCACCACGCCGTGACCACGGCGAACACACACGTGCCGGGCAGCGAGCGCAAGGCGGAGCGCACCAGGGTCTCCGCGGCGGCGAAGCCGGACCCGCGATGGGTGGTCGGGGTGAGGATCGCCAGCACGACCGGCGTGCAGGCGAGCACGCCGGCCAGGTGCGGGCCCAGCAGGCTCGACAGGACGGCCAGCGCCGTCACGACCGCCGCTGCGGCGCCGACGCGCACGGGCACCTCCCAGTGCGGGGGCGGTGTGGTGGTGTCGATCCGGGGCACCGGCGGCCAGGTCACCAGCCCGGCGAGGACGACCGCGCCGGTCACCGCCGCCGCGAGCCACGGCGACCGCACCTCGGCCACCAGCGACAACGCCGCGGCGGCGACGGCGAGCGCCACGGTGGCCGCGACGGCCGGACGCCGCGCCCGGCGGGCGACCCGGCCGTAGCCGAGGCAGAAGGCCGCCACCACGAGCTGGCCGGCGATCATCCCGCGCGCCGCGTCGGCCACGGCGCCGGCGCCGGCACGCGCCAGGAGGACGAGGAGGAACGGGAAGGTGGTGGTCGGGAAGCCCGCGAGCCGCCCGCCGAGCCGCGGCCCGTAGCGGCGCTGGACGACGGTCACGAGCAGGACGCTGATCACGGGCAGCAGGGGCGGCAGCAGGACTTCCATGTCCTGAACGTTTCCAGGAAGTCTGCCGAAGATGGCTCGGAAATCACGGCCCTTGCCGCGGTACCTCCGAGCTTTCCTCGGCACTTGCCCGAGCACGCCGAGTTCTGCACACTCAGCCCCGTGGACGCCATCGACCGCTCGCTCATCCGGCTCCTCGAAGAGGACGCCCGCCGCACCTACAACGAGCTCAGCGCCCAGGTGCGCCTGTCCGCCAACACCGTCGCGGACCGGGTGCGCCGGCTCCGCGCCGCCGGCGTCATCCGCGGCTTCCGGGCCGACCTGGACCCCGCAGCTCTGGGCCGCGGCCTGACGATGGTCAGCGACGTGCGCCTGCGCGAGGACGTCGACCGCACCCGCTTCGAACGCGAGCTGCACCGCGTCCCGCAGGTCGTGTCGGGCGCCCGCATGACCGGTGAGTACGACTACCAGCTCCGCCTCGCCTGCCTGGACCCCGCGGAGTTCGAGACGGTCGTCGACCGCCTCAAGCGCGACCACGGCGTGCGCGAGCTGCGCAGCCGCCTGGTGCTCCACGAACTCGACGTGAGCCCGACCGGCCTGCTCGACCTCGCGTGAGCCGCGGGCGGCTCAGCCGAACAGCGCCAGGACCCGCTCGATCAGCCGCGGCCCGTCGACCGGGGCGACGTTCACCCAGTCCTGCCCGCCCCGCCCCCTCGACACACCGGCGGAGTACGCGCCCACGTCGGTGTCGAACCAGGTCAGCCCGCCGCGGCGCTCGATCCGCCCGCCGCCGGTGCGGGTGTAGACGCCGAACTGCCCCGCCGCGAACACCGGCCGCGCCTGGATCGCGGCGACCTCCTCGGCCTGGCGCGCCGTCGAAGCCGAGGTCGCGGCCGACGTCGAGTCCCACCCCGAAGCCGGCAGGCTCACGCCGAACCCGGGCCCGGCCGACAGCTCCGGCAGCACCTCGACGAGCGCCGAGACGAGCTCTCCCTCGCGGATCCCGCTGAGCCCCACCGTCCGTTCCGGCTGCACCGCCAGCACCCCGTTGCGTCCGCGCACAGCGGTGACACCGCGGAACGGCGTGTCGGCCGTCATGTCCACCAGGGCTTCGCACGCGACGTAGCGCGAACCGCTGTCCAGCAGCCGCAGCCGGTTCTCCAGCTCGGGCGCGAGCCGCCCGTCGAAGAGGCCGCGATCGGCCAAGCCGCGGTAGACCTCGGCGCGCACGGCCGCGCGTTCGGCCTCCGTCGCGCCGACGCCGGGCACCGCCAGGGGCACCGGCACGTGGCCGAGCCCGAGGTCGTGCCACACCACGTCGAAGGCCGACGCGGAGAGCCGGATCAAGCCGGCCCCGAGCCGAGGGCCGGGGTGTCCGGGAACGCGACGCCCGGCACCAGCCCGTGCAACGCCGTGTCGCGGGTGCGCACGACGTCGATCGCCTTCTGCCGCGCCGCTTCGGCTTCCGCGCGGCGGGCATCCATCGCGAAGGACAGCCCGGCGAGTTCCAGAACGTTGCCGCTCGCGGCGGCCGAGCGGATCATCGCGGCCGGGTCGAACTCGACCGGCGGCGGCATCTCGGCCCGCGCCCGCGCCGCGACGTCGGCCTGCCCCGCCACGGCGTCACCGACCACAGTGGACACGGCAGCCGACTCCCCGAGCCAGCCGGCCGCTCGGGCCAGCACCGCGCGCATCGCGTCGCCCGCCGCGCCTTCCCACGTCTCGTGGCTGGCCGCCGACAGCGCGGCGAGCGACGCGGTCGAGTCCTCGAACCTGCGCGCCAGCTCGGTCCAGCGCGCCCCCGCCTGGCCGGCGGCGACGGGGTCGTTGTCCTGCTCGACCTGCGCGGCCAGCGCTTCGTGGCTGAAGGACTCGTAACGGGCCGTCGGCTCGGGCACGGCTGCGGACACGGCACACCTTCCGGTTGACGGGATCGGGAAAGCTCAGGGCAGCTTCGGCTCGACCAGCCCGGCGACGGTCGTCGCGCGGGAGCACGCCAGCGTGGTGTCGGAGAAGCTCGCGTTGCTCACGTCCACCTGCACGCTCGCGGAATCGCCGACGCCGAGGAGCACGGCGCACGTGCCGGCGGCGGCCTTCTTGTCCGCCACCTGCAGCGCCTGGTGCGCACCGACCTTCTTCTTGGTGCGGGTGCCGTGGGAGACGTCGAGGTTGGCGAGCCCGACAGTCTCGTCGAGCGTGACCGTGACACCGAACGTCGAGGGCACGGTCCAGTCGCACGCGCGCGCCTCGCCGATCGTCTTCGGCTTGCCCAGCTCGGTGAGCCCTGCGCTCGACCGGTCGCTCGGCGAGAGCAGCGCGCACGGGTCCAGGTCGGCCAGCGCCGGCCGGGCCGCGCTCGACGGCGCGGGTGCCGGGCCGCCGTCGGCCGCGACCGCCTTCGGGGTCACCGGGCGCCCGCACGCGGCGAGCACGACGAGAGCCGGGACGACCGGCACGAGCAGCAGGAGCTTGCGCACGGGCTCAGCCACCGGCGCAGTCCACGCCGTCGGCCGCCGCGTCGTCCTCGCGCCGGTACTTTTTCAACGCGCTCTCGATGCGTTCCTTGAGTTCTTCGATCTGCCTGCCGAACGCGGTCAGCTGCGCGAGAGCCGACCCCTCGCGGCCGAAGCCGTACTGCGCCATGAACGCGCCGACCTCGCCGGCGTAACCGCTGCCCAGCGGCACCGAACGGCCGAGGACGTTGGCCTCGCGGACCATCTCGCCCACCACGTCCTGAAGTTCGCCGAGCTTCGTGTAGGTGGCCGTCGCCAGCTCCGGCGCCACCGCGAACCGGCCGGAGCCGGACACCGGGCTCGTCAGGCCCGGCACGTCGGGCAGCGGTGCGGCCCCCACCTCGCTCATGAGCGGTTACGCCTCTCCGTAGTCGAGCGAACTCGGTTTCGGAGCATACGTGAGAGCGGTCCGTCAGCGGGAGCACCCGAAAACGCGGCTCCGTACACCCGAACGGTGGACCGACGGCATTACCGGAGAGTCATCGGCAGCCGTTCGCGGGGTTCCGGCGCCGAGTTCGCCCGAGTTTGACACACTGGATGGAACGCTGATCGCTGCGCGGACAGCGAGCGATCCGGCGGAGCCGGTGAAAGCCGCACAGGCATGCGCCACCAGGAGGACGAGTGACGTCGAGAATCCAGTCCGCCACCCCTGCCGGACCGCAGGGCGGCGGGGCCGGGCAGCCGCCCTACCCCTCGGCGGATGCCCCGAACGGGCGAGGCAACGGGTACGCCCCGAGAGTGTCCCTCGACGAGCTGCACGACACGGCCCGCCGGATCGCCGCCAACGTCGAACGCGTGCTGGTCGGCAAACCCGACGTCATCCGGATCGCGCTGGTGACCCTCCTCGCCGAGGGTCACCTTCTCGTGGAGGACGTGCCGGGCGTCGGCAAGACCTCGCTGGCCAAGGCGCTCGCCCGGTCGATCGACTGCACCGTGAGCCGCGTGCAGTTCACCCCCGACCTGCTGCCCAGCGACGTCACGGGCGTGTCGATCTACAACCGCCAGACCGGCGAGTTCGAGTTCCGGCCCGGACCGGTGTTCGCGAACATCGTGGTGGGCGACGAGATCAACCGCGCCTCGCCCAAGACGCAGTCGGCGCTGCTGGAGTGCATGGAAGAGCACCAGGTCACGGTCGACACCAGCACGTACCTGCTCGGCGCGCCGTTCATGGTGATCGCCACGCAGAACCCGATCGAGATGGAGGGCACCTACGCCCTGCCCGAGGCCCAGCGCGACCGCTTCACCGCGCGGGTGTCGATCGGCTACCCCGACCAGCAGGCCGAGCTGGCCATGGTCGACGAGCACGCGGGCCACAACCCGCTGGCCGAGCTGTCGGCGGTGTCCGACGGCGCGACCGTGCAGCGACTGATCGAGACCGTGCGCGCGGTGCACATGGCGCCCGAGGTCCGCCGCTACGCCGTGGACCTGGTCTCCGCGACCCGGCAGGTGCCGGAGATCCGGCTGGGCGCCTCGCCGCGCGCGACGCTGCACCTGGTCCGCGCCGCGCGGGCGCAGGCGGCGCTGTCGGGCCGTGAGTACGTGGTGCCGGACGACCTGCACACGGTCGCCGTGCCGGTGCTGGCGCACCGGCTCGTGCTCACCACCGAGGCGCACGCCGCCCGCCGCTCGGCGACCGACGTGGTCCGCGCTGTGCTGCACCGCGTCCCCGTCCCCCAGGGCTCCACCGGCACCCGCTGACCGGCGATCCCCTTACCCGAATCCGAGAACCGCATGCTGCGTGCACTGTCCGGCCTGACCACCCGCGGCCGCTGCCTCCTGGCCGCGGGGATCGCCGCGGCCGTGTGCTCGCTGGTGCTCAACGAGCGCGACCTGCTGCGCGTCGCCGTCTTCGTGGTAGCGCTGCCGCTGCTGGTCGCGGCGTTCATCTCGGCGACCCGGCTCCGCCTCGGCGCCGCGCGGGCGCTGCGGCCGGAGCGCGTGGCCGTCGGCGCGAGCGGCGAGGTGCACCTCGAGCTGTGGCGCAGCGGCCGGCTCCCGGGCGGCGAGGTGCTGCTCGAGGACGGCGTGCCGTACGCGCTGGGCTCGAAGCCGCGGTTCGTGGTCGAGCGGCTGCCGCACGACCGCCGGGTGCTGCTGCGCTACCCGCTGCAGCCGCTGCTGCGCGGGATCCAGCAGGTGGGGCCGCTGCGCGCGACGATCACCGACCCGTTCGGGCTGTGCGAGTTCGAACGCGAGCTGATCGGGCACTCGCGGCTCGTGGTCGTGCCGCGCGTCGTCGCCCTGTGGGGGCTGCCGGGCGGCGCCGGGGTCGGTGCGGGCGACGACGGCACCGTGCGCCTGCACGCCGGCCAGGGTGAGCCCGACGTGATCGTGCGCCACTACCGCACCGGCGACGACATGCGGAAGGTCCACTGGCGCTCCACCGCCCGCCGCGACGAGGTCATGGTGCGCGTGGAGGAACGGCCGTGGCGGGGCGGCACGACCGTGCTGGTCGACCACCGCGCCGCCGCCCACCACGGCACGGGCCCCGCGGCCAGTCTCGAGTGGGCGGTGTCGTTCGCGGCCTCGGTCGCACTGCACCTGCGCCGCTCCGGCCACCGCGTCCGCCTGGTCACCGAGCACGGCATCACGCTCGCCGACACCCCGGGTGAAGGCGGCGACGGTTACGACAACGTGGTGCTCGACGCGCTGGCCGGGCTGCAGCCCGCGCACCAGCGCGACGTGACGCTGGGCCACGACCCGGCCGAAGGACAGGAGCTCATCGCGGTGCTCGGCACGGTCAGCGCGGAGTCGGTGCACGAGCTGGCCCGCTACCGCCCGCGCGGTGTCCGCAGCCTCGCGGTCCTGCTGGACACGCCGGGCTGGGCGGGGTCGGGCTCGTCCGACCACCAGGCCGCGGCCACGAAGGACGCCGCCGAACTGCTGCGCGCGAACGGCTGGGGCGTCGTGATCGCCGGCCCGCAGACGCCGATGCCGCAGGCGTGGGCCGAGCTGTGCCGCACGGGTGCCCACCGCGCCGCCCTGATCGGCGGTACGCGATGACCACGACGGCACCCCCTCCGCCCGTTTCCCACGTTCCCCCGCCGATCCCGCACACGCCGACCCCGCAGCCGGCCGCCCCGCCGCCGGTGTGGTCGAGCGGCATCCTGCCCCCGGTGGCCGCGGGCGTCGCGACGTTGTGCGCGGCCACGTCGCTGACCGGCGTCGTCTCCGGGTGGGCGTGGTTCGGTTACCTGTTCGTGGCGGTCATCCTGATCGCGTCGACCGGCCTCGCGTTGCGCTCGCTGCGCGCGCCGACCGTGCTCGTCGGGCTCGGCCAGCTCCTGGTGCTGCTGTTCCTGGTCACGGGCGCGTTCACCACGCAGGGCATCCTCAAGATCATCCCGGGGCCGATGGCCTTCAGCGAGCTGCAGGCGACGCTCGCGGCGTCGGCCGAGCAGATCCGCACCGGGCTGCCGCCGGTCGAGGGCACGCAGCCGATCCTGTGCCTGGTGACGATCGCGATCGGGCTGGTCGCGGTGCTCGTCGACACGCTCGCGGTGGCCGCCGCGGCGCCGGCGGCGACGGGTCTGGTCCTGCTGTGCGTGTACGCGGTGCCGGCGGCGCTGTCCGACGAAATGCTGCCGTGGTGGACGTTCCTGCTCGGCGCGGCCGCGTTCGCGTGCCTGCTCGCGCTCGACGGCAACCACCGGCACCGGCGCTGGCGCAACCGTGAGGCGCCGGGTTCGGGCGGGCGCGCACGCGCGCTGCAGGCGCCCGTGGCCGTGGTGAGCGCCGCCATCGTGCTCGGTCTGCTCGGCGGTGGGATCACGTGGGTGGGCACCGTCGGGAAGATCCCGTTCGGCGCCGGCTCGGGTGCGGGCGGCGACGGCAGCGGCGGGTTCGGCGTCGCGCCGTTCACGCAGCTGCGCGGCCTGCTCGACCAGGGTGAGAATACGGAGCTGTTCCAGGTCCGCGGTCTCGGCAACGACCGGCGGTACCTGCGGGCGTTCACGCTCGACACGTACACGCCCAACCAGGGCTGGGGCCTGCGCGGCGGCGGCCAGGCGCAGACGGGTGTGCTCGCCAACAGCACGCTGCCGGCCGCGCCGGGCGACGACGGCACCGGCGTGTCGCGGCAGATCCAGATCCAGCCCACGCGCTGGGTCGACAACTGGCTGCCCGTCTACGGTGCGCCGCGGGCGCTGCGCGGGCTTTCGCCGCAGTGGCTGTACGACCGGGTCAGTGGCGCCGTGTTCACCACGAAGAGCGAGCCCGCGCCGACGTACACCGAGGTCGCGTCGCTGAAGGAACCGACCGCCGCCGAGCTGCGGGCGACCGACCCGAAGTCCGACGAGGTGCCGGCGTTCTACTCGCAGATCGGCCGCGTGGACCCACGGGTCGTCGCGAAGACCAACCAGCTCATCGCGGGCAAGACCGACAACTTCGACAAGGCCACCGCGCTGTGGCAGTTCTTCAGCGCGCAGAACGGTTTCGTGTACGACACGAAGACCGCGGACGCCACGGACGCGGACGCTCTGGCCGACTTCATCCTCAACGGCAAGCGCGGCTACTGCGAGCAGTACGCGTCGGCGATGGCCGTGATGCTGCGCGTCGCCCACATCCCCGCGCGCGTGGCCATCGGCTTCACGCCGGGGGTGCCGAAGGGCGACTACCAGTCGATCAGCACGCAGGACGCGCACGCGTGGGTCGAGGCGTACTTCGGTGACAAGGGCTGGGTCAGCTTCGACCCGACCCCGCTCGCCGACGGCCGCGGCATCGTCCCGTCGTACCTCCAGCAGAACAACCAGAACTCCCAGCAGCCCGACGCCACCGACGACCTGCCCACCGCGCCGCGCTCCAACGCCCCCACCACGCAGTCGCCCCTCGACAAGGGCCAGAACGAGGCCACCCCGACCACGACCGCCACGGCCGAATCGCAGGACGGCTGGCTCGCGATCCTCGCCGCCGTGCTCGCCGTCCTGGGCGCCGCGGCGGTGGTCACGGCCTACGTCCTGCGGCGGCGGCCTCCGGCTCCGGGAGCCGCGGCTCCGGGGCTCCCGCCCGGCGTCGTCCCGGACGGCGACGTCCTCGTCCGTGCTCCGGCTCCGGCCGCCGCGCGCACCAGCCAGGTCGCCCTGTGGCTGCCCCTGACGGGCGGCGTGCTCCTCGTTGCGGCGCTGGGTTTCCTGGCCGGCCTCGTGGCTTGGTGGTTCGCCGTGATCGTCGTGCTGCTCCTGGTCGGCTTGGGCGGCCCGGCCGCGGTCCGCGACTTCACCCGCCGCCGCCGGCTCCAGGCGATCGTCACCCACGCACCCGGATCCGCCGACGCGGCGTGGCGCGAGCTCAAGGCCGAGTGCGCCGACCGCGGCCTTCCGCTGACCGGCAGCGACACCGTCCGCGTGGCCGGGCAGAAGATCGCCGAGCGCCACCACCTGGACGACTCCGGCCGCGACAGCCTGCGCACCGTGATCGGCGCCGTCGAGCGCACGTGGTACAGCGGTGCGACCACGGCGGACCCGGACCTGGCCCCGGCCTTCGACCGCCTCCGCCACAGCTTGCGCACGACGGCCCCGCTGTCCTGGCGGGGGCGCCTCTTCCCGAAGTCGATCCTGCGGCGCCACTCCTGACCCACGCGGTTCCCGGCCCCGGCTCGCCGATCCCTCTGGCGACCGGGGCCGGCGCTCGTCTCGGGTGAGCAGACGGGGATGGGTCCGGCACGCGTGGCCGGGTCCGGGGACTCACCCGCGAGGACAAGATCCAACGAGCCTCAGCCGAGACCTGTCGCGGTGCGGCTTCGACCAGGCCCGCGCACACGAGAATCCGCGCTCCACCCCGGCCGGGTGAAGCGCGGATCCCACGATCTGCCGAAGGGAGCTACTGCTCCTCGAAGCGCTGGCGGAAGCGTTCTTCCATGCGCTGCGTGAACGAGCTCTTGCCGCCCGATCCCTTGCCGCCACCACCGCCGCGGCCGGAGTCTTTGCCGCCTCCGCCGCTGTCGCCGTGGCGTAGCGACGTGACCGCCATCAAGACCCCGAAGAACATCACGAGGAACCCCAGCACGCTGATCAACGGGATGTCGGCGACCCGCAGCACGGGCACCACCACGCCGAGCACCAGGAGCGCTACCCCCACCACGAACAGCGCGATCCCTTGAATGCGCCGTCGACGGGCGGGGCGGCGCAACCGGGTGCCACGCACCGTGGATGCGAACTTGGGGTCCTCGGCATAGAGCTCGCGCTCGATCTGATCGAGCAGCCGCTGCTCATGCTCGGAGAGTGGCATCTTTCCTCCTCCGGCACAGCTGTCGCGGGCGCCGGGCCGCGCAACGTTCTGGACCCAACAGCCAGCCCCAGGCGGGGTGGCACTGTCCAGGATACGAGCCCCGCGCGCGTCCGACTACCCGATCCCGCATCCAGAAGGGATCGAATTGGGGGAAATCACGACTGACGTGGGTTGACACTGGGTCACGACGGCCCGCTTGCGGCCCCGCGGAGGACACAATGGGCGACACAGGTCACGTCTCCCGGGGCGTCAGCAACGACGCGGGGCGCACCGCGGCCGACCCGAACTTCGACCTCGCCACGTCGGCGGCCACTTCCGCGTCACGCCAGCGCGGCTCGGCGGAGGCGAACTGGAGCTGCTCGCCACCCTCGCCCGTGTCCAGCCCCTCCACGCGCACGCCGATCAGCCGCACGGCCCCCGTGGGTGCGTGCTCGGCGAGCAGCTCGACCGCCGTCCGGTGGATGTCGCGAGCGACGTCCGTGGCCGCGTACAGCGTGCGCGCCCGGGTGATCGTGGTGAAGTCGGCGAACCGGACCTTGATCGACACCGTGCGCCCGCGCAGCCCGCGCGCCCGCAGGGTCGCCCCGACCCGTTCGGACAGCCGCAGCAGCTCCAGCCCCAGCTCGTCGCGGCTGTGCAGGTCGACCTCGAACGTCCGCTCCGCCCCGATCGACTTCTCCGCCGCCTCGGGGACCACGGCGCGGTCGTCGTGCCCGTTGGCGAGCGCCCACAGGTGCTCCCCCATCGCGTTGCCCAGCGACCGCCGCAACCGCGCGGGTGGCGCGGCAGCGACGTCGGCGATCGTGTGCAGCGCCTGCCCCCGCAGCTGCTCCTCGGTGCGCTTCCCCACGCCCCAGAGCGCCGAGACCGGCAAGGGGTGCAGGAACGCCAGCGTCTCGGCCGCCGGCACCACGACCATCCCGTCGGGCTTCGCCATCCCCGACGCCAGCTTCGCGACGAACTTGACCTTCGCGACGCCCACCGAGCACGTGATCCCGTGCTCGGCCTGAACGCGCGAACGGATCCGCGCGCCCAGCTGCGCGGGCGTGGCCCCCAGCCGCCGCAGCGCCCCGCTCACGTCCAGGAAGGCCTCGTCGAGGCTCAGCGGCTCCACGAGCGGTGTGAGCTCGCGGAAGATGTCCATCACCCGCCGCGAGACCTCGCCGTAGAGCCCCGACGTGGGCGTGAGGCAGATCAGGTGCGGGCACAGCCGTTTCGCCGTGGCGAACGGCATCGCCGAGTGCACGCCGTACTTGCGCGCCGGGTAGTTGGCGGCGGCCACCACCGACCGCGGCCCGCCGCCGGACACGACGACGGGCTTGTCCACCAGCTCAGGCCGCGTCCTCAGCTCGCACGACACGAAGAACGCGTCCATGTCCACGTGCAGGATCCCGCAGCCGGTGTCGTCCGGCAGCGTCTCGGCACCCGTGGTGACGCGGTAGCGGGCCATGCCGCTGGGCAGTTCGGCGTTTCTGCTCCCCACGGGGACCGACGTTACCGGCGACCACCGACAATTCCGGGAATGCCGTGCTCAGCGCCCGAAGATCGCAGGTTCAGACCTGAGCGGGCCGCGCCATCGCGTGCAGCCGCCCGGCCACGTCGCGCAACGCCGGCACCGCGGCCGCCGCCAGCTCGAACTCCGCCAGCTCGTCCTCGCGTACCTCGCCGGGCACGACGTCGGCGATCACGCGGTCGCCCTGCAGCAAGGTCACCTCGAGACCCGCCGCCACCAGCAGGTCGGTCAGGCCGGCGCTGTCGAAGCGGCGCAGCACGGTGTCGCGCCCGCCGGGCATTACGCCGTCGGCTCCGTCGAGCAGCCGCTGGGCCTCGGCGATCCGGCCGGCCAGCGCGCGGTGCAGCACGGCCGCGTTGCGGTTGGCCACGAGCACGGACAGCGCCCCGCCGGGTGCGACGGCCGCGGCCAGCGCGGCGAGCGCCACCGCCGGGTCGTCGACGACCTCGAGCAGGCCGTGGGCGAGCACGAGATCGGCCGAACCGGCCGCGACGTGGGCGCCGAGGGCGTCGGAGTCGTCCGCGATCACCGTGATCCGGTGTGAGACGCCCTCCTCCTCGGCGCGCCGGCGCAGCGTCGCCAGCGCGTTGGGATTGGGCTCGACCACGGTCACGAGGCAGCCCGCCGACGCGAACGGCACCGCCCAGCCGCCGCTGCCGCCGCCGACGTCGACGACGGAGGGCTGCTCCACGCCGCGGGCGCGGGCAGCCCGCAGCTCCGCTTCGAGCGCCCGGCGAACGGCGCCCGAACCCCGGGCCGCCACGGTGTCCGTCTTCATAGTCGGACAGGGTAGTGCCCGCCCGCCGGTCACCCGCCGTCACCCGGGCCTGCCCGGAAGAGGTGTTCGGCACCTTCCTCGCGACCCGCCCCGCCCGCGGCCCGTAGGCTGTGCCGAGTGCACACGGTCGCCGTTCTCAGCCTCAAGGGTGGCGTCGGTAAAACGACGGTCGCGCTCGGTATCGCGTCGGCCGCTCTGCGTAGGGGTACCCGCACACTCGTGGCCGACCTCGACCCGCAGGGCAACGCCACCACCTCGCTCGACCCGCCCTACACGGACGCGACGCTCGCCGATGTCCTAGAGACCCCCGCGCGGGCGGTCCTCGAACGCGCGATCGCGCCCAGCGTGTGGAGCGACGAGGTCGACGTGCTGGTCGGCGCCGAGGAGCTGGAGCTGCTCAACGAGCCCGACTCCGACGGACGGCGCCTGGAGAACCTCTCGCGCGCCCTCGACGAGCTGCACCAGAACCCGCTGCGCGACGAGCCGTACGAGCTCGTGGTCATCGACTGCCCGCCGTCACTCGGCCGGCTGACGAAGTCGGCCCTCGTGGCGGCCGACAGCGCACTGATCGTCACCGAGCCCACGATGTACGCCGTGGCGGGCGCCCAGCGCGCGCTGGAGGCCATCGAGCGCATCCGCGAGGAGAGCAACCCGGGACTGCGCCCGATCGGCGTGCTGGTCAACAAGCTGCGCGTGCGCTCCTACGAGCACCAGTTCCGTGTCGCCGAGCTGCGCGAGAACTTCGGCTCGCTGGTGATGCCCACGGCGATCCCCGACCGGCTGGCGGTGCAGCAGGCGCAGGGCGCGTGCAGCCCGATCCACGAGTGGCACTCCCCCGGTGCCCAGGAGATCGCGCTGACGTTCAACATGGTGCTGGCGAAGATCCTGCGGTCCAACCGCGCCGGGCGCCACCGCGTGCGCGGCGACGAGGACGAGGCCCTCGAGACCACCGCCGAGTCGCCGGCGACCGTGCCCGACGCCGCGGGCTGAGCCGTGCCCGAGGGCGACACCGTCTTCCTGGCCGGCAAGCTGCTCGACAAGGCGCTGGCCGGGAAAACGCTGGTGCGCGGGGAGTTCCGCCACCCCGCACTGGCCACTGTGGACCTTTCGGGCCGTGCCGTGCTCGGCGTCGGCACGGTCGGCAAGCACCTGTTCACGCGCTTCTCCGGCGACCTCACGCTCCACAGCCACCTGCGCATGGACGGCAGCTGGGACATCTACCCCGCCGGCGGCCGCTGGCGCACCCCGGCCCACCACGCACGCGTGATCCTCGCGACCGCCGACGTGCAGGCGATCGGCTTCCGCGTCCACGACCTCAAACTCGTGCCCACGACCGGGGAACACGACCTCGTCGCACACCTCGGCCCCGACCTGCTCGATCCACAGTGGAGCGACGAGCACGCCCAGAAGGCCGCCGCGGCGCTGGCCGCGCAGCCGGACCGGGAACTGGGTGACGCGTTGCTCGACCAGCGCCTCATGGCCGGCGTCGGCAATCTGTACAAGGTCGAGATCTGCTTCCTGCTCAAGGTGTCGCCGTGGACACCGGTGTCCGAAGTGGACGCCCGGAAGGTCGTGGCGCTGGCCCGGAAGCTGCTGCTGGCCAACGCGTGGCGCCACGAGCAGGTGACCACCGGCGACCTCGCCCGCGGCCGGCGCAACTGGGTCTACGAGCGCACGCGCCAGGGCTGTTTCCGCTGCGGCGGGCGGGTCGAGGTCCACGACCAGGGCGAAGGCGTTTACCGGCGGCCGACGTGGTTCTGCCCGCGCTGCCAGCCCGGCCCGCGTCCCGTGACCTGAGCCGCGCGGCCGGACGACGTGGGGAACCCGCCGCGCCCGTTGTCCATGTCTGCTGTCCCGCTCTGCTGTCCCGGTCTGCCGCCCGCGTTCGCGCCGGGCGAACGGATTCGGACATCCCAGGCAGGCGACCGTGAGTTCGCCCAAATGATGTTGCCGGGCACCGGCATTCGCGGTTAGCGTGGTCTTACACGAGAGAGGAGGTGGTCCTAAGTTGTATTCTCACAGGACTCGTGAGGTGGCTGTCCGCTAGCGGATGGCACGCGTAGGGACTTTGAGCAGCGATACAACCTGAGCCACCTTCGGCTCATCGCCTGCTTCGCGTGTTTGCCTGATAGCGAATACCAGGCAGTCACCGGGCTCCCGGGGCTTTCGAGCACCGGTCCGGCTTGGACTCGGACGTTTGACGGCGTCCGAGAGGCGCCCCGGGAGCACCCCTTCATATATGAGATCTCGCCGTCGGGCCCCGCTGGGCGACCGTCCGGCGATCGATCCCCCTTCTCCGCCGATCAATTGGCACGGGCGCATACCCCGAACGGCCGTACGTGGCTAGCCTGAACGGCATGCTCAGGCCCGACTACCCGATCACGACGGAACGGTTGCTCCTGCGCCCGTTCACGCTCGAGGACCTCGACGCGCTGAACTCCTTCCAGTCCCGGGCCGACGTCGCCCGCTACCTCTATTGGGGACCACGCAGCCGGGCCGAATCCGCCGCCGCGCTCGCGAAGCGCGTGCACAGCTCCACGCTGACCCAGGAGGGGCAATTCCTCGCCGTCGCGGTCGAGCTCGCCGAGACCGGCCAGCTGATCGGCGACCTGAACCTCGAGTACCTCAGCGCCGAGCACCGCCAGGGCGAGATCGGGTTCGTCTTCCACCCCGACCACCACGGCCGCGGCCTCGCGCTGGAGGCGACGACAGAGCTGCTGCGCCTCGGGTTCGAGGACCTGGGCCTGCATCGCGTCGTGGGGCGCTGCGACGGCCGCAACAGCGCGTCGAGCGCCCTGATGGAACGCCTCGGGATGCGCAAGGAAGCGCACCTGAAGGAGAACGAGATCGTCAAGGGCGAGTGGACCGACGAACTGGTCTACGCCATGCTCGAAGACGAGTGGAAGGAAAGCGCCGCCGGCTGAGCGGTGCCCGGCGCCACAAGCGGCCCGGGTTCCGGGCGCCGCTGCGGAGCCGATGAGGCAGCATGGGCGCGTGCTCTTCGAGAAAATCGCCCGCCCCGGGCTGTACCGGCTGGCCTACCACGATCCCGAGCTGGTGCACGAGCGCACCGTGCGGCTGCTGAGCCGTGTGGGCCCGGCGCTCGGGCCGCTCGCGCGGGTCTACGGCACCGCCGACCCCGTCACCGTGCTGGGGCTGCGGTTCCCGAACCGCGTGGGGCTGGCGGCGGGCATGGACAAGAACGGGCGCGCGCTCGCGGCGTGGCCGGCGCTGGGGTTCGGGTTCGTCGAGGTCGGCACCGTCACGCGGCACGCGCAGCCGGGGAACCCGAAGCCACGGCTGTTCAGCCTCCCCGAGAGCGACGCCGTGATCAACCGGATGGGCTTCAACAACGACGGCGCCGAAGCCCTGGCCCGCCGCCTCGCCGCGCAGGGCAAGCCGCGCGTGCCGCTGGGGATCAGCATCGGCAAGTCCAAGGTGACCCCGCTCGACGAGGCCGTGGCCGACTACCGCTTCTCGCTGCGCGCGCTGCACCCGTACGCCGACTACTTCGCCATCAACGTCAGCTCGCCCAACACCCCGGGGCTGCGCGCGTTGCAGGACAAGGCCGCGCTGGGCGAGCTGCTCGCCGAGCTGCGCACGACGTCCGCGGAGCTGGGCGGCGACACGCCGCTGCTGGTGAAGGTCGCGCCGGACCTCACGGACGAGGCGCTCGCGGAGCTGCTCGAGGTGTGCCTCGGCCACGGCGTCGCGGGGCTCATCGCCACCAACACCACGCTCTCCCGCGACGGCGTCGCCCCGGCCGAAGCGCACCTCGCCACCGAGGCCGGCGGCCTCTCCGGCCGCCCGCTCACGGCGCGCTCGCTGGAAGTCGTCCGCTTCGTCCACGAGCGCACCGAGGGCAAGCTGCCGATCATCGGCGTCGGCGGCATCCTCGGCCCGGACGACGCCACCCGCCTGCTCGACGCGGGCGCCAGCCTCGTGCAGCTCTACACCGGCTTCGCACTGCACGGACCGGCCCTGGTGCGCCGCGTCGGCCGGGGGATCGCGGGCCGGCCGGCCTGACCGGCCCGGACCCCGCCGCTGGCCCAGCCAGCGCGCTCAGCAGCCCGAGCGGCATGCCGCTCGGACTCTCGACACCTCCTCGGCACCGGCCCCAGCCTCGTGCAGCCCCAACACCAGCTTCGCCCCGCACGAGCCGGCACTGATGCGCCGCGTCGGCCGGGGGATCGCGGGCCGGCCGGCCTGACCGGCCCGGACCCCGCCACTGGCCCAGCCAGCGCGCTCAGCAGCCCGAGCGGCATGCCGCTCGGGGTCTTCGCCCGGGTGGCCATCCGGTGCGGTGGCCAGCTTCGCGCAGTGCCGACCGAAGCCAGTGCGCCCGACAGCCCGAGCGGCCTGCGCACTCGACACCGGCACCAGCCCCGTGCGGTCTCAGCATCGGCCTCGCCCCGAGCGAGCCGGTGCGCGGGCAGCCGGGTCAGCCGGGTCAGCCGGGGGGTCGCAGGCCGGCCGTGCTGGCGAAGCGGAGGTAGCCGCGCCACGATTCGTAGCGGTCGAGGTTCGGTGCGTCGCCGGTGGCGGCCGGGGGGCACAGCACCGCGAGCGGCGTGCTGCCGTCTTCCAGTTCCACGTGGCCGAGCACGAACGGCTCCGGCAGCGCCGCGGCGAACCGGCCGAGCCCCGCGGGCGAGAGGCGCCAGAGCTCGCCGTCGAGCGTGCCGTTGCCGGGGATCACGCCGGGCTGGGGCGGGTCGGTGTCGAGCAGCACCATGCGGTACGCCTCGGCGGTCCGGACCGGCGCGACGAACCGCGCGCCCCGCAGTTCGTCGTGCAACGGCTGGCCCCGCAGGTGGGCGCCGAACACGACCAGGTCGGCGCCTTCGGCCGGGTACGGCTCGCGCGCCTGCTCGCCGGTGAGCACCGCGGCGAGGTCGAGCGCGATCTGGTCCTCGAACGCCCGCGCGGCGATCGTGACGCCGAACGGCCGCTGGTCCCCCGGCGCGACCGGCACGGTCACGGCGGCCAGGTCGAGGACGTTCACGAACGCGCCGTACGTCCCCAGCCGCGCGCTCACGCCGAGCGGGTCGGCCAGCGCCTCGCCGAGGTCCGGGTGGTCGGGCACGGTGGGCAGCAGCAGCGCGTCGCACTCGCCCAGCGCTTCGCGGGCCGCCGCGCGCAGCCGGGCGACCTGGCCGTGGGCGTCGGCGAGCTCGTGCGCCAAGTGCGTCCCGGCCGCGGCAACGATCCCGGCGACCGTCGGATCGGCGCCTTCCGGTTTCCCGGCCAGGACGTCGCCGGCCGACGCGTAGCGCTCGGCCACCAGCGCACTGCCGTAGAGCAGCTCCCCGGCTTCGAAGAACACCCCGAGATCGATCGGCTCGATCACCGCGCCCGACGCCTCCAGCGACGCCACGGCCACGCCGAACGCGCGCCTCGCCGGTCCGGACAACGCGGCGAGCCCGGCATCGTCGGGAATCGCGACGCGCGGCCGCTCCCCCGCGCCGAGCCGGACGTCGGCGGGCCACTCGCGCACGGACGCGTCCTGGCCGTCGGGCCCGGTCAGGACGGCGAGCGCGCGCTGGCCGAGCGTGAGGCTGCTCGCGAACACCGAAACGCAGTCGAACGACCGGGACGCCGGGAAAACGCCGGTCTTCGGTACGAGCCCGAGAGTCGGTTTGAGGCCCACCACGGCGTTCAGCGCCGCGGGGACGCGGCCGGAGCCGGCGGTGTCAGTACCGAGCGCGAGATCGGCGATCCCGAGCGCGACGGCCACGGCAGAACCGCTGCTGGACCCACCCGCGACCTTCTGGGGGTCGCCGGCCGAAGCCACCGCGCCGTACGGGCTGCGCGTGCCGGCCAGCCCGGAGGCGAACTGGTCGAGGTTCGTCTTGCCCAGCACCACGGCACCCGCGCCGGTGAGCCGCGTGACCGCCGTGGCGCTCGTCACGGGCACCCGCGAAAAACCCGGGTACCCCGCGGTGGTGGGCAGCCCGGCGACGTCGATGACATCCTTGACCGCGAGGACGGTCCCGGCCAGCGGGAGGTCCTCCCCGGCGCGCACACGCTCGTCGACGGCCTTCGCGTCGACCAGGACCTCCTCCAGCGTGCGGAGGCTGATCCACAGTTCGGGGCGGTCGACTTGCGCGAGGCGTTCGAACGCGGCCACCACCCGCTGGTGCGAGCTGGGCGGCGGGACGGGCACGGGTTCCGGTTCGGGCGGGAGCGTGGTCACGGGGGGTCCTTTCCTCGACGGAACGGATGAGTCCACTGTGTACGTCCGGCGCCACGGAACCTCAGGCCACGGCGCCGATCCTGGCGGATGCCACCACTGACTTCATGAGAAAAACGTTAAACCGCACGCGTTTCCGTAACCAGCTGTTTCGGATTACGCCATTGTTTCGGTATTCGGGGGCACTCACCCACCGTCGGCACGAAGCGGCGAGGACTAGGCCGACCGGAAACCCAAACTGCGCCATCCGGTTCGTTCCGATGCCGCACACAGCACCCGGTCACCGCACGGGAATCCGCACACGCGGGAGAAATCACCCGACGGAAAACCCGCCGCACGGCGTGGCGAGCCGCTAGGACAGGTCCCGCAACGCCAGCGCGAGCCCCGCGAGGTGGTCGGTCGCGTCGGTCAGCGCCTGCTTGGACGTGCCCATGCCGTCGCTGCTGGCCGCCACCGCGCGTCCCGCCGCGGCGACCAGGCTGCCGAAGCCTTCGATGCCGTCGTCGAGCTGTTCGCGCAGCTTCGCCACAGCCGCGTCGAGCGCGCCGCGCTCACGTTCGGGGGCGGAGTTGCGGCCGCGTTCGATGGCCTGGATGCGGGCGGCCAGACCACGCAGCGCGCGGGCCGCCTCCTGGGCCGTGGCGCGCGCGTCGGCCACGGAGACCTCGGGGACGGCGGGGACGGCGGCGGTGCCCAGCGAGGTGGGCACGGACAGCTGCCGCAGCAGCTCACCGAGGGAGGCCTCGGACTCCGCCAGACGTTCCATCGGTTCGCGAGCGGCGGAGGCAGCAGGGGGCAGCGGCGGCGGGGCCGCACTGCTCGCCTGCGGAAGTTCGAGTTTCTTCAGCTGCCGCAGCTTCAGCCCGGTCCGCACGCTGAACGTGCCGAACACGACCGTGCCGAACCCCGCGAGCACGGTCTGGGCCACGTCGGTGCCGGCACCCATCAGGCCCGTGCCGGCGAGCACGGTCAGGACGCCGAGCAAGATCGTGACGAGCAGCCACAACGTCAGCACCCGGGAGGTGCGGGTGATGCGCCGCTGGTGTTTGGCCGCGGGTTCGTTCCACCGCTGCCACTTCGCGCGTACCTCGGCCACGGCCGGGACCTGGCCGGCCACCTGCGCGAACGCGGTGGGCACGGCCGTCCGGCGCACCACCGGCGGCGCGGGGCGCTTCGGCGGGGCCGGTCGCGCGGCGGGCTTCCCGCCGGCCTCATCGGCCGGCGGGAAGTACCGCTGAAGCTTCTCCTGGGCGCGCTGGGCGTACTCCGGCAGCTTCTCGATGTGCTTCTCGAGCTTGGCGTTGAACTCGTTGAAGTCCCGCCGTCCGCCGCTGCCGGCCATGTCCCACCCCCGGGAATCGTCCTCGCGCCCGGCGGTCAGGCCGGGTTCTTGCCCTGTTCGGCCTGCACGCGGGCCTGGATCTCACGCTGGATGTCCGCGCTGCCCGCCGTGCCGGCCGACTTCGCGGCGCCGCCACCGTCGGTGACCTGCGCGACCGAGTCACCGCGCATCGACGCGCGGATCTGCTCCAGGCGCGAGTGGCCCGCCATCTGCGTGGCGGACTCCTGCACCTCGAGCATGCGGCCCTGCACCGAGTTCTGCGCCAGCTCGGCCTGGCCCAGCGCGGTGGTGTAGCGCTTCTCGATCTTGTCGCGGACCTCTTCCAGCGACGGCGTGTTGCCCGGCGCGGCCAGCTGGCTCATCTGGTTCAGCGACGCGGAGACCTGCTCCTGCATCTTCGCCTGCTCCAGCTGCGAGAGCAGCTTGGTGCGCTCGGCCAGCTTCTGCTGCAGCATCGTGGCGTTGCGCTCCACGGCCTTCTTGGCCTGGGCCGCGGCCTGCAGCGACTGGTCGTGCAGCGTCTTGAGGTCTTCGATGCTCTGCTCGGCCGTGACGAGCTGCGCGGCGAAGCTCTCCGCCGCGGTCTCGAACTCGGTCGCCTTCTGCTCGTCGCCCTTGCCGCGGGCCTCGTCGGCGAGCACCAGGGCCTGCCGGGTCGACGCCTGCAGCTTCTCGACCTCGCCGAGCTGCCGGTTGAGCTTCATCTCCAGCTGGCGCTGGTTGCCGATCACGGAGGCGGCCTGCTGCGTCAGCGCCTGGTGGTTGCGCTGTGCCTCCTCGATGGCCTGCTGGATCTGCACCTTCGGGTCGGCGTGCTCGTCGATTTTCGACGAGAACGACGCCATGAGGTACTTCCAGAACTTCACGAACGGGTTGGCCATCTCCTCCGCCTGCCTTCTTGCGTCCCACGGGCCCTGAGTTGTCTCGAGGTGGGGCGTCGCTCCCCTAGTTCACAACGTCCCGACCCCGGCGTTGGGTTCCATCGTGTCAGGTCAGCCCCTGCCGTTCCAGGCGACCCCGGGGGAATTCAGGGACGACCCTGATCGATCCTGTGGATACGCGTACGGCCCCGGGGTCACTACCCGGGGCCGTACGCGTACGAAGCGTTTCTCTGCGCGTTCTAAGCGGCGATCGTCGACGCGAGCTTCGGCGCGCCGATCGTGGTCCGCAGCTGGGTGTTCATCCGCGGAGCGGGCGAAAGCCGCAGGTCGGACAAGTCGTCGCCGACCAGCTCGGAGACCAGGCGGCCGCCTTCGAACCCGCTCGCCGACGCGGTGGCTTCCCGCTCGGCCGGCACGGTCTCCCGCGGGGCACCGTCGACCACACGCTCGTCGACCGGGGCCACCTCCACCGACTCGAGGGCCGACACGTCGGCCGCGACCTTGTGGAGCAACTCGCCGAGCGGAAGGTCCAAGGCGTCGCAGATGGAAGCCAGCAGCTCGCTGGAGGCCTCCTTCTGACCGCGCTCGACCTCTGACAGGTAGCCGAGGCTCACCCTGGCGGCGCGGGAGATGTCACGCAGCGTTCGACGCTGGTTGGTGCGGGCATGACGGAGCCGATCACCGATCGCCTCACGCAACAGCACGGTCATCACGCGCCTCCCTTCCCAAACTGGTGCCTCCTACGTTACCCAGAGCGGTGCCCCGAGTGCAGGACTTGACACGTACGTCCGCCAAGGGCGAACGCCGTTTTCAGTGTAGATGTTCCCCGAGCAGGGAAAACGCCGAACGCACCGACGCGGTCCTGATCATGTCCCGGTCACCGGTCTCCACCAGGGTACGGACGATCCGCGTCGAGGGCCCGCTGAGCCCGATGTGCACGGTCCCCGGCGGCACCCCGTCCTGGGCGGTCGGGCCCGCGACTCCGGTCAGCCCGAGGCCCCACGTGGCGCCGCAGCGTTCGCGCGCGCCGTCCGCGAGTTGCGCCGCCACCTCGGGATGCACGGCGCCGTGCTCGGCGAGCAGCTTCTCGTCGACGCCCGCCAGCGCGGCCTTGAGCTCCGTGGCGTAGACGACGAGCCCGCCGCGCAGCACCACGCTCGCGCCCGGGATGCGGGCGACGGTGGCGCACACCAGCCCGGCGGTCAGCGACTCGGCCGTGGCCACGGTCTCGCCGCGCCGGGCCAGGACGGCCACCAGGTGCGCGGCCGCCTCGTCGAGCTCCGCCATCAAGCGCCCGTCGCCCGGCGGCCCGCCGCGCGCAGGCGGATCGCGCGGATCAGGTAGTCGACGCCGGTGACCACAGTCAGCAGGACCGCGAGCCCCATCAGCACCCAGCGCACCGGGTCGGCCCCGGCCGGCAGCGGCAGCAGGTAGACGACGATGGCGAGGATCTGCGTCATCGTCTTGGCCTTGCCCCCGCGGCTCGCCGGGATCACACCGTGACGAATCACCCAGAAGCGCAGAAGTGTGACGCCTATCTCCCTGACCGCGATCACGATCGTGACCCACCACGGCAGCTCGCCGAGCACGCTGAGGCCCACGAGCGCGGCGCCGATGAGCGCCTTGTCCGCGATGGGGTCGGCGATCTTGCCGAAGTCGGTGATCAGGCCGTACTTGCGGGCGACCCACCCGTCGACCTGGTCGGTGGCCGAGGCGATGACGAACAGGCCCGTGGCGATCGCGCGCCACGTGGTGTCCACGCCGTCGCCGGCGAAGAGCGCGAGGACGAACAGCGGCACCAGCACCAGCCGCGAGAGCGTGAGCAGGTTCGCGACGTTCAGCGTCGGGACGGGCGTCGGTTCGGGTACGGCAGGCTCGGGCATGGGGGCGGCCCCCGTTTCAGCAGGCACCTCGTGGGTCTGGGGGGCCGCTCCCTGGGACGACGCCTCCGCGGCGCGGGTCGTTCCCTCGCCGGCGTCGCTGGGTGCGGCACTCACCGGTCCGCGTCCGGCACCGGGCGGACGATCAGGTCGACCCCGGCGGAGTCGACGACCTCGCAGCGCACCAGATCGCCCACCTCGACGGCGGCGCGGTCCGGGTCTTCGAGGATCACGCACTCGCCGTCGACCTCGGGCGCCTGGTGGGCGGCGCGGCCGACGGCGTCGTCGCCGTCCTCGGCCGCCTGCTCCACCAGCACGTCCACGAACGTGCCGATGCGATCCTCGGCCCGCTGGGCGGTGAGCTCTTCGACGAGCGCCGAGATCCGGGTGACGCGCTCGGCGACCACTGCGGGGTCGAGCTTGCCGTCGAAGGTCTCGGCCTCCGTGCCGTCCTCGTCCGAGTAGCCGAACACGCCGACGGCGTCGAGACGCGCGCCGGCGAGGAAGCGTTCGAGCTCCGCGAGGTCCTCCTCGGTCTCGCCGGGGAAGCCGACGATCACGTTGGTGCGGATCCCGGCCTCCGGCGCGAACTCGCGGATCTGCTCGGTCAGCGCGAGGAACGAGTCGGTGGACCCGAACCGGCGCATCCGGCGCAGCACCTGCTCGCTCGAGTGCTGGAAGGACAGGTCGAAGTAGTCGGCGACGCCCGGCGTGGTCGCGATGGCCTTCACCAGCTGCGGCCGCGTCTCCGCGGGCTGCAGGTAGGACACGCGCACGCGGTCGATGCCCTCGATCTCGGCCAGGCGCGGCAGCAGCAGCTCGAGGGCGCGCGTGCCGTCCCGGCCGAAGTCCTTGCCGTAGGAGGTGGAGTTCTCGCTGACGAGGAACAGCTCCTTCACGCCGTTCTCGGCGAGCCACTGCGCCTCGGCGACGATTTCGTCCGGCTGACGCGAGACGAACGAGCCGCGGAACGACGGGATGGCGCAGAACGAGCAGCGCCGGTCGCAGCCCGACGCGATCTTCAGCGCGGCCACGGGCGAGTCGTCGAGCCGGGTGCGCAGCACGCGCGGGCCCCAGCCGTGCTGGGCGTGCCCGGGGACCTCCACGGCCTCCGCGGCCGCGGGCCGCTGCACCGGGCTGATCGGCAGCAGCTTGCGCCGGTCCGACGGCGTGTGCGACGCGACCGTGCGGCCGGCCACGACGTCGTCGAGCCGGTCGGACAGCTCGGCGTAGTGGTCGAACCCGAGCACGGCGTCGGCCTCGGGCAGGCTCTCGGCCAGCTCCGTGCCGTAGCGCTCGGCCATGCACCCGACGGCCACGACCTTGCGGCCGGTGTCGGACGCGGCGAGCAGCGTGTCGACCGAGTCCTTCTTCGCCGACTCCACGAAGCCGCACGTGTTCACCACGACCACGTCGGAGTCCTCGGGGTCCGCCGCCAGCTCCCAGCCCCCGGCCGCGAGCCGTCCGGCCAGCTCCTCGGAGTCGACCTCGTTGCGGGCGCAGCCCAGGGTCACGAGGGAGACACGACGGCTGCGGGCTGGCTCAGTGGTGGGAGAAGGCACGACGTTCAGGGTAGCCGCCGCACCCTCGCCGGTCGGCGACGGCGTCACTCAGTGCGGTGGCCCGGGCCGCCGGTGGGCGGGCTTTCCCGCTCCCCCACCGGCGGCGCGCGCCGGAGGTCACCCGTGCGGGGGCAGGTCCGCCGGGGTCAGGAGCGTCAGTTCGGCGTCGTCGACGGACTCGAGGTCGACGTCCGGACCGGCGAGGCGCAGCGCCTGCGCGGCGATCGCCTGCTCCAGCAAGCCGCGGGCCGAGCGGCCGTTGGCGAAGCCGCTGCCGCGGTCGAGCCCGGCCATGACCGCAGGCAGCGCCGCCGTGAGGTCGGGCGCGAGCCGGTAGCCGCGCTGGGTGGTCATCGCCGTGAAGATCGCCGCGAGCTGCTCGTCGGTGTAGTCCGCGAACTCGACGGTGCCGCCGAAGCGCGAGCGCAGGCCGGCGTTGGCGTCGAGGAAGCGGTCCATGTCGGCCGGGTAGCCGGCGGCGATGACGATCAGGTCGTCGCGGTGGTTCTCCATCTGCACCAGCAGCTCGGCGACGGCTTCCTGGCCGTAGTCGGCGTGGCCGCCGCCGTAGGTCTGCACGAGGTTGTAGGCCTCGTCGATGAACAGCACGCCGCCGAGCGCGCGTTCGCACACCTCGCGCGTCTTGGGTGCGGTCTGGCCGAGGTACTCCCCGACCAGGTCCGGCCGCGCGACCTCCACCAGGTGCCCGGACGACAGCAGCCCCAGCTCCCGGTACAGCCGCCCCATGAGCCGCGCGACGGTCGTCTTCGCCGTGCCCGGGTTGCCCGTGAAGACGAGGTGGCGGCTGCTCGCCCCGACGGGCAGGCCGGCCTTGCGCCGCCGCGCGTCCATCCGCGCCCCGGCGACGAGCGCACGCACGCGTTGCTTGACGGCGTCGAGGCCGATCATGCCGTCGAGTTCCGCGAGCAGATCGTCCAGACCGCGGCGCGGCCCGGCGTCGTCCGTGACGGCGACGCCGGATTCGCCGAGGCCCGGCAGGTCGGCGGCGACCAAAGTGGACAGTGCGGACGCGGGGATGTCCGGCTGGGCCGCGAGCCGGGCCGACTGCTTGCCGATCGTCGTCTCCAGCACGCCGCGCGCGGAGCGGCCGTTGGCGAAGCCGCGGCCACGCGGGATGCTGCGCATGGCCTCGGGCAGCTCGGCCAGCAGGTCGTCGGCGAGCTCGTAGCCCTGGCCCTGCGCCAGCACGCGGAAGATCCCGGCCAGCTCGTCCGCGGTGTAGTCGGGGAACTCGATCTTCGTGGCGAACCGCGAGCGCAGGCCCGGGTTCGTCTCCAGGAACCCGTCCATCTCCTTGGGGTAGCCGGCCGCGAAGACGATGAGGTCGTCGCGGTGGTTCTCCATCTGGAGCAGGATCTCGGCGACGGCCTCGCGACCGTAGTCGTCGTCCTTGTCCAGCGCGAGGCTGTAGGCCTCGTCGATGAAGAGCACGCCGCCGGACGCGCGTTCGCACACCGCGCGGGTCTTCTTCGACGTCTCGCCGACGTACTCGCCCACCAGGTCCGGCCGAGCGACCTCGACGACGTGGCCCTTCGGCAGCATCCCGAGCGACTGGTAGATCTTGCCGAGCAGCCGCGCGACGGTCGTCTTCGCCGTGCCGGGGTTGCCGGTGAGCACGAGGTGCCGGCTGCGGGTGGCGACGGGCAGGCCCGCATCGCGGCGCCGGGCGTCGATCTGGGCCTCGGCGACCAGCGCGCGCACGCGCTGCTTCACCGAGTCGAGGCCGATCATCCCGTCCAGCTCGGCGAGCAGCTCCTCGATCGGGCGCCCGCTCCGCTGCTCGGCCGCGGCGACGAGCGGCGCGAGGTGCTGCGCGGTCAGATGGATCCGGCCGTCCGCCGACGGGCCGCTCGCGACGGCTTCGCGTCCGGCCGCGTCCAGCAGTGCCTCGACGCCCCGTGCGCCCGCGGCGAGGTTCGCCAGCTGTGCCAGCCGGTCGCGCACGTCCGGGGGCAGCACGAACGAACGCTCGGCCGCGACGACGTCGAGCAACGCGGCCGCGTGTGCGGGCCGGGTGAACCGCGGCATGCGGTACTGCAGCACGGCGGAAACCAGGTCCGGTGCCTCGGCGCGCAGCCGCTCGACCACGCGCTCGGTGCCCGCGAGCACGAGCAGGCGGCAGCTGCCCTGGTCGTGCGCGTAGTCGCGGAGTGCGCGCAGCACGCCGGAGGGTTCCTTCTCGAAGAGCACGTCGACGTCTTCGACGAGGATCATCGCCGGGTCGGTGCGCTGCGAAACGAACCCGCGCAGCGCGTCTCCGGCCGAGTCGTCGTCGCCCAGCACCTCGGCCGCGCCGACCGTGACGAAGTCTTCGAACCCGACCTCGGCCGCGCCGAGCCCGTCGCGCACTGCCCGCCACAGCCGCCGCTGCCCGGTGTGCGGCTCGCCGACGAGCAGCACGAGCGGGTTCGGCTGCCGTGTGCCGGCCCCGTTGCGGCGTTCCCATTCCTGGTACGCGACGGTCCACTCGGCGTACGCCTTCTCGTACCGCTCCTGCTCTTTCCGGCCTCGGACGCGGTTGCCGGCGGCGAGCAGGTCGAAGGTCATCGAGCGGGTGTTGCGGGCCAGGTCGTCGAGAAGCCCGCCTTCCTTGCCCTCGGGCCGTTCCGGTTCCGGTGGCGGTGGTTCACCCGAGCCACCCTGGCCGTGCCGCGTGCGGTCGGCCCACGAGACGACCTGCACCACCCGGCTCACGAACTCGACCGCGGACTCGTCGCCGGCGACGAACGACCCGCCGCCGACGTTCTCCACCCGGACGGGGGTTTCCGCCGGACGCGCGGGCGTCGGTTGTGCGGCCGGACCAGCCGGACGGCTCTGCGGCGGCGCGGGCTGGGCGGGCACCGGCGCGGACTGGACGGGCGTCGGCGCGGGTTGCCCCGGCCACGGCTGCGCGGGCACCGGCCCGGACTGAACCGGGGGCGCGGGCGGAAAGCCCGGCGGCACCGGCGGAGGCCCGGTCTGGACCGGCGGTGCAGGCGGCCCGGCGGGCATCGGCCGTCCGCCTTGCCCGCCCGGAGCACCGGGCCCGGAGGGCGCCCCGAACGGTGCCGGCGGTCCGCCTCGACCCGAGGGCCCCGGGCCTTGACCCCGCTGCCCACCGGCGTTCGGCGGCACCATCCGCGTCCCGGCCCGATAGGCCGGATCCGGCGGCACCACCCCGAACTGCCACGCACCACCCGGTCGTGACCACTGCCACGGCTGTCCCGGCACCAGCAGCCACGAAGTGCCGTCCGGTCCGGCCAGCATCGTCGTCCGGCCCGCCACCGCCTCGGCCTGGGCGGCCTGGAACGCGTCCCACCCCGCGCGTGTCATCTCCCCCGCTTCCCCCTGTCGATCTTCCGGTGCCGCAGCATACGGGGATCAGGGAACCGGGGCGATCACCACTTCAGGACGGACTTCATCTGCTTGTCGGCGATGGGCGCCAGCGTGGTCAGGAACGTGGCGGTGAGGTGGTTGTCGTCCATGTACACCAGCACGTTGCCGACCACGGGCGGACAGGTGTCCTTGTCGCAGAAGTAATCCGTGAAGTCCAGGAACGACACGTTGTCCGGCACGCCGCGCGTGGTCGTGTACGACGGCGTGGCCGGCTGCACGTCGTCGCGGTCGAGCACGCACGCCGGGTCGGCCGGACCCTGCTGCGCGACGCAAGCGGCCATGTTGAACGCGAACCGCGGGTTGTCGCGCAGGGCGACCACGGGAATGCCGGCCTTGTCCATCACCGACCACTGGTTGACGAAGCCCGTCGGGGTCGTCTCGGTGATGCCCGCGTGGGTGTTCACGCTCGCCAGGGTGACCACGGCGTCGGGATGCATCGCGACGATCTCGTCGGCCGCGGCCTTGTTCCAGTCCATGCAGGCCTGGTCGCCGGGCATCAGGTCGGCGTTGCTGGAGAACGGGCAGGCGCCCTTCAGCATCGACGTCACGGCCCAGCCCTCGGTCTGCACCATCGGCAGGAACGCGGCGAGGTACTGCTGCATGTGCGAGTCGCCGACGAGGACCACGCGCTTCTTCGGCGGGCCGTCGGGGTTCTGCGTGCAGACCTTCAGTTCCTCGTTGCGCGGCGACATCGTGCACTTGTCGTCCGTGATGCCGGCCCAGTCTTCGGGCAGCTTCAGCGTGGGCGGCACGATCGAGGGCTCCGCCGAACCGCGGTAGACGAACCCGGGCGCGTGCGCGGCGGCTCCGGGGTGGTCGGCGTCCGCGAGCGAGATCGTGTAGTTGGCCTGCGCCGAGGTGTAGGTGCCCCACACGCCGGCCGCGATCAGCACCGGCGCCAGCGCCAGGATGCCGAACCGGTAGGCGCCCCAGCGCTTCACGGTGCCGATCTTCGACAGCCGGATCGGGTTCTCGATGAAGTGGTAGGTGAGGATCGAGAGCACGAACGACGCGCCGATCACCACCGCGCCGCCGAGCAGCCCGACGGCCACACGGTCGCGCACGACCAGGTAGAACACCAGCACGGGCCAGTGCCACAGGTACAGCGAGAAGCTCAGGTTGCCCAGGTAGCCCAGCGGCTTCGAGCTGAGCCAGCGGTCGGCGCCGAAGACGGTGTTGGTCTGGCCGGCCACGAGCACGAGCCCGGCCGAAAGCGTCGGCCACAGCGCGATCCAGCCGGGGAACACCGAGTCGACGCGCAGCACGATGCCGCACAGCACCAGCCCGGCCACGCCGATCCAGCCGAGCACCACGCGCAGGCCCCGCGGCAGCGTGAACGCGTCGAGGAACATCACCATCAGCCCGCCGAGCGCGAACTCCCACACGCGGGTGAGGCCGTGGAAGTAGGCCAGCGGCTGGTCGACCGCGGTGAGGTACACCGAGTACGCCAGCGAGGCCACGAACAGCGTGATCAGCAGCGTGTTCACCGTGTGGCGCAGCGACAGCCCCAGGCGGCGCACGAGGAAGCCGAGCGCGACGAAGATCAGCGGCCACAGCAGGTAGAACTGGCCCTGGATCGACAGCGACCAGAAGTGCTGGACCAGGCTCGCGCTGTTGTGCTGGGCGAAGTAGTCGACGGAGTCGGCGGCCAGCTGCCAGTTCTCGTAGAACAGCGCGGAGGCGAAGACCTCGCGGATGGTCTGGAACCAGCGGTCCGCGGGCAGCAGCAGCGTGGAGACGACCACCACCGTGAGCAGCACGGTCATCGCGGCCGGGAAGAGCCGCTTGATCATCCGGCCCCACATCGGCCGCAGCTCGATCTTGCCGCGCAGCAGCGCGCGGTAGAGCTGACCGGTGATCAGGAAGCCCGAGACGAGGAAGAACACGTCGACGCCGCCGGAGATCCGGTCGAGCCACACGTGGTAGACCACGACCAGCAGTGACGCGAGAGCTCGCACACCCTGCAGTTCGGGCCGGAAGCGGCTCTGCGCCGCGGAGGGCGCCGGAGGCTGACCGGGTCGTTCGGGGGCGACCACGGTGGTCCCGGACATGCACTTCCTCCCCATGAGGCCACGCGCGGCGGCCTGATGTTCTGAGCGGCTACTGATCGGTCGGGGTCGTGCAATAGCTATACGTGAAGGCCCTTCCGGTCGCGCATCCGGGGTACCTCGATCGAGCCGTCGGGGGCGCCGGGCGCCGCGATCGATATCTTGGACCGTGTGCCCCTCGACTCCGTCCGACCCACCGTCCGCCGCGCGCGCATAGCCGACGTCCGCAAGATCAAAGCCCTGGTCGACGCCGACGCCGGCCGCGTGCTGCTCGAAAAAGACCTGGTCACGCTGTACGAGGCGATCCAGGAGTTCTGGGTGGCGGTGGACGAGGACGGCACCGGCGAGGAGGACGTGCTCGGCGCCGCCGCGCTGCACGTGCTGTGGGAGGACATCGCCGAGCTGCGCACGGTCGTGGTCGACAAGGCCGCCCGCGGCCGCGGCATCGGCCACGCTCTGGTGGGCCGGCTCGTGGACGAGGCGCGCGACCTGGGCCTCAAGCGCCTGTTCGTGCTGACGTTCGAGACCGGCTTCTTCCTGCGTCACGGCTTCGTCGAGATCGACGGCACGCCCGTGTCGCACGAGGTCTACGAGGAGATGCGCCACTCGCTCGACCCGGGTGTCGCGGAGTTCCTCGACCTGCCCTACGTCAAGCCGAACACCCTGGGCAACTCGCGCATGCTGCTGGAGTTCTAGACCGGGGCGGTGGCTCGCACCACCGGTCACGGGACCGCCTCGCTCGACAAGGCGCCAGCCATCCACGTCGCGCTCGCCGAAGCCGAGAAGCCGCTGCGCTCGTCCCGGCCGCCTGCCGCGCCGGCTCGCGAAGTCGGCCGGCGAGGTCGCTGGAGGACCCGGGCGGTTGCCCGGTCCTCGGCGGCGACCGGCACCCGGCCCCGACCTGGTGCACCCTCCCCGCACCAGGGCACAGGGGTTGTCACCCGATCTTCCGTCCGGAAAGCCGAAAACCTCGGACCCTTCGCTCACGCTCCCGCGATCGCGGGCGCGCGCCGGGCGCCCGGCGGCCAAGATCGAGTGCGGCCGCCGCGGCGGCCGAGCCGATCTTCGCCTCGCGACAGGAGCCCTGATGGAGTTCGACCACGTCCTGACGACCACGCCGTCGGTGCGGCGCAAGCTGGACCTGCGGCGTCCGGTGGAGAGCGAGGTGCTCGCCGAATGCCTTGAGCTCGCGCTGCACGCGCCCACGCCCGGCAACCAGCAGTCGTGGCGCTGGCTCGTCGTGCGCGACCAGGACGTGAAGAACCGGCTGGGCGAGCTGTTCCGCCGCGTCGGCCTGGCGTACCTGGAGCAGTACGCGGACGTCGCCGCGGCCGACCCGGCCATGGCCCGCTCGGTGGCCTCCGGCCGGTACCTGATCGACGTGATCGAGCAGGTGCCGGTGTTCGTGGTGCCGTGTGTCGAGGGCCGCACGACCGGCGCGAACGTGGCCGACGCGGTGCTCTACGGCGGCATCTTCCCCGCGGTGTGGAGCTTCCAGCTGGCCCTGCGCTCACGCGGCCTGGGCTCGACGCTCACCACGTACCACCTGCAGACCGAGGCCGAGGCGGCCGAGATCCTGGGCGTTCCCGAGGGCTACACGCAGGCCTGCCTGCTGCCCGTCGCCTACACGACCACGACGGACTTCAAGCCCACCCCGCGCCGTCCCCTGTCGGAGGTCGCCTACCTCGACCACTGGGGCAAGTCGCTCGGCTGATCAGCTCACCCGCAGCGTGATCCGCTCGCCCGCGCGGCTCACGTCGACGAGCTCGACGTGAGCCGCCGCGTAGGTCAGGTCGTGCGGGCCGCGCCGTCCGGTGTGCAGCTGCGCCGCGGTCTGCTCCCCGCGCCCCGGCTGGCTCAACGACACGGCCACGACCGCGTCGCCGGGCCACACGCACGTGACGTTCGCCGGGCACCGCGAGTCCTCGACCAGGCGCGTGTACCGCACGGTCAGGTCCCTGGTGCTCAGCTGCGCCTCCTGACCGGCCCTGAGCGTCACGTCCCGGCCGGGCTCCGCCGGCACGGTCCCCACCGCCGCGGCCGGCCGCGGCGCCCCGCCCGCGCCGTCGAGCGTGTGCGCGAGCGCCACCGAACTCCCCGCGCCCACCGCGAGCACGGCAACGGTCCCGATGGCCAGAGCGAGCTTGTGCGCGTCCATGTGATCAGGACGGAAGGATCACCGGTCCCGGTTGCACGGGCGCGTCAGAAGTCCTCGTCGTCCGAACCGCCCGCCGGGGCGTCGCCGCCGCGGATCATGAACAGGACGCCCTCCAGCTCTTCGGGCTTGATGAGCACGTCGCGGGCCTTCGAGCCCTCCGACGGCCCCACGACGCCGCGGCTTTCGAGCAGGTCCATGAGGCGCCCGGCCTTGGCGAAGCCGACGCGCAGCTTGCGCTGGAGCATGGACGTGGAGCCGAACTGCGACGTGACGATGAGCTCGGCGGCCTGGAGCAGCACGTCGAGGTCGTCGCCGATGTCGGGGTCGATCTCCTTCTTCTCGCCCGCCTTGGCGGCCGTGACGCCGTCGGTGTAGTCGGGCTGCGCCTGGTCCTTGGCGAACGCGACGACGGCGGCGATCTCCTCGTCGCCCACGAACGCGCCCTGGATGCGCACCGGCTTGCCCGCGCCCATCGGCAGGTAGAGCGCGTCGCCCATGCCGATGAGCTTCTCGGCGCCCGGCTGGTCGAGGATGACCCGCGAGTCGGTGAGCGACGACGTGGCGAACGCCAGCCGCGAGGGCACGTTGGTCTTGATCAGGCCGGTGACGACGTCGACCGAGGGCCGCTGCGTGGCCAGCACCAGGTGGATGCCGGCGGCGCGCGCCTTCTGCGTGATGCGCACGATCGCGTCTTCCACGTCGCGGGGCGCGGTCATCATGAGGTCGGCCAGCTCGTCGACGATCGCCATGATGTACGGGTACGGCCGGTACTCGCGCTCGCTGCCCGGGGGCGCGGTGATCTCGCCGGAGCGCACCTTGCGGTTGTAGTCGTCGATGTGCCGGACCTTGTTGACCTGCATGTCCTGGTAGCGCTGTTCCATCTCTTCCACCAGCCAGGCCAGCGCGGCGGCGGCCTTCTTCGGCTGGGTGATGATGGGCGTGATCAGGTGCGGGATGCCCTCGTACGGCGTGAGCTCGACCATCTTCGGGTCGATGAGGATCATGCGGCACTCGTCCGGCGTCGCGCGGGCGAGCAGCGACACCAGCATCGAGTTGACGAAGCTCGACTTACCGGAACCGGTCGAGCCCGCCACCAGCAGGTGGGGCATCTTCGTGAGGTTCGCGGTGACGAAGTGGCCCTCGATGTCCTTGCCGAGCCCGATCACCATCGGGTGGTTGTCCTTGACCGTGGACGGCGCGCGCAGCACGTCGCCCAGGCGCACCATCTCGCGGTCGGAGTTCGGCACCTCGATGCCCACGGCCGACTTGCCGGGGATCGGCGCGAGCAGGCGCACGTTGTCCGTGGCCACGGCGTACGCGATGTTCTTCGTGAGCGCCGTGATCTTCTCGACCTTCACGCCCGGGCCGAGCTCGACCTCGTAGCGCGTGACCGTGGGGCCGCGGGTGAAGCCGGTGACCTGCGCGTCGATGCTGAACTGGTCCAGCACGCCGGTGATCGCCTCGATCATGGCGTCGTTGGCCTTGCTGCGGGACTTCGGCGCGTCGCCGAGCTTGAGCAGGTCGGGTGACGGGAGCTGGTAGTCGCCCTCGACGGTCCGCGTCATCGCCAGCGGCGGCTCCGGCGCCTTCTTCGGCTTCTTCTCCGGGACGTCTTCGGCGGGCTTCGGCTTGGGCGGGCGCACCGGCACCGGCGGCTCGGCGAGCATCGCGTCGAGGTCGAGCTGCTCGCCCTCGGTGTCGGCGCTGCTCTGGCGCCGGCGCGACGGCTTGCGCAGCCGCACGGCCTTCGGGTCGGCCTCGACGATCTCGTCGGTCTCCGGTTCCGCGTCGTCGCCCTCGAGGTCGGCCAGCTCGTCTTCGTCGAGACCCCACGTGCGCAGGCGGTGCGGGATCTCGCGCACCGGCGTGCCGGTGAACACCAGCACGCCGAACAGCAGCGCCAGGATCAGCAACGGCACGGCGACCCACGTGGTGACGCCCTTGGTCAGCAGCCCACCGGAGAACAGCCCGATGATGCCGCCGGCGTACATCCGGCCCTCGTTCGTTTCGGGCAGGGCCGTGAAGATGTGCAGCATCCCCAGCACGGACAGCACGACCAGCACCGTGCCGATCACCATCCGCGGCCGCGTCTCGGGGTTCGGCTCCGACCGCATCAGCGCGACCGCGACCACCACCAGCACCAGCGGCAACGTGACCGCGCCGGCGCCCAGCACCGTGCGCGTCGCGACCTCCACGGCCGCCCCGATCGGCCCGGCGGCCCGCCACCACACGCCGACGGCCGCCACGATCGCGAGCGCGATCAGCCCCAGCGCCAGCCCGTCACGACGGTGTTCCGGCTCCAGCTCCCGCGTGCGCCCGACCGTGCGGGCCAGCGAACCGACCCCCTTGGCCACCAGGTTCCACGTGCCGCGCACCCCGCGCCCGAAGGCGCCGGACTTCGCCTTGCCCCGCTTCGGGGCCGGCTTGCGCGCGGAACTCCTCGGCCGCGTCCCCGAGGAACGCGCCCCGCCCGACCCCGACGAACGCGTCCCGGAACCCCCGGACGACCGCGGCTTCGCGGGCGTGCGCGAACCACGCGCCGGTGCCTTCCCGCCGCTTCCCGCCGTGCTCCGCTTCCTCGTCGCCGACCCAGACATGCCTCCACGGTAACGGCCCGGGACCGATAGTCACATGCGCCACTCTCAGCGCAGGGGAAACAATCATCCCGGATTTCCCGCCCGGCCTGGTGGATCCCGGCTCGGCAGATCGATTCGCCCGCCGCAGCGTGAGGGCGCGTCGGTTCGTCACGGAGCCGATGTCACGTGGTCAGCCACCCTCTCGGGCCGAGATCCACCACATGACATGCTCTGCGCATGTTCGCGCTGCAACAGGACGACTTCCCGGCCCCACGTCGTGCTCCGGCGATCTGGCGGACGATGCTCAACATCGACCGCGGGCTGGTCAATCTCGTGGGACGGCTGACGGTGTCGGGGGCGGTGCCGCGGGAGCTGCGGGGGCGGCCGTTGCTGATGGCGGCGAACCACATCGGCGTGTTCGACGCGTTCGTGCTGATGGCGGCGTGCAAGCGAATCGGCATCAACCCGCGGTTCATGCTGGCCGGGGGCATCCTGGACGCGCCGGTGATCGGGCCGGCGTTGCGCGTGAGCGGGCACCTGCGGGTGGACCGCAAGCACGCGGCGACGGCCATCGGGCAGTTCGCCGAGGCCGTGGAGCAGCTCAGGACCACGCGGGAGCCGATCATCGTCTACCCGGAGGGCCGGATCAGCCACGACCCGGGCCTGTGGCCGGAGCGCGGCAAGACGGGGGCGGCGCGCCTGGCGCTGGCCGCGGGGGTGCCGGTGATCCCGATCAGCCAGTGGGGCGCGCACGAGGCCGTGTACTGGGGCACCGAGACCGTGAACGGGCCCGCCGACCTGCTACCGCTGGCCCGGTCGGGCCTGAGCGCGCCGCTGCGGCGGCCGCGGTTCAAGGTGCACTTCGGGGCGCCGGTGGACCTGGCGGACGTCGAGCCGGAGCGGCCGGGCGCCGGAGTGCGCGCGCACGCGAAGATCATGCAGGCGATCACCGACGGGCTGGTGCCGCTGCGTCGCGACGAGCCCGTGCGGCCGCGGTTCAACGACCCGACGCGGCCGACGGACACCGTGAGCCCCTGGAAGCCGGGACCGCCCACCCCTCGGACACCCCAGTCCTGAACCCGCGCTTTCGCCTAGAGTCGCGGGGCGTGAGCACACGCATCCTCGTCGTCTACTACAGCGCCACCGGCAACACCGCCGCCCTCGCCTCCGCGCTGGCCGAGGGCGCCCGGGAGACCGGTGCCGAAGTCCGGGTCCGGACCGTGCGCGAGACCGCGCCGCCCGAGGCCGTCGCGAGCAACCCGCGCTGGCAGGCGTGGGTGGACTCCGGTCCGCACCACGAGTACGCCACCCTCGCCGACCTCGAGTGGGCCGACGGCATCGCCGTGGGCAGCCCCACGCGCTTCGGCGGTCCCGCGGCCCAGCTGAAGTCGTTTTTGGACAGCACGGGTGGCCTGTGGGCGCAGGGAAAGCTGGCCGACAAGGTCGCGACGTCGTTCACCACGGCGTCGACCGCGCACGGCGGCCTGGAGGCGACCGTGCTCGCCACGAACAACATCTTCTACCACTGGGGCGCCATCGTGCTGCCGCTCGGCTACGGCGACCCGCACCTGAAGGAATCCGGCAACCCGTACGGCGGCTCGTTCGTCTCGCGCAAGTCCGCGGCGCCGGACGACCTCGCGCTCGGCGCGCTGACCCGGCAGGGCAAGCGCCTCGCGACGATCACCACCCACGTCGCCACCGGGCTGAAAGCGGACGATAACCGCTAAATCGGTTTCGGTGGTGACGCGAACGTCGTACTGTCGACGATCGTGACCACCGACCTGCCCGTCGTCACGCCACCCCGCGTCGCGCACCGCGGCCGCGGGGTGGCGTTCGTGCTGCTCGCCGCGCTGTTCTTCAGCACGTCCGGCACGCTCGGCAAACCCGCGATGGCCGCCGGGATGACGCCGGAGCAGGTCGCGACGTTCCGCATCGGCTTCGCGGGCCTGCTGCTGCTCGCCGGCACGGCCGTCCTCGCGCCGCACACGCTCAAGGTCCGCCGGGGCGAGTGGCCGATGCTGCTCGCGTACGGCCTGCTCGGCGTCGCCGGTACGCAGCTCGCGTACTTCATCGCCGCCGACCGCGTGCCCGTGGGCATCGCGATCCTGCTCGAGTTCCTCTCCCCCGTGCTGATCGCGCTCTGGGTGCGGGTGGTCCGCCGCACGCACCTGCCGCGCGCCATGTGGGCGGGCATCGCGCTCGCGATCGCCGGGCTCGCGCTCGTCGGCCAGGTCTGGCAGGGCCTCACGCTCGACGCGATCGGCGTGCTCGCCGGCCTCGGCGCCGCGGTCTGCTCCGCCGGCTACTTCCTCGTCGGCGAACGCGCGGTCGCCGGCCGCGACCCCCTCGGCCTGGTCACGTGGGGCATGGTCATCGGCGCCGTGGTCGTGTCCGTGGTCGGTCCACCGTGGACGATCCCGTGGTCGCTGCTGGACCACGCCGTGGAGTTCGGCCCGTGGACGCCGCCGATCTGGCTGCTGCTGACGTTGCTGGTGCTGCTCTCGACCGTGCTGTCCTACCTGCTCGGCATCACGGCCCTGCGCCACCTGCCCGCGTCGGTCGCCAGTGTGCTCGGCCTCCTCGAACCCGTGACGGCGACGGCCTTCGCGTGGGCCCTGCTCGGCGAGGCGCTGGCGTGGCCCCAGGCGCTCGGCGCGGCCATCCTGCTCGGCGGAGCGTATGTGGTGCAACGGTTTTCGAAAGGCGTGACCTAACCCTGCCGGGCGGGCCGGATGGTCAGGTCGCCGATCTCGACGTCGTCCGGCTGCTCGATCGCGAACGCGATGGCCCGCGCCACGGCCTCGGGCGCGATGCCCAGCGCCGCCATGGCTTCCTGCGCCTGGGCCCGCTGCCCGGGATCCTCGACGTAGTCGACGAGTTCCGTGCGGACGTAGCCGGGCGAGATGGAGGTCGTGCGCAGCACACCGTCGGTGGACTCCTGGCGCAGGGCCTCGAGCAGCGTGCGCACCGCGTTCTTGGTCCCCGCGTACACCGCCTGCGCCGGCACGATCTTGAGCCCCGACGTCGAGACCGTGGTCACGAGGTGCCCGCTGCCCTGCGCGCGGAACACCGGCAGCGCCGCGGCGATGCCGTGCAGGACCCCGCGCAGGTTGACGTCGATCATCGCGTCCCAGCTGTCCACGTCGAGGTCGCCCATCGGGGCGATCCGCGCGATGCCGGCGTTGGCCACCAGCACGTCGAGCCGGCCGAACCGGTCCAACGCCCGCGCCACCAGCCGCTCGAGATCGGCCCGCTGGGTCACGTCGACGTCCAGCATCTCCGCGCGCCCGCCCGCGGCCTGGATCCGCGCCACGAGCGAGTCCAGCCGGTCGGTGCGCCGCGCGCCCAGCACCACGGCCGCACCGCGCGCCGCCAGCTCCAGCGCCGTCGCCTCCCCGATCCCGCTGCTCGCGCCGGTGATGGCGACGACCTTGCCCTCCAACGTGCTCATCTCGGCCTCTCCGCTCTAAACTGACAACTGTCCGCTTACGCCTCCCACCGTACCGGACACTTGTCCACTTAGTCGAACGGAAGCGAGGTGACGCCGGTGGCGAGCCGTGAGCTGCGGTCCGACGCGGTGGCCAACCGGGACCGCATCGTCGAGGCGGCGCGGGCCGAGCTGAGCCGGTCCAACGGGGCGATCGACGACCTCAAGCTCCACGGCGTCGCGAAGGCCGCGGGCGTGGGCCAGGGCACGCTCTACCGGCACTTCCCGACCCGCGAGCACCTGCTGGCGGAGGTGTACCGCCACGAGCTGACCCAGCTCGTCGACGCCGTGCCGCCGCTGCTGGCCGAGCACGCGCCGCTGACGGCCCTGACGCACTGGCTGCACCGGCTGGTCGACTACGCGCGCGTCAAACGCGGGGTCATGGCGGCGATCGAGGCCTCGGCCTGGCACGACCTGTACTCCGATCACCACCACCGGCTCGACGAAGCGCTCGGCACCCTGCTCGATCGCGGGAAAGCCGCCGGTCAGGTGCGGGAAGAGGTCGATGCCGCCGACGTCATCCTGCTCCTGGGCGCGTTGTCGCGGATCCCCGAGACGGAGTGGGAGCCGCGGGCCGGCAGGGTCGTCACGGTCGTCGTCGACGGCCTCCGTCCCCCGCGAGAGCGGGCCTAGCGCGCCACGAGCTGGGCCAGCGCCCCGTAGAACACCTCGCCGATCTTCGTCGGGTCGCGCGTCACGTACGCGCCGCCGCCGGTGATCGCGGTGATGGCGGACAGGTCGGCCTCCTCGACGTCCTGGCCGATGCCGATCGCGATGACCGGCAGCGGGTGCGCCGGGTCGGCGAGGCGTTCGAGGCCGGCCAGGAACGCCTCGCGGGTGATGCCGGACATGTCCTCGTTGCGGCCGTCGGTCATCACGATCACGACGTTGAGCACGCCGGGCTGCCAGTCGCGGCGGGCGACCCCGTAGAGGTCGAGCACGCTGTCGTAGAGACCGGTACCGGCCTTCGGGATCGCGCGCACCGCGGTGAGCCGGGCGAGGTCGCCCGGGGTGAGGTGCTGGGCGACGGGCGCGAGGGGCAGCACCTCGCGGTAGTCCTTGGTGCCGTCGAGCCCCGTCGCGAACTCCCAGATCCGCAGCTGCGTCGAGGGCCGGAAGAGGTGCAGCGCCTGCTCAGCGGCGGCCACGGTCACCTGCATCCGGTTCAGGTTCGTGCCCCGCACCCGCGCCTCCATCGAGCCCGAGACGTCCAGCAGCACCTCCACGCGCGCGTCGAGGTTCACGCCCGCCCACTGGGTGAGCAGCACCTTGAGATCGGCGCTCGACGGCACGGGCGCACTGCGCTGCGCGGCCGCCACCACGTGCGGGTCGTCCTCGTGCCCGGCCAGCGCCTGTCCGGGCACGCGCAGCCCGGCGCGCCCGAGGGCCGCCGTCGCCGCGCTGCCCAGCACCGCCTGCTGCAACGCGTCGATCGCGGCGCGCTGCTCATCACCGGCGCCGGTCAGCCGCGCGAACGGGTAGTCCAGCGCGGGCGCGCCGGCCGAGTACACCGCCACGAGCGGCGCAGCCCCGGACGCGGCGTTGTGCTGCACCACGGAGCTTTCCGAAGCGGGATACGCCGCCGCTGCCCCGCCGCCGGCGGCGAACCGCCGCAGCACCGCCGCGAACGCCCCCGCCGGGTCCGGCGCCGAACCCACCGCGTCACGCAGCCCGACCAGCGCCGAGGTGCCCACGGGGTCGCGGGCCGGGTCCGGGAGGGTGAGCTCGGCGCCCGGCGCGTCGACGACGTCGGCCCAGGTCGGCGCGCGCCCCGGCCAGCCGAGGCCGCGCGCGGCGTCCTCCGTGACGGCCAGCACCACCGGGGAGCTCGCGACCGACGACCCCGACTCCGGCACGTCCGTCGCGCCGAGCTGCCGCGCCTGTTGCAGCGCGATCGTCGAGTCCGGCACCCACACCTGCGCCCGCTCCCCACCCGGCGCACCGAACTCCGCCACGGCCTGCGCGGTATCGCGCGGACGGATCTCGTAGGACCGGCACGAAGCCGAAAGTCCCTGCGCCGCTTGGGAAAGCACCGGGGCGATGTCGGGCGAGGCCGTGACCAGGACGTGCCCCCGCGCGCACCGGCCCTCCAGCGAGGCCGCGACCCACGCCGCGCCGCCGAGCACGAGCAGCACTGCGACAGCCAGCGGCACCAGCAGCCGGCTTCTTCCCCGTACGCTCGAATGACGCCCCATCGGCGCGTCCCTCCTGCTCATCGCAGGTTAACGCCGCCGCGGCCCGCCGCCCTAGGACGAACGGCGTAAAGCGGGACTCGTCCCTGAGGGGGAGCCAGGACCCGCCTCCCGCGGGATGTGCCGGGCTGCCGCACGAGCGACCATGGGATCGACCACGAGAAACGGGGGCAGCCGTGACCACACCGAACAAATCCGAGCAGCGCCGGGCCCGAAACGCACTCGCCCGCCAAGGCGCCGTCGTCGCCTTCGCACTGCTGATCGCCGCCATCACCCGCTGAAATCCCGGCCGGCAGCGCTGAAAAAGCCGCCGCCGCTCCCCCGGCGAAAGGGAGAGCGGCGGCGGCTGTCGACTCGAAAACCTCAGACCGGGATGACCGTCGGGACGATCATCGGCCGGCGCCGGTAGGTGTCGGCGACCCAGCGCCCGACGACCCGGCGCACCGCCTGCGCGATGCGGTGGGTGTCGGTGATGCCCTCGGCCTCCGTGCGCGCCAGCTCCATCTCCACGAGCGGCACCACGGTGTCGAGCGCCTTCGGGTCGTCGGAGAACCCGCGCCCCGAGACCGTCGGGCTGCTGACCGCGCGGCCCGTGCTGGAGTCGACCGCGACGCTGATCGAGATGAAGCCGCCCTCGCCCAGCACCAGCCGGTCGGACAGCGTCGACTCGCCGACATCGCCCACCGAGAGGCCGTCCACGTAGACGTGGCCCACCTCGACGCGGCCGGTCCGCGAAGCCTTGCCGTCGACGAGATCCACGACCACGCCGTCTTCGGCGATCACCACGTTCTCCGGCGACACGCCCGTGCGGATGGCCAGCTCGCCGTTGGCGCGCAGGTGCTTCCACTCGCCGTGCACCGGCATCACGTTGCTCGGGCGGACGGCGTTGTACAGGTAGAGCAGCTCGCCGGCCGACGCGTGACCGGACACGTGCACCTTCGCGTTGCCCTGGTGCACCACGTTGGCGCCGAGCCGGGTCAGGCCGTTGACCACGCCGAACACGGCGGTCTCGTTGCCCGGGATCATCGAGCTGGCGAGCACGACGGTGTCGCCCGCGCGGATCGAGATCTGCCGGTGCTCGCCGCGCGCCATGCGCGAGAGCGCCGAGAGCGGCTCGCCCTGCGAACCGGTCGAGACGAACAGGACCTTGCTCTCGGGCAGGGTGCTCGCCTGGTCGAGGTCCACGAGCAGGCCGTCCGGGACCTCGAGCAGCTTCAGCTCGGCGGCGATGCCCATGTTGCGGACCATCGAGCGGCCCACGAACGCGACCCGGCGGCCGTGCCGCACGGCGGCGTCGAGCACCTGCTGCACGCGGTGCACGTGGCTCGCGAAGCACGCGACGATCACGCGCTGGTCGACCCGGCGGATCACGTCGTCGAGCACCGGGCCGATGTCGCGCTCGGGCATGACGAAGCCGGGCACCTCGGCGTTGGTCGAGTCGACGCAGAACAGGTCCACGCCCTCGTCGCCCAGGCGCGAGAAGCCCGCGAGGTCGGTGAGGCGCCCGTCGAGCGGCAGCTGGTCGAGCTTGATGTCACCGGTGTGCAGCACGACCCCGGCGGGCGTGCGGATGGCGACCGCGAGCGCGTCGGGGATCGAGTGGTTCACGGCGAAGAACTCGAGGTCGAACGCGCCGACCTTGCGCCGCTCGCCTTCGCGCACCTCGATGAGGTTCGGCCGCTGACGGTGCTCCTTGGCCTTGGCCGCGAGCAGCGCGTTGGTGAAGCGCGAGCCGTAGATCGGCACGTCGGGCCGCAGCCGCAGCAGGAACGGGACGGCGCCGATGTGGTCCTCGTGCCCGTGGGTGAGCACGAGGCCGTCGATGTCGTCGAGTCGTTCCTCGATCGCGCGGAAGTCGGGCAGGATCAGGTCGACACCGGGCTGGTCGTCCTCGGGGAAGAGCACGCCGCAGTCGACGATCAGGAGCCTGCCGTCGTATTCGAAGACGGTCATGTTGCGTCCGACCTCGCCGATGCCGCCCAGCGCGACGACGCGCAGGGCACCTTCGGGAAGGGCGGGCGGGAGGTTCGTGGGTCCGGGTCCGGGGGGAAGTGAGCTCACCGGGGCAAGGTCCCAACGCTGGTGTGTGAGGTGGGGGCGACGTAGGCCGCCTGGGAATCCGCTTGTGCCACCCGTGCACCATGCCAGTCCTGGGCCGCGCTGTCGCCCAGCGGCACGCCGCCCTGGGCGAGATCGGCGGCGATCAGGGCACTTTGCTCGTCCGTGGCGGGCACGACGGGCAGCCGCGGGGCGCCGATGTCGAAGCCGCGCAGCCGCAGCGACGCCTTGGCGAACGCGACGCCGCCGACGCGGGACATCGCACGCATCACCGGCAGCATGGCGCGGTGGTTGGTGCGCGCGGTGGACGTGTCGCCGCTCTCGTAGGCCTCGATCATGGCGCGGATGCGCCCGGCCACCACGTGGCCGATCACGCTGACCACGCCGACGCCGCCGACGGCGATCCACGGCAGGTTCAGGCCGTCGTCACCCGAGTAGTAGGCCAGGTGGGTGCTGGCGATCACCTCGGAGCCGGCGATGAGGTCGCCCTTGGCGTCCTTCACCGCGGCGATCCGCGGGTGCTCGGCCAGCCGCAGCAGGGTGTCGACCTCGATGGGCACGATCGAGCGCGGCGGGATGTCGTAGAGCATCACCGGCAGGTCGGTGGCGTCGGCGACCGTGGTGAAGTGCGCGAACAGGCCGGCCTGGCTGGGTCGCGAGTAGTACGGCGTGACCACGAGCAGGCCGTGGGCGCCCGCCTCGGCGGCGGCGCGGGCCTGCTCGACGCTGTGCGCGGTGTTGTTGGTGCCGGCGCCCGCCACCACGGTGGCCCGGTCGCCGACGGCCTCGACGACGGCGCGGATCAGCGCCGTCTTCTCCTCGTCGCTCGTGGTCGGGCTCTCGCCGGTGGTGCCGTTCACGACCAGCCCGTCGTTGCCCAGCTCCACGAGGTGCTCGGCGAGCTCCTGGGCCCGCTTCAGGTCCAGCGCGCCGTCGCGGTCGAAGGGCGTGGCCATCGCGGTGAGCACGCGGCCGAACGGGCGTCCGGGCGCGGCGGTAGGTGGAGTGGACATGGTGTTGACGGTACCTCGTCGAATGGGTGAACCCGGGCCCGACCTGGTGAAGATCGGAGAATTTCCCGGCCGGGCGGGCGCCGGGCGGAACATCTCGCCCCGGTCACTTGATCTTAGTGGTGATCTGCGCCGGGATCTGGGCGTTGCCGGGCTTCGCGAGCACGCAGTAGAACACACGGCTCGGCGGGGTGTAGTCGTTGGGCGGCGCCAGCTCCCACTGGCGCTGGGTGGGCACGATCGCCTGGTATGTCAGGCCCGCGCGCTGGTTTTCCGGCACGACCGACGAGTGGAACGACGCCGCGCAGCGCGCCTCGGCGAGCCGGGTCACGGACTCGAGCCCGGGGTAGGCGGCGAGCTGCGCGTCGTCGCTGCTGTAGTTCTCGGTCGGCAGCACGTCGCCGACGTCGTAGACCTCGAGGGTGTGGCTCTTGTCGCACGTCGCGCTGTTGTCGTCGCCGATGACGACACCCTGCTGCACCGCCGCGTTGAAGCAGCGGTAGGACAGGCCGATCTGCGTCTTGAGGAACCCGTCGGGCCCGTAGGTGACGGTGGGCTGCAGCTGCGGGTCGGCCTTCGGCGTCCACACGGGCTTGCCGAGGAAGAAGCCGCCGGCCAGCGCGGCGACGGTGAGCACGGCGGCGCCCGCGAGCCACCAGCCGCGGCGGGAACGCTTCGGCGGCGCGGCGACCCGCGTCGGGGCGGTGCCGAGGGCCGGGGCGGCGCTGCCCGACGGCGGCGTGGGCGGCTGGCCGGCCGCGGTCGCGAGCAGGTTGCGGGCCTGCGGAGCCGTGAGCCGCGCCTCCGGCTTGGCCACCAGCAGCCCGAGGATCGCCGCGGCGAGCGGGCCCTGGCCGCGGGTGAGGTACGGGACCTCGGTCATGATCGCGTGCAGCGTCGCGGCCGTGGTCGGGCGTTCGAACGCGACGATCCCCTCCACGGCGAAGAACAGCGTCGCGCCCAGTGACCACAGGTCCGACTCGGGCATGGCCTCGCGGCCCTCGACGCGTTCGGGCGCCATGAACGCGGGCGAACCGACGATCACGCCGCTCGTGGTCAGGCGCGGGTCGTCGATGGCGTGCGCGATGCCGAAGTCGGTGAGCTTCACGCGGCCGTCGGGCGCGACCATGATGTTGGCGGGCTTCACGTCGCGGTGCACGACCCCGGCGGCGTGCGCGGCCTGCAGCGCGGCGAGCACGCGGTCGCCGATCATCGCGACGTGCGCGGCGGGCATCGGCCCCTGGCGGCGCACGAGGTCGGCCAGCGTCGGGGCCTCGACGAGCTCCATCACGATGAACGTGGTGCCGTTGTCGGTGATGATGTCGTAGACCGTGACCACGGCGGGGTCGTTGAGCCGCCCGCCGGCGCGGACCTCGCGCAGCACGCGTTCGGAGAACACGGCTTGGCCTTCCGCGTCCGGCAGCCTGAGCTCCTTGATGGCCACCTGGCGGCCGATCACCTGGTCCTGCGCGCGCCACACCACGCCCATGCCGCCGCGGCCGAGCTCGCCCAGCAGCAGGTAGCGGCCGGCGACGAGCCGCGGCCCGGGCGCCGGGCGGGTCGGGTCGTACGGACGCGTCTGTTCGTCGGTCACGGGGCCGGGCTCCTCGTTCGGGGTCGCGCAGATGCTAGTCGGACCGCGCGAGGGCCAGGCCGGTTCCTTCGGGTTTCCGTGTGGGTTTCAGCCCGGTTTCAGCCCGCGACGGTGAGGTAGATGAGCGCGATGTTGAGGGTGATGATCACGGCCGCGACGCACCACGCCAGCACGGTGGTGATCCGCCGGTTCACGTCGGTGCCCATGAGCTGCGCGTCCGAGGTCAGGCGGATCAGCGGCACGAGCGCGAACGGGATGCCGAACGACAGCACCACCTGCGACACCACGAGCGCGGCGCTCGGGTCGGCGCCCACCGCGAGCACCAAGATCGCGGGCGTGAGCGTGACGAGCCGGCGCACGAGGATCGGGAACTTCTTGCGCAGCAAGCCTTGCATGATCATCGCGCCCGCGTAGGCGCCCACCGACGTGGACGCGAGACCCGAGGCCAGCAGCCCGATCGCGAACAGCAGCGCGACGGTCGGGCCGAGGGCGGTGGCGACGGCGCCGTGCGCGCCCTCGATCGAGTCGACGCCGGGCAGGCCCTGCAGGTTCGTCGCGGCGAGCAGTAGCATGCCGAGGTTGACCGCGCCGGCGAGCAGCATCGCGAAGCCGACGTCGTAGCGGGTCGCCCGGAGCAGGCGTCGCCGCTTCTCGGGCGCGGGCGTGCCGTGGCGGTCACGGACGAGCCCGGAGTGCAGGTAGACCGCGTGCGGCATCACGGTGGCGCCGAGCATCGCGGCGGCGATCAGCACACTGTCGGCACCGTCGAAGCGCGGCACGAGCCCGCTCGCGATCCCCGAGGCCGACGGCGGCTCCACGAACAGGCTCGCCAGGAAGCCGATGGCGATCACGGCGAGCAGACCCGTCACCACCCGCTCGAACGGCCGCTGGCCACCGCGGTCCTGCACCGCGAGCAGCGTCAGCGACACCAGGCCGGTGATCAGGCCGCCGACCACGAGCGGCAGGTCGAACAGCAGGTTCAGCGCGATGGCGCCGCCGACGACCTCCGCGAGGTCGGTGGCCACGGCGACCACCTCGGCCTGTGCCCAGTACGCCAGGCGGGCCGAGCGGGGCAGCCGTTCGCGCAGCGCCTCGGGCAGCGACCGGCCCGTGACCAGGCCGAGCTTCGCCGACAGGTACTGCACCAGCACGGCCATCAGGTTCGCCGCGACGATCACCCACACCAGCAGGTACCCGAACCGCGCGCCCGCGCTGATGTTGGACGCGACGTTGCCCGGGTCCACGTATGCCACGGCGGCGACGAACGCCGGACCGAGCAGGGCCGAGCCCGCGCGCAGGCGGGCGAGCCGCCGGGGCCGGACCGCTTCCGCCACCGCCATCACGTCGCCCTCCGCCTGTCGGACATCCCAACTCGAAGTTTAGGCATGCCGAACTTTCCAGGGCAAGGGTGTGCTCGGCCACCAGCCGGTTGGCCGCACGGGCGACGGAGGCCCTCCGTCCGTGCGGGCGGAGGGCCTCCGCGACCGGTTTCAGGCGGGCAGGCCGACTTCGTGGCCGGCGTCGCGGAACGCCTTCACGGCGCGATCCAGCTCGACGGCGCGCACGAGGATGTGGTCGGTGTCGAAAGTGGACAGTGAGAACAGCGCGACGCCGGCGGCGGCCAGTTCGGACGCGAGCGCCGAGATCACGCCGGTGAGCGTGAACTCCAGCGGGCCGCGCACGCTCATCAGGCGCCAGCCGTGTTCGACGACGCCGCCCGAGGGCTCGCGGCCCGTCGGGCAGATCACCGAAAGCTCCTCCGGTGTGCGGGTCACGGACACGAGCGCGGACTCGGCCGGGTCGAGCAGGTCTGCGGGCACCGGTGCGTCGGCGGGCAGGCGCACCACCGAGTAGTCGCCCGGGCGGACGTCGATCGCGAGTCGTTTCATCAGCCTTCGAGCACCTTCGGGCTCGAGGCGACCTCGGTGCCGTCGGGCAGGGTGGAGATCGTGAAGTCCGCGAACACGTTGCCGGCGGCCTTCTGCAGCTCCCGCAGGCACTCGATGGCCAGCGCGCGGATCTCGACGTCGGCGTGCTCGGTGGCGCGCATGGCGACGAAGTGGCGCCAGGCGCGGTAGTTGCCGGTGACGACGATGCGCGTCTCGGTGGCGTTCGGCAGCACGGAGCGGGCGGCCTGGCGGGCCTGCTTGCGGCGCAGCGTGGCGCTCGGCGCGTCGGCGAACTTCTCCTCGAGCCCGGCGAGCAGCTCGGTGTAGGCGTCGGCGCTCGCCTGCGCGGCCTTGAGGAACTTCTCGTGCAGCTCGGGGTCGTTCGCGATCACGTCGGGCTCGACGAAGGCCGCTTCGCGCTCGGGGACGTAGCGCTGCGAGAGCTGCGAGTAGGAGAAGTGGCGGTGGCGGATCAGCTCGTGGGTGAGCGAGCGCGAGATGCCGGTGATGTAGAAGCTCACCGAACCGTGCTCCAGCACGGAAAGGTGACCGACCTCGATGATGTGGTCGAGGTAGCCGGCGTTGGTGGCCGTCTTCGGGTTCGGCTTCTTCCACGACTGGTAGCAGGCGCGCCCGGCGAACTCGGCCAGAGCCTGTCCCCCGTCGGCGTCCGTCGTCCACGGCACGTCCTCCGGCGGGAAGAACTCCGTTTTCGCGACCAGCTGCACTCTGGGTGACACGGTCTCGACCACGTCAGCACTCCCTCTCCCGCTTGCGGCTCCCGGCCCGCACTCTAACCGCTTGTTTGTTCGACAACGGCGAGACACCACGTGGTGCTTGACTGACGCCATAGGTGACGTCATAGTGGCGTCATGGACCTGACGCCGTACATCGCGAACCTTCGCGAAGACCTCGCGAACACGGCCTCCGCCGGGGACGAGCAGACCCGGCGCATGGCCGCCCTCCTTTCGTCCGCACTCGAACCCGCGGCCCGGCTGACGTTGATGAACGCGCTGGCCGACCTCGCCGCGGAGGTGACCGCCGCCCTACCGGGCCAGGTCGTGGACGTCCGGCTCGACGGCCGCGACGTGCGCGTGGTCGTGACCGGCGCGCCGGAGTCCGGTGAGCCGGCGCGGACCGACCAGCCGCGCACGCCGCCCCCGCCCATCGACGGCGGGGACATCTCGCGCATCACGCTGCGGCTCGTGGAGCAGATCAAGAGCCAGGCCGAGCAGGCGGCGGCCGCGCAGGGGGTGTCGCTCAACACCTTCGTCGCCCAGGCCGTGCAGGGGGCGCTCGGCCAGGCGCAGCACCACCAGCAGCGGCACCAGGGCGGCCGCTCGGAGACCAAGCTGCACGGCTGGGTCCAAAGCTAGAACGGGGAAGCGACGATGAGTGAAGACAAGTCCGGCTGGGACGAAGCCGCCGAGGAAGCCGTCGCAGGTGCGGCGGAGGAGGCTGTCGCTTCGGCTGATCTGGATCCGGACGCCGGTTCGTCCACTTCGGACAATCCGCTGGCGCGTTCGCAGGAGTTCGAGGCCGACGGCCCGCTGGAGCTCGACGTCGGGGTGACGATCGGCCGCGTGGAACTGGTGCTGGACCGCGAGTCCGGCGCGCGGGTCGAGCTGCGGCACGACGCCGGCGAGCAGCCGCCGTGGGTCAGTGGTGTGAACAACCTGCTGTCATGGGTCGGAGAGCGCTTCGGCGACCAGCTGGGCGTGACCGCGGACACCTCGCCGGCCGACGCGGTGCGCCAGGCGCGCATCGAGAAGACCGGCAACCGGCTCGTGGTGCGGGCGGCGAAGGCGTGGCAGCTGCGGAACGTGCCGGTGTCGGTCACCGTGCACGCGCCGAAGGGCTCCCATGTGGAGGTTCGCGCCGGCGCCGCCGATGTCACGGTCACCGGCACCGCCGGGCGCGCCGACATCCTCACCGGCTCCGGCGAGGTCACGCTGGAACAGGCCGACGGCGCCGCCATCGTGCGCACCGGCACGGGCCGCGTGAAGCTCGGCCCGACGCCCGCCGGCCTCCAGCTGCGCACCGGCAGCGGTTCGGTCGAGGCGGCGTCCGTCTCGGGCTCCGCGACCCTCGCCACGGGCACCGGCAACGTCTGGCTCGGCTCCGTCGCGGGCGAAGTCATGGCCCGCACCGGCAGCGGCGACCTCTCCGTCGCCGAAGCGGCCTCCGGCTCGGTCGACCTGATCACCGGCTCCGGCGAAGTCCGCGTGGGCATCCGCCGCGGCGTCGCGGCCGAGGTCGAGCTGGCCTCGTCCGCGGGCCGCGTTCACAGCGAGCTGGACGTGTCCGACGTGCCGCCCGAAGCGGGCACCACGCTGCGTGTGCGCGCCCGCACCGGCACGGGCAACGCGGTGGTGACCCGCGCGGCCGGCTAAGGGGGAGGCGGCGGGCCGGACCGAGGCATCCGGTCCGGCCCGCCGCTTCGTATCCGCAGCTCGGGATCGAAGTCCTTGTGCGACAGGGCATTCGGGCTCGATCCGACACAACGCATGCCTCAACGGCACCGCCAGACCGCAGAAACGGGTTCCGCCGCCACGTGCCACACCTGGCCCGGCGGTTTCAGCCGCCCCGGTGATCCGGCGCGAAATCCTTGCCCCGCAAGGAGATCAAGCGCCAGTCAGCGCACCGCGCGGGACAACGCCTCCGCGAGGTCGCCGCGTGGGCCGACCGCCACGCCGTCCAAGCCGAGCCAGTGCGCCATGTGCGCCAGCTCCCCCGCCAGCTCGTCGGCGACCCGCGGTACGTCGGCGCCCTCCTCGGCGAAGGAGCCCTGCACGCGCAGCACGCCGGCGGCGCGGTCGGACTTGAGGTCCACGCGGGCGACCAGGGAGCCGTCCAGCAGGAACGGGAAAACGTAGTAGCCGTAGAGCCGTTTGGGTTCCGGCACGTAGATCTCGATGCGGTAGCGGAAGCCGAAGAGCCGCTCGGTGCGGGCGCGTTCCCAGATGAGCGGGTCGAACGGGCACAGGAGGGCCCGCCCGGTCACCGCCCGCGGAGTGCGGGCGGCCGTGTGCCGGTAGGCGATGCCGCGCCAGTCGCGGACCTGGACGGGTTCCAGGGTGCCTTCTTCGACCAGCTCGGCGACGGCCTGGCGCGCGACGTCCGGGCCGAGCCGGTAGTAGTCGCGCAGGTCGGTCTCCGTGGCGACGCCGAGAGCCCGCGCGGAGCGGTCGATCAGGCCGCGAGCGCCTTCCTCCGCCGACATCTGCCGGGACAGAACCGCCGGCGGCACCACCCGTTCGGTCAGGTCGTAGAGCCGCTCGAACGACCGGCGCGTGCCCGTGGACAGGCGGCCGAGGCCGAACAGGTACTCGCACGCCTTCTTGACCACCGAGCGTTCCCACCACGCGCCGGGCCCTCGCCCGGCGACCTCCGCTTCGAGCGCCTTCTCGATGGCGCCCGCGCCGATCGGGCCGTGTTCCTTGACGATGGCGAGCACGTCGTCGATCAGGCCCGGCACGGTTTCGACCACGCTGGTGTAGTTGCGCCACCAGCCGTCGCGTTTGGCGCCGGAGCGCAGGAGCGGCCAGTCTTCGACGGGCAGCAGGCTCGCTTCGTGGGCCCACGACTCGACGAGCATCCGCGGTTTGCGTGCGGTGTCGGTCCAGGCGGCGTCGTCGACGAGCGCCTGGTCGTAGGCGCCCAGGCGCGAGAACACGGGCATGTAGTGCGCGCGCACGGCGACGTTGACGGAGTCCAGCTGCAGCAGCTGGACACGCGAAAGCACCTTGGCCAGGTGCCGGCGGGTGGGCGGCGCGGCGGGGCGCGCGTCGGCGAACCCCTGGGCGGCCAGCGCGGTGCGGCGGGCCGCTTGAAGGCTGATCGTCTGCATGGTCGGTCCATCGTGCCAGCCGCCCCCGACAGTTTCCGCGACGGCGGGCGGTAGATTCCTCCGCGTGAGTGCCGCCGAAGTCCGTCCCGCGAGCCTGTCCGACGCCGCGGAGATCGCCCGCATCCAGCGCCTCACCTGGCGGGCGGCCTACACCGACCTGCTGGGCGCCGAGGCCATCGACGCGCTCGACGCCGCCGATCTCGAAGGCACGTGGGCCGAGACCATCGAGTTCCCCGGCACGCGGGTCTACCTCGCGGTGGAAGGCGAATTCGCCGTCGGCTACTGCGTGGCCGGCCCCGCGCCCGCCGACGAGATCGCCACCGCCGACGGCACCGCGCCGCCCGACGCGGCCAGGACCGCGCTCATCGCGACGCTCGTCGTCGAGCCGCGCTGGGGCCGTCGCGGGCACGCCGGCCGGCTGCTCGGCACCGCCGCCGCCGACCTGCGCTCGGACGGGCTCGACCGCGGCGTCACGTGGGTCGCGCAGTCGGACCACCCGACGCTCGGGTTCTACCGGCGCGCGGGCTGGGCGCCCGACGGGACCGTCCGTACCCTCGACACCGGCCGCGGCACGCTGCGCGAAGTGCGCCTCACCGGCACGTTGGAGCTGGAGCTCACGCACTGACGGCGGGCTCTTCGCGCTTCGCGAAGACGACCCAGCGCAGCACCGAGTACATGAACACGCCCTCGCACGCTCCGGCGACCAGCCGCGACAGGTGGTACTCCAGGCCCAGCGCGGCGAGCCCGGCGCCGACGCCCAGCAGGAACGCCGCGTAGTTCACGCCGATCGCCACCACGTACAGCACCGCCTGCCGCCCGACCGGCGCGTGCGAGCGGAAGTTCAGCGCGCGGTTGAGCACGAAACTGAGCCCGAACGCGATCACGTAGGCCGCGCTGATCGCCAGCCAGACCGGCCAGCCGAGGCCGCCGTGGAACACCGTCAGCAGGCCGAGGTCGACGCCGAAGGTGAACCCGTTGATGATCACGAACCCGAGGAAGCTCGGCGCGACGAGACGCGAAAGCCCGAAGGGCAGGACCCGGACGACGGCCGCGCAGAACCCGGCGAAGCGATCGGCGAAGGGCACGTCGGTCACGTCCGAATGGTGGCAGGCCGAGGTGTCCTGAACCGAACGTCCAGGTGATCTTCTGGGGTCGGCACCCGCCGGAATAGGGGGGTTAGCCCCCGTGACCTTTTCGTGACGACTGCTAGCCTCGAATGACGAGGATCACTTCGGGGGTTCACTTCAGGGGGGAGGCACGATGGGCTGGCTGTTCCTGACACTCGGTGTCGCGTTCGGCTCGGCGATCGTGCCGGTCGTGAACGCGGAGCTGTTCGTGGTGGGCCTGTGCGCGAGCCAGCACAACCCGCACTGGCTGTGGCTCGGCGCCGCCGTGGCGGTCGGGCAGATCGCCGGCAAGCTCCTGTACTTCCTCGCGGCGCGCGGCTCCATCCGGCTACCCGGCTTCCTCCACGACCGCCTCCACCGCGAACGCCCGCCCAGTGCCCGCCGCGACCGCTGGCACCGGCGCACGAAGGTGCTGCGCGCCAAGGTCGAGGCCCTGCGCGAACGCTGCCAACGCCACCCGCACTGGATGGCGGGCACCTACGGCGCCAGCTCGCTCATCGGCCTCCCGCCCTTCATGGCGACGAGCGTGCTGGCGGGCATGGTCCGCATGCGACTGGTCACGTTCGTGGCTGCCGGGCTCGCCGGACGATGGGTGCGGTTCAGCCTGCTCGCGGCGTCACCGGCGCTGCTCGCGGGCTGGATGCACTGAACCGCAGGCACACCCGCCGCGGGTGGGCAACCCCTGTTTCGCGGCGACCGCTGCTTTTCGGCGACCGCGGTGGCAGCCGACGCGCGCGACACAACCTCCGGCGGGCACCGCCCAGCCCCTCAGCGGTCGGCGGCTTCCAGTTCCACGGCCTTGCGCATCGTCGCCCGGGCGCGGCGGCGGTCGCCCGCGATGTCGTAGGCGTAGGCGAGGCGGTACCAGCCGCGCCAGTCGTCGGGGGCGGCCTCGACCTCGACGCGGCGGGCCTCGAACCAGGCGTCGGCGGCGGTGCGGTCGACGCGGCCCGACGGGCGGCGGGGCAGGTCCGAGACGTCGGGCAGGGCGCCTTCGGCGTCGAGGCGGCGGGAGAGGCGCTGGATCTGCAGCCCGGAACGCCAGGTGGCCACCACGATCCACACGCCCAGCACCGGCAGCACGAACACGCCCACCCCGAGCGCGATGCCCTCCGGCGAACCGGTGGCGAACAGCTCCACAGCCCGGTCCGCGAGCAGGACCAGGTACACGACCAGCGCCGCGGTCAGCAGCAGCGCGACGTTGCGGGCCCTCACAGGTCGAGCACGTTCTCCAGGCCGACCGTGAGGCCGGGGCGCGACACCACCGAACGCACACCCAGCAGCACCCCGGGCATGAACGACGTGCGGTCCAGCGAGTCGTGCCGGATGGTCAGGGTCTCCCCCTCGCCGCCGAACAGGATCTCCTCGTGCGCCACCAATCCCGGCAGCCGCACCGAGTGCACGGGGACCTCGGCGACGCGGGCGCCGCGGGCACCGTCCAGTTCGGACGTCGTGGCGTCCGGACCCGGTTCCAGGCCGGCGGCCGCGCGCGCCTCGCCGATCATGCGCGCGGTGTGCGAAGCGGTGCCCGACGGGGCGTCGGCCTTCCGGTTGTGGTGCAGCTCGATGATCTCGGCCGACGCGTAGAACCGCGCCGCCTGAGCCGCGAACCGCATCGCCAGCACCGCGCCCAGCGCGAAGTTCGGTGCGACCAGCACGCCCAGCGAAGGCTTCCCGGCCAGCAGCGAACGCACCTCCGCCAGCCGCTCCTCACTGAACCCGGTCGTGCCGACCACGGCGTGCAGGTCGTGCTCGATCAAGTACCGCAGGTTGTCCATCACGGCGTCGGGGTGGGTGAAGTCCACCACCACCTGGGCCTCGCCCAGCGGCGCGAAGTCGTCTCCCGCGTCGAGCGCGGCCACCAGCTTCAGGTCGGCGGCGCCCTCGACGGCGTTCACCACCGTCGCACCCATGCGGCCGCGCGCGCCCAGCACGCCGACGCGGATCGGGGAGTCGGTCATGACGCGATCACCTCGTGCAGATCGTCCGGCAGGTCGTCGGCGTGAGCGTACGGCCCCACGACCGCCGCCGCCGACACCCCACCGGGGCGGCGCAGCAGAGTGCGAGCCAGCGCACACACCTCTTCGGTCGTGACCGCGTCCACGCGGGCCACGGTGTCGTCGACCCCCAGGTAACGGCCGTAGTTCAGCTCGTTCTTGCCGATGCGCGACATGCGCGACGACGTGTCCTCCAGCCCCAGCACGAGCCCGCCGCGCAGCTGCCCCTTGGCGCGCGCCACCTCGGCGTCGGTCAGCCCGTCGGCGGCGACGCTGTCGAGCACCTCGCGGATCACGCCCGCGACCTGCCCGAGCCGCTCCGGCTGGCAGCCGGCGTACACGGCCAGGTGCCCGCTGTCGGCGTAGCTCGCCACCGACGAGTACACCTGGTAGGCCAGCCCGCGCCGCTCCCGGATCTCCTGGAACAGCCGCGAGCTCATGCCGCCGCCCAGCGCCGCGTTGAGCACCGACAGCGCGAAGCGGCGCTCGTCGTGACGCGGCAGCGACCGCATCCCGAGCATCACGTGCGCCTGCTCGGTGTCGTCGGTGTGCAGCGCCAGCTTCGGCAGGGTCTGGATGCGCGCGCGGCCGGCCCGCGGCGGCACCGGGACACCCGCGCCGTTGAGCCGATCGCCCAAAGCCTTGCGCACCAGGCGAAGCACCTGGTTGTGCTCGATGTTCCCGGCGACCGCGAGCACCATCCGCGGCATCGTGTAGCGGCGCTTGTAGAAGCCGCGCAACGCCGCGGGCGACATCTCCGTGATGGACTTCTCGGTGCCCAGCACCGGCCGGCCGAGCGGGTGGTCGCCGAGGATCGCGCCCACGAACGTCTCGTGCAGCAGGTCCTCGGGGTCGTCGTCGCGCATCGCGATCTCTTCGAGCACCACGCTGCGCTCGGTGTCCATGTCGCGGTCGGTGCACAGCGCCTCGAACACCACGTCGGTCACGAGGTCCATGGCCAGCGGCAGGTCGGCGTCGAGCACCTGCGCGTAGTAGCAGGTGTGTTCCTTGGCCGTGAACGCGTTGAACTCGCCGCCGACGGCGTCGATCTCCTCGGCGATCTGCGTGGCGTCCCGGTTGGCGGTTCCCTTGAACAGCAGGTGTTCCAGGTAGTGCGCGGCCCCCGCGACGGCGAGCGGCTCGTCGCGCGACCCGACGCCGACCCACAGCCCCACGGTGGCCGAGCGCGAAGCCGGGACGTACTCGGTGATCACCCGCAGACCGCCGGGGAGCACGCTCCGCCTGACGATCGCACCGTCCGGAGTGGACTCGAGCGTGCGGGTGCTGCCGACGGGCTGCTCGTGCCCGGAAACCTGCCGTGCCATGCGTTCCTTACTCACGATGCCGCGAAGGCCTCCTCGCGCGGGTCCGCGAGGAGGCCTTCGACGGGACTTCTTCAATTCAGAACGAAGGACGTGCCTTACTTGGCGTCAGCCGTGTCGGCGTCGGCCTTGTCGGCGCCCTCGGCCGGCTTGGCGTCGGCGGCGTCGTCCTCCTTGACCACGATCAGGCTGATCTTGCCGCGGTTGTCGATGTCGGCGATCTCGACGCGGAGCTTGTCGCCCACGTTGACCACGTCCTCGACCTTGGCGATCCGCTTGCCGTTGCCCAGCTTCGAGATGTGGACGAGGCCGTCCTTGCCGGGCAGCAGCGAGACGAACGCGCCGAACGCGGCCGTCTTCACCACGGTGCCCAGGAAGCGCTCGCCGACCTTCGGCAGCTGCGGGTTGGCGATCGCGTTGATCAGGTCGATCGCCGACTCCGCCGACGGGCCGTCGGCCGCACCCACGTAGATCGTGCCGTCGTCCTCGATGGAGATGTCGGCACCGGTCTGCTCGGTGATCGAGTTGATCATCTTGCCCTTCGGGCCGATGACCTCGCCGATCTTGTCGACCGGGATCTTCACGGAGGTGACGCGCGGGGCGTACGGGCTCATCTCGTCCGGGCCGTCGATCGCCTCGGCGATGACCTCCAGGATGGTGAGGCGAGCGTCCTTCGCCTGCTTCAGCGCGGCCGCGAGAACCTCGGACGGGATCCCGTCGAGCTTCGTGTCGAGCTGCAGCGCGGTGATGATGTCCTTGGTGCCGGCGACCTTGAAGTCCATGTCGCCCAGTGCGTCCTCGGCGCCGAGGATGTCGGTCAGCGCGACGTAGCGCGTCTCGCCGTCGACCTCGTCGGACACCAGGCCCATCGCGATGCCCGCGACCGGCGCCTTCAGCGGCACGCCGGCGTTGAACAGGCCCATCGTGGACGCGCAGACCGAACCCATCGAGGTCGAGCCGTTGGAGCCCAGCGCCTCGGAGACCTGGCGGATCGCGTACGGGAACTCGTCGCGCTTCGGCAGCACCGGGACCAGGGCGCGCTCGGCGAGCATGCCGTGGCCGATCTCGCGCCGCTTCGGCGAGCCGACGCGGCCGGTCTCACCGGTGGAGAACGGCGGGAAGTTGTAGTGGTGCAGGTAGCGCTTGGTCGTCTCCGGGGAGAGCGAGTCGATCTGCTGCTCCATGCGGAGCATGTTCAGCGTGGTGACGCCCAGGATCTGGGTTTCGCCGCGCTCGAACAGGGCCGAGCCGTGCGCCCGCGGGATCACGGCGACCTCGGCCGAGAGCGACCGGATGTCGGTCAGGCCGCGGCCGTCCATGCGGATCTTCTCGGTGAGCACGCGATTGCGCATGATCTTCTTGGTCAGCGCCTTGAACGCGCCGCCGACCTCGCCGTCGCGACCCTCGAAGGCCTCGCCCTCGCCCAGGCCGACCTTGTCCAGGACCGTCGCCTTCACGGCGTCGGTCGCGGCGTCGCGGTCCTGCTTGCCGGCGATGGTCAGCGCCTTCGCCAGGTCGTCGGTCGCGATCGCGGCGACGGCCTCGTAGAGGTCCGGCTGGTAGGCCGGGTACAGCGGGAAGTCGCCGGTCGGCTTCGCGGCGTCGGCGGCCAGGCGCTGCTGCGCCTCACACAGCACGCGGATGAACGGCTTCGCGGCCTCGAGGCCCTGGGCCACGGCGGCCTCGTCGGGCGCCTTGCCGCCGGCGGCGATCAGATCGAGCGTGTGCTCGGTGCCCTCGGCCTCGACCATCATGATCGCGACGTCGTCACCGACGATGCGGCCCGCGACGACCATGTTGAAGGTCGCCTTCTCCAGCTGCGACCAGGTCGGGAACGCGACCCACTGGTCCTCGATCAGGGCGACGCGCACGCCGCCGACCGGGCCGGAGAACGGCAGGCCCGCGATCTGCGTGGACGCCGACGCGGCGTTGATCGCCAGCACGTCGTACGGGTCGTCCGGGTTGAGGCTCTGGACGGTGATGACGACCTGGATCTCGTTGCGGAGACCGTCGGTGAACGACGGGCGCAGCGGGCGGTCGATCAGGCGGGCGGTGAGGATCGCGTCGGTCGACGGGCGGCCCTCACGGCGGAAGAACGCGCCGGGGATGCGGCCCACGGCGTACATGCGCTCCTCGACGTCCACGGTCAGCGGGAAGAAGTCGAAGTGCTCCTTCGGGTGCTTCGACGCCGTGGTGGCCGAGAGCAGCATGGTCTCTTCGTCGAGGTACGCGACGACGGAGCCGGCGGCCTGCTTGGCCAGGCGGCCCGTCTCGAAACGCACGGTGCGGGTGCCGAACCGGCCGTTGTCGATCACGGCTTCGGTCTCGTGCACGGTGACTCCGGTGGAGTCGGTCATAGGGTGTATCTCCTCTTTTGTGCTTCGTCCGGCGCGAGTCTCCCACCCTGGGACCCGGTTCGCCCGCGGACGCTCGAGGAATGAGGCCGGTCTTCGATCGAAGCTCCCGGGACTTCGCAGTCTTCTCACCCGGGAACCACTACCGAGGACCGGCGGACGGATCCTCCAGCGCGCTCGCGCCGTTTCTTCTCTTCTGGCACCGAGGGGGAGCGACCGGACCGGTCACTCCCCCTCGGGTCACGCTATCGGCGCAGGCCGAGCCGCTGGATCAGCGACCGGTACCGCTCGATGTCCACCTTCATCACGTAGTTCAGCAGCCGGCGGCGACGGCCGACCAGCAGCAGGAGCCCGCGACGCGAGTGGTGGTCGTGCTTGTGAGCCTTGAGGTGCTCGGTGAGGCCGACGATGCGCTTGGTCAGCAGCGCGACCTGGGCCTCGGGGGATCCGGTGTCCGAGTCGTGCACGCCGTACTCGGCCAGGATCGACTTCTTCTCATCGGTGGACAGCGCCACTGGTGTTGCTCCTCATTGAATCAGTGCCGTGGGGCCCGCACCGCGCTGCGCGGCCGGGTAGTCGGTCTCGGCCGCCACGGACTGCAGCCGGACCCGATTGTCAAGGCTACCAGCCGTGTGATCAGTGCCTTCCGGCGCGGTTCACGTTCCGGCAGGACTCAGCGGGAATGTCCGCAGCTCCCGGTAGCGCGGGCCCGCCGTGCCGGTGCTGCCCATGAGCACCACCTCGCCGGCGGTCCACTCGCGGCTGGAGAACCCGGCCAGCCGCCGCGTCCACGGTTCGGCCGCGCCCCGGCGGTCGCGCGCGTACCGCGCCAGCGTGAGGTGCGCCCGGTACGGCCGCTCCTCCTGGTCCGCGCCGGCCGCTTCCGCGAGCCGCGTCAGGCCCTCCCCCGCGACGCCCAACCACAGCACGCCGGGAAAGGTTCCCGGACCGGTCAGCCGGACGTCGACGGGCGGCCGGCCGGCCAGCGCGGGAACGAGCTCGGCGGCCCGTTCTTCCGGGTCGGCTTCGCCGTAGTACGCGAGCGTGACGTGCCAGTCCGCCGGCGGCGACCAGCGCAGGCCGGGACCGGGTTCGCCGAGGGATTCGCCCAGAGACAGCGCCACCGCGGCCACGACGTCGGGCGGCGGGCGCAGCGCCGTGAACAGCCGCACGCGGCTAGTGGCTGGCCCCGGCGCGGCGCAGGAGCTCGGCGAGGATCGGGAAGTCGTCGTCGAGGCGCTTCGCGGCCTCGGTGAGATCCTCCTCCTCGGCGACCTCGCGCAGCGCGGCGAGCACGAGCCGCTCGTCGGAGCCGACCGGGATGTTGTCGCGCCCGACCGTGGGCCGCGAGTCGCGCACGTCCTCCAGTGCCGCCTGCATCGCGTCGCGGTTGCCCGCCGCGACGTCGGGCACGAGGATCTTGCGCTCCAGCATGATCATGCGGGCGAGCACCACGGGGTTGCCGATCTTGGCGCGCCGGCCGCTCATCACCTGACTGAGCATGGGGGCACTGATGCCGAGGACCTCGGCGAGGTAGGCCTGCGAGATGTCGAAGGCCACGACGAGCCGGCGCACCCGGTCACCCAGCGGTTCGCCGTACCACTCCCGCTGCAGCGCGACGTTCCGCTGGACGATCTTGTGGTCCTCCACCAGTTCCGCTCCCCTTGGTCCCCTCGTCCGGCCGGACCGGCGTGTCCGGACCGCTTCACCCGCCCGTGAGCATCTTGCCACCGGACCCGCGGCCGGGCGGCCGGAACCGCCCATTCCGCCCCCGGGCGGGCCCCGTCCGGGGGAACGACGTCAGTCTTCGGCGCCCAGCGCCTCGCGGGTGCGTGCCACGTCGTCGTCGATCCGCTCCACGAGCTGCTCGGACTGACTGAACCGCTCCTGGTCGCGCAACCGCGTGACGAAGTCCAGCGCCACGTGCTGGCCGTAGAAGTCCTCGTCGACGTCGAGCACGAACGCCTCGACCGTGCGCTCGCGGCCCGAGAACGTCGGGTTCGTGCCCACCGACACCGCGGCGCGCAGCCGCCGGCCCGGGTCCGACAGGCGGGTGAACCACGCTGTGTAGACGCCGTCGGCGGGCACCGCGGCGAACCGCGGCGTCGACAGGTTCGCGGTCGGGTACCCGAGGTCGTGGCCCCGGCCGTCGCCGCGCACGACGATGCCCTCGAGCCGGTGCGGGCGCCCGAGCGCGTCGGCCGCGGCCACCACGTCGCCGGCGTCGATGCACGAGCGCACGTACGTGGAGGAGAAGGTGATGTCGTTGGCGACGCGGTCGTCGGCGAGCGAACGGCCTTGCAGCTCCGCGCCGTAGGCCACGAAACCGAAGCGGCTGCCGAGCTTGCGCAGCAGCGTGACGTCGCCCGCGGCCTTGGCGCCGAAGGTGAAGTTGTCGCCCACCAGCACGGCGGCGGCGTGCAGCCGGTCCACCAGCACCTCGTGCACGAACTCGTGCGGTGACAGGCGCGAGAGCTCGAGGGTGAAGGGCAGCACGGCGAACACGTCGACGCCCAGCTCCTCCACGAGCTCGGCCTTGCGCCGCAGCGTGGTCAGCTGCGCCGGGTGGCTGCCCGGGCGCAGGACCTCCGACGGGTGCGGGTCGAACGTGAGCACCACGCTCGGCACGCCGCGCTCGGCCGCCGCGCGCACCGTGCGCGAGATGAGCACCTGGTGCCCGCGGTGCACGCCGTCGAACACGCCGATGGTGACCACGCACCGTCCCCAGCCGCCCGGGAGATCCCCGAGGCCACGCCACCGCTGCACTGTCGTCAACTCTCCCCGCGCCGGTCTCTCGCCCAACCGCGACCACCCTATGCGGGCAGCAGGACCACCACCGACCGGGCCACGCCCTCGGTGTCGGCGGCCAGGGCGAGCACGCGGCCGTCGGGCGCGAAGAGGCCGTAGGTCCCGTCGATGCCGGCCGCCGGGATGGCCCGGCCGTGGCGCACGGCCTGCGCTTCGGCGGCGTCGACGTCGCGGCGCGGGAAGGCCGCGGCGACGGCGGCGTCGAGGTCCAGCGACAGCTCGGGCGTCTCCTCGAGCTTCTCCAGCGTGCGCGCCCGGGCGAGCGTGAAGGGCCCGACCGTGGTGCGCCGCAACGCGAGCAGGTGCCCGCCGACGCCGAGCCCGGCGCCGAGGTCGCGGGCCAGCGCGCGCACGTAGGTGCCCGACGAGCACTCGACCACGGCGTCGAGCTCGATCCGGTCGTCCTCGCGGCGCGTGGCCAGCACGTCGAAGCGGTAGACGGTCACGGGCCGCGGCGGGAGCACCACGTCCTCCCCCGCGCGTACCCGTGCGTAGGCGCGCTTGCCGTCGATCTTCACGGCGCTCACGGCGCTGGGCACCTGCTGGATGTCGCCGGTGAGCTCGGCGACGCCGGCGGCGAGCTGTTCGTCCGTGATCTTCGCGAGCGCGGCCGGGTCGCCCTCGGCGAGCACTTCGCCCTCGGCGTCGTCGGTGGTGGTGGAGCTGCCCAGCGACAGCGTCGCGAGGTAGGTCTTGCGGTCGAGCGCCAGGTGGCCCAGCAGCTTGGTGGCGCGCTCGATGCCGAGCACCAGCACGCCGGTGGCCATCGGGTCGAGCGTGCCGGCGTGGCCGACCTTGCGGGTGCCCATGATCCGGCGCGCTCTGGCGACGACGTCGTGCGACGTCATTCCGGCCGGTTTGTCGACGATGAGCAGACCGGGCGGCGGAGCGGGGCGGCGCGGTTCTTTCGGGCGAGACACGGGGCGAACCCTATCGAGACGTCCGGTTCGGACCGGCGAGCACCTGTCAGGCGGCGACGGCCGCGGCTTCGGCCGGCAGCTCACCGTCCCAACGCCGGCGCGTGAGCCGCACCGGGACGTCCTCGCCGCGTGCTTCGGCGGCGAACACGTGCGCCCTGGCGCGGCGCCACCACACGAGCATCCGCCACGTGCCCAGCGCGAGCACGACCACGATGCTCAGCAGCGACACGCGGAAGTTCCCGCCCGTCCACTGCAGCAGCACGCCGACCACGAGCGAGGTGACCGTGGTGGCCACGAACCCGGCGACGTTCACGAGGCCGGTCGCCGTGCCGACGCGCTCGATCGGGTTGTAGTCCCGCGCCAGCGCGAAGCCGATCATCGACACCGGGCCGCCGAGCGACAGCAGCGCGAACGCGGGCCCGAGCACCCCGAGCGGGACGTGCCCGTTCCAGCCGAGCAGCACGGCCCACGTCAGGGCGGCGGCACCGAGGTACCCGCCGACGATCGGCATCCGCAGCTCCGGGTGGCGGCTGATCACCGCGCCCAGCACCGGGCCGCCGGCCAGGGAGCCGAACACGAACACGGTCAGCATCGCGCTCGCCGTGGCGGCCGTGACTCCTTGGCCCTCCACGAGAAAGGGAACGCCCCAGAGCAGCGTGAGCACGTTGGGCGCGAACATCGTGCTGAAGTGCGTCCAGAACCCGAGCCGGGTGCCGGGCACACGCCAGGCGGCGCGGATCTGGCGCGCGAGCAGCGCCGGGTTCACCGGCTTGCGCTCGGGCTCGGGGACGCCGATCGGGGTGTCGCGCACGCGCAGCACCACCGGCACCGAGACCAGGAGGGTGAGCGCGCCGACCGAGACGAACGTGACCGTCCACCCGGGACCGGCGAGCAGCAGGGTGAGCGGCACGGTGGCGGCGAGGTTGCCGATGTAGCCGACCGCCGAGGTGAAGGACGTGATCAACGCGTACTGCCGCGCCGGGAAGTGGGCGGCGATCAGGCGCAGCACGCTGACGAACGTGAGCGCGTCGCCCAGGCCGAGCACGCCGCGGGCGAGCAGGCCGACGCCGTAGCTCTCGGCGAGACCGAGCAGCAGCTGCCCGGTCCCCAGGATGAGCACGGCGGCGGTGAGCACGCGGCGGGGGCCGTAGCGGTCGACGAGCACGCCGGTGGGGATCTGCATGGCGGCGTAGACCCCGACCTGCAGCACGGTGAACGTGCCGAGCGCCGCGGCGCCGACGCCGAACCGGTCCGCCGCTTCCAGGCCCGCGACCCCGAACGAGGTGCGGTGGAACACGGCGAGCAGGTACACGAACACGGCGGTGAGCCAGATGAGCCAGGACCGGACGGTGGCGCGGCCGGGCGACAAGGTTTCCTCCTGCGGGTAGCGGTCGTCGGGGAAGACGACGACACTGCCGCCTCGATCGTTGTATCGCCTCAGCAAGCTCGAAACATAGCCGTTATCTCGGTGGGGTTCGCCACATCACCCGTTCACCGCAGCGCCACCCGGCCTGCGATTCCCACCACTGTGTCGCCGCCCACCCAGACCTCGCCGTCCGCGCGCTCGACGTGCACGCGCCCGCGCCGGCCGAGCCGGGTGCCCTGCGCGGCCACGTAGGACTCCGGCGCGCGGCCCGAGCCGATGAGCCACTGGCCGATCGCGGCGTTGAGGCTGCCGGTCACCGGGTCCTCGACCAGGCCCGTGAACGCCCGGACCTCGAACGCCGCGGGCGATCCGGCCGGGTGCGGTCCGACGACGCCGACCTTGTACTTCCCGAGGGCCACCACGTCGCGTTCGACCGCGAGGACGGCCTCGGCGTCGGTGAGGAGGACGGCGAGCCAGCCGGGACCGTTGTCGGCCCACTGCGCGTCGACGACGTCGCTCTCGGCCAGGCGCAGGGCCGTCCGGACGGCGGCGAGGTCCTCGGGCGCGACAGGGCCGCCGCGCGTGAGCGGCGGTGCGGCGAAGGCGAGCCGCTCCCCGGTGCGCCGCACGCGGACCAGGCCGGCGCCGCACTCCTGCACGAGGTCTTCGCCCTTCGGCGTGCCGCCGGCTTCGAGCCACGCGCGGGCCGAGCCCAGCGTGGGGTGCCCGGCGAAGGGCAGCTCGCGCTCGACGGTGAAGATCCGCACGCGGTAGTCGGCCTCGGCGCGCGCCGGCGGGAGCAGGAACGTGGTCTCGCTGAGGTTGGTCCACCGCGCGAACGCGGCCATCTCGTCGTCGGGGAGGTCTTCGGCATCGTGCACCACGGCGAGTGCGTTGCCGAGGGTGAGCTCATCGGTGAAGACGTCGACCTGGCTGAAGCGCATGCCTCCACCTTGGCACGGGGCTCAGGCGCCGCGGACGGCCCCGACCACCGCCCAGCGGCCGGAACGCCAGCGGATCAGCACGGCGGCGAGGCGGAACACCATGAACAGCGACAGGCCCGTCCAGATGCCCAGAAGCCCCCAGCCGAACGCGAGCGACAGCCAGATCAGCGGCAGGAACCCCAGGCCCGCGCTGACGAGCGTGGCCGTGCGCAGGAACGCGGCGTCGCCGGCGCCCAGCAGCACGCCGTCGAGCGCGAACACCACGCCCGCGATCGGTTGCAGCGCCACGAAGAACCACCACGCGTGCGGGATCTGGGCGAGCACGCCCGGATCGGACGTGAACGCGTGCGGCAGCGTGCTCCACAACGCGCCGAAGAGCACGCACAGGACGCAGCCGAGCACCAGCCCGTAGGCGACGATCTGGTTCGCGACGCCGCGCGCCTGCCGCTCGGCTCCCCCGCCCAGTGCCGCGCCGACGAGCGACTGCGCCGCGATCGCGACGGAGTCGAGCACGAGCGAGAGGAACGTCCACAGCTGCAGCACGACCTGGTGCGCGCCGACGGCCTCCGTCGACGTCCGCGCGGCCACGGCCGCCGCCGAGACGAAGCACGCCTGGAACGCCAGGCTGCGCAGCACGAGGTCGCGGCCCAGGCTCAGCTGCGCGCGCATCACGCCGAAGTCCGGCCGCAGCGGCACGCGCTCGCGCACCAGCGCCGCGAAGAACAGCGACGCCGACACCACCTGCGCCACCACGTTGGCGATCGCCGAGCCCTCCAGGCCCAGCCCGGCGACGTAGACGAGCACCGGGCACAGGACGGCCGAGATGCCGTTGCCCGCCAGCACGTACCGCAGCGGGCGCGCCGCGTCCTGCACGCCGCGCATCCAGCCGTTGCCGGCCATGGTGACCAGGATCAGCGGCGCCCCGAACAGCGCGATCCGCAGCCACGACACGGCCGCCGCCGCGATCTCGTCACTGCCCGACAGCGCCCGGGCGATCGGCCCCGCCAGCAGCTGGCCCGCCACCAGCAGCACCAGCCCCACCAGCACCGCGAGCCACGTGGCCTGGACGCCTTCGCTCACCGCGTCCCGCCGCCGCCCGGCGCCGTGCAGCCGCGCGGTGCGCGAGGTCGTGCCGTAGGAGAGGAACGTGAGCTGCGTGGAGATCTGTGACAGCACCACCCCGCCCAGCGCCAGCCCCGCCAGCGGCAGCGCACCGAGGTGCCCCACCACCGCGGTGTCCACCAGCACGTACAACGGCTCCGCCGCCAGCACCCCCAGCGCGGGCACGGCAAGCCCGAGCACGCGGCGCGCGGGGATCCGGTCTTCGGAGCTCAGGGGCGGGGCAGGCGGGGCTTCGTCAGGCACCCGGGGAGCGTAACGACCGCGGCCGACATTCCGGACGTCAAGCGCGCAGGATCACCGGCACAGTGGTCGGCCCACGGCTGCCCGACCCGCGCTCGGCAGAACCGGCAACGCCGCCGCAGCGGAGCACGCGAGGGCCGCAAGCCCCAGCCATCCGCCCACGGCGGCCGAGCGCCGCGGGCGAGCCAACCCCCACCGCCGCCCGCGAAACCATCCGGACGTCAAGCGCAGGATCACCGGCAGAGTGGCCGGCCCACGGCTGCGGAACGACGAGCGCCACACCGGGTCGCCCGCCGGGGTCATCGCCGGGTAGCGGTGAAAAGGGGTGTCGAAGCCGATCTTCAGCTCGAGGCGGGCCAGGGGCGCGCCGAGGCAGACGTGCGGGCCATGGCCGAAGGCGAGGTGGAGGTTGTCCGGACGATCGGCGTCGAAGGTGTCCGGGTCGCCGCCCACCGTGCCGTCACGGTGGGCGGAGGCGAGGGCGAGCTGGACCGGGGAGGCGTGGGGCGGGATCTCGTCCACAAAGGACACCGCGGGCGCCGAGCGCGGCGCCGGACCCGTGAGCAGCTCGTGCAGGCCGTTGCCAAGCACGTGCGCCACGTTCTCGTACCCCGCCGGCAGCAGGAACGCGGCGCTGAGCAGCTCGTCGTCGGTGAGGTCCGGGGTGATGCGCGCGACCGCCGGCCGCAGCGCCTCGACGCGACGTGGCATGGCGTGAAAGCGCGCCCGAGCAGCCGGCGCAGGCGGGTGCGCCCGGCGGCGTCGAGGTTGGGCAGGTTCTTGTCGAGCGCCGGCGGCAGCGCGAGGCCGCGGTAGCCGCCCGACGAGTGCCTCTTTTCCAGCAGGAGCCGAGGCCGGCTTTGACCTCGGCGTAGCGCGTGACCAGCCAGATCGGCGCGCCGTCGGGCGACTCCGCGCGGTGCACGGGGCGCGCAGCCGGGCCTACGTGCACATCGGGCCGGCCAGGAACTCGTCGTCGAACCGGACGGGTTCAGGCACTCCGGTTCCCCAGCAGGGGCGCCCTGCCCAGCGCGTCCCGCAGCCGCGCCAGCACGTCGTCCGACGTGCCCTCCATCGTGCAGCCCGCGGCCATCCGGTGCCCGCCACCGCCGAACTCCGAGGCCACCGCCGACACGTCGACCCGGCCCGCGGACCGCAGCGAGACCGTCCACACGGAACCCCGCGCGGCGGGCGCGAACTCCTTCAGCACCCCCGCGACGCCGGCCTCGCGCGTCGCGCGGACCACGTCGATCACCGACTCCACCTCTTCCGGCCGCACGCTCGCGGCCACGGCCGAGCGCACCACCGCGTGCACGAACCCGAAGCCCTGCGCGGCCTCCGGCTCCAGCTCCGCTTCCGACAGCACCGCCGAGAGCATCGGCAGCCACGCGAACGGGTGGTCGTCCACGATCCGGCGCGCGACCTCCGTCGGGTCGACGCCGGCCTCCAGCAGGCGCGCGGCGATCCGGTGGGTTTCGGGGCGGGCACGGCGGAACCCGCTGGTGTCCGTGACGATCCCCGCGTACAGGCAGCGCGCGGCCGGCTCGTCCAGCTCGACGCCCATGGCCTCGATGATCTGCGCGACGAGCACCGCCGTCGCCTCGGTGGCCTCGTCGACCACGTGGTGCGTGCCGTAGAACGCGTTGGTGGCGTGGTGGTCCACGACCAGCACGGCGCCCCCGGCGGCTCGGACGGCGTCGACGCGCGAGGCGAGCCGGCCCAGCCGCGCCGGCACCGGGGTGTCGAGCGCGACCAGCAGCTGCTCCGACGCGGGCAGTTCGTCCGGGCGGGTCAGGAGCCCGTCGACGTCGAGCCAGGTCAAGGTCTCCGGGGCTTCGTCGGGCTCGCCGAAGGACACGCGCACACGGGCGCCGCGCCGGTGCAGCACGTGGCCGAGGGCCAGTGCGCTGCCGAGTGCGTCGGCGTCCGGGCGCACGTGGCCCAGCAGCGTCACGTCGGTGGCCCCGGTGAGCAGGGCGGCGGCGGCTTCGATGTCCTGCGCCAAAGTAGCTGTCACAGTGCGTCACGCTACGCTCTGCGGGATGCCTGAGTACGCGATCCTCGTTCACCCGTCCGCCAACCGGGTCTACGCCGCCTCGTCGCCCGCGCTGCTGCGAGCCGAGCTGGCGGTGTTCGGCGCGGCCGGGCTGTCCGCCGAGCTGTCGGCGGCCGAGGAGGTGGAGCTCGGCGGCGTGGGCTACGTCAAGTTCGCGACACCGGCGCCCCTGACCGAGCCGGACGTCGCGCTGCTGTCCAACCTGTCCTCCCTCTACGCCCTGTTCGAGCTGGGCGACGGCGTGCTGCGCCCCGTCCTGGTGCGGCCGCTGGCGAAGACCGACTCGGACCTGCTGACGATCCAGAAGTACGCGGGCAAGACCAATGAGCAGTTCACGAAGCTGCTGCTCAACGTCACCCTGCTCGCCACCGCCGACCCGGCCGGGTGGCTCGAGCGCCCGCGGACGCTGCTCGACCCGCTGTGCGGGCGCGGCACCACGCTCAACCAGGCCGTGATGTACGGCTTCGACGCCACCGGCCTCGACGTGGACGGCAAGGACTTCGAGGCCTACGAGCAGTTCCTCAAGACCTGGCTGCGCACCAAGCGCGTGAAGCACACCGCCGACTCGGGGCAGCTGCGGCGCAACAAGGTCCGCCTCGGGCGCCGCCTCGACGTCGAGTACGCGTTCGACAAGGACGACTACAAGGGCGGCCAGACGCGCCGGCTCACCTACTTCAACGCCGACACCCTCACCACCGACGAGCTCCTGCGGGCGAACTCGGTGGACGTGATCGTGACCGACGCCCCGTACGGCGTGCAGCACGGCAGCCACCGCACGCAGGACGCGAGCCTCGCGCGCAGCCCGCGCGACCTGCTGGCGGCGGCCGTTCCCGTGTGGACGCGCGTGCTCCGCCCGGGCGGGGCGCTCGGGATCTCCTGGAACCTGAACGTCCTGCCGCGCGAAGAGCTCGTCGCGGTGCTCGCGCGAGCCGGCCTCGACGTGCGCGAAGGCGGGCCGTACGAGGAGTTCGCCCACCGCGTGGACCAGGCGATCGAGCGCGACCTCGTGGTGGCGGCCAAGCCCGTCTGACCATCCTTCGCGGTCAGCGGCCGAGGAGCTTGCGCGCGTTGCCTTCCGTGATCTTCTCGTGCACCTCGCGGTCGAGGTCCAGCGCGTCGAACCACGTGGCGGCCTCGCCCATCGACTCGAACGGATGGTCCGCGGAGAACAGCACGCGGTCGGCCCCGATCTCGTCGATCGTGAACAGCAGCTCGGGCGTGGCGAAGTTGCCGCTCGTGGTGACGTGGAAGTTCTCGCACAGGTACTCGCGCAAGGGTTTGCGCGCCGGGATGCCGGCGGGTTTGACCTTGAGCCGGTGGTCGGTGCGCCAGATGTTGAACGGCAGCAGCTCGCCCAGGTGCCCGAGGATCACCTGCACACCCGGGTGCTCGTCGAACAGGCCACTGGCCATGAGCCGCAACGCGTGCGTGCCGGTTTCGATCGAGAAACCCCACGCCGAGCCGTAGAGCCACGGGTGACCTTCGAGCATCCGGCTGTCCCGCGGCAGCGGATCGCGCGGGTGCAGGTACACGGGCACGCCCGGGTCTTCGACGGCCGCCCAGAACGGCCGGTACCGCGGCTCGTCCAGGTAGGCGATCCGGTCACCGTCCACTTCGGAGAACCCGTTCACCAGCGCGCCCTTGAACCCGAGTTCGGTCACCGCGCGGCGCAGCTCGACGACGGCTTCTTCGGGGTCCTGCAACGCCAAGCGCGGCGAACGCGGCGAGGCGATCCGGTCTCGGCTCCACGTGCCGCGCGGCGACGTCGTTGGTGCGGCGCGCCCAGTCCACGGCCTGCGCGCGGTCGGGCAGGCCCTGGATTCCGGGCGCCAGCAAGGAAAGCACGACGATCTCGATGCCGGCTTCGTCCATCAGCCTCAGGCGCTCGTCCTGGACGTCCAGCAACCGGCGGCGATGCGGCGGCCACGTCTGCTCGGTGAAGTGCTCGCGCGACTGCTCGACGATGTCGGGATCGGCAGTGCCGAAGTGTTCCTCGAGGGCGATCTTGCGGACCATGCTGCGTCTCCCCTCGGTTCCGTGGACTGATAGATAGCATGCTATGTACTTCGGTGATCTAATCTTTCCGGGTGACCGTGCCCTCCGGGTCTTCCGAACCCGCCGACACCGACGTCGACCGATTCGCCGACGTCTGCAACGCGCTCTATTCGGCGATGCGCACCAACCGCGCCCGCCTCGACGCGCAGGCCGCGGCCGCCTCCGCCCTCAGCGACTCGCAGGCCCAGCTCGTGACTCCCCTGGCCCGTCTCGGCGCCATGACCATCGGCGAGCTCGCGCAGGAGGCGAAGCTCGCCCAGCCCACCGTCACGCGCTCGGTGAAGGCGCTGGAGTCCGCCGGTTTGGTCCGCCGCACCCCGCACGCCCGCGACGACCGCCGGGTCGTCGTCGGCCTCACCGACCGCGGCCGCGCCCACTGGGACCGCGCCCGCACCCGCCTGCGCGACAACCAGCGCGCGGCGTGGGACCTGCTGCCGGCCGAGCTGCGGCCCCAGGCGGTGGACCTGCTGAAAGCGCTGACCGCCGCCGTGACCGCCACGCGGCCGGCGGACTGACCGGACAAAAAACCGCCGGCCCCGAACGTCGTGCGTTCAGGGCCGGCGGGCTGGTGGGCGGGGCAGGCGCGGGCGGCGTACCCAGCGGGGCGGAGCGCCCGGAGGAGGTGGCGACGAACGGCGCGGCGCCACCGAACAGCGCGCCGCGTCGTGGGATGTCGGGGATCCTCCGGAGCGGTTCAGCCTCGGGTCTCCTCTTCGGCTTCGGCGAGGTCGTCCTCGTCCTCGTCTTCACGCGGGGCCTTGTACGGGTCCGCGTCGCCGGCGTGCTGGGCGCCCGTGGCCCGGCGGGCCACCTCGGCGTCGGCCTCACGGGCCTTGGCGAGCAGTTCTTCGATGCGGCGTGCGTCGTCGGGGATGCTGTCGGCGACGAAGGTGAGGGTCGGGGTGTAGCGGACCCCCGTGCCCTGCCCGACCTTGGTGCGCAGGACGCCCCGGGCGGACTCCAGGGCCGCCGCGGCACCCGCGAAGTCCGGCGCCGAGTCGAGGCTCTCACCCAGCACCGTGTAGTACACCGTGGCGTCGTGCAGGTCCGCGGTGATCTTCGTGTCCGTGATGGTCACGGCACCGAGCCGCGGATCCTTGACGTCGTGCTCGATCGCCGACGCCACGATCTGCGAGATCCGCTTGGCGAGCTTGCGAGCCCGAGCAGGATCGGCCATGGGAGGTGTCTCCTTCTGAACTGTTCTCCGGTCTAGTCGTCCGGACCCAGCAGCCGGCGGTGTGCCGACAGCAGGACGAACTCCGGTCGCGAGGCCACGAACCGCTCGCACGAGTCGAGCACGTCCCGGACGTGTTCGCCACCCGCGGCGACCACGGCCACCCCGATCAGGGCTCGCCGGTGCAGGTCGAGGTGACCGGCTTCGGACACCGAGACGGCGAAGCGCTTGCGCACCTCCGCCACGACCGGCTTGATCACGGATCTCTTCTGCTTCAACGAATGAATGTCGTCGAGCAGGATGTCGAGCTCGAGAGCTCCGACGTACATAGGCAATGAAGTTGTGCCGCGAGGCACGGTCCGGGGTGCGCCGTGTACAGCGCACCCCGGACCGGTCACTCACGCACGGGGCTTCTCCCGCTGTTCATAGGTCTCGATCACGTCGTCGACCTTGATGTCACTGTACGAACCCAGCGTCAGACCGCATTCGTACCCTTCACGGACCTCGACCACGTCGTCCTTGAACCGCCGCAGCGAGCTGACGGGCAGGTTCTCGGCCACGACGGTGCCGTCGCGGAGCAGGCGCGCCTTGGCGTTGCGCCGGATCTCGCCGGACATGACCAGGCAACCCGCGATCGTGCCGATCTTGGAGGACTTGAAGACCTCGCGAACCTCCGCGCGGCCCAGCTCGACCTCTTCGTACTCCGGCTTGAGCATGCCCTTCAGGGCCTGCTCGATCTCGTCGATCGCCTGGTAGATGACCGTGTAGTACCGGACGTCGACGCCCTCGCGGGTGGCCCGCTCGGTCGCCTTGCCCTGGGCCCGGACGTTGAACCCGAGCACGATCGCGTCGGACGCGGTCGCCAGGTCGATGTCCGACTCGGTCACGCCACCGACACCGCGGTGCACCACGTGCAGCTCGACGTCGTCGCCGACGTCCAGCTGGAGCAGTGCCGCCTCGAGCGCCTCGACGGTACCCGAGTTGTCACCCTTGATGATCAGGTTGAGGCTGCTCGTCTCCTTCAAGGCGGAGTCGAGGTCCTCGAGGCTGACCCGCTTGCGGCGCGACGCGTTGAGCGCGTTGCGGGTGCGAGCGGAGCGGCGCTCGGCGATCTGTCGGGCGACGCGGTCCTCGTCGACCACCAGGAAGGTGTCGCCCGCGCCCGGCACCGAGGTGAACCCGATGACCTGGACGGGACGCGAGGGCAGCGCCTCGGTGACGTCCACGTTGTGCTCGTCCACCATGCGGCGGACGCGGCCGTAGGCGTCGCCCGCGACGACGGAGTCGCCGACGCGCAGCGTGCCTCGCTGCACCAGCACCGTGGCCACCGGGCCGCGGCCGCGGTCGAGGTGTGCCTCGATCGCGACACCCTGGGCCTCCATGTCCGGGTTGGCCCGGAGGTCCAGTGCGGCGTCGGCCGTCAGCAGGATCGCCTCGAGCAGCCCGTCGATGTTGATGTTCTCCCGTGCGGAGATGTCCACGAACATCGTGTCGCCGCCGTACTCCTCGGCGACCAGGTTGTACTCGGTGAGCTGCTGGCGGATCTTCTGCGGGTTGGCGCCTTCCTTGTCGATCTTGTTGACCGCGACCACGATCGGCGCCTTGGCGGCCTGCGCGTGGTTGATCGCCTCGACCGTCTGCGGCATGACCCCGTCGTCGGCGGCCACCACGATCACCGCGATGTCCGTCGAGTTCGCACCACGGGCACGCATGGCGGTGAACGCCTCGTGACCCGGGGTGTCGATGAAGGTGATCAGCCGCGGCGTGCCCTCGAGCTCGGTCTCGATCTGGTAGGCGCCGATGTGCTGGGTGATGCCACCGGCTTCACTCTCGCGCACCTTCGTCTTCCGGATCGTGTCCAGCAGGCGGGTCTTACCGTGGTCGACGTGACCCATGATGGTCACGACCGGCGGCCGGACCTGCAGGTCTTCCTCGCCACCCTCGTCCTCACCGTAGGTGATGTCGAAGGTCTCGAGGAGCTCGCGGTCCTCCTCCTCGGGGCTGACGACCTGAACGTTGTAGTTCATCTCGCCGCCGAGCAGTTCCAGGATGTCGTCGGACACCGACTGCGTCGCCGTGACCATCTCGCCGAGGTGGAAGAGCACCTGCACCAGCGAAGCCGGGTTGGCGTCGATCTTCTCGGCGAAGTCGGTCAGCGAGGCACCACGCGGCAGCCGGATCGTCTCGCCGCTGCCCTTGGGCAGGCGGACGCCGCCGACGCTGGGCGCCTGCATGTTGTCCATGTACTCCTGGCGCTTCTGCCGCTTCGACTTGCGACCCTTGCGCGAGGGGCCACCGGGACGCCCGAAGGCACCCGCGGTACCGCCACGGCCACCGGGGCCGCCACGACCGCCGCCGCCACCGCGGAAGCCACCGCCACCGCCGGCAGGAGCACCGGTGCCGCCACCGGGACGGAAGCCGCCACCGCCGCCGCCACCACCGGGACCGCCGCGGAAGCCACCGCCACCGCCGCCGCCACCGGGGCGGAAACCGCCGCCACCGCCGCCGGGACGACCGCCGCCACCGGGGCCGCCACGAGCGCCGCCGCCGGGGCCGCCACGAGCGCCACCGCCCGGACCGGCCGGCCGCGGGGTGCGGCCCGGCATCATGCCGGGGTTCGGCCGCGGGGGCATGTTGCCCGGGCTCGGCCGGTTGCCACCGGCGCCACCGCCGGGACGCGGCGCGGGCCGGTCACCGCCGCCACCGGCACCGCCGGGACGCGGCGGACGGTTGTCGCCGCCCTGACCCGGACCGGGGCGCTGGGCCGGCGGACGCGGGGCCGGGGCGCCGGAACCGACGCCGAACGGGTTGTTGCCGACGCGCGGGGTGCGCGGGCCGGGCTTGGGACCGCCGGGCTTGGGGCCCTGCGGCTTCGGCGGCACGACCGAGCCGGACGAAGAGGACGCAGCGGCGTCCTGCTTCGGAGCGGGCTTCGGCGCCGCGGTGCTGCCACCGGACGGCTCGGCCTTGGCCGCGGGGGCCTGGACCTGGGGCTGCGGCTGCGCCGGAGCCGGAGTCGCCGGACGCGGGCCGGGACGCGGGCCGGGTCCCGGACGGCTGCCCGGGGTGGCCGGACGCGGGCCGGACTGCTGCGGAGCGGCGGGCGGAGCGGCCTTGGCCGCCGGCGCCTGCTGCTGGGGCTGCTGCGGAGCGGGCGCGGCCGCGGGCCGGGGGGCCTGCGGAGCGGGCGCGGCAGCGTTCGAGTTGCCCGAGCCGGCGGCGGGCGGCGTGGGCCGCGGGCCGGGCGTCGGGCCGGACTTCTTCCCGCCCTTGGCGGGGTAAGCGTCACGCAGACGGCGGGCGACGGGCGCCTCGACCGTGGATGACGCGGACTTGACGAACTCGCCCTGCTCCTTGAGCTTGGCGAGAACTTCCTTGCTGGTGATGCCGAGCTCTTTCGCGAGCTCGTGTACACGGGCCTTGCCTGGCACAGCTCTCCTCATCTAGGGGAGGCCAGGCGGTGAAGAGACCCGCTGACCTCGTCCTTATCGTCGCGCGTTCATGGCGTCGGCTTCACGGCTGACTCATGACGGGTCGACCTGCTTCCTTGTTTCACTGCGGTTCCGGGTGGGTCCCGGAGCCGATCTCCGTGGCGGGCGCCGCGAATGCCGCATGCTCGCGCAGCTCCGCGGTGTCGAGCGTGCCCTGGGCCCGAAGTGCCCGGGGAAATGCCCGCTTCCGCTCGGCCTTGGCCAGACAACCCGGTGCGGGGTGCAGCCACGCCCCCCGCCCCGGCAGCCGCCGACGTTCGTCGACGACCAGCCGTCCGGCCACCGCGACCACTCGCAGCAGCTCACCGATCAGGACCCGTTGCCGGCAACCGACACACGTGCGCTCCGGGAAGTGCCGGTGGCGCTGGAGGTCGGTCGTGTCGCCACATCCCCGCGGCGGACCCTGAACCAGTGATGAGTCTAGCGCTTCGACCTTCACTCAGCCGAACCGGTTGTCGCGGCGGGCCGCGCCTGTCCGGCGTGGTCTTGATCACCCACCGGATCGGCGGGTGCGGCGTCGCTGCGGATGTCGATGCGCCAGCCCGTGAGCCGGGCCGCGAGCCGCGCGTTCTGGCCCTCCTTGCCGATGGCGAGGGAGAGCTGGAAATCGGGCACGACGACGCGGGCCGTCTTCGCCCGCTCGTCCACGACACGTACGGAAACAACCTTCGCCGGGGACAATGCATTCCCCACGAAGCGGGCCGGATCCTCCGAGTAGTCGATGATGTCGATCTTCTCACCGGCCAGCTCGCTCATCACGTTGCGCACGCGCGCGCCCATCGGGCCGATGCAGGCGCCCTTGGCGTTCACCCCGGGCACGGTGGAGCGCACCGCGATCTTGGTGCGGTGTCCCGATTCGCGCGCCACGGCGGCGATCTCGACCGTGCCGTCGGCGATCTCGGGGACCTCCAGCGCGAAGAGCTTGCGCACCAGGTTGGGGTGCGTGCGCGAGAGCATGATCTGCGGCCCGCGGTTGCTCCGGGAGACGCCGACCACGAACGCCTTGATGCGCGTGCCGTGCTCGTAGGACTCCCCCGCGACCTGCTCGCCCGAGGGCAGGATCCCCTCCGTGTCGCCGACCTGGACCACGACCATGCCGCGGGCGTTGGCGCGCGCGTCGCGCTGCACCACGCCGGCCACGATCTCGCCCTCCTTGGCGGAGAACTCGCCGAAGGTCTTCTCGTGCTCGGCGTCGCGCAGCCGCTGCAGGATGACCTGGCGGGCGGTCGTCGCGGCGATCCGGCCGAAGCCCTCCGGCGTGTCGTCCCACTCCTCGTCGACCTCGCCCTCGGGCGTGAGGGTGTGCGCGAGGACGCGGACGAGGCCGGTCTTCTTGTCGATGTCGATGCGGGCGTGGGGCTGGTGCCCTTCGGTGTGCTTGTAGGCGGTGAGCAGGGCCGTCTCGATGGCCTCGATCACCGTGTCGAAGGGGATGTCCTTGTCCCGTTCGATCGCCCGCAGCGCGGCGATGTCCACGTTCACTTCGGCTCCTCCTTCGCTTCGGTCTGGCCGGCAGGGGTGCTGCTCTTGCCGGACGCGTCTTCTTCCAACAGTTTGAGCTCATCGGCGGGTGGTTGCTTGAACTCGATCTCCACCACGGCCTTCGCCACCGACTTGTAGTGCACGTCCTTCAGCCGGCCCTCGACGAGCACCGTCACGCGGTCCTCGCCGGCGTGGCCCACCCGCGCGACGAACTCCGCGCCTTCCGCCGGCGTGATGCGGACCAGGCGGAACTTCGCGCGGCGCCAGTGGCGCGGCTGCGCGAGCGGCCGGTCCAGCCCCGGCGAGGTGACCTCGAGGGTGTAGGCGCTCGCGAGCACGTGCTCGTTCTCGTCGAGCGCCGCCGACACCTTGCGGCTGATCTCGGCGACCTCGTCCAGCCCGACCCCGTCGTCGGAGTCGACGACGACCTTGACCAGCTGCTTGCGGCCGGCCTGCTGCACCTCGAACGAGTCGAGGTCGAAACCCGCGGCGGTGACGGCTTCGGCCACTATCGGCTGAAGCCGGCTGGCGAGTTCGTTGGGCACGTGGAGCACTCCTGTTCGGCCGAGGTGACGCGGGCTGGTCACGACAGTGGTCGGTGGTGGACCAGCTTATCCTGCGCCCCCGCGAGGACGCGCGAGCGGCGGTGCCGGTGCCGGGCCTGGCAGGATGGGCCGACGTGACCGCAAGATCGACCGACCTTTCCCGGCGCGGCGTTCTGCGCCTGGGCGCCGTCGCCGCCGTGGCCCTCCCGCTGGCGGCCTGTTCCGGGGGATACGACGAGAGCCCCGACCCGCTCGCCCCGCTGCTGTCCGCCGCCGACGCGGACGCCGCCGCGGCCAAAGCCCTCGGCGGCGCGGTCGCCGGGCAGGTCGCCGATGCGCGCGCCGCCCAGGCCGCCGCCCTGAAACCCGAGGTGGACCGGCTGAACCGGCCCAAGCCGACCACGCCGCCCCCGGCCGCGCCCGCCGACCTGAGCGCGTTCAAGGAGCGCCTGGCGACGGCCCGCAAGCAGGCCGAGGACCTCGTGCCCGGCCTCCCCGCGTACCGCGCCGGCCTGGTCGCCGGCGTCGCGGCGGGCTGCGCGGGCCTGCAGCGCATCGCCTCGACGCTCGGGCCCGGCGAAGACGCCCAGGCCGTGGTCGCGCCCGCCGGGACCGCCTCGTCCGACGCCGTCGACCCCCTGCAGAAGGCACTGGCCTCGGAGCACGCCGCACTGTGGGTGTACGGGCTGGTCACGGCCTTCCTGCCGGGCGAGTTCGGCGACGCCCTGAAGGCCGGGCGCGCCGAGCACACCGCGCGCCGCGACGTCGTCACCCAGATGATCGAGGCCGCGGGCGGCACACCGGTGGCCCCGGAAGCGGCGTACGTGCCGCCGAAGCCGGTCAACGACACCGCTTCGGCCGCCGCGCTGGTGGCGAGCGCCGAGGAGGACTCGGCGGCCGCGTGGCTGGGCGTCGTGACCCACACGGACGACGCGGGGCTGCGGAAGATGGCGTTGCAGGCGTTGATCGCCGCGGCCCGGCGGGGCACGCCGTGGCGCCAGGAGGCGAACGAGAAGCCGACGGCGCTGGCGATGCCGGGGCAGCCGGCTTGAGTTCCCGGTGAAAAAGAGGGCCGTTCCCGGTCTTCCGGGAACGGCCCTTGGCTTTGCCGAAGGGGTCAGTGCAGGTCGGCGCCGAGGTCCAGCGCGTTGGTGGCGATGCGCTTGAGCAGCACGTCGTCGCGGTGCTTGGCGTAGAAATCGGCCAGGACGATGGTGACGTCGGTGCCCGTGACCCGGGACTCGTACTCCGCCTGGTCGCCGCTCACCTTGGGCGCGCCCGCGGCCTTGTACGTGCCGTCGCGCACCAGGTCGCTCACGTTGCCGGTGCCGTCCTGGTCGGTCAGGGCCTTGAGCTGCGCCGCCTGCGCCGCGGTCGGCATGCTGACCTTGACGACCGAGACAAGCGCCTTCGCGTCGCCGTATTTCACGGTGTAGAGCCCGCGTGCGAGGGCCGAGCACGGGTTGGCCTGGAAGAACTTCTTGGTGTCGTCGTAGGCCTTCGCCGCGCAGTCGGTGGACTTGTTCGGGCCTTCCACCAGCTTGTAGTCGAAGGGGTTCGTCTTCACCGGCTCCTGCGCCACCGGTTCGGGCGTGCTGTCGTGCCGGATGAGGAACCAGACCAGCCCCGCCACGACGGCGATCGCGACCAGCCCCGCGCCGCGCAGCAGCAACGCCTTGGTGTCCCGCTGCGGGGTTGAGCCGCCACCGGGCGGCGAACCCGGCTGCGCGGGCACCGCGGCGAGCGGTGCCGTGTCCGAGGGACCGGGGGTGAATTGGGGACCGACCACGGGCACATACGGTAGTTCACCGCGCTGAGCGCCTTCAGCCGAATGCGGTGAGAAGGCGTTCGACGTCGTCAGGGGTGTTGTAGAGGTGGAACCCGGCGCGGACGCGGCCGGCGCGGACGCTCACGACGAGGCCCGCCGGGGCGAGCCGTCCGGGGTCCGCGTCCAGCGACACGATGGCGGTGCCGCGCGGGGGCAGGTCCAGGGCGGCGAGCAGGGAGTCCGCGAGGGCGACGTTGTGGTCGTGGACCGCGGTGAGGTCGAGGCCGGCGACGTACTCCAGCGCCTCCGCCGCGCCGGTGTGGGCGAGCCAGACCGGGGAGAGGTCGAAGGCGCGGGCGTCACGGGCCAGGCGCAGGGGCAGGCCGTAGACGGTGGTCCAGGGATCGTCACCCGCGTACCACCCGGCGGCGACCGGCCGCGTGTGCTCGTGGGCACGCGGGTGCACGGCCAGCCAGGCACACCCGCGCGGCGAGAACAGCCACTTGTAGCCCGCGCACACCACCCAGTCGGCCCACGCCACGTCGAGCGGCAGCCAGCCGGCGGCCTGCGTCACGTCGAACAGCACCGCCGTGCCCCCGGCCTCGGCGGCTTCGCGCAGGCGCTCGGTGTCCAGGACGGTGCCGTCGGCGGACTGCACCAGGCTCACCGCCACGAGGTCGTGGCCCTCGACGTGCTCGGCCAGCTCCGCCGGCGGCCGCTCGGTCACCTCCAGATCGGGCCGCGCGGCGAACGGGAACGTGACACTCGTGAAGTCCCCGGCCGCGGTCAGGACGCGCGCGCCCGCGGGCAGGCCGAGCGCGACGTTGGCGATCAGCTGGGACACGGACGCGCCGATGGCCACCCGGTCCGCCGGCACGCCGGCCAGCCGCGCGAAGGCGTCGCGCGAGCGCGCCACGGCCTCGTCGAACCCACCCGGCAGGTCCCCGCCCACCCGCCAGCGCCGCACGGCCGCCGCCACGGCACCCGCGACGGGCTCCGGCGGGATCCCGATGCTCGGCGTGTTGAGATACCCGGCGGGAACAGCGAACTCGGCTCCGAAGGCGCGCATGCCCTCGACGCTACTGAACCGGTGGTGGTAAATCGGCGACGTGGGCGGAGGAGGGCCACGTCAGCGGCACCCGAGGCGCACATGCCTCCAGCCCGGCTGAGCCGCTGGAGGGCAGCCCCCGAATAGCGCCGCTGAACCGGAGGAAGCACCCCGGCCACTTGGTGTCGGACGGCTGAGGCGGCAACACCCCAGGCCCAGCCGGGCGGCGCCCACGGCGGCAGCCCGCCGCATCGGCGCAAGAGCGCCGTCTTACGGCGAAGCGCGCATCCCCAGCGCATCCGCACCGGCGGCAGCAATCCCGCCACCTCGCCGTAGGAGGGCGGACGCAGCAACGGCCCCCCTGTCGCGCATGGCCTCAGCCCAGCCAAGTGGCGGCCGGCCGCCCCATCGGCGCAGGAGGGCCGAAGCAGTGCCGTCCTGTGGAGAAACGGCCGTCCCGCGCCCTACCTGGCCGGTGGCAGCAACCCGGCCACCTCGGCGTAGGACGGCGGAGGCAGGGGCAGCGCGGTCCCGTCGCGGGCGGCGTCCACGGTCGCCAGGGCGGCGGCCAGCGCGACGCGGTAGGGCGTCGAGCCCAGGCTCACCCTCGCCACCCCCAGTTCGGCGAGGCCGGCCAGGGTGACGCGGCCCGGCAGGAACAGGACGTTGAGCGGCACGTCCACCGCCGCCACCACCTCCGCGACCTCGCCCGGGTCGGCCAGGCCCGGCACGAACACCCCGTCGGCGCCGGCGTCGCGGTAGGCACGGGCCCGGTCGAGCGCGAGGGAAACCGGGCCGGCGCCGAGCCAGTGGGTGTCGGTGCGCGCGTTCAGGAAGACGCCGGGGGACGAAGAGCGGACGGCCGCGAGCACCGCGCTCTGGACCTCCACCGGTGCGAGGGTGCCGTCGGCGCGGCCGTCTTCGAGGTTCACGCCCACGGCGCCCGCGTCGGCGAGTTCCGCGACCAGGTCGGCGACCTCGGCCGGGTCCGCGCTGAAGCCGTCGGCGATGTCCACGCTCACCAGCACGTCCAGCGGTGCCAGCGCGCGGGTCAGCGCCACCGTCGCCGCGCGCGAAGCGGGGGCGCCGTCGGCCAGGCCGGTGGCGGCCGAGACGCCCAGGCTCGTCGTGCCGACCGCCGGGTGCCCCGCCGCGGCGAGCGCGGCCGCGAAGCCGAACTCCCACACATTGGGCAGCAGCAACGGTTTCCCGGGCACGTGCAGGGCCGCGAACGAAGTCATGCCCGTAACCTACGCGCGCGTTGCTTCGGTGGCCGCCGAAGCAACGCCCTCGACTGCCGCGGTGACAGCTCGCCGGCCGCCGAGCTGAGCGCTCGACCTCCCCCAGCGCTCCCCCGCGAGGTTCGGCAGCCACCGAAGGCGGCGCCCCACCGCCGCCTTCCGGAATCGGCTGCCGCCTGACCGCCACCCTGTCGCGATCGGCCGCCGACTCAGCTCCCGCCCGCCATGATCGCCGCCCGGCGGGCGCGCAGCAGTCCGCGCAGCTCGGCCGCCGCCGAGCCCGCGACCCCGTCCAGCTCCGCGAGGCGTTCGGCGTGGCGGCGGGACGAACGGCGGGTGAACCCCACCTCGGCCGCCGCGGCGAGAGCGGTCAGCACCGCGGCACGGGTGTCCACTTCGGACAGCGGCGCACGCAGCGCTCGGTCCACAGTGGCGCGTGCGTCGACAGCCGGCGACCGGTCGGCCAGGTGCAGCACCTTCCGGCGCAGCACCGGCGTGACGTGCGGCCGCAGGATTCCCGCGGCGGCCAGCTGCAGCTCCAGGGAGCGGAGGGTGTCGGCCGAGTCGCGGCGCAGCAGGCGCCGCCAGCGGGTCGGGCCCTCGTCGGCGAGGTCGGCGAGCAGGTCGTCGAGCAGCAGGTCGCCGGTGGGGCCGCGGCCGGTCGCCGAGACCCGGCCGCCGGCGACCGTCAGGCGGCCGCGCAGCAGGAGGTCGGTGACGGCGGCGGCGCGCACGAGGAGCGCGGCACGGCCGCGTCTCCGGATGCGGCCCTTGTCCGGATCACCCGCGAGCAGGTAGGCCTGGGCGGCCAGCGAAGGGGTCATTGCCGTTTCACCCACGGCCAGATCCGGTCCCACGATTGCGTCCTTCCGGTGTAGAGCCACACGAGTCCCGGTACGACCTCGGTCACCGACGCGAAGCAGGGCTTCAGCAGCGTCGGGTCGAAGCCGGTGAAAAGCACGTTCCACGCCCGGTCCGGTGGCCGGTCGAAGTACCAGTAGCCGCGGTGTCCACTGTAGACGTCGGTGATCCCGTACCGCGGCCCGTAGTACTCGACGGCCGCGGCGAACGGGTAGATCTCCGCGTACACCGCCGTCTGCGCCTTCACCGCGGGTGGCAGCGCCGAGTACGTCCGCCCGACGACGTCGGCGACCTGCTTCTGCGCCGTCTCGCCGCCCGCGAACACAGTGCCGAGCGAAAACGGCCCGAACGACGTCGCCGTGACCGACGCCGGCCACACCGGCAGCGCGGCGACGGTGACGGCGGCCGACAGCCCGAACGCGATCCCCACGGGGATCCGCCACCAGCGCACCAGGTCGCGCCGGCTCAGCTCCGTGGCCGCGGCGGCGAACGGCAGCGCGTAGAGGCTCATCAGGTAGTACGAGCGACCGTGCGTCAGCAGCACCACGACGGTGACCAGCAGCAACGCCAAGGCGAGGTAGCGGTACGGGCGCAGCTCGGGCGAGCGGAACAGGCGCCACACACCGTAGAGCAGGGCCAGCACACCGACGCCCATGCCCGCGCCGAGCAGCCCGTCGCGCGCGAAGGCGAAGTAGCCGGGGAACTCGGCGGCGACGACGTCGGCCATGTGCGTGTACGGCCAGTCGTGCGTGGCCTGCCAGACGAGCGCGGGGACCGTGGCGAGCACCGCGATCAGCGCGCCCAGCCACAGCTTCGGGCGGCTCGGCAGGCGCCGCGGGCCGAGGATCGCCGCCGACACCAGGACAGCCGCCCACAGCGCCGGGATCAGGAACTTGACCTCCAGCGACACCGCCGTGACCACGCCCGCCCACACGAGCAGGCCGTCGCGGCGCGTGCGCGTCCAGCGGACCAGCAGGAAGACCACGACCGTCCACAGGAACGGGTCCAGCGCGTAGGTGGAGACCCAGTGGCTGAGGACCACCAGGTCGGACGTGGCGTACAGCCCGGCCGCCATCAGCTGCGCGGGGCGGCGTCCGCCCAGTTCCCGGGCGATCAGCGCGGTGACCACCACGCCGGCGCCGACCGCGAGCGCCATCGGCAGCCGGAACGCGAGCAGCGAACCGGGGAACAGGCGGTCGAGCGTGCCCGCCAGCAGGGGGACGAGCGGCGGCTGGTCGAAATACCCCCAGGCCGGATGATCTCGACCAGCCACCAGGAAGTAGAGCTCGTCGAACCCGTGGGCGTAGCGGACGCTCGTGATCGCGAGCAGCGCCGCCGCCAGCACGGCCACGGTGAGCACCGGCAGCCGGGCGAACGGGGTGATCTCCCCCGTACCGGTCTCGCGGCTCGTCATGAGGCTCGTCATGATCCGAGTCCACCGCACCGGCCCGGGCCGGCGTAACGGTGATCGGTAGCCGGCGCGGACGACGAACGTTGTCCCGCGCGCAACTTTCGTTGCGGGTCCTCCCCCGGCCGATGCGATTCCGCCGCGGCGGTCCGGACCAGCCGTTACCGTGACGGGCGTGAGCGAAGTGCGGCGTGGATCCTGGCCCCGGCCGGCCGACATGGGCTGGCTGCTGGCCGCGGCGCTCGTGTTCGCCGGGCTCGACTTCGCGTTGCACTGGGCCGGGCCGACGAGCGGGGTCCTCGGGCCGTACGCCGGGCTGGTGCTGCGGCTCGCGTGCGACTTCACGCTGCTGGCGGTGTTCCGCTTCCCCGACGCGGTGGCCGGGGTGCTCGTGGTGGCGTCGCTGGCGATGCTGGCGTCGGACCTGTTCTGGCCCGGGCTGCTGGTCCCCGCGCACCAGCCGAGCCTGATGACGGTGCCCACCATCACGCCGCTGGTGCTGAGCCAGCTCCCGCGCGTGATGGACCGGCGGCGCCTGTTGTGGATCGGCGGGGTGCTGGCGGTGCTGGCGACGCGACCGTGGAACCCGGCGTGGAACACCACGCCGTTCGGGCTGCTGAGCACCGCACTGCCGGTGGCGGTGGCGCTGTACTTCGTGGCGCGCCGGGACCTTCTGCGTTCGCTGCGCGACCGGGCCGAGCGCGCCGAACGCGAGCAGCACCTGCTCGCGGAGCGGGCCCGCGCCGAGGAACGGCGGCGGCTCGCGGGCGAGATGCACGACGTGGTGACCCACCGGCTGAGCCTCATGGTGCTGCACGCGGGCGCGCTCGGCGTGGTGTCGACGGACCCGTCCGTGCGCTCGGCGGCCGAGGACATCCGCCGCGAGGGCGCGCACGCGCTCGACGAGCTGCGTGATCTGGTGGGCGTGCTGCGCGACGGTTCGAGCATCGAGCTCCCAGCCGCTTCGCCGGCCCCGGTCGCCTCTCCCGCGGACCTCGTGGCCGAGTCGGTGGCCGTCGGCGTGGCCACGGAGCTTTCGGTCAGCGGGGACCCGGACCAGGTGTCGCCGACGGTGGCGCGCACGGCGTACCGCGTGGTGCAGGAGGCGCTGACGAACGTCCGCAAGCACGCGCCGGGTTCGTCGGCCGCCGTGTCGCTGCGGTACCACTCGGGTGGTCTCGACGTGTGCGTCACCAACACCCGCGGGTGCCTGCCGCCCGACCCGACGCTCGCCGGCAGCGGCTCGGGTGCCGGCCTGAGCGGGCTCCGGCAGCGCGTCGAGCTCGTCGGCGGGCAGCTCGAGTCCGGCCCCGAGCCCGGCGGCGGGTTCCGCGTCGGTGCGATACTTCCCGCCTACGTCCCGACGACGGAAGGTGCTCCCCGGTGATCACGGTGGTCGTGGCCGACGACGAGCCGATGGTCTGCGCGCACCTGCGCACGATCCTGGACTCGGCCGACGACCTTTCGGTGGTCGCTTCGGCTCGCGACGGTGCCGAAGCGGTCGAGGCCGTCGTCCGGTACCGCCCCGACGTGGTGCTCATGGACCTGCGCATGCCGGGCGTCGACGGTCTCACGGCGATCGCCCGCATCGTCGCGCTGCCGGACCCGCCCGCGGTCGTCGCGCTGACCACCTTCGACGCCGACACCTACGTCATCCGGGCCCTGCGCGCGGGCGCCGCGGGTTTCCTCGTGAAGTCCACGCCGCCCGAAGACCTCATCGGCCTCGTCCGCGTCGCCGCCGACGGCCACACCGTCCTGTCCCCCTCCGCGGCCCGCCGCCTCGTCGCGCTCTCGGCCGACGGCCACGCCCGCACCGACTCGGCGCTGCGCCGCGTCGGCGCCCTCACCGACCGCGAACGCGACGTCCTCACCTGCCTCGGCGAGGGACTGTCCAATGCGGACATCGCCGCCCGCCTGCACCTCGCGGAGGCGACGGTGAAGAGCTACGTGTCGCGGATGCTGGTGAAGCTGGAGTGCACGAACCGGACGCAGGCGGGGCTGCTGGCGCATGAGGCCGGATTGGTGAGCCGCTGAGGTTCGTCCGGATCACCGGCAGCACTTGACCGGCAACGCGTTCGGCCGTCGCGTCTTGCGAACGATTGCAGTGCCTGAGCGCTGCTGCACGGAGGAGACGTGCGGGCGTTGCGGATCTCCTGCAGTGCATGAACGGCAGCTCGGCTCGGAGGAGTCCCACTTACCCCGGGTGCCCGGGCACGAGCTGGTGGGGATCGTCGAAGCCATGGGCCCCGGCACCGATCCGGCACCGGTGGGCCGGCGCGTGATGGCGTACTTCTACCTCGTGTGCGGCACGTGCCGCGAATACCTGGCGTCGCGAGAGTCCACATGCCTGAACTTCCGCGGCAACGTCGGCGTCGCGATCGACGGCGGTTATGCCGAATACGCGGTTCTGCCGTCCCTCAACGCGATCGAGGTCGCACGCGAGGTGAACCCCGTGGCCGCGACCACGATTCCCGACGCCGTCGCGACTCCGGTGCACATCACCCGCCGCGCGGGGCTCGGACCGCGGACGCGGGTCGCGGTGCTCGCGGCCGGCGGCGGGGTCGGGCTCGCCGCCGCACCGGTCACCTCCGGGCGGGTCCGGCGGCTGGTGAGCCGTGGTCGGGCCGGAGGAGGTGCCGTCCGTGCACGAGCGGATCCGGTCGCGGATCCTTTCCCGGGCGCGCCGCGCTGCTGTGGTGAGCCCGGGATCAGAAGTACTGGACCAGGCAGAACTCGTGCTGTTCGGGGTCGGCCATCACCACGACGACGCCTTCGACGTAGTCGTGCCGTTCACCGGTCGACCGGCCGCCCAGAGCGAGGACCTGGGCGATGCCCCGGTCGATGTCGTCGACCGCGACGTCGAGGTGCAGGCGCACCTTGCCGTGGTTCGGCTCGGGCACGGGCTGGAAGACGAGGCGGGGCTGCGGGTCGCCGGGGTGACCGAGGTAGACCCAGCCGGGCCGGGACCGGTCCTGCGGGCGGTCCAGCAGAGCGCTCCAGAACCCCGCGACCCGGTCCACGTCGAGGCAGTCGACGGTCACTCCGACCCATCGGTTCGTCATGCCGCCGGCTCTCCCGCGGCGCTCAAGCCGTAGCCGGCGTGTGCTCCGCGTCGAACGCCGCGCGGGCGGCGGTCACCTGGGCCATGTGGTGCCGGGCCCAGCGGTCGAGCATGTCGAGGGGCTCGGCCAGGTCGCGGCCCAGCGGCGTCAGCTCGTACTCCACACGAGGCGGGATGACGGGGTACGCGGTGCGCGTGAGAATGCCGTCGCGGACGAGGCTGCGCAGCGTCTGCGTCAGGACCTTCTGGGAGATTCCTTCGACGCACTTGCCGATCTGAGTGAAGCGCAGCGGTCCGTCGCGGAGCGAGCCGACGATGAGGACGGTCCACTGGTCACCGATCCGGTCGAGGAGCTGACGAGTCGGGCAGTCGCGGTCGTAAGGGTTTCCCAGCACCACAGGCCTCCTCGAAGTCACTCTCCCCAAGAGAGTAACACTCCTGGACGCCACCGCGCCCCGGCCGGGACGACCCGCGGGCACCGCCGCACCCCCAGCGCGGCGTTGCCCGAACCCGAGCGGCGGACCCTACCGGGCGACCCGCGAAGTCTCCGCCACCAAACCCGACACCACCCGGCCGATGAACCGCCCCAGCACCAGCCGGTAGAACCACCCCGTCCCCGGCACCTTGCCCGTGAACGACGAGTGCCAGTGGATCTCCGTGCCGCCGTCGACCGGGGTCAAGTCGACGTACGCGCGGTAGTCGCGGAGGGGCAGGCCGCTGCGCAGGGCGTAGCCGAACCGGCGGTCGGGAACCAGTTCGATCACCTCCTCGCACGAGCGGGTGCGCCCGGTGCGGAACACCCGCAGCGCGCCCAGCCCCTCGCGTTCGGACGAGCCAGCACGGGCCAGCTCGAACGAGCCCAGCGGCGACCAGCGAGGCCAGCTTTCGCCGTCGCGCAGCAACGCGTAGACCGTCGCCGGGTCGGCGGACGTGCGGGCCCGGACCGAGATTCGCTGCATCAGGCCTCCTCGAGAAGCATGTACCACGTGGTACATGTACCATCTGGTACATGGCGGAGGCAAGGGCAAGGCTCCTCGACGCGGCCGTCGAGCACATCGCGCGAAACGGGGCCGACCACAGCCTCCGCGCGCTCGCGACGGCGCTCGGCACGAGCCACCGGATGCTCATCTACCACTTCGGCTCCAAAGAAGGCCTGCTCACGGAGGTCGCGCGCGAGGTGGAACGCCGGCAGCGCGCGGTGCTCGCCGACCTCGACGCGAGCCTGCCCGCGGACGAGCTGGCACGGGTGTTCTGGCGCCGGCTCACCGACGAAGCGCTGCGCCACAACGAAAAGCTCTTCTTCCAGCTCTACGGCCAAGCCCTCGGCGGCGCACCCGGCACTGCGGAGTTCCTCGACGGCGTGATCGACGGCTGGCTCGCACCGGTCGAGGCGCTGCTCGAACGGCTCGGCGTGCCCGAGCGGCACCGCGCGACGCAGGCCCGGCTCGGCCTGGCCGTGGCGCGCGGGCTGCTGCTCGATCTCGTCACCACCGGTGACCGGGACGCCGTCGACGCGGCGATGGAACGCTTCCTGACCCTGCAGAACGCCGGTTTCTTGCAGACTTGACCCTTGACTTGACGTTTTCCTGCATCCACGATGCAGGGCATGCCCGACGAAGCCAAAGTCAGCGATCTGGACCGGCGCATCGTCGCCGCGCTGCAGCTCAACGGGCGGGCGTCGTGGGGAGCGATCGCGCGGCACGTGGGCACGAGCGAGTCCACTGTGCTGCGCCGCGCCGGCCAGCTGACGGAATCCGGCCAGCTGCGCGTGATCGGTGTGGTCGACGTGCTGCGCTGCGGTCTCGGCGTGCCGGTGCTGGCCCGGCTGCGGTGCCGGCCCGGCACGGCGGCCGCCGTCGCCGAGGCGCTGGCCGCGCGGCCCGAGGTCCGCTACGCCACCGTGCTCGCCGGCAGCGCCGACTGCTCCGCCGAGTTCGTGCTCCCGACCTATCGCGACGTCGCCCGCCTGCAGGGCGACTTCCCCGCCGCCGACAACGTCCGCGACGCCGAGACCTTCGCCGTGATGCGCACGTTCACCTCCAACCACGACTGGAACTCCGGCGAGCTCAGCGCGGAGGCGGCGGCCGAGCTGCGCGGCGGCGAGGTGCGCCCGTTCGAGGAACAGCACTGGGAACGCCCGCCGGAGCAGCTCGACGAACTGGACCTCGCGATCAGCGCCGCACTCGGCGAAGACGGCCGGCTGTCGTTCAAGGAGGTCTCACGCCAGGTCGGCACGAGCGAGTCCACCGTCGCCCGCCGCGTCGACTCCCTCGTCCGCCGCGGGTGCCTGCGGTTCCGCACCCTCGCCGAGCCCGCGATGTTCGGCTACGCGCTGGAGTTCATGCTCTGGCTCTCGGTCGTCCCGGCCGAGCTCGACCGCGCCGGGCAGCAGCTCGCCGCGCACGCGGGCACCAAGTACCTCAGCGCGACCACCGGCCGGTTCAACCTCGTCGGCCAGATCGTGCTGCGCCACTACGGCGAGCTCTACCGCCACACCACCGACGTCGTCGGCGCCCTCCCCGGCCTGCGGGAAGCCGACGTGACCCTGCAGGTCTCGACCCTCAAACGCGCCTGGTCGCCCACGCCGGCGGCCGCAGCAACCTGGGAGGAAGCATGACCGAACAACCGTGGCTCTGGGACGAGAAGACCTGGCGGGGACACGTCGAGCACGTCCGCGCCGGCCGCTCGCTGCGCCCGGCGTCGTGGCCCGGCGGCGCGAAGGTGGCCGTGGCGCTGTCCTTCGACTCCGACCACGAGACGCCCGCCCTGCGCGACGGCGAAGTGCTGCCCGGCAAGCTCGCGCAAGGCGAGTACGGCGCCCGCGTCGGCGTCCCCAGGCTCCTCAAGCTGCTCGACCGCTTCCATGCGCCCGCGTCCTTCTTCGTTCCCGCCGTGTCGGCCCTGCTGCACGACGGCGAGGTGAAGTCGTATGTGGACGCCGGGCACGAGGTGGCGCTGCACGGCTGGATCCACGAACGCAACACCGCCCTCACCGAGACCGAGGAACGCGACCTCGCCTTCCGCGCCGCCGACGTGCTGGAAGGCCTCACCGGCACGCGTCCGGTCGGCATCCGCACACCGTCGTGGGACTTCTCGGCCCACACCCTCACCATCACCCGTGAGCTCGGCCTGAAGTACGACTCCTCGCTGATGGCCGACGACGACTGCTACGAGCTGCTCGAGAACGGCGAGCCCACCGGCGTCGTCGAGCTGCCCGTGGAGTGGATCCGCGACGACGCGCCGTACTTCATGATGGACCGCTTCGCCTCGCTGCGGCCGTACACACCGCCGCGCGGGGTGCTCTCGATCTGGCGCGACGAGTTCGACGCCGCGTACGCCGAAGGCGGGCTCTTCCAGCTCACCATGCACCCGCACATCATCGGGCACCGATCGCGCGTCGCGATCCTCGCCGAGCTGCTCGACCACATCAGCGGCCACGACGGCGTGTGGTTCGCCACCCACGCCCAGGTCGTCGACCACGTCCTCGCCCGCGGGGAGGCCCGCCCATGACCACGGTCCCGTCCACTTCGGACACCTCCGTCGCCGCCCACCGGCTGAACCCGCAGCAGCGCAAGGCGATCGTCGCCGGCTCCATCGGCAACACCGTCGAGTGGGTCGACTGGGCGGTGTATGCCACGTTCTCCCCCATCTTCGCCGGCCAGTTCTTCGCGGGCGGCAACGAAACCGCGGCGCTGCTGTCCACGTTGGCCGTGTTCGCCGTCGGCTTCGTGATGCGCCCGATCGGCGGCGCGGTGCTCGGCGCGTACGCCGACCGGCGCGGCCGCAAGAAGGGCCTCACGCTCACCATCTCGCTGATGGCGGGCGCGTCGATCGTGATCGCGGTCTGCCCCACCTACACCCAGATCGGCGTCGGCGCCCCGATCGTCCTGCTGCTCGCGCGGCTGGTGCAGGGCTTCTCGGCGGGCGGCGAGTTCGGTTCGTCGTCGGCGTTCCTGATCGAGTCGGCCGCCACCGGGCGCCGGGCGTTCGCCGGGTCCTGGCAGCAGGTGTCCGTCGGCGCCGGCACGCTCATCGCGGCCCTGCTCGGCACCATCCTCAACTCGACACTGTCCGACGCGGCCCTGCACGGCTGGGGCTGGCGGCTCGCGTTCGGCGTCGCCGGGCTGCTGGGCCTGGTCGGCCTGTGGCTGCGCCGTTCGGTGCACGAGACGGAGGCGTTCGGCAAGACCACCACCGCCGGACCGCGCCGCAACCCCGTCGTCGCGATGTTCCGCGACCACCCGGGCGCGGCGCTGCGCGTGGCCGGCGTGACGATCGCGGGCACGCTCATCTACTACGTGTGGGTCAGCTACATGCCGGCCTACGCCCACCTCGCCACCGGCATCCCGCTCAAGACCGCGCTGCTGGCCAACACGCTGGCGATGCTCGTGTTCATCTGCCTGCTGCCCTTCGGCGGCCTGCTGTCCGACCGCATCGGCCGCAAACCCACGATGACGGCGTTCGCCGCCGGGTTCGTGATCTTCGCGTGGCCCGCGTTCCACTTCCTGGCCAACGGGTTCTGGAACGTGTTCGTGATCGAGCTCATCGGGCTCGTGCTGATCGTCGGCTACTCGGCCAACTGCGCGGTGATCATGGCCGAGCAGTTCCCGCCCGAGGTGCGCACCACCGGCATCGGGCTGCCCTACGCGCTGGCCGTCGCCGTGTTCGGCGGCACCGCGCCGTATGTCACGACCTGGCTCAACGCCAACCACCACGGTGACCTCGTGTGGATCTACGTCGCCGTCGCCGCGTTGATCGGCGTCGCGGTGTACCTCACGATGCCCGAGACGAAGGGAAAGCAGCTCTAGTGCGCACCGTCCTCGTCACCGGGGCCGCGGGCGGGATCGGGGCCGCGATCGCGGCCCGCTTCGCCGCCGCGGACGACCGGCTGGCCGTGTCGGACCTGCGGCCGGCCGAACTGTCCACCGTGGCCGAAAAGCTGCGCGCCGACCACCGCGTGCCCGTGACCGAGCTGCCCGGCGACCTCGCCGACGCGGCCTACGCCGAAGCGCTGGTGGACGCGGCCGGTGCGGTCGACGTGCTGGTCAACGCCGCCGGTATCTACCCCGCCACGCGGCTGCTCGACATGACGGCGCAGCGGTGGGACCGCGTGCAGGACGTGAACGTGCGGGCCGCGGTGCTCACCACCGTCGCGTTCGGACGCAAGCACGTGGCCGCGGGCACCACCGGCACGGTCGTGAACATCTCCTCCGGTGCCGCCACCCGCGCGCGGCCCGGCGCCGCGCACTACGCGACGTCGAAGGCCGCGCTGGAGATGGCGACCAAGGCGTGCGCGGTGGAGCTCGGGCCGCACGGGATCCGCGTCAACGCCGTGAGCCCCGGATTCGTCACGGTCGACAGCGAAGCCAATCCCGTGACCGAGGCCTATGCGGCGGCCGTGTCCGTGAACCCGCTCGGCCGCCGCGGCGCGCCCGGCGAGATCGCCGACGCCGTGTTCTGGCTCGCCGGCCCGGAGGCCGGGTGGATCACCGGCACCGTGCTGCGGGTCGACGGCGGCTCGACCGCCGGCGCCGCGGGCCTGCCGCTGCACTGGTCCGGCGAGACCACAGTCCAAACAGGAGGAATCACTCATGGCTGAGCGCCGCTCTTACACAGTGGTGGGAGGCGGCGCGATCGGCGGCACGCTCGCGTTCCACCTCGCCAAGGCCGGGCACCCGGTGGTGCTGGTCGACGCCGACGCGGCACACGTGGCCGCGATCAACCAGCGCGGGCTGACGCTCGTGCGGCCCGGGGGCGAGGAACGCGTGGACCTTCCCGCGTTCGTCCCTGAGGAGGGGCCGCCGGAGCTGGGCCGCGTGCTGCTCGCGGTGAAGGCCCAGGCCACGGAACACGCCATGCAGTGGCTCGAACCGCGCCTGGCCGCCGACGGGTTCGTGGTGTCGCTGCAGAACGGGCTCAACGAGCAGCTCATCGCGTCGTTCGTCGGCGCCGAGCGCACGGTGGGCGCGTTCGTGAACCTGTTCGCCGACGTCGCCGAGCCCGGCGTGGTGCGCGACGGCGGGGCCGGCGCTCTGGTCGTCGGCGAGCCCGACGGCCGGATTACCGGGCGCGTCGAGGACGTCGTGGCCGACCTGCAGGCCTGGGGCCCGGCGAAGGCGACCGCCAACGTCGAGGGCTACCTGTGGGCCAAGCTCGGGTTCGGCGCGATGCTGACCACGACCGCGCTGGCCGACGCACCGATGGCCGACCTCATCGACCGGCACCGGCCGCTGATGCACGCGCTCGCGGCCGAGGTGTTCGCCGCGGCCGGTTCGCGGGTGCTGGAGCCGTTCGACCAGTTCGACCCCGCCGCGTACGTGGCGGGCGCGGCCGGGCGGGAAGCGGCGACGGACCGGCTCGTGGCCTGGCTGCGGACGCAGCCGAAGGACCGCAGCGGGATCTGGCGCGACATCGCCGTGCGCCACCGTCCGGTGGAGGTCTTCCACCACTACGCACCGGTGCTCGACGAAGCCGCTGCGCTGGGGATCGGCCTGCCGCTGCTCACCGCCGTGCTGAAACGCCTGGGCGACGTCGAGGCCGGCGCCGCGATGTCCGAGGACCACCTCACCGAACTGGAGGCACACCTGTGACCGGGATCCGCGAGCTGCACGAGTGGGTGCGCGCGCACCGCGACGACCTGCTCGCCGACCTCGCCGAGTACGTCGGCATCGAGACTCCCAGTGACGACAAGGAAAGTCTCACGCGCGGACTGTCCTGGGTGGACGGCTGGCTGCGTTCCCGGCTGGGCGAGCCGGCGGCCGTGCGCGACGTCGACGGCGGCCGCCACGGCGACATCAAGGTCTACGACTACCCCGGTGCCGGTGAGCAGCCGGTCCTGTTGCTCTGCCACTACGACACCGTGTGGCCGCTGGGCACGCTCGCCGAGTGGCCGTTCACCGTCGACGGCGACCGCGCGACCGGGCCGGGGATCTTCGACATGAAGTCGGGGCTGGTCCACGCCGTGTGGGCGCTGCGCGCGCTCGATGCCGCCGGCCTGCCGCGCCCGGCGATCCGGCTGGTCCTCAACGGCGACGAGGAACTCGGCAGCCCCGCCTCGCGGCCGACGATCGAGGAGGCGGCCGCGGGCACTCGCGCGACCCTGGTGTTCGAGGCCGGCGCCGACGGTGCGGTCAAGACCTCCCGCAAGGGCGTGGGCCTGTTCCAGGTGCACGCGAAAGGCGTGGAGTCGCACGCGGGCCTCGACCCGACGAAGGGCGCGAGCGCGATCGACGAGCTGGCCCGCGCGATCCTCGCGCTGCACGCGCTGACCGACCTCGACGCCGGGACCACCGTGAACGTCGGCGTGATCTCCGGCGGCAGCAGGCAGAACGTAATCGCCGGGTCGGCGCGCGGCGAGATCGACGTGCGCGTGTCCAGCGCCGCGGAAGCCGCCCGCATCGACGCGGGCGTCGCGGCCATCACGGCCCACGACCCGCGTGCCACCGTCACCGTGGAGGGCGGCTGGAACCGGCCCGTGATGGAGCGTTCCGAGGGCATCGCGCGGCTCTACGAGCTCGCGCGCGACCTCGCGGCCGAGCTCGGCGTGACCCTGCGCGAATGCTCCGTCGGCGGCGCCAGCGACGGCAACTTCGTGGCCGCCCTGGGCCACCCGGTCCTCGACGGCTTCGGCGCCGTCGGCGACGGCGCCCACGCGCGCCACGAGCACATCAGCGTCGAGGGCATGCTCGAACGCACCGCGCTGGCGGCCGCGGTCCTGCACCGGCTCGGCACCGAGTAGGCGGGGCTTTACGAAGCCCGAACATTCGCCCCACACCCCTCGTACACCGGGACGAGAAGGTACTGCCCGTACCCGGAACTCACCGGTCACGAGAGGGAGTACGAGCGATGCGAGGAACCACCTGGACCCGGCGGCTGGCGTTGGCGGGCGGCGGTGTCGCGGCCGGGCTGCTGGCCGTGACGCCGCTGGCCGTCGCGGACACCAGCGCTCCCCCGGCCCCGTCGTCGAGCGCGGCGCCGGTGGCCCCGATCACGCTCAGCCCCGAGGAGTCGCAGCAGCTCTGCGGCGACTGGGTGCCCAAGCTGCAGAAGCGGGCGAAGAACCTCACCGACCGCATCAACGGCGGCGCCGAGGTCGCCGGGTCCGTCGCGAACCTCAAGGCGCGCTCGGCCGACCAGAAGGCCAAGGGCCACACCGCCGCGGCCGACCGGTTGCAGAAGCGCGCGGACAAGCGGCAGAGCCGGATCAGCCAGCTCAGCGACGCGACGAGCAAGCTCGACGCCTTCGCCTCGGCGCACTGCAAGCCCGCGGGCACGAAGTGAGGGCCGCCCGGCTCGCGGCCGCGGCCGGGGCGGCCGTCCTCCTGGCGCTCGGATGCGCCGCCTGCGACAACGGCGGCTCCGCGGCCCCGGCCGACGGCGCCTCCCAGGCGACGAGCGAGCTCAACGGCATCCAGTCGACACTCGACAGCATCGAGTCGGACATGGCAGGCGACGGCTCACCCTGACCCGTGCCGGCGACGCTCGTGGTGAGCCGGCCGTCGGGGGGGCAACAGCCCGCCGTAAGCAAGCCACCACGGGCAACCGCCTGCCCACCGCCCGCGACGGCTCACCTCGTCTGGACAGCACGGGCACAAAACAGCCACCACGGGCGACAGCCCACCGCAAGCCGGACAGGCGGGCGACGGCGCACCCTGAGCCGCGTAGCCTCTCGGTCGACGTTGGCGGACAGGGAGAACGGGAGCCCGCATGGGGTCAGCCGGGCGTGGGCTCGTCCTCGTCGTCGAGGACGAGGCCGCGATCGCCGAGCTCGCCGCGATGTACTTGCGGCGCGACGGGTTCGGGGTGCACGTGGAGTCCGACGGCGCCGCCGCGCTGGACGCGGTCCGCCGGCTCAGGCCGGTGGCCGTGGTGCTCGACATCGGACTGTCCGGAATGGACGGTATCGAGATCTGCAAGGCGTTGCGCGCGGCCGGTGACTGGACGCCGGTGCTGTTCGTCACCGCGCGCGACGACGAGCTCGACCGCCTGCTCGGCCTCGAGATCGGCGCCGACGACTACCTCACCAAACCGTTCAGCCCGCGCGAGCTGGCGGCGCGCGTGCGCACGGTGCTGCGCCGCGCGTCCGGGGGCACCCCGGCCGCGGAGACGTTCGAGTGCGGCGGCGCGCGCGTCGACGTGACGAGCCGCCGTGCCTGGGCGGGCGAGCAGGAGATCACGCTGACGTCCACGGAGTTCGACCTGCTCACCCACCTCGTCCGCCACCCCGGCCACGTGCTCTCGCGCGACCAGCTGCTGAGCGCCGTGTGGGGCTACGCCGCCGCGGCGGGCACGCGCACGGTCGACGTGCACGTGGCCCAGCTGCGGGCGAAGCTCGGTGCGCACAGTCCGATCAGGACGGTGCGCGGCATCGGCTACGCGGCGGACGCCGGATGAGGGGCACGCTCGCCCTGCGCATCACGGTCGTGTGCCTGGCGGTGGCGGGGATCGCCGTGATCGTCTCGGGCCTGGTGGCGACGCGCCTCGTGCGCACGACCGCCGACACCGTGCTGCAGCAGTCGCTGAAATCCCAGGCCGACGTGGTCGCGACCCAGCTCGACGACACCGGCATCGGCAACCGCCTCGGCGTCGGGAAGGTCGCCGACGTGGTGCGCGGCCAGGGCATCGCCGTGGTCGTGCGGCGGCCCGGCGGCCAGGACATCGGCGACGCGACGTCCACGCGCGTGGCCGAACGGGCCGGGCTCGCGTCGGGCCAGAACCGGTCGGACCGCGTGACCGTGGACGGGCAGCAGTACCTGGTGGAGGTCCGTGCCGTCGGGCCACGCGCCGCGGCGTTCGCGCTGGTCCAGCCCGCGCGCAGCGGAGAGGCGACACAGCGCGCGCTGGTCCGCAACATCGCGCTCGCGCTGGGCATCGGGCTGCTGGTGGCGGCCGTCGCCGGGTATGCGTCCGGACGCCTGCTCGGCCGGCCCCTGCGGAAGGCGGCCGCCGCGGCGGTCAGCCTGCGCACCGGCCGGCGAGACGTGCGCGTGCCCGTGGAAGGGCCCGTCGAGGTCGCCGAGGTCGCGGGCTCGCTCAACGAACTGGCCGACGCGCTGGCCCACAGCGAGGCGCGCCAGCGGGAGTTCCTCCTGTCGGTGTCCCACGAGCTGCGCACCCCGCTCACCGCCGTGACCGGCTTCGCCGAAGCCATCGCCGACGGTGTCGCCGAGGGTCCCGACGCGCGCCGCGCGGGCGAGACCATCCACCGCGAGGCGCAGCGCCTCGAACGCCTGGTGAGCGACCTGCTCGAACTCGCCCGCCTCGGCGCCGACGAGTTCCGCCTCGACCTCGCGACGCTGGACCTCGCCGCGCTGGTCCGCGACCGCGCGCAGGTGTGGCAGCTGCGCTGCGAACGCGAAAACGTGCCCCTCTACGTCGATTCGCCCGCCGCGCCCGTGCTCGTCACCGCCGACGCGCGCCGCCTGCAGCAGGTGGTCGACGGCCTCGCCGAGAACGCCCTGCGCGTGACCCCGGCCGGTGCGCCGATGGTGTTCTCCCTGGTCGTGGACCAGGGGCACGCGCACCTCGCCGTGCGCGACGGCGGGCCCGGCCTCGCGCCGGAGGACTACGCAGTGGCCTTCGAACGCGGCGTGCTCAACAAGCGCTACCGCGACCGCCGGCCCGTCGGCTCCGGCATCGGCCTGGCCCTGGTCCACGGCCTCGTCGAGCGCATGGGCGGCGCGCTCCGGGCCGGGCCGGCCCCCGAGGGCGGGGCCGCGTTCACGATCACCCTCCCGCTCGCAGCTGCGCCGCCCGGTCCGTCACGTCCATGAGCGCCCAGTGCTCGACGATCCGCCCGTCGCGCACCCGGACCATGTCCATGCTGGTCACGGCGTACGAACGGCCGGTGGAGACCTGCGTGCCGGTGCTCGTGTAGCGGTTCACGGAGAACTCGCCCTCGCTCACGTTCTGCTCGACGCGCACCGCCAGGTCGCGGAAGTCCGCGAGGAATTCGCCGCGGCTGATCGCGGCCCACTTCTCGCGCCACGCGGCGATGCCGACGTGGTCTCCCCCGGCGCCACCGCGGTGATCGACGACGTCCGGGTCCACGTACTTCAGGCCCTCCTCGGTGAACGCCGTCTCGACGATCCGGCGGTGTACCTCGGCCGGGGTGAGTTCGCTGGTCATGGCCGCGTACCCTAAGCGGGGAACTCCCCACTTGGCAATCCCCGAGGAGGCCGGCCGTGACGCCACGGGCCGACGCACGTGACAACCGGGCGCAGCTCGTACGCGCCGCCCGTGAGGTGTTCGCGGCCGAGGGCGGCGATGCGCCGCTGGACCACGTGGCCAAGCACGCGGGCATCGGCAACGCCACGCTCTACCGCCACTTCCCCCGGCGGCGCGACCTGCTCGCGGCGGTCTACGCCGAAGAGGTCGAGACCCTCCGGGCCGAGGGTGAGACCCTGCTGGCACACGAGGATCCCGAGACCGCGCTCTTCACGTGGCTCGGGCTCTTCCTCGACCACGTCCGGGACAAACGCGAGCTCGCACTGTCCATAACGGACGGTCCCGGCGGCGAACGCGAGGAGCTTTTCACCCACTGGCACGGGGTGATGACCGACACAGCCACCGCCCTGGCGTCCCGCGCCGGTCTCACCGAGGAGGTCGAGCCCCTCGACCTGCTGGTGCTCGTGACGGGCATCGCCTTGTCCGGCGCGGAAAAACCCCGCACCGAACGGCTGCTGAGCGTGATCCGCCGGGGCAGCGCCGGCACCGGTCAGGCGGGCGCCGGTCGAGCTCGCACCGGTTAAGCTCACGTCGTGGAAATGCTGCACCTGCGCTACTTCGTGGCCGTCGCCGAAGAGCTGAACTTCTCGGCGGCCGCGCGGAAGCTGCACATGGCCGCGTCGCCGTTGAGCCAGCGGATCAAGGACCTCGAGCACGAGCTCGGCCAGAAGCTGTTCGACCGCAGCACGCACCACGTCACCCTCACCGCCGCGGGCGCGGCGCTGCTGCCGATCGCGCGCGACGTGCTGGAGCAGGTGAACTCGATCCCCTGGCGGCTGCGCGAGGCGACGAAACCCCAGCGCAGCACCGTGTTCCTCGGCATGCCCGCGGGCGTGCACCCAGACCTGCGCGACCGCGTCACGGCGCTGGCCGAGCGGGTGCGCGAGCGGTTCGAGCTCAAGCGCTGGCCCGGCGCCAGCCCCGATCTCGTCGACGCCGTGCTCGACGGACGGCTCGCGTTGACGCTGGCGCGCATGCCCGTGACCGATCCGGCCCTCGAAGCGCTGCCGGCGATGTCCGAGCGGCTCGGGGCCGTGGTGCCCGCCGACCAGTTCGCCGGCCGCGACTCGGTGAGCCTGGCCGAGCTGTCCGGGTTCGCCTACATCGCCTCGCCCGAGGATTCCACGCCGGCGTATTTCGAGCAGCTCGACCACCAATTGATGTCGCTCGGCATCAAGAAACGGCTCAAACTCTCGAACACCGGATATTCGGGCGTCTCGGAAATCATTTCCTCCGGGCTGGCTTTTTCCATTTCCATGCTCGACGAGGCCAGTCCCATGCACCTCTACCGGCTCGAGAACGTGGCCGTGCTGCCGTTCACCGATTTCCAGCCCGAGCTGGAGACCAACCTGCTCTGGCGACGTGACCGGGGCGACAGTGGCGACCTGGCGGAGCTCGTCGCCGCCGCGCGCGAGATCTTCGCCGGACCCCTGAGCAGCTGAAACAGCGAAAAAATGGTGTGATCGCTGCGGTCATACCATTCTTCGCAACATGATCATTCCCTTTCTTCACCTGCGCCACTAACTTCGGTGGCAGAGCAAGAACAGCAGGTGCGAAAGGATCGAAGATGGACGAGCAGAACACCGCCACCGGACCGCTGGACGGGGTGCGCGTGATCGACCTCTCGACCGTGGTGATGGGCCCGTACGCGGCACAGATCCTCGGCGACCTGGGCGCCGACGTGATCAAGATCGAGTCCCCTGCCGACACCGTCCGGGTGGGCCAGTACCGCACCACGCCGGGGATGACCCCGCTCAACCTCAACGTGAACCGCAACAAGCGCAGCGTCGCCCTGAACCTCAAGGACGCCGGCGAGCGCGAGCGGGCGCTGGCGCTGATCGACACCGCCGACGTGCTGATCACGAACATGCGCCCCGGCGCCCTGGCCCGGCTCGGCCTGGACTACGCCGAGGTCGCGCAGCGCAACCCGGGTCTGATCTACGCCCACGCCCAGGGTTTCCGCAGCGACTCCGACCGCGCCGGCAACGCGGCGTACGACGAGACCGTGCAGGCCGCCTCGGGCCTGGTCGACATCGCGAACCGCGCGATCGGCAAGCCGGTCTACCTCCCGACCATCCTGGGCGACAAGGTTTCCTCGCTGACGATCGTCTACAGCGTGCTCGCCGCGCTGCACCACCGCGACCGCACCGGAACCGGCCAGCAGATCGAGGTCCCGATGACCGACACGCTCATCGCGTTCAACCTGGTCGAGCACCTCGCCGGGCACGTGTTCGAGCCGGCGCAGGGCCCGACGGGCTTCCCGCTGTCGATGTCGCAGGGCCACCGCGCGGCGCCGACCAAGGACGGCCTCGCCTGCGTGATCCCCTACAACCCGCAGAACTTCCGCGATTTCTTCTCCGCCGCCGGGCGCGCCGACCTGGTCGAGGACCCGCGCGTGAACGGCGAGGCGATCGACAACGCCGACGTCGACGCCCTCGCGGAGCTCATCGACGAGTGCGCCCCCGCGCTCACCACCGCCGAATGGGCCGAGGTCTGCGCCAAGCACAGCATCCCGTTCGCGCCGGTCCTGGAGCTGGACCGCGCCCACGAGGACGACTACGTCCGCGAAGGCCACCTCCTCGACACCGTCGAGCACCCGACGGAGGGCACCATCCGCACGGTCGGCATCCCGGTGCGTTTCTCCGCCACGCCCGGCTCGATCCGCCGCCCCGCCCCGGTCGCCGGCCAGGACACCGCCGAAGTCCTCGCGGAACTCGTGAACCGCTGAACCACCAGTCGCAGAAGAGAAGTGACGTCATGAGCACCGAAGTGCGCACCGAGCGGATCGGCACCACGCTGCTGATCACGATCGACCGCCCGCAGGCCCGCAACGCCGTGAACGCGGCCGTCGCGACCGGGCTGGCGGAAGCGCTGGACACCCTGGAGAGCGACCCGACGCTGCGCGCGGGTGTCCTCACCGGCGCCGAAGGCACCTTCAGCGCCGGCATGGACCTCAAGGCCGCGCTGGCCGGCGAGAGCCCGGAGATCCCGGGCCGCGGGTTCGGCGGGCTGACCGAGGCCGAGCTGACCAAACCGCTGATCGCCGCGGTCGAGGGCTGGGCCATGGGCGGCGGGTTCGAGCTCGCCCTGGGCTGCGACCTGGTCGTCGCCGGTGAAGACGCGAAGTTCGGGCTGCCCGAGGTGAAGCGCGGCCTGGTCGCCGCCGGCGGCGGCGTGATCCGCCTGCCGAAGCGGCTCCCGCACCACCTCGCGATGGAGCTGCTGCTGACCGGCGAGCCGATCACCGGCCACCGAGCCGGTGAGCTGGGCCTGGCCAACCGCGTGGTCCCGGCCGGTGACGCCACCGCCGTCGCGCTGCAGCTGGCCGAGCTGGTCACACGCAACGCGCCACTCGCGCTGGCCGCCGTGAAGAAGATCGTGCGCGCCGCCGACGGGACCCCCGAGCCCGAGGCGTTCGCCGCGCAGCGTGAAGAGCTCAAGACCCTGATGACCTCCGCCGACGTCCGCGAGGGCATGACCGCCTTCGCCGAGCGCCGCGCGCCCCAGTGGACCGGACGGTGACGACCATGAAGCACGAAGACGTCCTGCGGCACGTGACCACGCCGCTCGTGAACCCCGCGTTCGCGCCGATGGTGCCGCGGTTCACCGACCGGGAGTACCTCAACATCGTCTACCGCACCGACGCCGAGGCCCTGCGCGCCGTCGTGCCGGAGCCCCTGCAGATCGAAGAACCGCTGGTGCGTTTCGAGGTCATGAAGATGGGCGACGTGAGCGGCTACGGCCCCTACACCGAGTCGGGCCAGGCCATCCCGGTCACCTTCGACGGCGAGCGCGGCGAGTACCTGCACTCGATGTACCTCGACAACTTCCCGGCGACCGCGTCGGGCCGCGAGGTCGCCGCCTACCCGAAGACCATCGGGGCGCCGAACCTCTATGTCGACAACGGCGCGCTCGTCGGCACGCTGGACTACGGCACGCTGCGCGTGGCCACCGCGACCATGGGCTACAAGCACTTCGCGCTGGACCCGGCCGAGGCGAAGGCCCAGATCACCGTGCCGACGTTCATGCTGAAGATCATCCCCGGCTACGACGGCGCGCCCCGCGTGATGGAGCTCGTCCGCACCGAGATCACCGACGTCGTCGTGAAGGAAGCCTGGACCGGCCCCGCGCGGCTGCAGCTGTTCGAGCACGTGCTCGCCCCGCTGGCCGACCTGCCGGTGCGCGAGATCGTCTCCGCGAGCCACATCATCACCGACCTGACCCTCGCCCCCGTCACGCCGGTCCACGACTACCTGAAGGGAGCACAGCGATGAGCACCGAATTCCGGACCGCCGCCGTGATCGGAGCCGGCACCATCGGCCTGTCCTGGACCGCGCTGTTCGCCGGCCACGGCCTCACCGTCAAGGTCACCGACCCCCGCCCCGACCTCGCCGAGGCGGTCGCGAACGCCCTGGCCGAGTTCACTCCGCATCTGGCCGCGCAGGGCCTGGACGTCGCCGGAATCGCCGGCCGCGTGCAGATCGCCGGCAGTGTCGCCGACGCCGTCCGCGACGCCGACGTGGTGCAGGAGAACGGCCCGGAGAGCGTCGAGTTCAAAAAGGACCTGTTCGCCACGCTGGTCGAGGCCGCGCCGAAGCACGCGCTGCTGCTGAGCTCGTCGTCGGCGATCCCGTCGACCACCTTCACCGGCGAGCTGGCCGACGCGAGCCGGGTCCTCATCGGACACCCGTTCAACCCGCCGCACCTCATCCCGCTCGTCGAGGTCGTGCCCGGCGAACGCACCGGTGAGGACGCCACCCAGGCGGCCGTCGACTTCTACACCTTCCTCGGCCGGGTGCCGGTGGTGGAGCGCAAGGAAATCCCCGGTTTCGTCGGCAACCGCCTGCAGAACGCGCTCAGCCGCGAGGCGATCTACCTCGTCGAGCAGGGTGTGGTGACACCCGAGGACCTCGACAAGGTGATGACCAACTCGCTCGGCATCCGCTGGGCCACGGTCGGGCCGTTCCTCGGCTCGCACCTCGGTGGTGGCCCCGGCGGCTACCGGCACATGGCCGAGCACATCGGCCCGTCGATGAAGAAGATGTGGGCGAGCCTCGGGCAGCCCTCGCAGACCCCGGAAGAGACCGAACGGCTCGTCGAAGCCGTCGAAAAGGCTTACGGCTCCTCCACGTACTCGGAACTCGCCGAGGCGCGCGACCGCAAGCAGATCGCAGTCCTGTCTGCATTGGCTGTGTCTTCTGGGGCCAAACCCCGGACCCCAGCCGAGGGGCGAGCCCCCCTGGACCCCCCGACTGCGGCTAGCAAGGAGGAGAACTGACATGACCACGCTCGAAGACCAGCTCGTCGCCGACTTCTACGACTACGAAACCCTGCTGAGCGACGAAGAGCACAAGCTGCTCGTCAAAGCCCGCGGCTTCATGCGCAACGAGGTCAAGCCGCTGGTGAACGAGAACTGGGCCGCCGGCACCTTCCCGAAGGAGCTCATCGCGAAGTTCCGCGAGAGCGGCCTCGCGGGCCTGCCCTACGAGGGCTACGGCGAGCACCGCGCCGCCACCAGCCACCTGCTCACCGGCATGATGGCCATGGAGATGAGCCGCACCGACGCGTCGGTCGCCACCTTCTTCGGTGTCCACAACGGACTCGCGATGTACTCGATCTACTCCGGCGGCAGCCAGGAACAGCGTGACCGCTGGCTCCCCGAGATGGCCGCGATGGACAAGATCGGCGCGTTCGCGATGACCGAGCCGCTCGGCGGGTCCGATGTGGCCGGTGGCATGCGCACCACGGCGCGGCGGGTGTCAAAAGAGGGTTCCGGTGACTCCTGGATCCTCAACGGTGCCAAGCGCTGGATCGGGAACGCGACTTTCGCCGACTACGTGGTGGTGTGGGCGCGCGACGTCGACGACAACAACGTGAAGGGCTTCGTCGTCGAGAAGGGCACACCGGGCTTCTCGCCGGTGAAGATCGAGAACAAGATCGCGTTCCGCATCGTCGAGAACGCCGAGATCACCCTCACCGACGTGCGCGTGCCGGAGGCCAACCGCCTGCAGGGCATCGACTCCTTCCGCGACGTCGCGGAGATCCTGCGCGCCACCCGCGGCGGCGTCGCGTGGCAGGCGCTGGGCGTGATGATCGGCGCCTACGAGCTCGCTCTCGGCTACGCCAAGGAGCGCAAGCAGTTCGGCCGACCGATCGCGCGGTTCCAGCTGGTGCAGGACCTGCTCGTGAAGAGCCTCGGCAACATCACCGCGTCGTGGGGCATGCTCGTGCAGCTGGCCCGCCTGCAGGACGCCGGGATCTTCAAGGACGAGCACTCCTCGCTCGCCAAGGCGTTCGTCACCTCGCGGATGCGTGAGGTCGTGGCCTGGGGCCGCGAGATCTTCGGCGGCAACGGCATCGTGCTCGACCACGACATCGCGCGGTTCTTCGCCGACGCGGAGGCCATCTACTCGTTCGAGGGCACCCGCGAGATGAACACGCTCATCGTGGGCAAGGCGATCACGGGGCAGAGCGCCTTCGTCTGATGCCGCGGTGTGATCTCCGGTCAGTTCACGCAGCCGGTGGCGTTCGTCGCCACCGGCTGTTGTGGCGTTCCCCCGGCGGGCGTGTCCGAAGGCGGGTTCACGGACTTGGTGACGGCGATCGGCTTCACCCGGCCGGCGTTGGTGCCGGGCGGTGAGCTGGTCTCGCCGGATCCGCCGGAGGCCGACACCGACGACGAGCTCAACTGGTTCTGCACGAACGTCTTGACCTGCTGCGGGCTGACCTTCACCGCGTCGCCGTCGGCCGGCGTGGCCAGCGACAGGCTCTGCACCGGGATCGTGACGAACGCGATGGCGCCGGAGCTGATGCCGTGCAGCTGCTGCGCGAAGCTCAGCACGTCCCAGCCCTTGTCGAGCACGACCGAGCCCTGCAACGCGTCGACGAGGGCAGACAGCTTGTCCGGGCTGGTCAGCGTGCCCGCCCCGAGCACGTTCTTCGCCATGCCGGCGAGGAACGCCTGCTGGCGAGCGATGCGATCGAGGTCGCCGCCTGCCAGGCCGTGGCGCTGCCGCACGAACGCGAGGGCCTGAGCACCGGACAGCGTCTGCGGGCCGGCCGGGAAGTTCGCGCCGGAGTACGAGTCGTGCACCGGGTTGTTGAGGCACACCTGCACGCCACCGACGGCCTGGCTCAGCGCCGCGAACCCGGCGAGGTTCACCGCCGCGTAGTGGTTGATCGTGAGCCCGGTGAGCTCCTCGACCGTGGCGATCGCGGACTTCGCGCCCTCGGCGTCGGCGGCCACCTCGAGCTGCGGGCCGCTGAGGCCCTGCCCCGACAGGTGCGAGCGCGCGGACGCCCGCGCGCGGCTGTAGGCCGAGTTGATCTTGTGCTTGCCGTAGCCCGGGACGTCCACATAGGAGTCACGCGGGATGGAGATCGCCGTGGCGGCCGCGCCGCCCGCCGGCACGTGGACCACGATCATCGTGTCGGTGGTGCTGCCGCCGTCGTCACTGCTGCCGGCGTGCAACGAGTCGAGCACGTTCTGTGGCAACGGGTTCCCGTTGGCGTCGGTGCGCGAGTCGAGCCCGACCAGGAGGATGTTCTGCGCCACCTGCAGCGGTTGCCCGGTCGGCGCCTCGGGGATCTGGGCGGCGGGCGGGATGACGTCGGCCGTGACGATCCCGGTGTCGAGCCGGTGCAGCTGCGACCACGCGTACCCGGTGGCACCCAGCACCAGCGTCGACACCACCCCCAGCACGACACGGCCGCCGATCCGGCGGCCCCGGGACGTGAGCAGCACGACAGAATCCCCTTGCTTCCCCGAAAGGGCCCGAGCGGGCCTGCCTTCGAGGATCACCGCGTTAGCTGGGAATAGCCTGAGAATCCTGTCGCAAAGATGTGATGATGCCCGTTCGGCCGACCTGCACTGGGCCGAAAGTGAGCTGTGCCACGGAGTTCCGCGACACCGCGTGGCATTCCGAGCACGCGGAGCGCTCAGCGCGGCATGCGCCGCCACACCGCGCGCGGCAGCAGGCGCATCACCGCGAAGACCGGACGGAGTACTCCCGGCACCCAGACGACTGCGCGCCGTCGCCGCAGCGCCGCCACCGTCGCGTCGGCCACCTGATCGGGGGTGCTGGAGAACGGCGCCGGCGACATGCCCTCGGTCATCCGGCCGATCACGAAGCCGGGCCGCACGAGCAGCAGGTGCACGCCGGTGCCGTGCAGCGCGTCGGCCAGCCCGCAGGCGAAGCCGTCGAGCCCGGCCTTGGCCGAGCCGTACACGTAGTTGGCGCGCCGCACGCGGACGCCGGCGACCGAGGAGAACACCACGAGGCTGCCCGAGCCCTGCGCGCGCAGGAGTTCGGCCGTGTGGGTGAGCACGGCGACCTGGGCGACGTAGTCGATGTGCACGATCGCCGTCGCGTGCTCGGCGTCGGTCTCCGCGCGGGCCTGGTCGCCGAGGATGCCGAAGGCGAGCACGACGACCTCCAGCGGACCGTGCTCGGCGACGACGCGGTCGAGGAACGGGCGGTGCCCGGCCAGGTCGTCGGCGTCGAACCCGGCGGTCTCGACCACCTCGGCGCCGGCGGCTCGCAGCGTCGTGACCTGCTCACTGAGGTCGGCGCCCGGACGCGCGGCCAGCACGAACCGCTTCGCCCCGCCCACGGCGAGCCGCTGCGCGACCGCCGTCCCGATCTCGCTGCGTCCGCCCAGCACCAGCACCGTTCCGCTCACGCGCGGCAGTCTGCCAGCCCCGCCGACCGCCCGCCCGAGGTGGCCCGTTTCACAAACTGCAACTTTGCAGATTATGAAAGTTTCGCGTTACGCTCCTCGCCGTGTCCTCCTCCGGCCTGCGCGAGCGCAAGAAGCTCGAAACCCACCGCACGCTCACGGCCGCCGCGGTGCGGCTCGTCGGCGAACGCGGTCTGGACCACGTGACCGTGGAGGACATCGCCGCGGAGGCGGGGGTCTCGGCGCGCACCTTCTTCAACTACTTCGCGTCCAAAGAGGACTCGGTGGTGATCGCACACGCCGACCACACCGAACGCAGCCTGCGGATGGCCGAGCGGCTGACCGCGCTGCCGCCGTCGATGGGCACGCTCGAAGCCCTGCTCGCGAGCGTGCGCGAGGAGCTGGCGGAGATCGACGAGAACCGCGACGAGTGGCTCACCCGCATCCGGATCATCAAGGAGAACCCCGGCCTGACGCTGCGGGCCATGGCGCTCAACTCCGACGCCGTCGAGCCGACGATCGCCGCCATCGCGAAGCGCACCGGCACCGACCGAGCCAAGGACCTGTACCCGTCCCTGCTGCTTTCGGCGTTCGGCAGCGCGCTCAACGCCTCCCTGATGCTCTGGCGCGACCTCGGGGGGTCGCGCCCGCTGCTGGACCTGGTCGACGAAGCGGTGGCCACGCTGGCCGCCGGGTTCACCGACCCGCACTGAAAATCCCGTCTCACCCACCCGCGCACTCCAAGGGGATCCGTTCATGACCGTGTCCGAAACCGAGGCGCCCGCCGCCTCGGGCGCGATGAGCCGGCAGCAGGTGCTGCAGGCGATGTCGGGGCTGATGATGGGCATCTTCGTCGCCATCCTCGCCTCCACCGTGGTGGCCAACGCGCTGCCGCGGATCGTGTCCGAGCTGGGCGGCTCGCAGTCGTCCTACACCTGGGTGGTGACCACGGAGCTGCTCGCGATGACGGCGACGGTTCCGCTGTGGGGCAAGCTTTCCGACCTGTACAACAAGAAGCTGCTGATCCAGCTGTCGCTCGGGCTGTTCGTGGTGGGCTCGCTGGTGGCCGGCTTCGCGCCGAACATCGAGCTGCTCATCGTCAGCCGCGTGGCGCAGGGCATCGGCGGTGGTGGCCTCACGGCGCTGGCGCAGGTGATCATGGCGGCGATCGTGTCGCCGCGTGAGCTCGGCAAGTTCTCCGGCATCTTCGGCGCCGTGTTCGCCGTGGGCACGGTGGCCGGGCCGCTGATCGGCGGCGTGCTCGTGGACACCTCGTGGCTCGGCTGGCGCTGGTGCTTCTTCCTCGGCGTGCCGTTCGCGCTCGCCGCGATCCTGCTGCTGCAGCGCACTCTGAAGCTGCCGACGGTCCGGCGCGAGGCGCACGTGGACTACCTCGGGGCGTTCCTGATCATGCTCGGAGTGTCCACTTTGCTCGTCTGGTCGTCGCTCGCCGGCTCGTCGTTCGCGTGGGGTTCCTGGCAGACCGGCGTGCTCGTGCCGGTCGGCGTCGTGGTCCTGGCGGTCGCGGTGTTCGTGGAGACGAAGGTGCGCGAGCCGATCATCCCACTGCGCCTGTTCCGCAACCGCACGGTTTCGCTGACCACGATCGCGAGCTTCTTCGTGGGTGTCGCGATGTTCGGCGGCACGGTGTTCCTGTCGCAGTACTTCCAGCTCTCGCTCGGCAAGTCGCCCACGGTCGCCGGCCTGATGAGCCTGCCGATGATCTTCGGGCTGCTCGTGTCCTCGACCGTGTCGGGCCAGCTGATCAGCCGGACCGGGCGGTGGAAGGGCCACCTGATCCTGGGTGCCGTGCTGCTGACCGCCGGTCTCGGGCTGCTCGGGCTCATCGACGCGCACACCAGCGTGCTGGAGCTGAGCCTGTTCATGCTCGTGCTGGGTGTCGGCGTCGGCATGCTGATGCAGAACCTGGTGCTGGTGACGCAGAACGACGTGCCGGCCCAAGACCTCGGCGCGGCGACCTCCACGCTGTCGTTTTTCCGTAGCCTCGGCGGCTCGATCGGCGTGAGCGCGCTGGGCGCGGTGCTGGCCAACCGGGTCACGGCGCTGATCACCGAGGGCCTCGGCCCGATGCCGGGGATGAGCAGCGGTGGCAGCGAGAAGGTGCCGAACCTCGCCGACCTGCCCGCGCCGATCGCGAACGTGATCCGCGAGGCCTACGGCACCGCGACGAGCGACCTGTTCCTCATCGCCGCCCCGATCGCGCTGCTCGTGGTGGTGGCGGTGGTGTTCCTCAAGCACCTGCCGCTGAAGACCCAGAGCGGTCTCGAGCGCCTCGCGCAGGAAGGCGCCTGAGCTACGGTTCTGCGCGTGGACGACGACTTCGGCACGCTCCTCGAACGGCACCGCCGCGAGATCCGAGTGCACTGCTACCGGATGAGCGGTTCGTTCGAGGAAGCCGAGGACCTCACGCAGGAGGCGTTCCTGCGGGCGTGGAAGGGCCGGGGCGGGTTCGAGGGCCGGGCGAGCGTGCGGACGTGGCTGTACCGCATCGCCACCAACGTGTGCCTCGACGCCCTGGCCCGCCGGCCCCGCCGCGTCCTGCCGGACGAGCTGGGCGCGGCCGCCGACCCGGCCGGTATCCCGGCCGCGCTCGACGTGCCGTGGCTCGGCCCGATCCCCGACGCGGAGCTCGACCCCGCTGCGCCCGACGACACCGGCGCCGCGGTGGTCGAACGCGAGACGATCGAGCTCGCGTTCCTCGCCGCCATCCAGCACCTGCCGCCCCGGCAGCGCGCGGCGCTCGTCCTGCGCGACGTGCTGGACTGGTCCGCCAAGGACACCGCGGCGGTGCTGGAGACCTCGGTGGCGTCCGCGAACAGCGCGTTGCAGCGCGCCCGCGAAACCCTGCGTGCGCGCTTGCCCGCGCGGCGTGCCGAGTGGGCTTCCGCCGGCGCGACCACGGCGGAGGAAGCCGAGTTGCTGCGCCGGTTCATCGCCGCGTACGAAGCGGGCGATCCGAACGCGGTGGCGGAACTGCTGCGCGAGGACGCGCGGGCCGTGATGCCGCCGTACTCGCTCTGGTTCGACAGCCGGGAGCGCATCGTCGCCGCGCTGCGCACGAGCATGGACGCACGGTCGCCGTATTTCACGGGCTGGTTCCGGATGGTCGCCGTGCGTGCGAATCGGCAGCCCGCCGTCGCCACGTGGGTGCGCCGGCCCGGCGAGAGCGGGTTCCGCCGGTTCGGGATCAGCGTGCTCACGGTCGAGCACGGATTGGTCACGGCGGTGGCGGCGTTCGAAACGGCATCGTTCGCACCGTACGGATTACCGGAGACGCTCTCGGAATGAGCCACGCAGGGCAAAAAAGAGCCCGGGTGGGTGACCTCGATCAGGTCACCCACCCGGGCACAAGCCGGTCCCCGTGGGGTTTTCCGGGAAAGTCTCGCCTTCGCCTCCGGGAATGGTCACCGGTACGCGGTCAGGCGGCTTGATGCCGTTCGGCGGCGGAGCGGGTGCGGACCAGCTTGCGGCGCTCCAGCTCCGTGGTTCCGCCGAAGATGCCGTTGTCCAGCCCGTTGTCCAGGGCGTAGGAAAGGCACGCTTCGCGAACCGGGCAGCGCGCGCAGACCGCCTTGGCCTCGCCGACCTGACGGGCTCCGGGGCCGACGTCCGAAATCGGGAAGAACAGTTCCGGATCCTCGTCCTGGCAGGCTGCGCGGGACAGCCAGCCGGTGCTCGTGAGTTCCATTGTTGCGTTTCACCTCCTGTCGAACATTGTCTTTTCTCGGTCAACCGACTTCTCCGGGCGCACGGCGCAGCACAACTCACAAGGAGCTGTACAGCTCGGGTGACGCTCGGTGGACTTTCGGCCGACCCCGCCGGCGCCCCCATGAGGGCGGCCCGCGGACAACCGAAGTTCCAACTTACCACCGATGGCGGTTGTTCCTAAGAGTTACGGGCCCAGCTCACACTGATCTTTTGTTGTTCCACCAGAGGTACCCGCGCGATCACGTCGTCACACGTGGTGCCGACATCGAATCGTTACACCTGGCGCCGCCCTCACCGCACCTGTTCCTTCGGCAGAGCGGACGACGGGGGTGGGCGTGGACGAGTTCGACGGGTTCTTCCGCGCCGAGTTCCCGCCCCTCGTGGCCTTCGGCTGCAAGCTGGGCCTGGACCCGCCGGCGGCGCGCGAGGCCGCCGCCGACGCGCTGCGGCAGGAGGCGCAGGTGTGGCCGCCGCCGGACGATCCGCGCGCGCGGTTGCGCCTGAGCGTGCGGGGGTTCGCCGGGGAGCGCGTCCCGGCGGACGACGGCCTGACCGCGCTCGTCGAGCGGAACGCCCTGGGGGTCGAGCTGCTCGCGACGCTGCCGGACACGCAGCGCACCGTGCTGGCGTGGTCGCTCGACGGCTTCGCCCCGGCCGCCATCGGGACCGCCCTCGGGATGCCGGCCAGCACGGTGCGCTCGAACCTGCGCCACGCGCGGGAACGGCTCAACCGCCGGCTGGCTCCGCTGCCTGGCTCGCCGGGTTCGCCGAACGGGGAGGACGCCGTGGTGACCCTGCTGCGGGAAGCCGACGCGACGCTGACCGGAGCGCTGCGCCGCGGCCTCGACGTCGACGCGGCGCTGCGGCACGTGAAGTCCCGCACCGCCCCGCGCTTCCCCGACCACTGGCACCACCTCGACGGCCCCGTCGCCGCCGCCGCGGCCGGCGACCGCCTCGCCGCGGCGCGGCTGCTGGAGACCGTCCGCCCGCTGGTCGTCCGCTACTGCCGCGGGCGCCTCGGCGGCTCCGACCGCACCTACGCCTCCGCCGACGACGTGGCCCAGGACGTGTGCGTCGCGCTGCTCGCCGCCCTGCCGACCTACCGCGACCAGGGCCGTCCCTTCCTGGCCTTCGTGTACGGCATCGCGCAGCACAAGGTCGCCGACGCCCACCGCGCGGCCGCCCGCAACCGCTCCGACCCGGTCGCCGACCCACCCGACCGCGCGGACCCCGCGGACGGCCCCGAGCAACACGCCCTGCGCACCGAGCTCACCACCCGCCTGGCGCGGCTGCTGGACGTTCTGCCGGACCGGCAGCGCGAGATCGTCCTGCTGCGCGTGGTGGTCGGCCTGACGGCCGAGGAAACGGCGGAAGCGGTGGGCTCCTCACCGGTCGCGGTGCGCGTGTCCCAGCACCGCGCCCTGCTGCGGCTGCGCAACCTGCTGAACGGCGGGCAGAGGTGACCGGCCCGCCGCAACGGCGGACTGCTTGGGGATGACCTGGAACTCCCACGTGCCGAGCGAATGCGGCGGCGCCGTCACCCACGCCTGCTCGAAGCCGGGCGCGATCTTCCACACGCCGAGCACCGAAGCGCGGTACGTGCCGGTGGGTACCGCGGTGACGGTCACGGACCCGGTCGCGTCGGTGGTCGCGAGCGACCTGTCGGGACCGGTCGTCGCGGTGAAAGTCGCGTCCGGCTCGCACCCTGGTCGGCGAACAGACCGAACGCGGTGGCAGTGACCGTCGACCGGTCCTCCGGCGCGCTGGCAGCCGGTGCTTCACCCATATAGGTGACCTCCACGGTGACCTTGAGTCGATCTCCGGCACGAGGGGTCCCGCAGGCCCGTTCGGACGAATCGATCATTCCTCCCCGAGCTTCGCCACCACGAAATCCGCCAGCGCCGCTGCCGGGCCTTCCGTCGCGTCGCGCAGGAGGAGCATGAACTCCACGGCGCCCGGGTCCGGGAGGCCGAGGTGGGCCGGGAGCTCGAGGAGGCCGTCCGGGAGGAGGCTGCGGGCGTGGACGGTGATGCCGAGGCCGGCGGCCGCCGCGGCGCGCAGGCCGGTGAGGCTGGAGGTGAGGCACGCGGCGCGCCATTCGAGACCCGCCCGTTCGAGCGCCTCGACGGCGAGCCGGCGCGTGACCGAGGGCATGGGGTACTGCACGAGCGGCACGGGCTGCCCTGGCTCGAGCACGGTGGCCGTGGAGCCGATCCACACCAGGGGTTCGCGCCGCAGGACGCGGGCAGGGCCGGGGTCGCCGGGGCGGCGTTTGCCGAGCACGACGTCGAGGCGGCCCTCGGCGAGGCGGCGGGCGAGCACATCGGACAGTTCGACGTGGAGCTCCACGTCCACGAGCGGGTGGCTGCGCCGCAGCCGGTGCAGGATCTCGGGCACCTCGTCGAGCACGAAGTCCTCGGACACTCCGAAGCGAACGCGCCCGCGCACCTGGGTGCCGCGGAAGTGGCGGGCAGCACGTTCTTCGGTGTCCACAATGGTCTGGGCGAAGCCCAGCATCGCCTGCCCGCGCGCGGTGAGGTCGACCGCGTGGGTGTCGCGTTGGAACAGCAGCCCGCCGGCTTCCCTTTCGAGGCGCCGGATGTGCTGGCTGACTGTGGGCTGGCCCACACCCAGCCGCCGGGCCGCCGCGGTGAAGCTGCGGGTTTCCGCCACCGCGAGGAAGGAGCGGCACAGGCGCGAATCCAGCATGCGTCACATCTTATCGGCGCCGACAATGACAGTGAGTACGGTGATCGGGGTTCCGAATGACCGTGCCGCACCGGAGAATCGGGTGGGAAAGGAGTTCCATGACGACCGTGTTCGCCCCGCTGACCCGCCCCGTTTCCGCACTGCTGGCCAAGCTGCGGATCGACCCGTTCATCGCCGCCATCCTGCTGACGGTGGGCATCGCTTCGCTCCTGCCCGCCTCGGGTGGCACCGCCACCGGCTTCGGGATCGCGGCGAACATCGCGGTGGGGCTGTTGTTCTTCCTCTACGGCGCAAGGCTTTCGAGCAAGGAGGCCGTGGACGGCCTGAAGCACTGGCGCCTGCACGTCACTGTGCTGTCCGCCACATTCGTGCTGTTCCCTTTGCTGGGCCTCGCCGCGTCGTTCCTCTCCCCCGGGCTGCTCACGTCGCCGCTCTACACCGGCGTGCTGTTCCTGTGCCTGCTGCCGTCCACGGTGCAGTCGTCGATCGCGTTCACGTCGATCGCGAAGGGCAACGTCGCGGCCGCCATCTGCAGCGCCTCGGTGTCGAACCTGCTCGGCATCGTGCTGACGCCGCTGCTCGTCGCGCTGCTGCTCTCGACCGGCGGCCCGGGCGTGAGCGGTCAGGCGGTGCTGGACATCGTGCTGCAGCTGCTCGTGCCGTTCGTGGCGGGCCAGCTCGCCCGCCGCTGGATCGGCGGCTGGGTCAGCCGCCACTCGGCACCACTGAAGCTCGTGGACCGCGGCTCGATCCTGCTCGTCGTCTACACCGCCTTCAGCGAGGGCATGACCGAAGGCATCTGGCACCAGCTCGACATCGGCCCGCTGTTCGTGCTGCTGGGCGTGTGCGTGGTGCTGCTCGCCGCCGTGCTCACCACCACGAGCGTCGGCGCGCGGCTGCTCGGCTTCGACCGCGCCGACCGGATCACGATCGTGTTCTGCGGCTCCAAGAAGAGCTTGGCCAGCGGCCTGCCGATGGCCACCGTGCTCTTCGGCCACGGGCAGGTGGGCCTGATCGTGCTCCCGCTGATGCTGTTCCACCAGATCCAGCTGATCGTGTGCGCCGCGATGGCCCGCCGCTACGCCCGCCAGGCCGCGGCCGGCGAGCCGGATGAGCTCGTTCCCGCCGAAGTCGGCTGACCCCGGAACGGTTCACCCGATGGTGCCGTTTCCGGACGATTGTGCACGGTGGGCTCGGGGACGCGGGACTATCAGGCAACCCCGCAGTTCGGGCCCGGACGGACGGCTCGGCGCTGCTAGCGTGCCAATGTGAGTAATCCGTTGATCGCGCAGACGCAGGACTCCACCAAGGCGTATTCGGGTATTTCGCTCCTGGAGACCGCGAACGACCTGTCGACGGCCATCGAGTCGGGTGACTGGGCGTCGGTGGCGATGGGCGCGGTCGGCACGGCACTGGACGCGCTGTCGATGGCGATGGACCCGTT
>NZ_JBFAQX010000007.1:79543-414510 GCF_040678995.1 Amycolatopsis sp. NPDC049253 | reverse complement strand
CCCGGTCATGAACGCGGTGAACGCGTCCGGTGGCGAGCAGAGCCTCGGCCCGACTGCGCGCCGGATGATCCTCGGCTCGCAGCTGCGCAAGCTGCATGAGGAAGCCGGGATCACGCGTCAGCAAGCGGGCTACAACATCCGTGGTTCCGAGTCCAAGATCTCCCGCCTCGAGCTCGGCCGCGTCGGCTTCAAGGAACGCGACGTCGCCGACCTGCTGACCATGTACGGCGTCGCCGACGAAGAAGAGCGCCGCGCCTTCCTCGACATGGTCAAGCAGTCGAACGAGGCCGGCTGGTGGCGCAAGTTCGGCGACACCGTGCCCGGCTGGTTCACCGACCTCGTCGGCCTGGAAGAAGCCGCGTCGCGCATCCAGATCTGGGAACCGCTGTTCGTCTCCGGCCTGCTGCAGATCGAGCCCTACGCCCGCGCGATCTTCAGCCACGGCCGCCCCGAGATGGCCGACGAGAAGGTCGACCAGCTCGTGGCCCTGCGCATGCGCCGCCAGAAGATGCTGGCCAGGCCCGACGCGCCGCGCGTGTGGGCGGTGCTCGACGAGTCGGTGCTCTACCGGCCGATCGGCGGGCCGAAGGTGTTCAAGCAGCAGCTCGAGTACCTGCTCGAGGTCACCACGCTGCCGCACGTGTCGGTGCAGGTCCTCCCGTACTGCCGCAGCGGCCTCTCGGCCGAGCACGCCTTCGCGCTCCTGCGCTTCGCCGAATCGGAACTGCCGAACATCGCCTACGTCGAGTATCTGACGGGCGCCCACTACCTGGACAAGCGCGACGAGATCGAAAAGTACGGCCGCGCGCTCGATCTGCTGGCCGTCGACGCGGAGACCCCGGAACGCAGCCGGGCCCGCCTGGCGAAGCGGCGCGCGGAGATCTGAGCCGCACCGTTTCGTGGTCTGCCTGAGCCCCTGATCGGTCCTCGGCCTCGCTGCCGGTGTGCGGGCGCCGTGCCACTCTCTCGGGGCGTCGAGGCGCCCACGCGGCCGCGCACCGGCCGGCGCTGAAATTTTGACGCTCACCCGCCGTCGCGGCTGCTCACCCGCTGAGATCGCCGGTTTGTCGGGTTTCGCTCAGTGCGACCTTCCCGGCGTCAACAGCGACGCAGTGTAGTTTTTCACCCCTTCGAGTGGTGATGTAATCGCCCGACCGGGACTTTCTACTGAAGTTTGTCGTCACGCAGTGAGAAACTTGCAAAAACTTCTGCACGTGCATTTACCGTTGCATGAGCGCGTGCTAGCGTCCCCATCGCAGGTAGATGCACGTGCAGATTCCTGAGCTTTTCACCGTCCCGGAAGGTGGGGATCATGGCTGAGCGGTTCGAGAACGGCATTCCGGCCGACCGTCTGACCGGCGCCCAGTGGCGCAAGGCGAGCTACAGCGGCGCTGTGGGCAACTGTGTGGAGGTCGCTCCGCTGGCTTCCGGCGAGATCGCGATGCGCAACTCCCGCTTCCCGACCGGCCCGGCGCTCGTGTACACCCGCGCGGAGATGGCCGCGTTCCTCGCCGGCGCGAAGGACGGCGAATTCGACGATGTCCTCGGCTGACGCGCTGGAGACCGTCGAAACCGGTCTCCAGGAGCTCATCGGCCGCGGCTACCGGTTCGTGCACCAGACGGACGCGAACGGCGAGTTCGAAGCCGTGGTCGGCGTCCGGGTCCACGACAACGTGGTGGACGTCGTCCGGCTCAACGCCGAGGACGACGCGATCGCCACGCGCGTGCCGGGCACGGAGGACAACGTCTTCGAGCCCGAGAAGTGGCTGTGGCGCCGTCGCGGTGAAGTCGCCGAGGTGCTGACCGAAGTGCTCGCGCTCCCCGACGAGGAAGTCAAGGCGCTCGCCCCCGCCAAGGGGTGCTGGGTGCCCGGGCGCGGCGGCACTTCGAAGTGGCTCGCGGCCCGCTGAAACACCCTTGATCTTCAGGCCCCGTGCGACGTGGACAGCCACGTCGTGCGGGGCCTGGTTCACGTTCGGGGCCGAGAACCAAGATCCACAACGCGAGCACTGCTCTCGCGGGCGGGCCCGTGAAGTGGGGAGAACCACGTCGCGCACGGCGTGACCCGCCTTAACACCCCTTACACTTGGACTTGGCCCGCCCACGTCTTCCTGGGAGCACCTCGGTGGTTTCCGACCCCTCCGCCAGTCCTGACCAGCCCGAACCGGAACCCCGCGAGGAGTGTGGCGTCTTCGGCGTCTGGGCTCCCGGGGAAGAGGTCGCCAAGCTGACCTACTACGGCCTGTACGCGCTGCAGCACCGCGGGCAGGAGGCGGCCGGCATCTCGGTCTCCGACGGCTCGCAGATCGTGGTCTTCAAGGACCTCGGCCTGGTCAGCCAGGTATTCGACGAGCAGGTGCTGCAGTCCCTGCAGGGCCACATCGCCGTCGGGCACTGCCGCTACTCCACGACCGGCGCCACGATCTGGGAGAACGCGCAGCCGATCTTCCGCACCACGGCCACCGGCAGCGGCCTGTCGTTCGCGCACAACGGCAACCTGGTCAACACCGCCGAGCTGCGCGACCGCACGATGGCCGCCGGTCTCAAGCCGCACGCGGGCCTCACCGGCTCGTCCAGCGACTCCGACCTCGTCTGCGGCCTGCTCGCCGCCAACGCGGCCGACAAGGGCATCGAGGCCGCGGCCATGGAGCTGCTGCCGACGCTGAAGGGCGCGTTCTGCCTGGTCTTCGCCGACGAGAACACCCTCTACGCCGCCCGCGACCCCCACGGCGTGCACCCGCTGGTGCTCGGCCGCCTGGAGCGCGGCTGGGTCGTGGCGAGCGAGACGGCCGCCCTCGACATCTGCGGCGCGTCGTTCGTGCGCGAGGTCGAGCCGGGCGAGCTCATCGCCATCGACGCGGAAGGCCTGCGCTCGTCGCGCTTCGCGAACCCGGAGCCCAAGGGCTGTGTGTTCGAGTACGTCTACCTCGCCCGCCCCGACACCACGATCGCCGGCCGCAGCGTGCACGCCACCCGCGTCGAAATCGGCCGCCGGCTCGCCGGCGAGCACCCCGCCGACGCCGACCTGGTCATGCCCGTGCCGGAGTCCGGCACGCCGGCCGCGATCGGCTACGCGCAGGGCTCGGGCATCCCGTACGGCACCGGCCTGGTGAAAAACGCCTACGTCGGGCGCACGTTCATCCAGCCGTCGCAGACGATCCGCCAGCTGGGCATCCGGCTGAAGCTCAACCCGTTGCGCGACGTGATCCGCGGCAAGCGCCTGGTCGTGGTCGACGACTCGATCGTGCGCGGCAACACCCAGCGCGCGCTCGTGCGCATGCTGCGCGAGGCCGGCGCGCTCGAGGTCCACGTGCGGATCGCTTCGCCGCCCGTGCGCTGGCCGTGCTTCTACGGCATCGACTTCGCCTCGCGCGCCGAGCTCGTGGCCAACGGCGTCGACCTCGACGGCATCCGCCGCTCGATCGGAGCCGACTCGCTGGGCTACATCTCGCTCGACGGCCTGGTCGCGGCCTCGGAGCAGCCGAAGTCGCGCCTGTGCACCGCGTGCTTCTCCGGCGAATACCCCATCGACCTGCCGGACGACGCGTTGATCGGCAAGCACCTGCTGGAAAGCATGGATTCGGTCAATGGCAAAGCGACTCCGGTCAGCCCGGCCGGGTACGGTGCCGAAGACGCCGTCCGGCGTCCCTAGTCCGAATTGTCCAGTAGGGAGTCCGCTTCCGTGAGCGAGTCCACGAGCGCCACGTACGCAGCCGCCGGTGTCAGCATCGAAGCCGGTGACCAGGCCGTCGAGCTGCTCAAGCCCCACGCCGAGCGCGCCACCCGCCCCGAGGTGCGCGGTGGCGTCGGCGGGTTCGCCGGGCTCTTCTCCCTGAAGCTGGACAAGTGGAAGGAGCCGGTGCTCGCGTCGTCCACCGACGGCGTGGGCACCAAGATCGCGGTCGCGCAGGCGCTGGACAAGCACGACACCGTGGGCATCGACCTGGTGGCCATGGTCGTCGACGACCTGGTCGTGACCGGCGCCGAGCCGCTGTTCCTGCAGGACTACATCGCCGTCGGCAAGGTCGTCCCGGAGAAGATCGCGGCGCTGGTCGGCGGCATCGCCGAGGGCTGCGTGCAGGCCGGCTGCGCCCTGCTCGGCGGCGAGACGGCCGAGCACCCGGGCCTGATGGGCGAGCACGACTACGACATCTCGGCCACCGGCGTCGGCGTGGTCGAGGCGTCCGCGCTGCTCACGCCGGAGAAGGTGCGCCCCGGCGACGTCGTGCTGGCCATGGGCTCCTCGGGCCTGCACTCCAACGGCTACTCGCTGGCCCGCCACGTGCTGCTCGACATCGCGCGCATGCCGCTCGACGGGCACGTCGAGGAGTTCGGCCGCACGCTCGGCGAAGAGCTGCTGGAGCCCACCAAGATCTACGCCAAGGACTGCCTGGCGCTGGCCGCCGAGACCGAGGTGCGCACGTTCGCGCACATCACTGGCGGCGGCCTCGAGGCGAACCTCGCGCGCGTGATGCCGCGGGGCCTCGTCGCGCGGCTGGAGCGCGGCACGTGGACGCCGGCGTCGGTGTTCGCGCTGATCGGGCAGCGCGGCAAGGTCGAGCGGGCCGAGCTGGAGAAGACGTTCAACATGGGCGTCGGCATGGTCGCGATCGTGTCGGCGGAGGACGTCGACCGGGCGCTGGCCGTGCTGACCGCGCGCCACGTGCCGGCGTGGATTCTCGGCGACGTGCAGCCGGCCGACGACCCCGACGGCCCGCGCGCCGTGCTCTCGGGCGACCACCCGCGGTTCTAGAAACGCGGTTGTCGCGGCTGGGAGACTGGACAGCGTGGCATCAGTGGCAGAGGACGTGGTGGTCGGCTCCCGGTTCGTGATTCCGGCGGCCGAGTTGAGCGAGCGCTTCTCCCGGTCGTCCGGACCGGGCGGGCAGGGCGTGAACACCACCGACTCGCGCGTGGAGCTCTCGTTCGACGTCGCGCGGTCGGCGGTGATCCCGGAGTCGTTGCGCGAGCGGATCGTGGCGCGGCTGGCGGGTCGCCTCGTCGACGGCGTGATCACCATCGCCGCCAGCGAGCAGCGTTCGCAGCTGCAGAACCGCGACGCCGCCCGCGAACGCCTCGCCGACCTGCTGCTCAAGGCTTCCGCGCCGCCGCCGGCTAAGCGGCGTCCCACCAAACCCTCCCGGGGTTCGAGGGAACGCCGCCTGGCGGCGAAGAAACGCCGCAGCGACGTGAAACGCGGCCGCGGCGGCCGGTTCGACGACTAGCTCACCGACAGGTGCACGCACTCGCCGGCCGGCCGGTAGCCGACGCGGCGGTAGACCGTGGCGATGCCCTCGTCGCCTGGGGTGAGGAAGGCCGTGGGGCCGCCTCGCTCGTGGACCAGGCGGGTGAGGTACGCCGTGATCGCCGACGCGATTCCGCGGTGGCGGTAGGCCTCGGCGACGGCGATGCCGGCGATCTCGGCCGCGCCGTCCACGATGTCCAGCGCGAACCCGCCACCGATCACCGCGCCGGTCGCGGTGTCCTCGGCGCGCACGGCACGGTCGCCGAACGAGCGGGTGCTCGCCAGCTCCGCGTCGGACACGTCGGGAGACGCGCCGAAGGCCACGTTCTGCGCCGAACGCAGGCTGCGCAGGTCGGCGTCCGTCTCCGGCGCCCGGAGCACGATCCCGGCGGGTGCCGGGCGGTCCACGAAGTCGGCCGGGGTGCAGGTCATGAGCGGGATGCGCCGCTCGAGCGAGTACCCCCTCGCGACGAGGAGGTTCTCCAGGTCGGGCGCGGCTTCGGTGAAGAACTCCAGCCGGGGCTGCAGGCCGCGGCCCGCGTACGCCTCGGTCAGTGCGGTGATCTCCGCAGGTGACGGCGCGGCGCCGTCGTCGGGGATCGCGTAGTTGAGCATCGGGTTTTCACTGGTGCGGGAGAAGGTCGCGAGGAACGGGCCGATCCGTTCGACGGCACGGCCTCGGGGCGCGGTGGCACGGACATACGCCTGAAGGGCGGACATGCTGGGTGATCCCTTTCGGGGTCGAAGGAAACCCACGCGCGCTGCCGAGGAGGGCAGGGCGTGGGAAGGACGGCTGACGGGCTCGCGTCAGGCCTGACCTCGGCCGTCGCGAGCAGCGGCGGCAAACATAGGCGTTCCTTCGTCCGAAGATCCGAGAGCTTTCAGTGTCCCAGCAAGGGCAACCGATTTATTTCAACGCCGTTCCGGGTGGCCGATCCCGGCGTAGCGCGTGTCCCACACCGAGCGCGGCACCCGCAGGCGGACGGGCGCGTTGCAGACGGTCCGCCGCACCTGCTGCGGGATCGCGACCACGGGCACCACGTCGAAGTAGCGCCAGCCGCGGCGGGTCAGTGCGGCGCCGAGCGTGGCGCCGATGGTGTTGAGCAGCACGTCGTCGGTCGAGGTCACGCGGCCGCTGTGGATGAGGAACTGCGTGGCCTCCACCAGCACGGACGCGCTCAGGGCGGTGAGCGCGATCCGGCTGAGCGAACGCAGCCGGCGCAGGCGCAGCGGCACGAGCGCGCCCAGCGGGCACAGGAGGAGGACGTTGCCGACGACCTGCCAGAGCGATCCGTCGTCGGACAGCGCGGCGGAGAGGTCGGCGCCGGGCACGAGGTCGAGGGTGCTCCCCGAAGCGGTGCCGACGGGCATGATGACCAGGCAGAGCACGAGTGCGCCGATGGTCACCGCCGTCACGTCGACGGCCGCGGTCGCCGAGGCGTGGCCCAGGCTGATGCCGCTGTTTCTTCGCCGCCTCCGCGCGGCGAGCAAGGGCCAGCAGAGCAGCGCGTATGGCACCGCGATGGCCGTGATCGGGATGATCCCCCAGAAAGCGCGCAGCAAGGCACCCATGCGCTTCCCTTCTCGAACCCCTCTGAACTGCTTCTTCCCGCCCTTCCAAGATCAACCTTCGCATTGCCGGTTCGAGTCGGCATGCTCAGCGGGCCGCACTATTCGGTGATCTTTCCGGTGGCGCGAAACGGCTTCCCGTGGTTCGGTCGAGGCGCGGACCGTCCATAGTGGATGCTGTGGACAACCCTGTGGAAGGATTTCGCCGACTTGGCGAAAAGCCTTGTTCCACAACGGAAAACAAGGGTTCGAGCCTGTGTACTACCCGGCGAGCTCGCGCGCTTTCTCGATGAGCGCGGACAGGTGCAGGCCACGGTGGACGTCGCACGGATGCGTCGTCGTGCCACTCGCGACCATGGCCGCGAAGTCGTCGAGCAGGGCCGTGTAGGACTCCCCGGCGGTGCCCGGTTTGCGGCCGAGTGTCCGGTAGCCGTGCTCGCCGTAGACCGCGACCTCGACCACGGTCGGCTGAACCGGCAGCCGCAGCGACAGTGTCGCGGTGCTCGTGGCACCACCCTCGTGGGCGAACATCAGCTGCCACAGGTCGTCGGGGCCCCGGTGGGCCGCGAGCACGTCGGTGATGCGGCCGAGGGCCGCGTCGAGCAGGTCGAACGCGTGCGGGCCGATGTCGGCGAGCGCGCCGCCGGACGCGTCGAGGCGCCAGGCCGAGGTCGAGTACTGCCCGCCGAGCAGCGCGCCCGACAGCCAGCGCGCGCCCCCGCCGCGCCAGCCGCCCGAGGCGGCGAGACCGTCGAGCCACTCGCGCGTCTGCTGGGAGAACCGCAGCGTGAGCATCACGAGCGACGCGACGCCGGCCTTGTCCACGGCGTCGGCCAGCCGCTGTGCGCTCGCCAGGTCGGCGGCGATGGGCTTCTCGAGGATCAGGTGCTTGCCGGCCTCGGCCGCGCGCGTCGCGATCTCCGCCTGCACGGCGGGCGGCACCGCGAAGGCGAGGGCGTCGACCAGGGAGAACAGCTCGTCGAGGTCGTCGGTGCCGACCGCGCCGTGGGCCTCGGCCAGCGGACGGGCGCTGGTGACGCGGCGCGCCCACACGGCGGTGAGCTCGGTGCCGGGGTGCTCGGCCAGGCCCGGCGCGTGCACCGTCGTCGCCCAGGGACCGGTTCCGACGAGGCCGATGCGCAGCTGTCCGACGTCCACGCCCGGAAGTGTAGGTGTGTCCGGCGCCGCTTCCGGCGGGTACCTCCGGTGGGTTAACGTCGGTCAGCTGTACACCACGATCGGGGGAAGCCGGTGGGAATCCGGCGCTGACCCGCAACCGTGAGCGGCCGCCCGCGCGGCCGTGAGCCGGATCGCCCGCCGTGGTCCGACTCGATGCGAGGTTTCATCAACGATGCGGTTTTTGTGCCGACCATTACCAATCCGACCACAGTCACGGCCGAATGGCTTCGTAGTAACGGTTACGCGCCGCGTGAGGGTCGGCCTACTTTTGGCCGGATCAGTAATCCCTGCCCTGCTCCGTGTGTCTCCGGTCCGGATGCTTGCCGTGGCCGCGCTCCTGGTCACCGCCGGTCTGTCCGGCGCGAGTCCCGCCACCGCGACCGTGCCCGGGAAGGGCACCGCGGGCTACTGCCCGGACGGCAACGGCGTGACCGTGGTCGTCGACTTCCAGGACCTCGGTGGCGACACCCTGATCCGCTGCGCGCCCGGGCCGCAGGCCGACGGCGTGGCGGCGATGCAGAACGCCGGCCTCGACATCGCGGGCGTCGGCAAGTACGGCCTGGCGCTGATCTGCAAGATCGAGGGCAAACCGGCCGACCAGTCGTGTTCGGGGATGCCGCCGGAGAGCGCGTCGTGGAGCTTCTGGACGGCGACCGACGGCGGCAAGTGGGCGTCGAGCCAGGTCGGTGTGCAGGGCTGGAAGCCGCCGGCGGGGAGCTTCGAGGGCTGGTCGTTCGCGCACAACAAGTCGTTCCAGGACTACCCGCCGCCGCGGGTGGCGCCGGTGCGCAAGGCCAACGCACCTGTTCCCGCCGCCGCGTCGACGGATTCCGGCGGCAGCGGCTTCCCGTGGAGCCTGGTGATCGGGCTCGTCGTGATCGCGGTGCTCGTCGTCGCGGGCGTGGTCGTCGGGCTGCGGCGCGGGCGTGCTGCCCGGTAACGCGCGGGCTCTGCACCCGGGTGCGTGGTGGGTGTGGGCGCTCGCGCTCGCCGTCGCCGCCAGCCGCACCACCAACCCGCTGCTGCTGGCGCTGGTGATCGCCGTGGCCGGGTTCGTGGTCGTGAACCGTCGCGGAGACGCGCCGTGGGCGCTGGCTTTTCGCGTGTACGCGCTGGTCGCCGGGGTGATCGTGGTGTCGCGTGTGCTGTTCCGCATCCTCATCGGCGGCGAGGACGGCGGCCACGTGCTGTTCACGCTGCCGACGATCCCGCTGCCCGCCGCGGCCGCCGGGATCGAGCTGCTGGGCCCGACGTCGGCCGAGGAGCTGCTCGGCGGCTTCTACGACGGGCTGCGGCTGGCGGCGATCGTGCTCTGCGTCGGCGCCGCCAACGCGCTGGCGAACCCGAAACGCCTGCTCAAGGCCGTGCCGGGTGCGTTGGCCGAGGTGAGCACGGCCGTCACGGTGGCGCTTTCGATGGCGCCGCAGCTGGTGGAGAGCGTGCAGCGGGTGCGGCGTGCGCGGCGGCTGCGGGCGGCGCGTGGCCGGGGGCTGAGGTTCGTGAAGGGGGTTTTCGTGCCGGTGCTGGCGGACGCGCTGGACCGCTCGCTGCTGCTGGCGGCGGCCATGGACTCGCGCGGCTACGGCCGGCGCGGGTACCTCGCGCCGCGTGTGCGGGTGCTGATCGCGGCCTGCGTGCTGGCCGGGCTGGTCGGGGTCGCGGTCGGGGTGTACGGGGTGCTCGACGGGTCGTCGAGCTGGCTCGGTGTGCCGATGCTGGTGGCCGGGCTGGTCGTGGCGTCCGCCGGGTTCGTGCTGGGCGGGCGGCGGATCCAGCGGACCGCGTACCGGCCCGATCCGTGGCGGCTGCCGGAGACGTTGGTGGTGTTGTGCGGGGTCGTGTCGGCGGGGCTGCTGCTGGCTTGCCCGCCGGCGCAGCTGGTGACGTCGGTGAGCCCGCCGAGCTGGCCGACGTTGCCCTTGCTGCCGGCGTTGGCCGTGTTGATCGCGGTGCTGCCGGCCTGGCTCGCGCCGCGGCCGCTGCCCGTCGCGGAGGTGGCGCGGTGATCGAGTTCTCGCAGGTCACCGTCACCTACGACGGAGCTTCCGCGCCCGTGCTGCGCGGCGTCGACCTCGTGGTGGAGGAAGGCGAGCTGTGCCTGGTGGCCGGGCGCACCGGGGTCGGCAAGTCGACTTTTCTCGGGGCCATCAACGGGCTCGTGCCCCACTTCACCGGCGGGACGCTGGCCGGGCGCGTGTTCGTCGACGGTCTGGACACGGCCACGCACCCGCCGCGTGAGCTGGCGTCCGTCGTCGGGGTCGTGGGGCAGGATCCGCTCGCCGGGTTCGTCACGGACACCGTCGAGGAGGAGCTCGCGTACGCGATGGAGCAGCTGGCCGTGGCGCCCGACGTGATGCGCAAGCGCGTGGAGGAGACGCTCGACCTGCTGGGCATCGCCGAGCTGCGCGACCGTCCACTTCGGACACTGTCGGGCGGGCAGCAGCAGCGCGTGGCGATCGGGTCCGTGCTCACGGCACACCCGCGCGTGCTCGTGCTGGACGAGCCGACGTCGGCGCTCGACCCGACTGCCGCCGAGGAGGTGCTGGCCGCGATCACGCGGCTGGTGCACGACCTCGGCACCACGGTTGTCGTCGCGGAGCACCGGATGGAGCGCGTGGCGCAGTACGCCGACCGGCTGCTCTACCTGCCGGGCGGCGGTTCGATGCGGTCCGGACCGCCGGCGGAGGTGTTCGCGGACGCCGACGTCGCGCCACCGATCGTGGAGCTCGGCCGGTTCGCGGGCTGGTCACCGCTGCCGCTCTCGGTGCGGGACGCGCGCCGGCGGGCCGGGCCGTTGCGGGAACGGCTCTCGTCGGTGACCCGCCCCGCCGTGGCCGGCGTGCCCACGGAGGACGTGCTCACCGCGCGGGGGGTTCAGGTGCGCTACGGGGGCGTAGTGGCCGTGCGCGGGGTGGACCTGCGGCTGGGCCGGGGCGAGGTCGTCGCGCTGATGGGGCGCAACGGGTCCGGCAAGTCTTCGCTGCTGTGGGCGTTGCAGGGCAGCGGGCCGCGCTCGGGCGGGACCGTCGACGTGCTCGGCGCGGACCCGGCTGCGGTGCGGCCGCGGGTGGCGCGGTCGCGCGTCGGCCTGGTGCCGCAGACCCCGTCCGACCTGCTGTACCTCGACTCCGTGGCCGCCGAGTGCCGGCAGGCCGACGCCGAATCGGGCGCCGCCGCCGGCACGGCCCGGGCGCTGCTGGACCGGCTGGTTTCGGGTGTCTCGCCGGACGCGAACCCTCGTGACCTCTCGGAAGGACAGCGGCTCGCGCTCGTACTGGCCGTGCAGCTGACCGCGGCGCCGCCCGTCGTCCTGCTCGACGAGCCGACGCGCGGCCTGGACTACCCGGCGAAGCGGCACTTCGCCTCGGTACTGGCTTCGCTGGCTTCTTCGGGGGTCGCGGTGGTGCTGGCCACGCACGACGTCGAGTTCGTCGCGGTGGTCGCCCACCGCGTGGTGGTGCTGGCCGAAGGCGAGGTGGTGGCGGACGGCCCGACCGCCGACGTCGTCGTGTCCTCGCCGGCGTTCGCACCGCAGGTCGCGAAGGTCCTGGCGCCGCAGGAGTGGCTGACGGTCGCCGAGGTCGAGCAGGCGCTGAGGTGACGGACTTCCTCGGCCCGGCCGTCCGGATCCGGCTGCGAACCGTGGTGGTGCTGGTGGTCGCCGTGGTCCTCGGCCTGGCGATGTTCTGCTGGCCGCTGTTCGTGTCCACGCGCCCGTCGGGCCACACCGCCGACGCGCCGTTCATCTTCATGGCGACGCTGCCGGTGCTGATCCTGATCGTCCTCGCCGAGCTCTCCAGCGGCGGCCTCGACGCGAAGGCACTGGCCCTGCTCGGCGTCTTGTCCGCCGTCGACGCGGCCCTGCGGCCCCTCGGCGTCGGCACGGGCGGCATCGAGCTGGTGTTCTTCCTGCTCGTACTCGCCGGCCGCGTCTTCGGCCCCGGCTTCGGCTTCGTGCTCGGCGCGACCTCGCTCTTCGCCTCCGCGCTGCTCACGGGCGGCGTCGGCCCGTGGCTGCCGTTCCAGATGCTCGCGTCTTCACTGGTCGGCCTCGGCGCGGGCCTGCTGCCGCGGGGTGTCCGAGGTCGCTGGGAGATCGCGCTGCTCGCCGCCTACGGCGTGGTTGCCGCGTACTTCTACGGGCTCGCCATGACCATGTTCACCTGGCCGTTCCTCGCGGGCACGTCGGCGCTGGACTTCGTGCCGGGCGCGCCTCTGGGGGCCAACCTGCACCGGTTCCTCGTCTTCACCGTGCTCACGTCCACCCTCGGCTGGGACACGGGCCGCGCGATCACCAACCTCGTCGCGATCCTGGTCCTGGGCCCGGCCATCCTCACGATCCTGCGCCGAGCGGCTCGGCGAGCGTCGTTCAAACCGTGATCGGGGATGGCGCTGTGGAGGCGGCCTGGACGGTCCTGTCGCAGAGGCGCTGATGGCGACGTGCGGTTCGAGGGGACCGCTCGCTGCGCGCCAACCGATCGGTGGGACCGGACGCGGGGCGGCTTGCGGACCCAGGGGACCGTTCGCGTGGCGTGGGCGGCTTGAAGGGACCGGTCGCGGCGCGGTGGTGGCTTGAGGGGACCGTTCGCGTGGCGTAGGCGGCTTGAAGGGACCGGTCGCACCCCCGGCCGGCAAGCGGCGGCGGGCCGTCAGGCCCACCGACCGCCACCTCGAGCGATCAGCGATCAGTAGGTGTAAAAGCCCCGACCGGATTTCTTGCCCATCAGCCCCGCGTCGACCATGCGCAGGAGCAGGGGCGGGGCCGCGTAGAGGGGCTCCTTGAACTCGTCGTACATCGAGTCCGCGATGGCCTTGACCGTGTCGAGGCCGATGAGGTCCGACAGACGCAGCGGGCCCATGGGGTGGGCCGTCCCGAGTTCCATGCCGCGGTCGATGTCCTCGGCGCTCGCGAAGCCGGACTGGACCATGCGGATCGCGGAGAGCAGGTAGGGCACCAGCAGCGAGTTGACGATGAAGCCGGCGCGGTCCTGGGCGCGGATCACCGTCTTGCCCAGGGCCCCGGCGTGCTCCTCGGCGCGGCGGGCCGTGTCGTCGGCCGTGAGCAGCGACGGGACCAGCTCCACCAGCGGCAGCACCGGCACCGGGTTGAAGAAGTGGATGCCCACGACCTGCTGCGGGCGGCTCGTGGCCATGGCGATCTTGACGATCGGGATGGACGACGTGTTCGACGCGAAGATCGCGTCGGTGCGGGAGACGAGCTTGTCGAGCTGGGCGAAGACGTCGACCTTGGCCTGCTCCTGCTCGAGGATCGCCTCGATCACGAGGTCACGGTCGGCGAGGTCGGCCAGGTCCGTGGTGAAGCGCAAGCGCCCCAACGCCGCGGAGGCGTCCTCGGCCGACAGCTTGCCGTTCTTCACGCCCCGCTGCAGCGACTTCTCGATGCGTGCCTTGCCTGCGTCGAGCGCCGGCTGGCTGACCTCGGTGATCACCACGTCGAACCCCGACTTGGCGTGCACCTCGGCGATGCCCGAGCCCATCTGCCCGGCACCCACCACACCGACTCGCTGAATGTCTGTCACCGGCTAGCTCCTTCGTCAGGCAGGCACAGAAAATGGGCAGCACGCGACGCGCGAGGGTGGTGCCGGGCAGTGCCCGGACTCCACCCTCGCGTATCGCGTCTGCTCAACGCCGGTATTCGTCGTACCCGTCGTCGTACGGGTCCTCGTACCGGTTGTCGTCCTCGTGCCCGTTGTTGGCCGAGGAATCACTCGACAGCTCGCGCTGCAAAGCATCGAAATCGGTGTCGTGGGAGCTGTACTTGAGCTCGCGCGCCACCTTCGTCTGCTTGGCCTTAGCCCGGCCGCGCCCCATGGCTCGACCCCCTCGCACAGGGGCGGGGCGGCCGGGGGAATCGGCGGCCCCGCATCGTCTCGACAGTTCTTTCCTGGTCACACCGTACCGTGTCCCGGGGGTTCGATGCGACGTGGCACGGTGTGCCGGTGGCGACAGTGTCCGCCGGACGCCGGTTACCGGCCTGTCGGGGGTGATCGGCGCAGGTGGGCGTGCCACGATGCTCAGGTGCTCCGTCCCTTCGTGGCGTATCTGAGGGTGTACGAACCCCTGCTCGCGCTCGGCGACCCGCCCGACGACCGCCTGCATGAAGCCGTCGCGGCGGCGAAGCTGCGCCGGGCCGCGATCGGTGAACGCGAACAGGCCGTGTGGCTCAAGTCACAGGCGGCCGCGCCCGCCCGGTTGCTGCCCGCGGAGCTCGCCGACGGGCGGCCCGCGCCGAGCCTGCTGACCGACGTCCTCGTGCTCGACCCGGCGGAGGTGCCGGCCGATCACCCCGGCGCCGGCCCGTTCGTCTGCCCGCTCGAACTGCGCGCCCGCGCGGCCGCCGCGCTGGTGACGTTCCTCGGCGACGCGACCCCGGCGTTGAAGAACGCCGTGCTCGACGCCGGCGGGGTATCGGCCGACCGCGCCCGCTCGCGCACGAAGGCCGCGATGGCCGACCTGACCACGGCCGCCGCCCACACGCTCACCACCACGTGGACCGTGCCGCTGCCGTGGTTCGTCCTCGTCGACCCCGACGAACGCAAGCTCGTGCTCGGCTCCGGCCAGGACGATCCGGCGCGCGAGCTGTCGTGGCGCACGTCGATGTCCGACGCGCTGACCCGCGCGGCCGAGGCCGCCGAGCTGATCGAGGCCGCGTTCGGCGACTCCGGTCCGGGCCGCGTGCTGTCGCAGACGCGCCAGTGGCTGGAGAGCTTCGACCCGGACTCCGTGGTGGAGCTGGACTACGGCGGCCTGGTGCAGCTGTTCGCCGACGCGATCCTCGAGTCCGACACCACGGCCGAGGAGGTCCACGACATCCTCGAAGCCCTGCGCACCGGCAACGTCGAGGAGCTGGCGGAACTGTTCTCAGAGCTGCGCGAGTTCTGGGGCGACCTCGCCGCTAGGGAGCGCTCCAACTGACGCGCAGCCGGCCCACGGGCCGGCCACCGCCGAGCACCGGCGGGTTCGCGAGGGCTTCGAGGCCGGAGACGTCCACGCCCAGGTGGGCGAGCACCGCCACGGCCAGCGGCGCGCAGCCACGCTTCGCGCCGTCGGACATCTTCAGCGCCACCGCCGTGCCGTCGGCCAGCGCGAACGCCAGCACGCCCTCGGCGCCGATCTTCGACAGCAGCCCCGGCACCGCGCCCATCAGCGCGGTGTCCTCCCGGTCCGTGCCGGCGACCAGCCACGGGTGCGCGCGCATCGCGTCGGCGACGCGCAGCTCCTCGGACCCCGGCGACGCCTGCACCAACCGGCCGAACGCGTGGGCCAGGCCGGTGAGCGAGTAGGCGAACAGCGGCGCGCTGCAGCCGTCGACACCGGTGGTGGCGATCGGCTCGCCCGTCAGCTCCACGACGGTGTCGGCCAGCGCCTTCTGCAGCGGGTGGTCGGGCTCCTCGTAACCGTCGGTCGGCCAGCCCGCGGCGACGCAGGTGGCGAGCATCCCGGCGTGCTTGCCGGAGCAGTTCATCGTGACGCGCAACGGCGCGGTCGCCGCGTGCATCGTGGGCTCGTGCAGCGGGTAGGCCGGCGGGCAGGCCAGCGCCGACTCGTCGAGACCGGCCGCCACGAGCATCGCCGCGACGCGCTCGACGTGACCGGGTTCGCCGGAGTGGGAACCGCAGGCCAGTGCGAGGTCCGCGCCGTCGTAGCCCAGGCCGGCGCGCAGCATGCCGACGCCCTGCAGGGGTTTGGTCGACGACCGCGGGAAGACCGGACTCGTCACGTCGCCCACGAAGTGCGTCACGCTGCCGTCCGGCGCCGTGATCACGAGCGAGCCGCGGTGCACGCTTTCCACGAGGCCGGACCGCTCGACCTCGACGAGAACCGGTTCCGTCACTCTTCGGTGCGTCCCAGCTCGGAGTCGAGCAGCTCGTCGACGGTCGCGGAGCCGCGCTGGTAGCGGGCGGCGATCTCGGCGTTGAGCGTGTCCATCACGCCTTGCACCTGGCGCCGGAACGTGGACACCGAAGACTCCTCGGCGGCGTACGTGTCGAGCGCGGAGGCGAGCTTGTCGTCGGACAGCGTGCCGACGTCGGTGAGGTCCGTGTCGCCGATCAGCGCCTCGGCGTGGCGACGGTGCTCGCCGGCGCGCGAGGGTTCGAGCTGCTGGTGGCGTCCGGAACCGGTGGCGGGGCCGAGCGCGTTGTCGGCGAGGATCGTGGCGAGCTGGTCGACGATGCTGCTCTCGCCACCGGACGACCGGCGCTGCTGTTCCGCGCGCACGATGTCGATCCGCGCGTGCAGCAGCCGGCGCAGGTACGAGAGGTCGGTCTCCTCCTGCGCGGCCTCGTCACGGCGTTCGCGCAGCACCGGCAGCGGCAGGTCGCCGAGTCCGGTGAGGTATCCCGGGGCGAGGACGCGGTCGATCCGCCGTCGCCCACCGGGACGCACTTCGATCACGGGCACATCCTGCTCTAGATTCCCCGACAATGCTACCGCCGGGTTCAGTTCAGCCCCGCAACCGTTGCGCGGCCTCCCGACCAGGGGCGGCGTGCTCAGCCGGCACGGAGTCCGGGTCCACGATGGCCTGAACGATGCGGTCAGTGTTGTTTTCAGAGTCCTCCGCCGCGTCGTCCTTCCCCAGGCCGGCCAGCAGTTCCGCGCCCGCGGGCACGGATCGCTTGACCAGGGCCAGCGCGATGGGGCCGAGCTCGTGGTGCTGCACGACGGTGCCCACGCGGCCCACCACGCGTTCACCGAGGCGCACCGGGTCACCCGTTTCGGGCGTGATCTCGGGTGAACCGTCGAGGTGCAGCAGCGCGAGGTACCGCGGCGGACGGCCGACGTTGTGCACCTTCGCGACGGTTTCCTGGCCCCGGTAGCAGCCCTTCGCCACGTGGGCGGCGCTGCCGATCCAGCCGACCTCGTGCGGGATGGTGCGGTCGTCGGTGTCCACGCCGAGGCGCGGGTGCCGTGATTCCACGCGCAGCGCGTCGAACGTCCAGCTGCCGGCCGGGCGTGCGCCCGCGTCGGTGAGGCGCTGCCACCACTGCGTGAGCTCTTCGCGCGGCACGAGAAGGTCCACACTGGACCGAGACGGCCACGGCACGCGGCGCGCGAAACCACCGCCGGGCAACGCCGACACGGAGTACGGCTCGGTGCCGACCTCCACGCCGACCGCGGTGAGCACGCGTTCGGCCTCGGGCCCGAGCACGGTGAGGACGGCGAGTTCCGTTGTGGCGTCGCGGATCTCGACCTTCGACCAGAACTTCATCGCTTCGAGGTATTCACGCAACGTCTGCTTGCCGCCCTTGGGCAGCGCGCTCGTGGCGACCGGGCCGGGGTCGCTGTCGAGCCAGACGGTGCCGTCGAGGTGCGCCAGCACGAAGTGCGTGTCGATGTGGCCCTGGCTGTCGAGCACGAGGGCCTCGGTGCCGGACCCCTCCGGCAGCTCCGTCACGTGCTGGGAGATCACGAGGTGCAGCCAGCTCAAGCGTTCTTCGCCCGAAACGGCCAGGACTTCGCGGTGCGAGCGGTCGATCACGACCACGCCGCGGGCGGCGGTGCGCTGCTCCGCGAACGGATCGCCCCAGTGCCACGGAACTCCCGCCTCGGGGTGTCCGTCGGGCGCGGCGATCGCGCGGGGCGCTTCGAGCAACGGCGAGCGGTAGGCCATGCCCACAAGACTAGCTCCGCCTTCCGCCGCACCACCGCTCTCGACGGAGTGGCTGCGCCACGCTGTGCCAGTAGGGTGACGTCATGCGCGTCCTTGCCTTCCTCGACGGAACCCTGGCCGACCCCGAAGCCGCCCACATTCGTGTGGACGACCTCGGTTTGCTGCGCGGAGACGGGGTGTTCGAGACCATCCTCGTGGCCGACAAAAAGCCGCGGGAACTGCGTCCGCACCTCGACCGGCTCGCCCGTTCCGCGGCGATGCTGGAGCTGCCGGCGCCCGACCTCGCCGCGTTCGAGACTGCTGCCCGCGCCGTGATCGACAACTGGGCTGGTGGCCGGGAAATCGCGTTGAAAATCGTGTACACGCGGGGTGTCGACGGTGATCCGGCCGGCACGCCGACCGCGTTCGCCCTCGGGATGGAGATCGACGAGAAGGTGCGCCGCGCCCGTGCCGAGGGCGTCGCCGCGGTGACGCTGGAACGCGGCTTCGGAGCCGACGTCGCCGAGCGCGCGCCGTGGCTGCTGCTGGGCGCCAAGACCGTTTCGTACGCCGTGAACATGGCCGCCCTGCGCGAGGCCGGCCGTCGCGGCGCGCAGGACGTGATCTTCACCGCCGCCGACGGTTCCGTGCTGGAAGGCCCGACGTCCACGGTCGTGCTGGCGCGCGAGCGCACGCTCTACACGCCGCCGTCGACCGTGGGGATCCTGCCGGGCACCACGCAGGCCGCGCTGTTCCGCGGTGCGGAGAAGGCCGGCTGGACGGTGAAGGTGGAGCCGTTCTCGGCCGCCGACCTCGCGACGGCCGACGGGGTTTTCCTCGCGTCGTCGGTCCGGCTGGTCACCCGCGTGCACACGCTGGACGGCACCGCCCTGCCCGACTCGGCGGAGCTGCACCGCGAGCTGGTGGCGGCCTACGAAGGCGAGTACTGAGCCGGCGCCTCGCTGATCACCACGGCGGACGCGCGCAAGCCTTCGGCTTCGTAGGCGGCGATCTTGTGGTGCCCGTCGAGGATCAACGGCCGGGTGCCGGACAGCACGACGGCCACGGGACGGTGGCCGCTGCGGATCGCGGTGCGGTAGTAGGCGACGCGCGCTTCGTCGTCGGGCGGCCAGGTCGCGGTGGGCACGAGGGGCTCGTCGGAGTCGAGGCGGGCGGGGCCGTCGACCTGGTAACACCCGTCGACGAGCAGGGCCAGCAGGTCACGCAGGGTCTCGGCCAGCGGACGCCGCAGCTGGCCCGTGGCCAGCGCGATGCGCAACGCCGGCGGCAGCTCGACGCGAGTGCTGCTGTTCAGCTCCAGGACACCTGTCCCACCCGTGACCGTTACCCGTTCCACGCCCATCAAGACGAGCGGAACCGCACAGAGGTTCCGGGGCGTGCCTGAGCGAGCGCGCCGAGTGACCCGCGTCTCACCACGGCGGCCACCGGGTAGCCGCCGGTCGTGGGGTGGTCGGCGAGGAAGACGACGGGCAGGCCACTCGGCGGGATTTGGATCGCGCCGGTCAGCAGGCCTTCACTGGGCAGCTCGGCGGTGTTCGCGCGCCGTAGCGGCGGGCCGTCGAGGCGCAGGCCGACGCGGTTGGACTCCGGGGTCACCGTCCACCAGGCGCCGAGGCCCTCGACGAGGTCGGTGAACCAGTCGTCGCGGGGGCCGAGGACCACGGGCACGACGAGCCGTTCGGATGCCGCGGGGGCGACCACCACGTCGGCTCCCGCGGGCACTCCGGCGACCGGGCCGAGCGGCAGCGATACGCCGTCTTCCAGCGGTTCCGGCCCGATGCCCGAGAGCACGTCCCGCGAGCGGCTGCCCAGCACCGGCTCGACGGCGATCCCGCCGGAAACCGCCAGGTAGCTGCGCAAACCGTCCGTCGGGCGGCCGAGCGCAAGCGTTTGCCCCGCCCGCAGCGAGACGGCTGAGTGGGAACCGACGTGCCGGTCGTCCACCTGCACCGGCACGAGGGGTCCCGTCACGGCGACCGTGCACGGCGCCATCGCCCGCACGGCCAGCCCACCCAGCAACGCCTCGATCCCGGCCGCGTCCTCGGGGTTGCCGACGAGGCGGTTGCCGAGGCGCAGGGCGTCGGCGTCGAGGGCGCCCGAAGGGGGCACGCCGAGGTGCGCGTAACCGGGCCGGCCGAGGTCCTGCACCAGCGCGAGCGGTCCCGCGTGGACGATCTCCAGCGCGCGCATCACACGCTCCGGAAGCGCACGCGGTCGCCGGGCGCGAACAGTGCGGGCCGCTCGGCGGTGGGGTCGAACAGCGTCGCGTCGGTGTGCCCGAGCAGCCGCCAGCCGCCGGGCGACTCGCGTGGGTAGACGCCGGTGAACTCGCCGCCGATGCCCACGGACCCGGCGGGGACCTTCGTGCGCGGCGACTCGAGCCGGGGCTGGCGCAGTGCGTCCGGCAAGCCCGTCAGATAGCCGAACCCGGGCGCGAAGCCGGTGAACGCGACGGTGTACTCGGCTTCGGTGTGCAGCGAGACGACGTCGTCCTCGGACACCCCGGCATCGCGCGCCACGAGCGCCAGGTCCTCGCCGTCGTAGTGGACGTCCAGGGTGACCTCGCGCGGCGAACCCGTGGGCGGGTGCGTGAGGTCGGCGCCGTCGAGCAGCTCCCGCACGGACTTGAGCGCGGGTGATCCGGGCTCGGCCACCACCAGCAGGCTGCGCGCCCCGGGCACGAGCTCGGCGATCCCGTCGACGCCGGCGGCCTCGACCGTGGCCCGGGCGGCGGTCATCTGCGCGAGCGAGTCGCAGTCGAGCAGGGCGGCGTGCTCGCCGCAGGGCCGCCAGAGCATGGACAGAGCTTAGAGGCCTGCTCAGCCGACGACGCGGTGCAGCAGAGCCGACGTGTGCGGCTGCATCTCCTGGCCCATCATGGCGCGCTCCTCGACGTAGCCGAGGCTGCCTTCGATGAGGCCGTAGAGCCGCTGCGCGGCGGTGACGTCCTTGGCCGTGGCCGTGCGGATCACCGCGTCGGTGCCCAGCTCCCACGACGTCTGGTTGCGCGGCTTGCCGTAATAGAGCTCCACGATGCCGGAGCTGTGCGTGAGCAGCAGCTCGATCGTGTCGTCCTCCTGCGGTCGCCAGAACCCGCTCTCGCGGGCGGCGGGGCGGATGACGTTGCCCTCGTCGTCGAGCAGCCATGCGCGGGCCTCGTGCGTGAGGAACGGGCGGCCGTCGTGCGCGATGGTGAGCTGCTGCGCGAACTTGACCGGCCCGTCGATGGTGGGGTAGTCGACCTCGCCCTCACCGCGCCAGACACCGACCATCGGCAGCAGCGCGAGGCACGCGTCGTTCAGGTTCGGGCCCTCGCGCAGGTTGGCCGTGTCGTTGGAGATCGGCAGGTCGTCCCACAACGGCAGGTTGCGCGTGCGCGTGCTCGCCGCGCGCTCCTCGGCGGCCGCGATGGCTTCATCGCCACTGGCGGTCATGGTGCTCAGCGCTGGTCGGCGTACAGCCGGTAGACGACGTAGCAGGCGAACCACACGATGGCGACTGCCGCCAGGGCCAGCAGGATCGTAAACAGGGTCTCCACAGCGAGGAGAATAGTCCGCCCGGCGCCCCCAGGCTCCCCGCAGGGTCGCCGCGGTGAGCACAGTCACGGCCCCGTCAAGACGTGCCCTTCGCCGCGCGGCCACACCGAGCGGGTCGTGAACCCAGAAAAGTGAAGGGCCCCCAGGGAAATCCCTGAGGGCCCTTCACGGAAAAGCGCGTCAGCCGACCGAGATCGCCAGCTGGTGCAGGCCCGGGCCTTCGGCGGTGACGGAGGCCTCGCCGTTGCCGGTGCGGTGCAGCGCGCGCACCGTCCACGAGCCCGGCGCCGCGTAGAAGCGGAAGTCGCCCTCGGGGGAGGCGACCACTTCGCCGGTGAAGTCGCCGCCGCCGTCGAGCAGGCGCACGAAGGCGCCGCCCAGCGGGCCGTCGGTGCCGGTCACCTTGCCGGCGAGCACGACCTGACCGTTGGTGTCGAAGTCAGCGGGCGTGGCCACCTGGACCGGGGCGCCGCAACCGTCGTCAGCCATCTACTTCGCTCCCAACTCGACCGGCACGCCGACCAGCGAGCCGTATTCCGTCCACGAACCGTCGTAGTTCTTCACGTCCGAGTAGCCGAGCAGCTCGTGCAGCGCGAACCACGCGATGGACGAACGCTCACCGATGCGGCAGTACGCGATGGTCGCCTTGGACTCGTCGATGCCGGCCTCGCTGTAGAGGTCCTTGATCTCGTCCTCGGTCTTGAAGGTGCCGTCCTCGTTGGCGACCTTGGCCCACGGCACGTTCAGCGCGCCCGGGATGTGGCCCGGGACCTGGGACTGCTCCTGCGGCAGGTGCGCCGGGGCGAGCAGCTTGCCGGAGAACTCGTCCGGCGAACGCACGTCGACGAAGTTCTTCTCGCCGATGGCCTGCACGACCTCGTCGCGGAACGCGCGCAGCGACAGGTCCTGCTCCTTGGCCTTGTACGTGGTCGGCTCGCGCTTCACCTCGTCGGCGTTGAGCTCACGGCCGTCGAGCTCCCACTTCTTGCGGCCGCCGTCGAGCAGCTGCAGGTTCTCGTGGCCGTAGAGCTTGAAGTACCAGTACGCGTAGGCGGCGAACCAGTTGTTGTTGCCGCCGTAGAGGACCACGCGGTCGTCGTTCGAGATGCCCTTCTCCGACAGCAGCTTCTCGAAGTCGGCCTTGTTCACGAAGTCACGGCGCACGCCGTCCTGCAGGTCGTTGCGCCAGTCGAGCTTCACCGCACCGCGGATGTGCCCGGCGTCGTAGGCGGTCGTGTCCTCGTCGACCTCGACGAACACCACACCGGGCGTGTCCAGGTTGTCCTCGGCCCACTGGGTGGTGACCAGGGCGTCTTCACGGCTCATGGAAGCGAACATCTCCTTCTGGGGTTTGGCAGTGCTAGGAAGCCCGCGCGGGGCTGAAGCGCTTGAGCAGCAGGTACATCTCGCAGCCGAGGCAGAAGTTGAACGCGCCGTTGAGGAACGCGGCGAACAGCGCGAACGCCGTCGCGACGATGCCGAGCGGGGTCACGCCGGCGACGAAGCCGATCGTGCCCACGAGCGCGAACACGAAGCCCACGGCCTGCGCGAACCGCAGCGGCGCCGCGTCCTCGCGCTCGGTCGGCGGGCCGAGCCGCGGCGCGACGAGCGCGCGGTACAGCACGGAGTACGGCGCCGGCTTGAGACCGATGAACGCGCCGATCGCGAACACCACGGTCTGCAGGGCAAGCAGCGGCCACCACTGCGTCACGAGCACCACGGCGAGCACGATCGTGGTGATGATCGCGGCGAACCGCGGGCCACGCGGGTCGACGGCCGGTCCGGCGGGCATGGTTCCTCCTGCTGAGGGCGAGGCGGGGGGCGTGCGAAAGGCACGCGGCGACGGGTCGAGCGGGCCGGAAGACCGGGGCTGGGACGTCGTTCAGCGCCGGCGCGACAGGCGCGGACACAAGCTGCTGCGCACGCGGCACAGGTCCACTGCGCGGCGCTGCGTCAGGAGGGTGATGGGCAGCTCGTCCACGCCGCCGAGGGTACCCAGTGCGCCAACGCACAGGGAACCGCGTTCATACCTTGGGACGAGTCCCGGAGTCTGGGAAACAGCCGGTGAAGCGGTCGCCGCGGGTCAGCTGACGTCGGCTTCGGCCAGGTGCGGACGCAGGGCTGCCAGCAGCTCCGGGCCCTTCGGCACGCCGCCCACGCGCAGCAGCTCGCGGCCGTCGGCGGTCAGCGCGAGCGTGGTGGGGGTGCGCAGCACGGACAGGGCGTGGGCGACCTCGGGCTGCTCGGTCACGTCGAGGTCGACGTGGTGCAGTCCCGCGGTCTTGTCGGCCAGCGACGACAGGATCGCGCGCGTGTGGCGGCACGGCGCGCAGAACGTCGTGGAGATCTGCACGAGCGTGACGGCCGAAGCCGGGTCGAGCGCTTCGGCGACCGGAGCGGGCAGCTGGGCGAGATCGCGGGCCGCGGCGGCCGGTTTGGCCGCGCGCACCCGCCCGTTGCGCGCCTTGAGCAGCACGCCGGCCACGACCGCGACCACCAGCGTGGCCAGCAGGACCCAGACTCCGGTCACCGGGCACTCACCCCTTCGACGTAGACAGATCCGAGAAGTTCACGTTGGTCGCCTCGCCCTTGATCGTCACGGAACCGCTGTCCACGCGCACCGCGGTCGGGGTGACCGAGAGCGGCAGCGTGCTCGTGTCGATCGTGGCGCGGAAGTTCGGCAGGAGAGCCTTCTGCACTGAGTCCGGAACGACGGTGGTCTCGTGGTCATTCCCGAACTGCAGCCGGTGCGGGGTGATCGTGATCGTCTTGCCCTTGAGCTCGATCAGCGCGAAGCAGAAGATCTCCACCTTCTGGCCGGCCACCTGCACGTCACCCGAAAGGCGCACACCGGCGGTGTTGCCGTCCTCCGGCTCGCCCGCCGCGTTGGTGGGTGTCGGGTCCGGCTCCTGGCCCTGGTCGGTGTCGCCGTACTTGACGTAGGCCTCGGTGCTCTGGTCGATGCGCAGGTTCTGGATCTTGTCCAGTGGCGAGATGCGCGCGATGTCCGACGCCTTGATCGTCACGGCGCCCGTGAGCTTGCCGATCTTCACGTTCTTCGTGTTGCCCGCGGTGAGGTCGGACAACGGCGCTGTTACGTCTTCGAGCTCCGCGCTCACGCCGAGATCGCGTAGTTCACCGCCCACGGGCACGCCGTCGGCCGAGACCGTGATGTGACTGTAGTCACCCGAGAGCGCCTGCGTCAGGAACGGGAAACCGTGGATGTCGACCGACGGGTCGTCGGTCAGGCGGAGCTGCTCGCGCGCCTTCTGGGAGATCGTGTGCTCGGCGAACGCGGCGGCTCCGAAATCGGCTCCGACCAGCAGGATCACGATGACCCCGAGCACGATCACCCAGCGGCGGACGCGCCGTCCGCGACGCCGGTTGTCCGGCCGAGGAGCCGGTCGGTCGTCCCGCGTCACGGGCCTGCTCACCATCGCGTCGGTTCTCCTGTTCGTCGGGGGCCGGGGCACTTCCTGGGCTCGGCCAGGTGTGATCGATCCAGCACGAGCTAGGTGACGTGTTGTTCACCCGGTATTCTCACTCAGCACCGACCGAGGCCCACGTTCGAGGCCGTGCGCCAGGACCTGACTTTGTGAAGGCGGTGTGGCTCCATGAGCCTGGACCTTCTGGTACTTACCGCGGAAGCCGACCCCACCTCTGTGCTTCCCGCGCTCGATCTGCTGCCCCACACCGTACGCGTCCGCGAGCCCGAGGTGACGGCCCTGCTCGACGCCGGGCACCGGGACGTCATCCTGCTCGACGCGCGCAGCGACCTCGCCTCGGCGAAGAGCCTGTGCCGCCTGCTCAAGGGTGCCGGCGACGACGAGGCGAGCACGCCCGTGATCGCCGTGGTCGGCGAGGGCGGCCTGGTGGCCGTGAGCTCGGAGTGGCGCACCGACGACATCCTCCTGCCGACCGCCGGCCCCGCCGAGGTCGACGCGCGGCTGCGGCTCGTGACGACCCGCGACGGCGTCTCCGGCCAGGTCGACGCGGAGTTGCGCGTGGGCGACCTCGTGATCGACGAGGCCACCTACACCGCGCGCCTGCGCAAGCGCACCCTCGAGCTCACGTACAAGGAGTTCGAGCTCCTGAAGTACCTCGCGCAGCACGCCGGGCGCGTCTTCACCCGCGCACAGCTGCTGCAGGAGGTCTGGGGCTACGACTTCTTCGGCGGCACGCGCACGGTCGACGTCCACGTGCGGCGCCTGCGCGCCAAGCTGGGCCCGGAGCACGAGCAGATGATCGGCACCGTGCGCAACGTCGGCTACAAGTTCGAGCGCCCCGCGAAGTCCGGTCCGAAGCAGTCGGCGCCGGCCATCGAATCCGCGCCTGAATACTCCAGCCGCTGACGCGCGCCGATTCCCCCGACGAGCCCCTTCACGCAGCGCCGCGCGTGGGTAATGTCGGCTTCGTGGCGGAAACAGAGCTGACGGGCTGGACGGCCGAACTCGGGGCCGACGCGGCGGAAGCGGTGCGGGAGGTGCTGCTCGCGGCGAAGGCGGCCGACGGGCGGCCGGAGGTCGACGCGACCGGTCCGTTGCCGCGCGAGTTCGCGGGCGGGCTGCACCTGCTCGCGCGCCTCGACGGCAAGCCCGCCGGCTACGCGCACCTCGACACCGAGGGCGACTCCTACGGCCGCCAAGTTGCGGAGGTCGTGGTGCACCCCGACTACCGCCGTCGTGGCGTCGGCACCGCGCTGGCCCGCGAGCTCGACGCGAAGGCCGCCGAGGGCGCCCGCGTCTGGGCCCACGGGGACAGCGCCGCGGCCGCCGCTTTGGCGAAGGACTTCAGTCTGGGCCGGCAGCGTGAGCTGCTGATCCTGCACGTCGAGGTCGAAGGCGCGGACTGGCCCGAACCTGTGCTGCGCGAAGGTCTGCGGCTGCGCACGTTCGTGCCGGGGCAGGACGAGGAAGCCATGATCGCCGTCAACGCGCGCGCGTTCGACTGGCACCCGGAGCAGGGCGCGTTCAGCGTCGACGAGCTGCGCGCCGAGGAACGGCAGCCGTGGTTCGATCCGGCCGGCTTCTTCCTGGCGGAGAACGACGCCGGCGACGTTGTCGGCTTCCACTGGACGAAGGTGCACGAGCCCGTGCCCGGCCGCTTCGGCGGTGAGCCGGTCGGGGAGGTCTACGTCGTCGGTGTCGATCCGGGCACACAGGGTGGTGGACTCGGCAAGGCACTGACGCTCGCCGGGCTTCGGTATTTGCGCGAGAAGGGATTACGCCAAGTAATCCTGTACGTCGAGGGTGACAACGCACCGGCGTTGGCGGTCTATTCGAAGCTGGGGTTCACGCGTTTCGAAACCGACGTCCAGTACGGTCGGTAATCACCATGACGGGGTGAGTGCCCCGTGTTACTTTCTGCGTACGTGCAGGTCACGGCAGGGACACGACACCCTTTCGGCGTAGTCGCCCTGCTCACATACGGTGCCTTGTTCACTTTGCGTTCATGTGAGCAAGGGGGACCGTCCATCGGGGCTGCCTAATGTCCGGATCCGGCGCGCTGAGACGCGCGCCGATCCGGCGAAGTCTCCGAGTGGAGGAAATGCAGTGAAGATCATGCGGCCCCTTGGTGCCGTGGGCATCGTGGCGAGCGCCGCCCTGGTGCTCGCCGCCTGTGGCAGCGACCCTGCGGCGAGCAACAGCAGCAACTCCAGCTCGGCCGCCGCCCCCGCCGCCACCGGCACCGCGCAGGTCGACTGCGGTGGCAAGAGCCCGTTGTCCGGTGAGGGCTCGACGGCGCAGAACAACGCCATCGACGTCTTCAAGCTCGCCTACGGCAAGCAGTGCAGTGGCCAGCAGGTCAACTACACCGCCAGCGGCTCGGGCGCGGGTGTCAAGCAGTTCAACGGCAACCAGGTCGACTTCGGTGGCACGGACTCCCCGGCCACCGGCGCGGACCTCGAAGCCGCCAACAAGCGCTGCGCCTCCCCGGCGTGGAACATCCCGATGGTCGTCGGCCCGGTGGCCGTCGGTTACCACCTTTCGGGTGTCGACAAGCTGACCCTCACGCCTTCCGTGATCGCGAAGATCTTCACCGGTGCGATCAAGAACTGGAACGACCCGGCCATCAAGGCGGTCAAGGGCAACGAGAACATCACGTTCCCGGACAAGCCGATCCAGGTCGTCTCCCGCTCGGACGAGTCGGGCACCACCGACAACTTCCAGAAGTACCTCGGTGCCGCGGCCCCGGCCGACTGGACCAAGGGCGCGGGCAAGAAGTTCGTCGGCGGCGTCGGCAACGGTGCCTCCGGCTCGAACGGCGTCGCCACCACGGTCAAGGGTGCCGACGGCTCGATCACGTACGTGGAGGGCGCGTTCGCCAAGGACGGCGTCACTCCGGCCCTGATCGACAGCGGCTCCGGCGGTGTCGAGCTCAACGCCCAGAACGTCGCGAAGTCGCTCGACGCCGCGACCTTCCTCACCCCGGGCTCCAACAACCTCGCGCTCGACCTGAACAAGATCTACGCGAGCAACGTGGCCGGCGCCTACCCGCTGCTGCTCACGACCTACGAGCTCGTGTGCTCGAAGTACTCGAACGCGGACGTCTCGAAGGCCGTCAAGGCATTCCTGACCGTCTCGGCCACCACCGGCCAGCAGCAGCTGTCGTCGAAGGGCTACGTGCCGATCCCGCAGAGCCTGCAGGACAAGGTGCTGACCGCCATCAAGGCGATTTCCTGACCTATCCTCGACTTGGCTGAACAACAAGTACACGCTGGACAGAACCCCAGTCGATGAGCGAGTCATCCTCGACGCGAACGCCCACCGGCGGCCCCGGTGGGCGTTCGTCGTCCGCCCGAGCGTTCCCGGAGGATCCGATTTCGGACACAACATCCGCGCCGGCGCCCGAAAGGCCACCCGCGCAGGAGAAGCCGAAGAAGGTGCGGGCCGGTGACCGCATCTTCCAGAACCTGACCACCGGGGCCGGCATCTTCATCGTCGCGCTGATCGGACTGATCGGGATCTTCCTGATCATCCAGGCCATCCCGGCGCTGAAGGTCGACAAGGTCAACTTCCTGTTCAACCACGGGTGGTCGACCAACGACCCGACGAACATGGCGTTCGGCATCGCGGACCTCGCCGAGGTCACCGTGGCCACCTCGCTGGTGGCGCTGATCATCGCCATGCCGGTTTCGCTCGGCATCGCCCTGTTCCTCACCCAGTACGCGCCGAAGCGGCTCGCTCGCGGGTTCGCCTACGTGATCGACCTGCTGGCCGCCGTGCCGTCGATCATCTTCGGCCTCTGGGGCATCATCGTGTTCGCCCCGGCGATCGAGCCGTTCTCGCTGTGGGTGAACTCCACTTTCTCGTGGTTCCCCCTCTTCGCGCCGGGCAACGTGCAGCCGAACGTGCGAGGCACGATTTTCACCGCCGGCATCGTGCTCGCGGTGATGATCCTGCCGATCATCACCTCGCTCTCGCGTGAGGTCTTCGAGCGCACGCCGACCCCGCACATCGAAGGCGCGCTGGCGCTCGGCGCCACCCGCTGGGAGGTCATCCGCACCACGGTGCTGCCGTTCGGCAAGGCCGGCTACATCGGTGCGTCGATGCTGGGCCTCGGCCGCGCGCTCGGTGAGACCATCGCGCTCGCGGTCATCCTGCTGATCCCGCAGGGCCGCAACTTCGACTGGAGCCTCTTCGACGGTGGCGCGACGTTCGCGTCGAAGATCGCCGCGAACTACAGCGAGTTCAACAACGCCACCTCCGCCGGCGCGTACATCGCCGCCGGTCTCGTGCTGTTCGTGCTGACCTTCCTGGTGAACTTCGCCGCCCGGTCCATCATCAGCAAGAAGGGGGACTGAGCATGTCCACAACGCTCGAACGTCCCGCCGTGACGCCCGCGTTCCAGCAGGTCAGCCTGGCCCGCAAGGCCAAGAACGGCTTCGCCACCGTGCTGGTGTGGCTGGCGTTCCTGGTCGCCGTGGTGCCGCTGGTGTGGGTGCTCTACACCGTGGTCGTCAACGGCATCAAGCGCATCCCGTTCACGAACTGGTGGACCGAGGACTTCGGCTCCGTGCTGAGCGACGAGGTCGGCGGCGGTGTGCTGCACGCGATCATCGGCACGCTGGAACAGGGCCTGATCTGCGCGATCATCGCGGTGCCGATCGGCCTGCTGGTGTCGATCTACCTGGTCGAGTACGGCCGTGGCAAGCTCGCGAAGGCCACCACGTTCATGGTCGACATCCTCTCCGGTGTCCCCTCGATCGTCGCCGCGCTGTTCATCTACGCGCTGTGGATCACCACGCTCGGCCTGCCGCGCAGTGGTTTCGCCGTGTCGCTGGCGCTGGTGCTGCTCATGATCCCGGTGGTCGTCCGCTCGTCGGAGGAGATGCTGCGGATCGTGCCGGACGACCTGCGCGAGGCGTCCTACGCACTGGGTGTGCCGAAGTGGAAGACGATCATGAAGATCGTGCTGCCGACGGCGCTGTCCGGCATCATCGGCGGCATCATGATGGCGCTGGCCCGCGTGATGGGCGAGACGGCGCCGCTGCTGGTCCTCGTGGGCTACTCGGCCTACGTGAACTGGAACCCCTTCGACGGCGAGCAGGCCGCCCTGCCGCTGGTGATGAACAACGAGCGCGTGACGAACTCGCTCGACCCCGGGAGCGTCGGCTTCGACCGCATCTGGGGCGCGGCGTTGACGCTGGTCATCATCATCGCGATCCTGAACTTGCTCGCCACCCTGCTCTCCCGGCTCCTCGCCCCGAAGAAGAAGTGAGTCATGGCCAAGCGAATCGACGTCAAGGACGTAGACATCTACTACGGCAAGTTCCACGCCGTGGACAGCGTCACGCTCAACGTGCCGCCGCGCAACGTCACCGCGTTCATCGGGCCGTCGGGCTGCGGTAAGTCGACCGTGCTGCGCACGCTCAACCGGATGCACGAGGTCATCCCGGGTGCGCGCGTCGAGGGCGAGGTGCTGCTCGACGGCGAGGACATCTACGCGTCCGCGGTGGACCCGGTGCAGGTGCGCCGCACGATCGGCATGGTGTTCCAGCGCCCCAACCCGTTCCCCACGATGTCCATCAAGGACAACGTGGTGGCCGGGCTGCGCCTGGGCGGCACCAAGAACCGCAAGCAGCTCGACGAGATCGCGGAGCGCGCGCTGCGCGGTGCCAACCTGTGGAACGAGGTCAAGGACCGGCTCAACAAGCCGGGCGGCGGCCTCTCCGGTGGTCAGCAGCAGCGGCTCTGCATCGCCCGCGCCATCGCGGTGCAGCCCGACGTGCTCCTGATGGACGAGCCGTGCTCCGCGCTCGACCCGATCTCGACCCTCGCCATCGAGGACCTGATCGGTGAGCTCAAGAAGGAGTACACGATCGTCATCGTCACGCACAACATGCAGCAGGCGGCCCGTGTTTCCGACCAGACGGCGTTCTTCAACCTCGCCGGCGTCGGCCAGCCCGGCCGGCTGATCGAGCTGAACGACACGGAGAAGATCTTCTCCAACCCGGACGAGAAGGCGACCGAGGACTACATCTCGGGCCGGTTCGGCTGATCGTTCACTGTGGTCTTTGGGAAAACGGCCCCTCCGTCCGATGTGGACGGAGGGGCCGGTTCGTTGTCGGTGGTGCCGGTCGGCAGTCGCGGGCGATGGCCTGCCGGGCCGCGTTCACGGCGGCGTTGTCGGCGGCGATGACCGCGGCGTTGGCACCGACGGCCTTGGCCGCGTCGAGTGCTTTCTGGGCGCTGGCGAGCCTCGCCTTGTCCAGCGCGCACGTCGAGTTCGCCGCGGCGGGAGCCGGCTGAGCGGCTGCCGCCTCGGCGACCGGGACGGCGAAGAAACCGGCTGCGACCAGTCCGAGGGTGGCCGCGACCAAACGCTTGGTGATCATTGTTCTCCTTCGCAGGTCCGCGTTGCCGCGGAATCCGTTGTCAGCGAGGAGAAACCAGCGTCGGATCAAGATCGAAGTGGACAGTCGAACCGGTCTCTGATCGAACAGCCGTCGCCGGCCGGCCGTGAGATCAGACGTTGAGGTCCTCGTCGGATTCGTAGCCCGGCATGCGGCCGGTGACCACGAAGATCATGCGCTTGGCGACCGAGACCGCGTGGTCGGCGTAGCGCTCGTAGAAGCGGCCGAGCAGCGTGACGTCGACGGCCGCGGCGACACCGTAGGGCCACTCACGGTCCATCAGCACGGTGAACAGGTGACGGTGGATGTCGTCGACCTGGTCGTCCTCGGTCTCGAGGTCCTTGGCGGCGTTGACGTCCTTGGACTTGATGACCTGTTCGGCCTGGCGCGCGAGCTTCACCGCGGCGCGGCCCATCTCGACGAAGTAGGGCTTCACCGTCTCCGGGAGCACCGCTTCGGGGTGACGACGCCGCGCGGCCTTGGCGACGTGCAGGGCGAGGTCGCCCATGCGCTCGAGGCTCTCGGCGGCGTGGATGGCGGCGAGCACGGTGCGCAGGTCCGTGGCGACCGGTGCCTGGAGGGCGAGCAGGGCGTATGCCTGCTCCTCGCACTCGGCGCGCGCGTCGTCGACCTTCGCGTCGTCGCTGATCACCTGCTCCGCGAGGCCCAGGTCGACCTCCAGCAGTGCCTTGGTGGCCAGCTCCATCGCGTCGGCGACCTGAGCCGACATGGCGGCCAGGTTCTCGGCGAGCTGTTCGAGTTCGACATGGTAAGCCTCACGCATGGAGACACCCTACGACGCGCGTTGTCCGAATACCGCATCGCCGGGTGAACCGCACGTGAATCCGGTCTAACAAATCCCGCGGGTCAGCCCTCGGTGGTTTTGCTGTCGATCTTCGACGAGCTGCCCGCGTTGGCCGCGGTGGTGGGCTTTTCCCCGGGCAGCGGGGTGTTGTCGCGCAAGGCGTCGAAGAGCGAGTCCGTTCTGGACTGCACGAGGACCTCGTTGCCGCGCTTGTTGGCGGTGCCGGTGGTGGGCACGGTCATGAAGTTGATCTTGGACGGGTCCACGCCGCGCATCGACTGGGCGAGCGTCATCATCTGCTGCACACCGAGGTTGTCGCCGAAGGTGGCCTTCGCGAACGCGGTGATGAAGCCGGACAGCTTGCCGGGGTCGAGGACCACGTCGGACGACATGACCTTCTTCAGCAGTGCGCCGATGAACGCCTGCTGCCGCTTGATGCGGCCGTAGTCGGACGTCGGGTCGCCCTTCACGTGGCGGGCGCGCACGTAGTTCAGGGCCTGGTCGCCGGAGATCGTGACGTCGCCGGTCTCCAGCAGGACCTTGCCGAGCACCTCGTCGTCGATCGGCTTCTCGTTGTTGATGGTGACGCCGTGGACCGCGTCGACCATGTCCTTGAAGCCGTTGAAGTCGATGCCCACGAAGTGGTTGATGCGCAAGCCGGTGATCTTCTGGATCACCTTCGTGACGCACTGCGGGCCACCCACGGCGTACGCGGTGTTGAGCTTCGCGATGCTCTGGCCCGACACGACCTCGTCGGTGGTGGCGGACTTCGAGGGATCCCAGCGGTTGCAGTCGGGCCGGTTGATCTCGAGGTCGCGCGGGAAGGACACCACGACCACGCGCTTCCGGTCGGCCGGCACGTGGGCGACCATCACGGTGTCCGAGCGCGCTCCGGGGTTGCTCTCGGCGGTGCCGACGCCCTCTTCCGCCGAGGCGCCGTCGCGGCTGTCGGAGCCGACCATGAGGAAGTTCTCGTCGTTGGCCTGGGCTTCGGCGTTGCGGATGTCGGAGGAGTTCTCGTCGAGCGCGGAGACCTGGGTGAACTTGGCGTCGAACCAGTTCACCGCTCCCCAGGCCACGCCGGTGCCCAGGAAGACCAGCACGGCCAGCACGATGAGCACGATCCGCCCGATCCGGACGGCCCTCTCGCTGTGGCGCTGCTTCTTTTCCTGCAGACGCGTTTGAGGGGCGCGCTCTTCGGGGTTCTCGTCGTCCGCCTCGGCGGGGATCGCCTTGTAGATCCCCGTGGGCGCCACCACGCGCTGCAGCGCGGTGCGCGTCTGCTCGAACAACGCGACGGGCCGCGCGGTCAGCCGCGCCATCCGCTCGCGCCGCTTGTCCTCCTCCGCCAGCATCTCGTCGTGGGCGGCCGAGAAGCGCGCGAGGGTGTGGTCGATCTTCCTGCGGTACTGCGTGGCCTCGTCGATCGCCTCCATCTCGTCCGTCATGGTCAACGGATCGAGCTCCGACCGCGCCGGCACCCCGGCCGGCCGCGCGGGCGTCCGACGCTGGCGAGGCGGACGCTTGCCGTCGATAGGAGGGGTGAGCTGAGTGCGCTCACCGACGGGGGAAGTGAGCTGAGTGCGCTCAGCCCCTGGGGCGGCTTGGTTGTTCTGGTGGTCTGCTTCGGCGCTTTCGTCGTTCTCGTCGAACCCGTCGGCCGCGAGACCTTGGTCTGCGCCGGGCTTGCCGGGCGCGCCGGGCTTGCCGTTGACGGCACCGTTCGGCCCGGGCCGGCCGTTCGCGCCGGCCTGGGGCCGCCGCTTGCCATTCGCCCCGACCTTGCCATTCAGCCCGGCAGCACCGTTGGCCCCCGGCACACCGTGCGGTCCGGACGTGCCATTCGGTCCCGGCTTGCCGTTCGCACCGGCAAGACCATCCGGTCCCGGGATCCCACCGGGGTTCGGCATGCCGTTCGGTCCCGGCTTGCCGCTGGGCCCGGCTTTGGCGTTGGGCCCGGGCACACCGTTCGGCCCGGTGCCGTTCGATCCGGGCTTGCCATGGGGCCCGGCAACGCCGTTGGCCCCCGGCATGCCGCTGCCATTCGGCCCAGGCTTGCCGTTCGTACCGGCAGGCCCGCCGGGTCGTGGCATGCCGTTGGCCGTCGCCATGCCATTCGGGCCGGCCTTGCCATGGGGCCCGGCAGCTCCTGGCACACCATGCGAGCCGGACGTGCCACTCGGTGCGGACTTGCCGTGAGGTCCGGCAGGACCGCCTGCGCCCGGCACGCCGTTTGCGCCGGTCATGCCATTCGCGTCGCCTCGCGCCGATGGGTTGCCATTGAGGCCCGGTTTGCCACTGGGTCCGGCAGCGCCGTTGGGTCCCGGCATGCTGTTCGTGCCGGTCTGAGGGCTGGGCTTGCCGTTGGGGCCGGGCTTGCCGTTCGGGCCGGCGGCGCCGTTGGGCCGTGGCATGCCGTTGGCGGGGGGCATGCCGTTCGGGCCTGGGTTGCCGTTCGGCGCGGCGTTGCCGCCTGCGCCGGGCAGGCCGTTCGGGCCGGGGCGCTGGCCGTTGGGGCGGGCGGGGCGTTCGGCCGGGGGCAGTGGGGCGGCGCCGGTCGGGCCGGGGGTGCGGCCGCGGGGGCGGCCGTTCGGAGGCTCGGGCGGCGCGGAGGTGCCGTGGCGGCCGGGGGGTTCGGCGGCCGGGAGGTCGGAGAAGTCTGGGCCGTCGTCGGGCACGGCGTGGCTGCCGCCGGGGGTCGGGGGTTCCGGGGCGCGGCGGCGGCCGGTGGGGAGTGGCTGCGAGGTCGTCGGACGGCGTGGGGAAGGTGGTTCCGGCGCGGCCCGGCGGGGTCCGCGCGAGTGGGCCGGCTCCGGCGCGTCCGCGGCGTGCGAGGCCCGGCCTGCGGAATCCGCGCGTGGCACGGGGCCGCCCGCCGAAGGTGCGGCGGGCGGGTCGTCGTCGGGGCGGGCGCGGCGGCCGCGAGGTGGCGGCTGCTCGGCGCGGTGCGAGCGGGAGGAAGTCGAGTAGGTCTCGTCTGCGAGGTGCGAGCTGCCCAGGTGGGAGCTGCCGTTCGAGTCCGCGAGGTGTGAGCTGCTGGCGCCGCCCCGGCGGGAGGTGCCGTTGGACTCGGCCAGGTGCGAGGTGCTGGCGCCGCCCCGGCGGGAGGTGTCGTTGGACTCGGCCAGGTGCGAGGTGCTGGCGCCGCCCCGGCGGGAGGTGCTGTTGGACTCGGCCAGGTGCGAGGTGCCTGGGCGCAGGCTGGAGCTGCCGTTCGAGTCCGCGAGGTGTGAGCTGCCCTCGAAGCCGGAGTCGTCGGCGCGTCGTGAGCCCGTGCGGGAGCCGGGCGAGGCAGAGTAGCCGTTGGGGCCGCCGAGGCGGGCGCTGCCGTTCGACTCCGCCAGGTGGGAGCTGCCGTTCGACCGTCCCCCGGGCTCCGCGCGGCGCGAGCCCGGGTCGGAATCCTCGGTGTCGAAGGTCGGGCGTTCGCCGGTGTGGCGGGCCACGACGTCGGAGACGCTGATGCCGCCCTGGGTTTCCATGGAGCGGCGGCGGCCGGCGCGGGTGCGGGGGGTGCCGTTGTCCGAGTGGCGACCGGTGCCGGGGAGGGGGCGATCGTCGGGCACTCGGACTCCTTTCGCACTTCGGGCGCTGACGAACCGGCGGCGGGGGCCTTTCGTTCCGGCTCTCCCAGGGCACGTCGTTCCCCGGGAGGTTTTCGTTATCGTACGGATACCCGCCGTTCGTGACGACACCCTCCCGCGAATTTCTTCACCATGAGTCGACCCAAGACGGCCCGAAGCGGACGAACAGGTGAAGATTGGAGCAAGCAAAAGGGAGTGGGCCCGCGTTTACGTTACTCAGAGTGGGTAATGACGCGCTTCGTTTCGCGGTCTTGATAGGCGACTTTGTTGCGCCCCGCGCGTTTCGCCGCGTACAGGAGGTTGTCCGCGCGCAGGAGTTGCCGCTGGGCGGACACCGGGCCGGCGGAAGCGTGCGCCAGGCCCGCGCTGATGGTGACTCTCAAGCCGGGCTGAAGTTCTGACCAGGGGTGACGGGCGACGCGCGTGCGAGCGGCCTCGACGATGCGCACGGCCTTCGGCGCGTCGACGCCCGGCAGCACGAGCGCGAACTCCTCGCCGCCGTAGCGCGCGCAGAACCCGTCGGGCGGCAGCTCCTCCTGCAGGAGGTCGGCGACGCGGCACAGCACGCGATCGCCGAGGAGGTGACCGTACGTGTCGTTCACGTGCTTGAACAGGTCGAGGTCGATCAGCGCGACGGCGAGACCACGCGCGGCCGGCAGCCCGGGCAACCGCTGGTCGAGGTAACGGCGGTTGTAACTCGACGTCAGCGGGTCGCGCAGGCTGCCGGCCCGCGCGATGTCGAGCGCGGACCGCAGGTGCTCGTACGCCCGGCGCCAGTCGCCCTGCTTGGCGAACATGCCGGCGATGGACTCGTGCAGGCTCAGCAGATCGGGAGCGGGTGTACCCGCCGTGAACTCGTCCTCGGCCGCCACACCCACCTCCGCCACCTCATGGTTGTCGTCTTAAAGGAGCGGTGTCTTGAGACATCGGTACGCGCGAAAGCGAATATCGCTCAAGTGGACGACGTGGGCCCGGCTTTGTCACGCACCGAAGTTCTACCGCCCCAGCGTGGAAAACGGTTTCTTGCCCTTGAGCTGCGCGTACTGGTCTTTGGCCCAGTAACTCACGTTTACCCCAGTGCCTTCGAGCAACTGTGCGTAATCGGCCCACGAGACCCACCGCCAGCCGCCGACTTCCTCGGGGTTGGGCTCGGGGTCGCGATCCACCCACGCGACGAACACCGGGCAGAACTCGTTCTCCACGATCCCCTGGAACGGCGGCGTCCGGTACCGGTACTTCGGCAGCACGCACTCCAGGTCCTGCAGCTCCGGCAGCCCGATCTCGTACGCGGCGCGCCGGCGCACGGCGTCGGGCAGCGACTCGCCCGGCGCGGGGTGCCCGCAGACGCTGTTGGTCCACACCCCCGGCCACACCTTCTTGTCCGGCGCCCGTTGCGTGATCAGCAACGCCTGGTCCGAACGGCGCAGCACGTAACAAGAGAAGGCGAGGTGCAGCCGCGTCTCGCCGTGGTGGCTCGCGAGCTTCGGCCCGGTCTCTCCCGTCGGCACGCCGTCCTCCGTGACGAAGACGACGCGCTCGGACTCGGATTCGGTGATGGTGTCCACGTGACCACTGAACACCAGAGCTCCACGGACGAGGTACCGCCGCAAGGCGGGTGGCCGTGCTGTTCATCCCGTTTCGGGTGGCCGGGCGGCACGGTGCGTGACGGCTGCGGCCCCACGCGCCCTCGCGTGACCGCCTCGGGTGAACACTCGAGTCCGAAGTGGACAAAACGGCGCCGGGTCCGGTCGGTCGACACGATCCGTCACCGCCGGGGCCGGCGAGCCGCCGCTCGACCCGGCTCGGGTGAACTACCGAGCCGGCTCTTGACGCACCGATCGCCGCGCGTCCGGAAGCCCGACGGCAACCGGAAACCCCTGCCCGCGGTGAAAAAGCGACCTACGAACCACCCCTGGCGAACCGCGCCGAACAGCACAGTCCGTGACAGCCACCGGTCCGCGGGCCGACGCGTGACCGCCTCGGGTGAACGATCTTGTCCAGCGGTCCGAATTGGACGGATGTCAGTAATAATTCCCGTGTGCCAACGAAATCCGGGCCGGCTCCTTCGTCAGTGGCTGCCGAGGTGCTCCACGATGAGGGAGGTGAGGGCCTCGGGGGCTTCTTCGGCGACCCAGTGGGACACGTCCTCGAGCATCTCGAACCGGTACGGCCCGGTGACCCAGTTGCCGGTGTCGAGCGCCGCGGTGGAGCCGAACGCGACGTCTTCGGTGGACCACACGTAGAGCGTCGGCACCTCGATCTTGCCGATCTTCCCGCCCGGCCGCCCGGCGCGGTACCAGTTCAGCGCGGCTGTGAGCGCGCCCGGTTCCTCGAGGCGCCGCACGTACTCGTCGATCCGGCTCGGCGGGATGCGGCGATCGAAGACGTCGCGCAGCGCGCGGGCGCCGTCGGCGAGCATCTTCCGCTCCGTAGCCGGGGTCGCGCGCCACTCCGTCATGTACGCCGAGCGCAGGTGCTGGTCTTCGTCGGTCCTCATCGCCGCCCCGAGAGCCGCGGGGTGCGGAGTGGACACCACGGTGAGGCTGCGCACCCGGCCAGGGTGAGCGTCCGCGGTCCACCACGCGACGGCCCCGCCCCAGTCGTGGCCGACGAGGTCGAACTTCGGCCACCCCAACGCGTCCGCCATTGCCACGGCGTCGTCCACCAGGGTAGAAATACCGTACTCCGCCGGTCGTTCCGGTCGAACGTCCGGCGAGTAGCCCCGCTGGTCGGGTGCCACGGCGCGGTAGCCGAGTACACCGAGGGTCGCCACTTGGTGTTCCCACTCCACAGCGGCCTCGGGGAAGCCGTGGAGCAGCAGCACGGGGCGACCGTCCTCCGGCCCGGAGGCGATCGCGTCGAAAGAGCCTGCTTCGGTCGGGATGGTGAGCTGGTCGATCACGGCTCGCACTCTACGGGGGCGCACCGACACTTTCCGGCGATGGCCTCTCATGCAGACCTTGGTGGAAAAAAGGGCAAGGAACGGACCGATCCGGTCAGCCGCACCCGGGCCTTGCTGGGCCATGTCCTGTTTGTCCAGTCGTGAACGCCGTTGCCCCCGCGTCCGCGACGTGGTGTCCATAAGGGAACATCCGAGCGCGTGACTTCGTGCACTCACTTACCGTTACCTCGCCGGCTCCGGTCAGCCTTCTCGAACCTCGGAAGTGTGAAGCGGCGTCACGGCAATTGCGATGAACCGTCCCCACGATGACGTCGTGTTGACGGAGAGCAGCTTCGACTACGTGTCGACAATCGAAGATCAAACCAACCAGAGGAGAAGAGCATGGCTTCGCAGGACGGCGCCAAGGTCGATACCGGGATCATGCGTCAGGGTGCGAGCACGATCACCAGCACCGGTGACGGGATCACGAGCACCGGCGGCCAGGTGGACTCGACCATGCAGGAACTGCTCGGCACCTGGCGGTCGGACTCCGCCACGATCTTCCACCAGGCCATGGGCGAGTTCGACAATACGGTGAAGAAGATCGTGCAGCGCCTGACCACCCTTTCCGAGCACGTCACCCAGGGTGCGGCGGACTACGACCGCGGCGACGAGGACAACACCGCCACGGCTCGCGCCCAGGCCGCGGCCATCGGCGGCGGCGGCCTCAACGGCTTCTGATCTGCTCGAAACCAACCCCCCCAGCTTTCTCCTGAGAGGACAGATCCATGGCTCTGGGCAACTTCCAGATCAACTTCGCCGTGATGGGCGACACCGTCAACACGGCCAAGCAGCAGGCGCAGCAGATCACCTCGCTGCTGGAAGAGATGCACAGCAAGATCCAGGCGCAGCGCGAGCACTGGACCGGTGCCGCGGCCGACGAGTTCCAGTCAACCTACGAGTGGTGCCACCAGCAGGCCCAGGTCCTGCCGCAGGCGCTCGACGCCGCTTCGCAGACCCTGTCGCACATCAACGAGGGCACCTCGACCACCGAGAGCGGCAACGCGCAGCGGTTCGCGCAGCGCTGATGCCGGCGTCGCGGGTCCCCGGGGCGCGGTGGGTCACCCGCCGCGCCCCCGGTGTCCCCACCGGGTCCGCAGACCTGAAAGGACAGTGAGCACTCATGGCATTCGACCCAGTCGTCTTCGAATCGGCGAAGACGGTGATGGACTCCATCAACGGCGACGGGAACAACAACTCGGCGACGACCAGCGGCCCGTTCAAGAGCCCTGGTGACCAGACCCCGCCGCCGGTCGACAACCAGTGGATCCCGCAGGGCACCGTCACCACGCCGCCCCCGGTTCCCGGTGGCGCCGACCACCCCGGCAAGGGCGTGACCACGGTCAACACCGAGGCGATGCGCACGTTCGCCACGAACATGCAGACCCTCGCCGACGGCCCGCTCAAGGACCTGCCCGGCCAGCTCGACGGCATCACCGTCAAGCCCGGTATCTTCGCCACCGCCAACAGCAAGATCACCCAGCCGATCGTCGGACCCGGCGGGGTGCGCGACACCACGCGCGCCACGATCCAGGACCTCATCACGTCGCTGCACGACCTCTCCGAAGCCGTGAACACGGCGTCGAAGGCCTACGACGACGCCGACGAGGCCAACAACATGACGATGGACAAGTACAACCAGTACTTCGGCAACGTCAGCAACGAAATCAACAACGCGGGCAACAAGCACAGCTGACCGCCGTCTCGGGGACGGCGGTCCCAGGTTCCGGGTGAGCAAGGGAAGATGGAGCGGCAGTGACCAACCCGAATAACAACAACGGGTTCCAGCAGGACGACAACGGCATCTGGCCCGATTCCAGCAGCACCGGAATGGCGAACACCACCGGTGACCCGAACAAGGATTTCGACGGGCTGACCTGGAAGCAGATCGAGGCCGCCATCCTCGGCGGCGGTTCGATGACCGGTGGTCAGGACAACCTGGACCGGGCCTACGGCAACGTCAACTGGCAGTCGCTGCAGGCAGCCGCGGGCGTGTTCCAGACGACGCAGCTGAACCTCGCCGCCATCTCCCAAGCCATCAAGGACCAGACCGCCGCCCTCGCCGGCGACGACGGGCCGTGGAAGGGCACCGCCGCCGACAACTTCAAGGTGCTCGCCGGCAACCTGAGCGCGAAGTTCGACGCCCTCGTGCACATGATCACCGACGGCGGTGGCGGTGCGCGCGACATCCCGACCCAGCTCGTGAACTCGGCCGCCTACCTGCAGTGGGCGCAGAACACCCTTCGCTACATCGACAGCTACTACGCCGAGCAGGTCATCGCCCGCGGCAAGGTCCTCGGCGACGGGCGGGCGTTCATCTCGCAGTTCCCCGATGCCGTCGAGATGATGACCAACGACATGCGCCAGGTCGGCAACCAGCTGGCCGGGAAGTACAACACCGTCGCGACCTCGAGCTACAGCCCGCCGCCGCCCGGCCAGGCCCCGCCGACACCGCCGCCGAACGTCCCGCCCCCCGGCGGCGGCGGCGACAACCTGCCACCGCCCCCGAACATCCCGCCGCCCGCCGACATCCCGCCGCCTGGCGGGGGTGCCGGTGGTGGCGACGGCGGTGGTGGTGGCGGCAACGTCCCGCCGCCCAACATCCCGCCGCCCCCGGGTGACCTCGGTGGCGGCGACGGGGCCGGTGGCGGCGGCAACCCGCCACCCCTCAACGCCGCGGAGATCCCGCCACCGCCTGGTGGCCTCGGTGGCAGCGACAGCGGTGCCGGCGACCCGCCGCCGTTCCAGAACCTCGACGTCGCGCCGCCGAACCTCGACACGTCCGGCGGTGGCGGCCCCAGCGGCACGGGCCTGAGCAACTTCGACACCACGCCGCCTCCGCTCACGTCGCCGAACCTGCCGCCGCCGCCGGGCTCGATCGGTGGCGACGACGGCGGGCAGAACGGCGGCCAGAACGGTGGTCTCGGCGACCTGCCTCCGTTCACCTCGCCCAACCTGACGCCGCCGCCCGGCTCGACGGGCGCCAACAATGGCGACACGAGGGGTGGCGGCAGCCTCGGCAACATCAAGCCGCCCGCGCTCACGCCGCCGCCCGGTGACGTCCAGGGCGGCGGTGGCCCCGGCGACCTCGGCCTCGGCAACTCCGGTGGTCCTGGCAGCACGGGTGGCAGTGGTGGCCTCGGCGACATCAAGCCGCCGGCCCTCACACCGCCGCCGGCGGGCAGCGCCGGCCTGGGCAACAACCTGTCGAGCAACGCGCTGAACCCGTCGGACCTGCCGCCGGGCCTGCAGGACGGCGGCAACAACGGCAACCAGGGCGCGATTCCGCCGCCGCCGATGATGCCGCCGCCCACCGGCGCCGGTGGCGCGGGCGGCCTGGGCAACCAGGGCAGCGAACGGCCGGACTCGGCGGGCTTGCTCGGTGGCGTCGACGAGCCGTGGCTCACGGACATCCCGAAGGGCATCGGCGACCCGACCTCGCTCGGCGAAACCCCGCCGTTGAGCCACGCTTCGTGGGCGCCGCCGCCCGGTGACGCCGGTGGGACCGGTGGCGCCGGCGGTGCGAACCTCGACGGCGTCGGCGGCCTCGGTGGCGCCGGCTCGGACGGTCCCGGTGGGATCAAGGGGCTCGACTCGAGCAACCTCGTGCCGCCGCCGGACCTGCCGCAGTCCCTGACGGACCCGAACGGGACGAACGGTCCCGGCCAGGTCGGCGCCGGTGGCGCCGGCTCGGGCATGCCGATGATGCCGCCGGGCGGCGCGGGTGGTGGCGCGGGCGGCCTGGGCAACCAGGCCAGCGAGCGGCCCGACTCCGCCGGTCTGCTCGGGGGCATCGACAAGCCGTGGCTCACCGACGTCCCGCAGGGCATCGGCGACCCGACCTCGTTGGGGGAGACGCCGCCGCTCAAGTCGGCGTCGTGGGCTCCGCCTCCCGGAGCGGACGCGGGCGTCGGCGGTACCGGTGACCTCGGTGGCGCCGGTGACAGCGGTGGGCTGGACGGGGTGAAGGGGCTCGACTCGAGCAACCTCGTGCCGCCGCCGGACCTGCCGCAGTCCTTGACGGACCCGAACGGGACGAACGGTCCCGGCCAGGTCGGCGCCGGTGGCGCCGGCTCGGGCATGCCGATGATGCCGCCGGGCGGCGCGGGTGGCGGGTCGGGTGCGAACGCGCCGGCCGCCGACCGGCCCGACTCGGCCGGCCTGCTCGGTGGCGTGGACAACGCGTGGCTGGCGAGCTCGCCGTCCGGCGTCGGTGACCCCAGCTCGTTCGGGGACACTCCGCCGTCGAAGTCGGCCGACTGGGCGCCGCCTGCGCTGTCCTCCGTGGACGGTCTCGACACGCCGGCCGCGCACGACGGCGCCGGCGCACCGGGCATGCCCGTCCCGCCGCAGAACGGTGTGGGCGGCCCCGCGCCCACGGGCACCGCGACCGAGCGGCCCGACTCCGCGAGCCTGCTCGACGGAACCACGCAGCCGTGGACGAACGGTCAGGTCCCGGCGGGTGCCGGCGACCCGGCCGTGGTCAGCGACACCCCGGCCGCGCCGGCGACGTCGTGGTCGACGTCGCCCGACCCGGTGCCCGCCGCACCGGTGCCGGTCGACGCCACTCCGGTCACCGCGGTGCCGGTCGAAGCGACGCCCGTCCACCCGACCCCGGTGCACCCGACGTCCGTCGAAGCCACGCCGGCCGAGCCGGTGACCGCGGCGACCCCCGACGACCCGGCCCCCGTCACGGGCTGGGGCACCGGCGACCAGCCGGCCGCCGGCTCGGGTGGCTGGGCGACGAGCGCGGTCCCGGCCGTCCCGGTCGTGGTGCCGCCGGTGCAAGCGGGTTGGGGCGTGGCCGGCTCGGCCGCGACCCCCGCAACCCCGGCGAGCCCGGCAACGCAGTCGGCCCAGAACACGCAGAACGCCCAGCAGGACAACGGCAAGCACGACGACCGCGAAGGCGCGATCGCGGGCGGCGTCGGCGGTGGCGAGCCCGACGAGGTGCGCATCGCCGTGGTCCAGGCCGCGGAGGTCGTCGACACCTCGGCGTGGGACGCCGGCACCGCGGACTTCCTGCCGGGCCTGCTGCCTTCCTCGGCGTTCGCCCAGCGCGAGGAGCGGGAGGAGGACTTCGTCACCGACCTGGTGGAGCGTTCGGACAAGCCGTGGCGCCCCGCGGGTGGTGCGGAGGACTCGCCGCAGCTCGCGAAGTACCAGCGGGTGCGGACCGGCGAAGGCGAGTTCTACGCGGACGAGCTGCCCACGAACGGCGGACCCGACCCCTACGAGCTCGAGTCCGAAGAGGACACTGCGGAAGCCGAGGACGGCGAGGAAGAGGAAGAGGCCGAGCGCACGATGGCGGACCTGCTGAGCCAGGACGAGTCCGCGTGGGGCCGTCCGGCGAGCCGGCCTTCGGGCGTGCTCGAGTGACGGGGAAGTTCGGGAAGGAGGTGCACCGGTGAGTACTGAGACGGTCAAGCGCGGCCCGCGGGTCGCGGGTCCGGAGCTGCCCGAGGGGCAGGAGGACCTGCAGGAGCCGCCGGTGCTCGCCGAGCCGGCGGCCCGGGACTTCAACTCGCTGTTGATGATGCTGCCGATGGGCATCGGGTCGATGGTGATGATCCTGGCGTTCTCGGGGGTGGGCGGCAGCTCGCCGATGACGTATGTGCTCGGTGGCGGCATGGGCGTGTCGATGATGGCCATGAGCCTGGGCCAGCTGACGCGCAGTGCCGGTGAGCGCAAGCGGAAGATGAAGGCCGAGCGGCGTGACTACCTGCGCTACATCGCGCAGGTCCGGGAGCGGGCGCGGTCGACGGCGGAGCACCAGCGGCGGGCGGTGGCGTGGAACAACCCGTCGCCGGACTCGTTGTGGTCGCTGGCGATGGGGCCGCGGTTGTGGGAGCGGCGGGTGTCGCACGACGACTTCGGCCGGGTGCGCATCGGGCTGGGGTCGCAGCAGTCGGCGTTGGAGCTGATGCCGCCGGTGACGAAGCCGATCGAGGACCTGGATCCGCTGTCGGCGATCTCGTTGCGGCGTTTCACGGAGACGTACCGGACGTTGTCGGGCATTCCGACGGCGGTGGGGCTGCGCAGCTTCACGAGCGTGGAGTTCGACGGTGATCCCGAGGCGGCCGTCGGGCTGGTGCGGGCGATGCTGGCGCAGCTGATCACGTTCCACTCGCCGGATGAGCTGCGGGTGGCGGTGCTGACGACGGAGGCGGCCCAGTCGCAGTGGGACTGGGTGAAGTGGATGCCGCACAACAACCATCCGACGTTCCGCGATCCGGCGGGTCCGTTGCGGTTGCTGGCGACGGACCACGACGAGCTGATGGACATCCTGGGCCCGGATGTGGCCGATCGCGACGACCACGACAAGGCGATGGGTCCGACCACTTCGGAGCCGCTGGTGGTGATCGTGGCGCACCTGGCGCCGATCCCGGAGTCGTCGCGGCTGGTGGGCGCGGGTCTGCGCAACGTGGTGCTGCTGGACGTCACGGGCGCGCTGCCCGGTGGCCCGAAGGTGCTGCGGCTGACGACGAAGGACGATCTGGTCGAGTTCCCGGCCGGGACGGGCGCGGGTTCGGCGTTTCGCGACGAGCTGTCGGTGACGCAGGCCGAGGGCCTGGCGCGGTTGCTGGCGCCGAAGCGCACGAGCGGCACGCTGGAGATCGCGGAGCAGCCGCTGGAGAGCGACTTCGGGTTGACGGCGTTGCTGAACATCAAGGACGTGCACACGTTCGACATCGCGGCGCAGTGGCGGCCGCGGGCCGTGCAGCGGGCGCGGATGTCGGTGCCGATCGGGGTGACCGAAGAGGGCGAGATCGTCGAGCTGGACTTGAAGGAGTCGGCGCAGGGCGGCATGGGACCGCACGGCATGCTGATCGGCGCGACGGGTTCGGGTAAGTCGGAGCTGCTGCGCACGCTGGTGCTGGGGCTGGCGGCGACGCACTCGTCGGAGATCTTGAACTTCGTGCTGGTGGACTTCAAGGGTGGCGCGACGTTCCTGGGCATGGACCGCCTGCCGCACACCTCGGCGATGATCACGAACCTGGCCGACGAGCTGCCGCTGGTCGACCGCATGCAGGACTCGCTCAACGGTGAGATGGTGCGCCGGCAGGAACAGCTGCGGGCCAGCGGTTATCCGTCGTTGTACGAGTACGAGAAGGCGCGCGCGGCCGGTGAGCAGCTGGCGCCGATGCCGACGTTGTTCCTGGTGGTGGACGAGTTCTCCGAGCTGTTGAGCGCGAAGCCGGAGTTCATGGAGCTGTTCGTGTCGGTCGGGCGGCTGGGCCGCAGCCTCGGCGTGCACCTGCTGCTCGCGTCGCAGCGCCTGGACGAGGGCCGCATCCACCGCGTGGAGGGTCACCTGTCGTACCGGATCGCGTTGCGCACGTTCTCCTCGATGGAGTCGCGCAGTGTGATCGGGGTCGGCAGCGCGTACGAGCTGCCGTCGGAGCCGGGCAACGGTTTCCTCAAGATCGACACGACGAACCTGGTGCGGTTCAAGGCCGCGTACGTGTCCGGCCCCGTGCCCGCCGGCAACGGTGAGGGCCACGCGGACGCGGCGCGCGTGAGCCGCGAGGTGGTGCCGTTCTTCACCCAGGCGCGCCCGAGCCGGTTCATCATCCGCGACGACGAGCCGGACGCGGGCGAGAAGAAGATGTCCGATGTGGACGCTCTCGACGCGGCGCCGACCGGCCCGACGCTGGCCGACGTGTTCGTCGACCGGCTCACGGGCGCGGGCCCGGCGGCGCGGCAGGTGTGGCTGCCGCCGCTGGCGGAGTCGCCGAGCCTCGACTCGCTGCTGCCCAGCGTGCTGCCCGACCCGGTGCGCGGCATGAGCGTGCAGGACCCGGCGCACCACGGCCGCCTGCGCGTGCCGATGGGCATGATCGACCGCCCGTTCGAGCAGGTGCGCGAGCTGCTGATGGCCGACCTGTCCAGCGCCGCGGGTCACGTGGCCGTGGTCGGTGGTCCGAAGACCGGCAAGTCGACCATCGTCCGCACGCTGGTGCTGGCGCTGGCGATGACGCACACGCCGCAGGAGGTCCAGTTCTACGGGCTGGACTTCGGCGGTGGCGGCATCATGTCGATCAACGGCCTGCCGCACGTCGGCTCGGTCGCCACGCGCCTCGAGCGCGACCGCGTGGTGCGGACCATCGAAGAGATCTCGCAGATCATGGAGTACCGCGAGAACGTGTTCTCCGAGCGCGGGGTCGAGTCGATGGAGGTCTACCGGCAGCTGCGCCGGCGCGGCCAGATCGACGACCCGTTCGGCGACGTCTTCCTGGTCATCGACGGCTGGTACAGCCTCAAGAACGACTACTCGGAGCTGGAGCAGAAGATTGGCGAGCTGGCCTCGCGCGGTCTGTCGTTCGGCATCCACGTGGTGATCGCGTCCACGCGCTGGTCGGAGATCCGCCCGTACCTGCGCGACCTGCTGCAGACGCGGTTCGAGCTGCGCCTGGGTGACCCGATGGAGTCGGAGATCGGTTCGCGCAAGGCCAAGACGGTGCCGAACCAGCCCGGCCGCGGCATGACGCCGGACGGGCTGCACTTCCTGGCGGCGCTGCCGCGCATGGACGGCAGCTCGGCGACCGACGACCTGGCGGCGGCGACCAAGGCCGTGGCCGAGGAGGTGCACACGTTCTGGCCGGGCCGCAAGGCGCCGGCGGTGCGGATGCTGCCGAACACGCTGCCGATCAGCGAGCTCCCGCGGCCGGACGGCGACCTGCGGATCGCACTCGGCCAGGACGAGCAGCGGCTGCTGCCGGTGTGGCACAACTTCGAGGCCACGCCGCACCTGCTCACCTTCGGCGACAACGAGACCGGCAAGACGAACCTGCTGCGGCTGGTCATCCGTTCGGTGCTCGCGCGCTACCAGCCGAGCGAGGCGAAGATCGTGCTCGCCGACCCGAGCCGCATGCTCGACACGGAGGTCCCCGAGGCCTACCGCGTCGGCTACGCCACCACCACGGAGGCGTTGCAGGAGCTGGCCGGGCAGGCGAGCGTGTCGCTCACCCCGCGGGTGCCGGACCAGTCCATCACCGCCGACCGGCTCAAGCGCCGCGACTGGTGGACGGGCCCGCGGCTGTTCTTCGTGGTCGACGACTACCAGCTGCTCACCGGCGGCATCGGCTCGCCGCTGGAGCCGCTGCTGTCGCTGCTCGCGCAGGGCTCCTACATCGGGTTCCACCTCATCGTCGCGCGCAGCACCTCCGGTGCGATGCGGGCGCTGAGCGACGCGGTGATCCGCCGGGCCTGGGAGCTCGGCAGCCCCGGTGTGGTTTTCTCCTACCCCAAGGAAGAAGGCAAGTTCCTCGGCGAGGCGACCCCGCGCAACCTGCCCCCGGGCCGCGCGCAGCTGGTCACCCGCCGCGGCGTGAAGCTCGTGCAGACCGGTTACGTGCCGCTGGGCGCGGAAGCCGAGCAGCAGCAGCTGGTGGGCGGCCTGCGATGAGCTCTTTCGAACACGGTGCTTTCGACGACAACGCGCGCGCTGGAAGGAGCGGACGTTGACAGCCATGCAGGGCGAGCTCTGCCGGATCACGGTGTACGGGCCGCAGGGGCGGGCCGACCTGGCCGTGCCGATGTCGGTGCCGCTCACGAGCCTGCTGCCGGTGCTGCTGCGTCACACCGGCGGCCGCGAGGACCTGGCCGACACGTGGGTGCTGCAACGCCTCGGTGAGGCCCCGCTCGACGCCGCCGGCACGCCGGAGTCGCTGGACTGGAAGGAGGGCGAGGAGTTCCACCTCCGCCCCCGCCAGGACCCGCTGCCGGAGCTCGACTTCGACGACATCGCCGACGGCATGGCCACCGCCGTCAGCCGCCAGCCCGGGCGCTGGAAGCCGGAGTTCAACCGCTGGCTGTTCCTCGGGTTCGCGATCTTCGCGCAGGTCGTGCTGGCGTGGATCCTGCTCATGCCGGGTCCGCTGGGCCTGTCCGCGATCGGGACCGCCGTCGTGGCGCTGGGCCTGGTCGTGGCCGCGGTCGCGTGCGGTGTGCGCTCCGACGACGAGGCGCTGCTCCTGCTGCTCGGCCTCGGCGGCTGCGGGTTCGCGGCCATCGCCGGGGCCGTGGGCGTGGCCGGGGTCGGCGCCGCGTTCGACCTGCAGGGCGCGCCGATCCTCGTCGGCTCGCTGACGTTCGCGCTGGCCGGCGGCCTGCTCATCGGCGGGCGCGCCGCGTGGTCGCCGGGGCTGCCGTTCGTGCCCTTCGGCGCCGTGGTGGCGACGGGTGTCGCCGGCGCCATCTCGATGTGGCTGCACCTCGGCGCCGGGCTCACCACCACGCAGACGGCGGGCCTCGTGTCGGCCGTGCTCATCGCGTTGCTCGTGTTCGCGCCGCGCATCGGCATCCGGTTCGCGCGCATCCGCGGCCCGCAGCTGCCGCGCACCGCGTCGGAGCTGCAGTACGACATCGAACCCGCGCCCGCGGAGCAGATGGTGAAGCAGACGGCCTACGCCGACGGCTACCTCACGATCTTCTGCATCGCGTCGGCGGTCGTGTTCACGTGTGCGTCCCCGTTCCTCGCGGAGCAGGACCTGTTCCCGAAGCTGCTGGCGTTCCTCGTGGCCGCTGCGGTGCTGATGCGCTCGCGGGCGCTGCTCGGCGCGTGGCAGCGGGTGCCGCTGTCGGTGGCCGGCGCGGTCGGGCTGGTGCTGCTCGCGCTGTCGCTGGTCGACCCGATGGCGGCCGACTGGCGCGGGGTGTCGGCCGGCGGGCTGGCGCTGGTGTTCTTCCTGCTCGTGCTGGCGATGCTGCGGCCGCCGCCGCGGCGCCTGCTGCCGATCTGGGGCCACCTGGCCAACTGGACCGAGACGTTGAGCGCGGTGGCGGTGATCCCGATCCTGCTGCAGCTGTTCGGGGTCTACGGCTGGGCCACCGGGCTCACGGCGTGAACGGGGTGAGCTGAGATGGTGCAGACACAGAAGGACCACGTCGAGGCGTATTCGTTCCTCATCGGACGGATGACCTCGGCCCTGGTGCTGGGCGACGCGAGCCACCTCGACGTGCCGGCCAAGCGGACCTGGAACGGCCTGCTCGGCGGGGCGCTGCTGGGCCTGCTGATCGTGGTCGGGTTTTTCCTCTACGGCCTGATCGCGCATCACGCCGGCGGGCTCGCGCCGTCTGCACCAGTGGGGGGCACCGGCGGGCCGTCCCACACGGTGCGCATCCCGACGTGAACCGATAGACCTACGCCGCACGTGACAGCTGTGCCGGGAGCTCGGGCCGGTGCCGGTAGGAAGGACGAAGGTGAACATGGACCTCTCGCTGGTGCGTCGCGGGACCGGTGCCTCCGGTACCACCCTCGACAAGCAGACGGTCGGGAACGCTCTTGTCGTCCACCCGTCGACCGGGATGACCGATGAGGCTCAGGCGCTCGCGCTGGGCGTCGCGGCCGACACCGAGCACGACCTGGTCGTCGTGGACCTGCCGGTGGACTCGCCGATCTCGTTGTGGGAGTCGGTGGCGAAGGTCCTGCCGCGGCGCCGTCGTGGCGTGCGGCTGGTGATCGGCGGGCGTTCGCGCGAGACGTCGGCGCTGGCCGGGCAGTGGCTCTCGGAGCGGATCAACCGCACGGTGCTCGCGCCTGACGGTTCGGTGATCCCGAGCGCCGGCGGTGCCCTGTTCGTCCACTCCGGACGCGGCAGCGGCTGGGTGAAGTTCCAGCCGGGACGTGCGCCGAAGTGGGAGGCCAAGCGGTTCCCGAGGCCGTCGTGGGACTCCGGGCTCACGGCGGAGCTCACGTCCACGAGCTCGCGCGGGGTGGCGGAGCCGTTGCCGGGCGGGTTGTGGGTGCGGCCGGTCGGGTTCGACCAGGGACAGCGCGCGCACCGCGCGGCGCTGGTCAAGGGCCTGCCCGCGCAGCACGACACGATGACGATCGTGCTGGGCTGCCCCGGCTGCCCGCCGCTGACGCTCGACGACGCGGCGCGGCTGTGGGTGCGCCTGCCGGAGAACGTGCGGACCAACGCCCGGTTCGTGCAGTACGGCCCGATGTCGGTGCCGGCCGGGACGACGCTGGGCCAGGCGCTGGCGGACCTGCTGGGCAAGGAGGTCGCGTTCTACACCGGCCTGCCCGTCGGCTCGCCGCAGCTGGTCGACGTGCGCACGGTGCTGTTCGACGGACGGCTCGGCTGGACCACGTTCGTGCGCGAGATCGGCTACCAGCCGCGGGTGCAGGGCGGTCCGGTGCAGGCGCCGCGCCTGCTCAGCCACCGCGCGCCGATCCACGGCCTCAGCGAGGTCGCCCCGGCCGTGTACTGGTACTCGCCCGACGCCGTGATCGAGGTCGTGCAGTCCGGCCTGCTGGTGCGCTCGCCGCACGACGGCCGCGACACCCCGGCCGTGCGCGCGCTGACGCTGGACAACTCGATCAACAACCTGACCTTCGACGCGGCGAGCGAAGACGCCGTGGACCGCATGCGGATGCTGGCCCAGGACGTGCTCGCGCGGCTCGACGAGAACACGCGGCGGATGAGCCGCGTGCTGCCCGCGCACGCGCTGCTCGCCGAGCGCGGCCGGGTGCAGGTGACGACCAAGGCGCTCGCCGAGATCGAGCAGGGCGACGCGGCTCCGGTCCCGGCGCTGCTGGAAGCCAGCCCGACGGAGGTCGTGATGCCCGGCGAGTACAAGCCGGCCGCGCCCGTGGACCTCGAGGTGGCCGTCACGCCGGAGCCGGCCCTGCTGCGGTCCGAGCCGACGATCACGCAGCGCCTCGACCCGGGTGTCGGGGTGCCGCGGTCGCTGGCCGGCGTCAGCGGCCCGATCACGATCACGACGGCTCGGCCGCCGATGGTGCCTGTGGGGGAACCCTCCGGCGGTCCGTTCGGGGACGCGCGGGACGACAAGCCGACGGGTCGGCACGCCGAGCAGCCTGGCGGTGCCGGGTTCACGGGGCCCAGCGGTCCCAGTGTTTCTCAGGGTGGGGCCGAGGTTCCGGCTGCGCTGGCGGGTCCGTCGGCGCCGCCGAAGTTCGGAGTGCCCGAGGGTGGGGCTCCGGCCACGCTCGCGGGTCCGTCGGCGCCGCCGAAGTTCGCGGCGCCCGAGGGTGGGGCCGAGGTTCCGGCTGCGCTGGCGGGTCCGTCGGCGCCGCCGAAGTTCGCGGCGCCCGGCGGGTTCGCGGGCCCGGGTGCGCCGATTCCGGGTGCGCCGACCGGGTTCTCGGGTCCGGCCGCGCCGAATGCGCCCGCCGCGCCGCCGGCCGGGATGCCGCCGGCTCCGGTGGCCCCGCCCAGCCTGGCCGCTGTGCCCGTGTCGATGCCACCGGTCGCGACCCCGCCCGCAGGGATGCCGCCCGCCGCCACGCCGCCGGCGGGGATGCCGCCTGCTGCCACCCCGCCCGCGGGGATGCCGCCCGCTGCCACGCCGCCGGCCGGGATGCCGCCTGCCGCGGGGGTGCCGCCGGTGGCGCCGCCGTCCGTCGAGGCGCCGACCGTGCAGGCACCGGTCGTTCCCGTCGAGACCACGGAGAGCACCGAGACCACCGAGACCACCGCGACCGCCGAAACCGCCCAGACCAGCCAGAACGCGCCGGCCACCGAAGCCGCGGCCGAGCCGGTCGTTCCGGCCGAGAAGCGCGAGGCCCGCCTGCAGCCCACCCCGGGCGCCGAGGCGACGGCGCTGCTGCCCAAGCGTGGCGCGGAGAAGGAACGCGAGTGGCTGCGCAAGTCGCTCGGTGCGGAGTACGGCCTGATGTCCAACGCCGTGGCCCGCATCCTGTCCGAGCACCCTGGGTTCCAGGGGGCGCTGTCGACCTCGTCGGCCGAGGTGCTCACCGACGCCGTCGCCGTGCAGCTGTACCTCTCGGCCAAGGGCGCGGCCATCGACGGCGCGCTGCGCACCGGCGCCAACGGGCCGCACGTGCCGATCGCGCGCTGCGTGGTGGCGGGCCTGAGCCGGCTGCCCTCGCACCGCGGGCCGGCGACGTTCGCGACGTCCGTGTCGAAGTCCGAGTGGGACCTGTTCCACTCGCAGAAGGTGCTCACCGAGTGGGGTTTCCTCAACACGCTCACGCAGCCGTCGTCCACTTTGGACGGCGACACCGACGTGCTGGTCTGGTCGATCACGGCCCGCCGCACGAAGCTGCTGGAACCCACCGCCGGTGGCGTGGAGAACCGGGTGCTGTTCGTGCCCGGCACGAGTTTCAAGGTGCTCGACCTGCGCGAGCCCGCTGAGGGTGTACGCGGGCTGGTGCTGCTGCGGGAACTGACGTCGAGCGAGGTGGACGAGACCGGCAAGGTCGCGTCCGACCGGATCTCGCTCGACGAGCTGGCGCTGGTGTCGCTGCGCCGGGAGCTCGAGGTATGGGCCGAGGCCGAGGGCCGGGACCCGATCGCCGAGGTCTCAGCGCCGCGGTTCGGGGCGCTCCCGGGGCTGGTGTGAGCGTGGTGTCGAGGCGGGAGAGGCGGATTCGATGAACCGACAGTTGCTCGTGGTCGGCGGTGATCGGCCGGGGGCGTTCCCGACGATCGGCGCCGCGCTGGCGCAGGCGCAGCCGGGGGCCACGATCAGCGTGAACCCGGGCCGCTACGAGGAGAACCTCGTGGTGGACCGGATGGTTTCGCTGGTCGCCGAGCAGGGTGCGGGCACCGTCGAGGTCGTGGCGAGCGAGGGCAGCGTGCTCGTCGCCAACGCCGAAGCGGTGCAGCTGCGCGGGTTCACGCTCACCAGCACCGACAGCAACCTCGTGGCCGTCGACGTCGTGCGCGGCGAGGCGGCGCTGGACGGTTGCCGGATCTCCGGCGCGTCCTGGGCGACGCTGCTCGCGCGCCTGCAGGGCCAGCTCGCGCTGCGCGGCTGCACGGTGACGAGCTCGGCGGGCGCCGGCGTGGTCGTGGCTTCGCCCGCGCAGAGCACCATCGAGGACACGGAGATCCTCGACGCGGCGTCGTCGGGGATCGTGGTGGCCGAGGTCGGGTCCGTGGTGCTGCGCCGGTGCGCGGTGCGCCGTCCGCAGGGCAACGGGATCTGCGTGAACGGCGAGGCCGTGGCAGTGATCGAACACTGCGAGATCACCGGCGCGCAGAAACCCGCGATGGTGGTGGAACAACAGGGCCGCGCGACAATCACGGGTCTCACCGTGCGCGAAAGCGCAAACGTCGACCTTTATCTCACCAGCCAGGGCCGGATCTCGGTGGCGAGCTCACAGTTCGTCGCCGCGCCGATGCAGGCCGCGCACGTGGCCGGGTCGTCGGCGCCGCTGCTGCGCGAGTGCGTGTTCTCCGGTGCCGAGCGCAACGCGGTGCAGGCGACGGCGAACGCGGCGCCGCAGTTCGTGGACTGCACGTTCGAGGGCTCGCCGGTCGCGATCCTCGTCGACGGCGAGGCGGCGCCGAAGTTCGAGCGCGCGACCGTGCGCGGTTCGACGCAGACGGCGGTGCTCGTGAACGCCGAGGCGGCCGTGAAGATCACCGGCCTGCGGCTCAACACCGAAGCCGGGCCGGGCATCGTCCTTTCCGGACAGTCGCGAATGGAGCTCGCGGACGCGTCGATCGAGACCGGTCGCGAGGCCGGCCTGGAGGCGACCGAGTCGGCGCGGGTGACCGTGGCGGACATCAGAGTGAGCTCCACCGCCGAACACGCCGTGACGCTCGGGGCGAGCACGCCGTCGTCGCTCACCTCGGTGCTGGTGCGCGGTGGCGGCCTCCGTGTGTCGGGCCCGGCCGAGAGTTCCTTGCAGGACTGTGAAATCGCCGAGGCGAAGGCCGACGGGATCACCGTTGCGGGCGGCGCCGCGCTGAGTGCTTCGCGGTGCCGTGTGCGCAGCGCCAAGCGCAACGGTGTCGTGCTGGAAGCGGGTGCACGCGGGTCGCTGGTCGAGTGCGAGGTGCTCGGCGCGGGCGGCGACGGGTTCCTCGTCGAGACGCGCGAGCCGGTGACGATCCGCGACTGCGTGGTCAACGACGCGGGCGGCGAGGCCGTGCACCGGCTCGACGACGACCAGGCGACGGTCGAGAACGTGAGCACCGACCAGGTGCGGGCGGAACCTTCGAGCGGGCTGGCCTCGGAGTTCCCGTCGGCGCCCGACCAGCCGGCCGGCCCGCAGAGCGTGAGTGACGCCGCGGGTGAGGTGCTGGACGGGCCGCTGGGTGAGCTCGAGTCGCTGGTGGGTCTGGCCGGGGTGAAGAAGGAGGTCACCGGCCTGATCAACCTGATCAAGATGTCCCAGATGCGCGAGCGCATGGGGCTGCCGATGCCGCCGATGAGCCGCCACCTCGTGTTCGCGGGTCCTCCCGGTACCGGTAAGACCACGGTCGCGCGCCTGTACGGCACGGTGCTGGCGGAGCTGGGGATCCTGTCCAAGGGCCACATGATCGAGGTCGCGCGCCAGGACCTGGTGGGTCAGTACATCGGTTCGACGGCGATCAAGACCACCGAGGTGGTCGAGAAGGCCATCGGTGGTGTGCTGTTCATCGACGAGGCGTACACGCTGGCCGCGGGTTCGGGCGGGTCCGGTCCGGACTTCGGGCAGGAAGCCATCGACGCGCTGATGAAGATCATGGAAGACCAGCGTGACTCGCTGGTGGTGATCGTCGCGGGCTATTCGGAGCAGATGGATCTGTTCCTGCAGTCCAACCCCGGTCTGGCGTCGCGGTTCACGCGCACGATCGAGTTCCCGAACTACAGCGTCGACGAGCTGGTCACCATCACGACCGGGTTGACGCGCAAGCACTACTACGAGCTGACCGACGACGCCCTGCAGGCGCTGCGCGAGTATTTCGAGCGGGTGCCGAAGGACGCGACGTTCGGTAACGGTCGTGTGGCGCGCAAGCTGTTCGAGGCGATGGTGAACAACCAGGCTTCGCGGCTGGCGTTGCAGCCGCCGTCGAAGGATTCGGAGCTCAACCGGCTGACGGCGGAGGACCTGCGGGCGGAGCTGGTGCAGCTGCCGGCGGCGGCCGCGGCGGCGGTGTCGGTGGGTTCGGACCCGGCGGCGGCCGTCGGCGCGAGCACCGGCTGGAACCGGCTGCGGACCCTCGTCGGCCAGGCCGGCGTGCGGGAGAACGCGCAGCGCCAGCTGGTGCGCCTGGGCGGGCTGAAGCAGGAGCGGCAGCCGCTGGGGCACCTGGCGAACCTGGTGATCAGCGGCGAACGCGGGTCCGGGCGGGCCGAGTTCGCGAAGCTGTACGCGTTGAGCCTGGCGGAGCTGGGGCTGGTGAGCGTCGGGCAGCTCGTGCGCTGCTCGGTGGCCGCGGACCTGTACCCGCGCTGGCCGGGGCAGGCCGAGCACCTCGTGCGCACGGCCATGAACGACGCCAGCGGTGGCGTGCTCGTGCTCGATGTGGACGGTGACTGGGAGATCGCGACGCACAGCTCGGGCGCGGAGGTCCTGGAGGCCGTCGCTGAAGCGGTGACGCGCCGTCCGGCCGACCCGGTCGTGGTGCTGACCGGGCAGACGCAGCGCGTGGCGGCGTTGCTGGGTGTGGTGCCGACGTTGCGGAGTTCGTTCACCGTCGGCTGGGAGCTCGGCGAGTACACAGTGGACGAGCTGGCGGAGATCGCCGTGCGGCTGCTGGTGCGGCGCGGTCACGACGTTCCGGACGACGTGCGCGACGCGTTGGCCCACGAGCTGGCGGCGGCTTCCGAGCACACCGTGCACGCGGCCCACGAGCTGGCGCGGACGCTGTCGGTGGCGGCGGCGTCGCGCACGCTCGCGGCCGCGGACCTGCGCGGGATCCGTCCACCTGAGACCGGAGCGCTGGCGCTGGGCCCGGGCCTGGCGTCGGTCGGCTGAGGAGGTAACGCATGAGTTCGCCGTACCAGAAGATGCTGGACGAGGCCATGGGCGCCTACCAGCAGCAGCGCGAGCGGTTCGAGGAGAACCGCAAGCAGGTGGATTCGCTCACCGCCAGCGCCACGTCGGCGCGGCGCGAGGTGACCGCGACGGTGTCGCGTACCGGTGAGCTGACCGAACTTTCCTTCCCCACCAGTGTGTACAAGAGGATGGCGCCGGCCGAGCTGGCGGCGGTGATCGTGAAAACGGTCGAGGAGGCGCGGCAGAAGTCGATCGCCGCCTCGGCGGAGGCGATGGCACCGATGCTGCCGCCCGGGCTCTCGGCGCAGGACTTGATGAGCGGCCGCGTGGACGTGCGGGCGTTGTTCTCGGGACGTGTTCCCGGCATGGAGGAAGGGACCCAGGCATGACTGACGACTTCTTCGTCGACGCGGACGGACTCACCAACAGTGCCAACGGCTTCGCCCAGAAGGCGGGCGAGCTGAGGAGCCTGGCGCAGCGGGTGCAGGCCCTGACCAACCCGAGCACCGTGCTGGCGGCGACCGGCAACGACAAGAACGGCTCGAACTTCGCCAACGTCCACCTGGCCGCGGCCGGCAAGATCTACAACGGACTCGACGCGTGGGCCAAGGCTGTGGACGGCACCACCGATGCGGTGCGGGACATGGCCGACTCGTTCCGCGACGTCGACGAGGGTGCGACGGAGCTCGCCGGGTCGTTGCGGTCGGACTTCACGCAGCTGAACTCCGACGTCAACAGCGGTGGCGACGGTGGCCCGACCGCGCCGTTGCAGGCGCGTGAAGGCACCGCGCTGAAGCCGGCGATTCAGTCGAGGCCGGCTCACTAAGTCCTTTGTAGACCGATTGTGGTAGGGGGGTGAACCCGCGGTGAGCCTGATGGTGGATCCGAGCCTGAACTGGATCTTCTACATCATCGCGGGTGACGCCTGGCCGCAGGGCGACGAGGACGCCATGCGTGCGCTGGCTGACGAGTGGGACGACGTCGCCCGGCGCGTGGCCGAAGCGGGTACCGGCTTCAACCAGATCGCGGGCCGCGTGGCCGCGAACGTCGGCGGCGACGTGCAGAAGAACTTCGTCGACTTCGCCAACAACCTCGGCTCGATGGGCACGGACTTCATCGCGTCGGCGCAGGGCCAGGCGCAGGCGTTGCGGGCGCAGGCGCTCGATGTCGAGAAGTCCAAGTACAGCATGTTGATCGCCATCGCGATCACGGCCGCCGACATCATCTGGGCGATGTCGAACCCGTTCACGATGCCGCTGGTGCCGGAGATCTTCGCGGCGGGGCGCACCGCCATCGTGGAGATCGAGCGGACGCTCATGCAGCGTCTGATGAACCTCGCGACACACCTCGCGGAGGCCGCCGCGGAGGAGGCGGCGGAAGAGATCGCGGAAGAGATGCTCGCGCAGGTCATCCAGATCGCGCAGGGAAATCGCCACGGCCTCGACGGCAAGGCGATCATGCAGTCCGGCGTCCTGGGTGGCATCGGCGGCGCCTTCGCCCACAACTTCCACGGCGCCATGAACAAGTTCGACAACAAGTTCGGCACCAAGTTCGGCAAGAACGTCTGGGGCGCCGCCGCCAACGAGGCCACCACCGAAGTCGTCGTCGGCGGCGCCGGCGCCGCCATCTTCGGCGGCGACACCGACAGCCTCGGCTGGGGCGCCCTCAACGGCGGCCTCTCCGGCGCCGCCTCCCACGGCGCCCACCACGCCGGCCAGTCCCTCCACGACAAACTCAACGCCGGCGGCGACGGCCCGACGGCCAAGGGCCCCAACGGTCCGGGCGACATGGGTGGGATCAACGGGAACCCGAACTTGGGGAGTCTGTCGGTGCCGCCGCCTCCCGCCGCGGGTGGCTCCGGTGGCAACGGCTCCGGTGGTTCTGGCGGCTCAGCCGGGTCTGTCGGCGCGGGCGGCAACAACGGCTCCGCCACCAACTCGGGCTCCGGCGAACCCGGCGGCGCGAACAGCGGCTCCAACTCGGGCGGCCCTGCCAACTCGGGCTCCGGCGACACCGGCGGCGCAACCGGCGGCGCGAACACTGGCGGCGGCGCAACCGGCGGCGCGAACACTGGCACGGGCGCAACCGACGGCACGAACACCGGCGGCAACACGAACTCGGGCTCCGGCAACCTTGGCAACACAGGTGCCGGCAACGCCAACGGAGGAAACACCGGCGATGCCGGTGGCGGTAGCACGGGCAACGCGGGCGCTGGAAGCACCGGCAACGCCGGTGCGGGCAACACCGGCAACACGGGCGCCGGCAACGCGAGCGGCGACAACTCCAGCTCAGGCAACACAAACACCGGAACTGGCGCCACCGGCTCGACCGGCAACTCCGGCGCCAACGGCAACACCGGAGCCGGAAACACCGGTTCCACCGGCGGCCTCAACGGCAACCCGAACCCCGGCACCGGCAACACCGGGTCGCCCGGCACCGCGGGCACCGGTAACACGAACACGGGCGTGGGCAACACCGGCTCCACCAACACAGGGACCGGCAACACCAACACGGGTGCAGGCAACACAGGGACCGGCAACACCAACACGGGTGCAGGCAACACGGGCACCGGCCCGGGAAACACCAGCGCGAACACCGGCTCCAGCACCACCGGCACAACCAACACCGGCACAACCAACACCGGCACAACCAACACCGGCACAACCAACACCGGCGATACCTCGGTGCCGCCGCCGTCGGCGCCGAACTCGGTCAACACCGGCAGCCCGGTGCCGCCGCCCTCGGTCCCGGGCAGCGTGAACTCCGACACCGGCACCACAGCCACCCCGCCGCCCGCAACCGCCGGCGGCCACTCGGCCACCCAGAACGACAGCGGTCTCCCCGGCTTCGGCGGCAATCAGAACACCGGCGCCCCGTCCAACACCCCGACCGGCGGCAACGCCACCCAGACCCCGAACACCACCATCGGCCCCAACACCAGCAACACCGGCACGAGCCCGAACTCCGCGGGCACCACCGCGAGTTCAAACAGCAACATCAACACCGGCCCGAACACCAACACGAGTTCGAACAACAACATCGGCAGTGGGCCAAACAACACCGCCGGCACCACCACGGGTCCGAACACCAACATCGGCGCGGGTCCCACCAGCACGACGGGTTCGAGCAGCAACATCGGCGCGGGTCCGGACACCACGACGGGTTCGAGCAGCAACATCGGTACCGGTCCGAACACCACCGCGGGAACCGACGCTAGTTCGAATAACAACACTGGCACCGGGCCGAACACCACCTCCGGCACCAACACGGGTTCGAACACCAACACCACCTCCGGCACCAACACGGGTTCGAACACCAACACCAACACCGGCACCAACACGGGTTCGAACACCACCACCAACGCGGGCCCGAACACCACCGGCAACACCAAGACCGGCCCGAACGCGACCTCCGACCCGAGCTCGACCAAGTCGGTGCCGCCTCCGGTGGCCGGCAGTGTCGGCGGTGTCAGGGCGACTTCGGGACCCGATCAGACCTCGGAGAACACCTCCGGCAACACGGACACCAAGACGAGCACCGACGGTCCGAACCTCACGCCGGCCACCCAGCCGAAGGTCACCCCGACGCCCGCACCCCAGAACCTCACCCCAACCCCGGCGCCGAACCAGAACACCTCACCCTCACCGACTCCGGCCGAGAACACTTCGCCGTCGCCCACCCAGACCGAGAACACCGCACCGGCCCCCAAGCCGAGCGAGAACCTCTCGCCGACCCCGAGCGCGGTGACAAACCCGAACGGCTCGCCCAGCCCAGCGCCAAGGTCGCTGAACACCTCGCCGACCCCGGCCCCCTCGACGAACACCGGCTCACCGAAGCCGAACTCCACCGGCCCCAAGGTCAACACCAGCTCGAAGTCGCCGGACCCGAAGTCCGACCCCGACCCGAGCACGGGTACCGACACCGAGCCGAACACCGCACCGCCCCCCGCACCGAAGCTCGACACCACCCCTACACCCGCCCCGGCCACCAACCTCAACACCGAGCCCACTCCTGCCCCGGTCATCACCACCAGCTCCGACCCGGCCACCGACCTCAACACCGAGCCCACCCCGGCCGGTGACACCAACACCGCGGTCGACCCCCACTCGACGACCGACGTCAAGACCGACACCGCCCCGGCCCCGGCAGTCAAGACCGGGACCGACCTCAACTCGGCGACAGACACGAAGACCGACACCGACTCGGCGACCGATGTCAGGACCGAGCCGAATTCGAGCCCGGCGATCGACACGAACGCCGACCCGAAGCAGAACTCCGCCACTGACACCAAGTCCGGCCCCACGCCGGACTCGGATATCAAGACCACCAGCAACCCCAACCCCAACCCCGAAACCAACCCGAACCCCACCCCCACCCCCCGCCGTAACCGCCACACCCCCGCCGAAGCGCCCAGCAAGAACGACCAGAACACCCGTGACACCGGCCTCGTCGAAGCAGCACTCCGCAGCGCCCACTTCCAGTCGGCCAAAGTGGACAGTGCGAAACCCTTCCTCACCAAAGCCGAGGTCAAGACCGCGACCGACTCGCTCATCACCAAGGTCACCGAGAACCCCGGCAACTTCGACTTCACCTCGCTCAAGCCCCACGGCCTCGGCGACTGGGCGGTGAAGAACCTCGACTCCCGGCAGCTCAAGGACGTCGCGCCGGATCTGGAGCCGAAAACCGGAGACACCGACGACGCGACGCACCTCCGCAGCTGGCGCAAGGCCGTGTCGCAAGACTTGGCCGCGCCGTCGGGCAAGCGGTGGCAGGACGTGCGCACCGCGGTGAGCAGCAAGCTGTCCGACGGTGACCGCCAGGTGCTGGACCACATCACCACCGAGGTCAACGAGCACGGCAAGCTGCCGACGTCGGCGGATCTGGTCGTCAAGGGGCTGCAGACGCCGTCGTGGCAGGACTCCGTGGTCGGCAGGCGGTTGCCGCAGGCGGTGGCGCATGCGTTGGACGTGCGGTTGATCGTGGAGCGGGGCGGGCCTGAGTACACGTCGCGCTACGGGGACGAGAACAACCCCGAGGTGCGGGTTCGCAACCAGGACGGGCAGTTCGGCGCGCTGGGTGGGCCGTCGCGGCGGGAGATGGTTCGCGGGTTCGAGGCGGCGCTGAGCGATCTCGATGCCGACCAGGTGCGCGACATCGTCGTGGACCTCGCGACGAACCAGCGCGACAACGACGTCAACAACCCCGCCGCACGGTTCGAGCGCATGCGGCAAGCACTGGTCCAGGGCAACTCCGACGTCCTGACCAACGACCTCAACAAAGACTTCCTCGACGGCGCCAAGCGCATCCTGCGTCTCAAGCAGGCCGTGGCCCACCCCGGCGGGCCGAACGAGTTCACGAAAGCGTTGCGAGACAAGCGCAACGAAGTCACCACCCGAATCCGCGACCTCAAGGCCGAAGGCAACACCCTGGCCAAGCGTTTCCTCGGCGAAGACCAGGAAACGCGTGACCAGCGCGAACAGCTCATCACCAGCCTCGAGCAGATGCACGAGGAGCTCACGAACCGGATCCTGTTGCTGGCGGCCGACAAGCGGACGCTGGACAACATGTACCTGCTCGCCCAGCACGTCGACGGACCCAACGCCGACAACGTCGCCCGGCTGCGGCCCAACCAGCTCAAGTCGCTGGACACGCACCTCAACCAGCAGGTCGACGCCGCCACCAAGGCCGGCTTCGACACCACGCACCTGAAGACGCTGCAGCAGCGCGTGCAGAACGAGCCGACCGTGCGCCAGCTCGTGAACAACATCCCCGTCACGGGCACCCAGCACTTCGAGAACCTCGCCGAGCAGACCGCCGACAGCCTGGAAAGCCTGCGCGAGGACCAGCAGAACGTCGCGCTCGACACGGGCCTGTGGAGCTTCCTCAACTACCTCGACACGAAAGAGAACGTCGACTACCGCGCCCAGCTCGACCAGAAGATCAGCCAGACCGAGGACCACCTGTCGGATCTGCAGCGCAAGATCGACCTGATCAAGAACCCCGACTACGGCAACCGCATCTCCCGCAGTGCGCGCATCTTCAAGAACATGCAGCACCTGGAGACGTTGACCACGGAGGGGAAAGCCAAGGCGGCGGCGGAAAAGGCAGCACTCGCGGCCAGCCAGAACCCGAACCCGAACCCGCAGTCGACACCGGACACCAAGCCGGTCGAACGCCCGACGCCCGAGCCAGAGTCCACAACGGACACCGACCACAACGCGAGCCAAGACTCCACTCAGGACACGAACCAGAACCCGGGCCAGGACACCAACCAGGACTCGAACCCCGCCGACCTCGGCCCCGACCTCGAACGCGACGTTTTCGAGTCCTCCCTCTACGGTATGGACCGCTCGGGCCTCAACGCGCTCCACACCCTCTACCTCGACGACCCCATGCGGCTGCCCGAGGTCCAAAAGATCCTCAAGTACGACAAGATCGCCCTCTCCGAAGGCGGTCTCGACGGCCACCTGAAGAACCTGCAGACTTCGATCGACGACGTCACCAAAGACCTGCAGGGCCTCAAGAACGTCAAGGACCAGCTGCCCAACAGCCTGAAGACGGGCTCGATGATCCGCGACCAGGCCGGACGCAACCAGCAGCGCGAGTTCCTCAACCGGCGCCTGGACCGCCTCAACCAGCAGGTCGCACAGCTCAACCAGGACCGCGCCGCCGTGCTCACCGTCTACGGGCTGCACGTCGGCAACGACCCGAAGTCGTGGGGCTGGCGCCAGGTCAGCGACCAGGACCTGCCGGGGATCGCCAACCACGTCGCGCAGCAGATCACCGCCGCGCAGCTCGGCGGGAACCCGACCGAGCACCTCGACAACCTGCTCCGGACCGTCACGAACCTGATGGTCAACGGCCGCCCGCCGGCGCCCTTCGCGCCCTCGGACGCGCCGCCGAAGACGCACGGCGGCAACAACCAGCCGAATCCCGGCCAGTCACCGAAGGATCTGCCGGGCCCGAAGGACTGGGGCAACCGGCGCGACACCGCGCCGTCGTCGCGGCTCGTGCTGGAGCGGTTCGACCCGAAGAAGGCGATCGCGCAGCAGTTCTCCGGCAACCGCGACGGCCTCAAGGACGGCCAGCTCGAGGGCGCCGTGATGCACATCCGCTACGACGTGCGCCGGTTCGAGACCTCACCCGGCAACTGGGTGCGCGAGTTCACTGTGCCGCTGGACCTCACGTCGTCGTCGAACTCCGTCTCGACGGACGCGCGCAACCAGCTCGCCCAGGACCTGCAGAACCACCTCGACAACACCGTCAACCAGCACTACCGCCTGCCCAACGGCGACCAGCTGCACGTCACCGTCGACGCCCACGCCAGCGACACCGTCGACCCGAACGACGACAGCTGGACCTCCGACCCGTCACGCGGGGTCCCGGTGAACGTCCACGACGCCACCGTGGACAGCAACACGCCGCAGACCAACCAGACCAACTGGGACGTCAAGGACAACACCACCGGTCTCACCCACGAGATCATGCACTTCATCGGGCTGGGCGAGGGGTACAAGAACAACGCCCTGCTGTTCAACCGCACCGACCAGCCGGGTGTGATGGGCCGCAACGCCTGGAGCGACTCCTCGCTGACCGGCGACAACCTGGCGAAGATCGAGGACATCTCGAACCAGGCCGTGATCCACGACCACCACCTGGACAGCCCGGACGCGAAACCGAACCGCCCGTACCAGCCGCCGCAGCACGCGGGTGAGTCCGCAACCGGCAAGCTGAACCTCCACACCCCGGCGGAAGCGCCGAACCCGAACCAGTCCGATGAGGACACCGACGGCCACGTCGTCCCGGGCGCCTTCGACACCCGGCCGAGCCCGCAGACCGGCAACCCTGACCCCCGGCCGTTGCAGCAACACCAGGCGAACACCGACAACGTCGGCCTGGTCGAGTCCGTCCTGCGCAGTTCGGCGTTCCAGCACGCGCCGGTCGCCCACGCGGCTCCGTTCGTGAGCAGGGCCAACATCAAGTCCACTGTGGACACGGTCGTGGCCGACGTCCGCACCAACCCGGGCAACTTCGACTTCGACGGCCTCAACCCCGACGGTCTCTCCCACTGGGCGGCCCAGCACCTCGACACCGACCAGCTCGCGAAGATCGCGCCCGACCTCGCCCCGACCGACCCGAACCTCATCGGCGACGCCTACACCGGCCAGTGGCGCGACAACGTCGCGAACAAGCTCGCGGAACCGTCGGCGAAGCACTGGCAGGTCACGCGGGCGGCGATCGACCCCGGCGGCCTGACCCCCGGCGACCGCGACCTCCTCGACCACCTGACCAACCAGGTCTCGGAGACCGGCACCCTGCCCACCTCCGCCGACCTGGTGACCCGGGGCCTGGAAAACCAGTCCTGGCACGATTCCCCCGTCGGCCGGCACCTGCCCGACACGATCGCCCACGCGCTCGGCGTCCACCTCGTGGTCGACTCCGGTGGCACCCGCACCGACCACGGTCCGGCGACCGGCCCGCGCGTGGAGATCGGGTCGCGCAACGGCCGGTACTCGGCCCTTGGCGAGCCGACCCGCAAGGACCTGCTCAACGGGTTCAACGCCGTGCTCGAGGGCATGAACGTCGACCAGCTCACCGACGTCGTCACGGACGTGTCCGGCCGTCAGGACCCCGTGCTGTTCGCCCGCGCGGAACGGATGTTGCGCCTCAAGCGGGCGGTCGCGCACCCCGGCGGCCCGAACGCGTTGATCCGCGAGCTCACCGACAAGCGCAACGGCTTCGACCAGCAGCTCAAGATCGCGAAGGGCCGGCGGTCCTGGACCCCGCAACGGTTCCAGAGCCCGCGCGAGCAGGCGGAGCAGCGGCGGCTCAACGCCGACATCACCGCATACCAGACGCTCAGCAACGACTACACCGAACGCATCGACGCGCTCACCGACGACGAGCGCACCCTCGAGGTGCTGAACCTGCTCGACAACCACGTCGCCGGCCAGAACGCCGACGGTCTCGAGCACCTCCGCGCCGACACGCTCGAGCGCCTCGACAACCACCTCACACGCAAGATCGAGGCCGCCGAGAAGGCGGGCTTCGACACCTCCGCGCTGAAATCGCTGCACGCCCGCGTGCAGCAGGAGCCGGACATGCGCGAGACCGTGCGGCAGATCCGCCGCGGTGGCCTGGATTCCTTCGCCGAGGAGGTGCGCAAAGCGGAGGAGGACCTCGACGCGTTCCGGCAGGCCAACTCGACGTGGAACTCGGCGGGCCGGCAGCTGCGCAGCTTCTTCGGCTCGGCGGAAGCGACGCAGGAGATCGCGGACCTCGCGAAGAACATCCGCCTCAGCGAGGACCTGGTGGCCCGCTACCAGCGCAACTTCAGGCTGGCGACCCACCCCGACTACAGCGGCCGCGTCGAGAAGGCCGCCGATGTGCACACGCGCTACCAGGACTGGAAGAAATCCAACGAGGAGCGGCAGTCCCGCGTCGAGCGCATCAAGCAGATCGACGAAGAGCTGGCGCAGATGCGCCGCAACGCGCGCAACCGCGAGCTCGGCTTCCCCGCGTCGCTCTACGGCCGCAACCCGGAGCAGCTCACCGAGCTCGTCTCGACGCAGACCGATCCGAAGCAGATCGACCAGGTCGAGCGGATGATCGACGTCACCGGCCAGGCGCGCATGGGCGTCGGGATCGACGAGCACCTGCAGGACCTGCGCGCGGAAGTCGACCAGTGGACGCGCGACCTGCAGGGCAACCCCAGCCCCGAGCTGCGGAATCTGCTGCAGGGTTTCCTCGACGACGCCCAGACCCGCCTCGACCATGCTCAGGACCTGCGGATCGAGGCCCTGACCGTCCACGCGCTGGGGCTGCCGCCGGACCTGACCTCGACCGAGTGGAACGCGTTCCACCCCGACGACCTGCAGGCGATCGAGGACCACGTCGGTGACCTGATCCTCAACGCGCGTGCCGGCGGGTACCCGACCGAGCACCTGGACTCGTTGTGGGAGAACGTCAACAACGTCCGCACGGGCAACACCGGCGACGTCACCCCTGAGCCGGGCCCGAACCAGGACACCCACGAGGACACAGACACCCGCCAGGAGCCGCAGCCCGAGCCGGACACCGAGAACCAGCCCACCGCGCCACCTCCGGCCCGCTCGCTGGAACACGACCCCGAGACGCAGCCGTTCATGCGCCCCGGCCCCCCTGCCCAGGCCCAGCAGCAGGACAACACCACAGCGCCCGACCGCGACCTGCGCGTTCCCGGCGGCTTCGACCCCGTCGCCGAAGGTTCGGTGAAGTCCTTCGAAGCGTCGCTGTACGGGATGGACCGCGCGGGCCTGGCCGAGCTGTCGGCCAAGTACTCGAACGACCCCGACCGGCTGCCGCTGATCCGGCGGATGGACGACTTCGCCCGCATCACCCGCAGTCCGGGCGGCTTCCAGCGACGGCTCGCCGACGTCGAGCAGATGCTGGCCGACGCGCAGCGCAACCGGCAGGCGCTCACGTCGAAGTCGGACCTCCTGCCGAAGGCGCTCAAGTTCGGCTCGGCGCGCCGCGACCAGGACAACCGCGAGGCCGAGGCGCGGCGCCTCGACCAGGAGGCCCAGCATCACCGTGACCGCGCCGACCAGCTGCGCCGCGACCGCGTGGCGGTGCTGACCGTGAACGCGCTGAGCTTGCCGGCCGATCCGTCGGCGCGGGGTTGGGATTCGTTCACGCCGCAGGACCTGTCCGACGTCGAGCAGCACGTCGAGACCCAGATCCGCGACGCGCAGGCAGGTGGGCACCCGACCGAGCACCTGCAGCGTTTCCTCGACTTCAGTCGCGATCTGCGGGGCGCCCCCACACCGCGAAACGAAGCGCAAGACGGGCCGCGGAACGAGCCCTCGACGAGCACGCCCCGCCGCGACCCGGTCAACCGGCCGTTCATCCAGCCCGACACCGCGGTGCGCGACCGGGCCGCCGAGCACGTGCCCGGCCGCGACGTCGACCTGCCGGGGAACATCGCCGACACCGAGACCGACGGCGCGCTCGACGCGTTCGAAGCGTCGCTGTACGGCATCAAGAGCGCCGACCTCCAGGTCCTGAAGTCGGTCTACTCCGACGACCCGGGCCGTTCGGCCGTGATCGACAAGCTGATCGACCTGTCGCGCCCCGGCGACTACGACGTCCGGGTGCAGACGGCGCGCGACGGGCTCGCCACCGCCCGCAGCACCACCAGCCGCACGCAGCTGGAAAACCGGCTGGCCACGCTGGAGCGCAACCGCACGGCCGCGCTGACCGCGAAGGCCCTCGCGCTGCCGTCCGACGCGTCGGCGCGTGGCTGGCGTTCGATTTCGAACGCCGATCTGCGCGCAATCGATCACCACGTCGAGCAGCAGATCCAGAACGCCTCCCGCGGCGGGTACCCGACCGACCACCTGCGCAACTTCCAGGACTTCACGCGGCAGGTCCTCGACGGCCGGCACACCCCGACGGACGCGCCGCCGAAGCCCGGCACGCGGACCGACGGGCCAAACCCCGGGCAGTCGCCGAAGGACCTCCCGGGCCCGAAGGACTGGGGCAACCGGCGCGACACCGCGCCGTCGTCCCGGCTGGTGGCCGAGCGGTTCGACCCGAAGAAGGCGATCGCGCAGCAGTTCTCCGGAGACGGCCTCAAGCACGGCCAGCTCCACGGCACGGCCACGCACGTCCGCTACGACGTGCGCCGGTTCGAGACCTCACCGGGCAACTGGGTGCGCGAGTTCACTGTGCCGCTGGACCTCACGTCGTCGTCGAACTCCGTCTCGATCGACCAGCGCAACCAGCTCGCCCAGGACCTGCAGAACCACCTCGACAACACCGTCAACCAGCACTACCGCCTGCCCAACGGCGACCAGCTGCACGTCACCGTCGACGCCCACGCGGGCAGCACCGTCGACCCCGCCGACGAAAGCTGGACCTCCGACCCGTCACGCAGCGTCCCGGTGAACGTCCACGACGCCACCGTGGACAGCAACACGCCGCGGACGAACCAGACCAACTGGGACGTCAACGACAACCCCACCGGCCTCACCCACGAGGTCATGCACTTCCTCGGCCTCGGCGAGGGCTACAAGAACGACACGCTGCTGTTCAACCGCACCGACCAGCCCGGGGTGATGGGCCGCGACGCCTGGTCCGACACGTCGCTCACCGACGACAACCTGGCGAAGATCGAGGACATCTCGAACCAGGCCGTGATCCACGACCACCACCTGGACAGCCCGGACGCCAAGCCGAACCGCCCGTACCAGCCGCCGCAGCGCACCACCGAGTCCACACAGGACCGGCCGAACCTCCACACCCCGACCGAAGCCCCGAGCAGCCAGGTCGAGATCAACGGCAAAACCCTTCCCGTCCGGCGCGGGACCGTGATCCCGCGCGACGTCCTGCGCCCCGAGCAGGGCACGATGCTCGGCACCCACGGCATCGAAGGCGTCTACGTCGGCGGACACGAAGGCCCGGACAACTTCCGCCTCGCCGTCATCGCGAGCATCTCGCCCGACGCGCCGAGGGAACACCACCGCATCACCACGAACCTGCGCGCCAACACCGACACCGACCTCGACGCCATCGCCCGAGCCGCCGGCCTCCGCGTCCACGTCCTCGAGCAGAACGGCAGCTGGACCAGCCACGGCCCCGAGACCGGCCGCCCGGTGCACATCGCCAAGGCCGAAGTGAACGGCGAGGACAGCTACCTCGGCACGAAGGAAAACGTCCACATCGGACGCCAGAACGTCAGCTACCCCGGCCCCTCGGTTCTGCTCACGAAGAAGGATCTCAACGCAGGCGGGTTCGACCGCGAGAAGCGCAAGGTCCTCAACCGCGGCGAGTTCGAGATCGAGACGATCCGCGGCGAGCAGTACGTGCGGATGTACACCGCCGTGCTCAACCCGGCGAAACCCGGGACGTTCAAGGACGTGCACCAGGACGACAAGGGCAACGTCAACGTCTTCGGCGGCGCCGGCAAGGCCGACATCTTCTGGGTCGGCGGCGGGCGGCCCATGCGCGCGGTGCAGTGGACGTCGAAGTACGAGACCGACCCCAACTTCCAGCCGGGCATGCAGCCGGTGCTGCGCTCGTTCCTGGTGCCGCTCGAGACGTTCACCAAGGTCAGCCGCGAAGCGACGGTCGAGGCGCTGCCGGACAACAAGCTCGCCATGAACGTGGACCAGACCGGCGACGTCAACCAGTTCGGTCTGCGCGGCGAGCACTTCACCGCGATGCGCGACGCCGCGCTCAAGGGTTCGCTCGTCACCTACTCCGCCAACCAGACCTACGACCACTCCGAGCTGGCCGGCCGCCAGGAGGACATCGCCGACCTCTACTCGCGGCTCGGCCTGCCGCCCGACTTCCAGTCCGACGCGCTGGGCAAGGACAACGACCCGTGGTTCGGCTGGACGAAGGACAAGGGCCAGGACCGCAAGTACTTCCGCAACGACCCGCAGGACCTGCGGGCGCTGGCCAAGAAGCTCTCGGACCTCTACCACACGCACCAGGAGCTCAAGGGCGGGAAATCCTGGGACGCGTACTTCACGCCGCACTCCGACTCGATCCCCAGCGACAAGGAGAAGCCCGGCAAGGACGGTGGGAAGCAGGCCCCGCCGAGCACCGTCGACCAGCGCCGCCAGGACCTCAACGTCTTCCTCAACACCCGCGGCCCGTCCGGTTCGGTCGTCAAGCAGCTCACCGACGGGATCGGTGCGGCGCTCGGCGAGAAGCTCGACCGAGGTCCGGACACGGTGGCGCTCGACGGCAACAAGGTGCGCGACGAGGTCCTGACGGCCGCGAAGAACCTCGGCGGCATCCTCAAGGACGTCGTCAACAAGGAGTTCCGGGCACTGCACACCGACCCGGTCACCAACTTCGTCTCGCCCGACGCCAAGATCGAGTCCGTCGAGAAGATGCGCGAGGTGATGGACAACAAGCAGCTCGTGGCCGCCATCGCCAAGAACACGGCCGAGCAGCTGGTGACCACGACGCTCGACTCCCTGGGCGCCAACCGCGGGGTCGACGACTTCAAGCGGAAGCTGACCACGGCCGTCGAGAACGCCGTCAAGGAGCAGTTCACCGTCACCGACGGAAAGTTCAACGCCAAGGTCGAGGAAGGGTTCGCGAACAACCAGGGCGCGAAGAAGAACTACTTCGCCGGCAACCGCGCCGACGCCGTCGCGGCCGAGGTTTCGGCGGCGCTGAAGACCGCCGACATCGCTCAGGACGCCAAGAGCTCCGGCCTCGGCTTCGACCGGGAGACCGTGAAGCAGCGCCTGTCCGACGGCGTGCTGCCCGACGCCGTCTCCGACGTGACGACACAGGACCTCGTCGGCCGCGGCTCGAAGCAGCTGCAGGAGGTGTTCGAGAACGGCCTGCAGGACGCGGCGGCCAAGGTGCGCGCGAGCATGGACAAGGACCCCGTGCTCAAGTTCACCACCACCGACCAGCGCGAGGCCCTCGCCGACGAAGCCGCGAGGGTGCTCAACCCCGGCACGGTCAAGGGCATCGAGTTCGAGACCGTGACGCAGGAAGACGTCGACGCCTTCATGGCGAAGGTGCCCGACTACGCCACCCAGGCGGAGATCGGCGCGGCCATCGCGACCGACGAGAAGCGTGTCAAGGTCGACTTCGACACCCGCGAGAACGCCTACGATCCGGCCACCAAGCAGGTCGACTCGAAGACGTTCGACAACGAGTACGGCGCCTGGTCGCAGGGCGCGACGCGCGGCCACACGCGGTTCCACCCGGCCGGCGAGTTCGACCGCCACCAGGACATCGGCCGTGGCCTCGACACCGTGATCGGCGACGAGCTGGCGAAGACCGACGACGACCACCACGGGGCCCAGCGGATCCTCGACCACCTCGTCACCCGGCTCGACAGCCGGCCCGACGGCAGCAAGCCCGACTCCCACGAGTCGATCGCGCGCAAGTTCAACGAGGTCGTGAAGGCCGAGGGCAAGCACAACCGCTACCGCACCGGGACGAAGACGAACCCGAACACCTTCGGCGAGCACGCCCAGATGGTGCTCAACCAGTACCTGCGCCTGACCCGCGGCGAGCACGACGCCGACCGGTTCGTGCCCCGCGAGACGCTGGCCAAGGCGATCCTGTTCCACGACATGGAGAAGCTGAACTCCAAGAACCAGTACGGCGCCGGGCAGGAACAGCACGACAACGAGCCGGAGCACCGCGGCGCCGTCGAGCAGATGAACCGGCACGAAGGCCTGTGGAACTCCGCTCGCGACTTCCGCATCGCCCGCGCCATGGTGGACGCCGACCCGTTCGGCTTCTACTTCCGCGACAAGGACCTCAGCGCCCAGCAGGTGCACGATTTCATCGAGAACCTCGCGAAGGACGTCGGCCGGCCCGGCGGCGGACCCGTGCGGGCCACCGACGTGAAGAAGCTGTTCGACGAGTTCCACCAGTATTACCAGGCCGATTTCTCGTCGTACTACGCCGACAGCCACTTCGTCCACAATGGCAAGGTCGAGGCCTTCGGCGCCAAGTCGGCCCTGTCGGGGATCAAGGAGGCGCGGAAGAACGGTCCGCTCGTCACCGCGGACGGCGGCCACCGCTTCGAGTACGACCCGGACTACGCGCAGAAGTACGACGCGCTCAAGCAGCTCTTCGACGACGACGTGCGGCGCGAGCAGGAAGAGCAGGAGCGCGTCGTCACCGTCGCCGACGACGATCCGGCGCCCGACGCCCGCTCGCTCACCGAGCGGCTGCCCGAATACGCCAAGAAGGGCCAGGCCCTCGGTTCGCTCGTGCCGGTGAACCCGCAGGGCGTGAAGCAGGTCGGCGACACCATCAAGCGCCTGGTAACGTCACTGGACTCCCGCCGGAACCCGCCGGACCCGGTCGGCATCGACGCGATCACCGGCACGCTCGACAGCGCCGGCTTCGAGTCGTTCCTCGGCCAGGGGCGCAAGTCGATGGTGCGCGTCGGCGAGAAGTGGTACGAGGTCCACGTGCGGGCCGAGCTCGATCTCGACGCGGTGCAGGCCGACGGGATCGCGAAGCAGCCGCACGCCACGATCAGCGACGTCAACGACCAGACGCAGGCCACGCACGCCCAAGGCCAGAACGACACGATCGCGCGGACCGTCGGCACGTCGTACTTCGCGCTGATCCCGCCCGGTGCCTACGTGTCGGTCGCGCCCACGGTGCAGCTCGCGACGGCGGCGCAGACGCACACGTCCACCGTCACCGGCACGGAACAGCGGGTGGTGCGCTCGGCCGGCGACGTCGACGGTGCCGACGTCGACGTGAAGTACTCGATCACCGTCACCGACCAGGTCGGCGGGCTCACCGGTTCCACTGTGGACGGCAAGGTCTCGCTGCTGTGGTCGCAGGACCTCGGCAACCTCAAGCCGGACGCCGAAGCCAAGGGCGACCCGAAGCCCGACTGGGCCGAGCGCATCGAGCTGCTCGCGCCCGAGGCCGTGCTGCTCGACGAGCAGGCGCTGTTCGACAAGGTCGCCAAGCAGCTGCACCCGTCGGTCACGAAGTTCGGGGCGCCGGGGCGGCAGGCGCTGCGGGAGTTCGTCAGCGGCGGCGGCATCCGCGGTGTGCTGGGCACCGCGCTGCAGGGCGGCCCGGTCGTGTCCAACGACCTGCTCAGCCCCCACGGCAGCCACCGCGACGCCGTGCAGCTGCAGGCGCGGCCGAAGGGCGTCGAGCTCGTCGGCGTGGTGCCGGGCGACAGCGAGGTGCGGTCCAACGACTCGTCGGTGAACGGCGGGGCCACGGCGGCGGCGTCGAAGTCCGGAATGGACCTGTCCGTGACGGTCGGCGGTGGCTCCTACCTGCCGGGCAAGGTCGGCGGGCTGGTCGGCGTCAGCGGGTCGGTGTCGTCGAAGGTCACCGAGACCGCGACGGGCGGCACCAGCGTCACGGCGAAGAACACGGTGGAAGCCAAGGGCGACATCGGGATCTACAAGGTGAAGGTGGACGTCGACGTCGTCACCTCGGCCGGCGAGGTCGAGACCGTCGAGGCCACCGCCTACGTCCGCATGGGCCTGCCCGAAGCCAAGGCCCAGGGCCTGCCCGTGCCGGGCGACACGCGCGACAAGCTCACCGACGTCGGCAAGCGCTACGAGCCGCCCTACCTGGCCGCGGCCGCCGCCGCGGGCCACGTGCGCGCGGGTACGTTCACTCCGGCCGCGAAGGTCCAGCCACAGATCGAAAACGCGCTGCGCGACCGGCCCGGCATGGCGAAGTTCCTGCCGCGCTGGGACAAGTTCCAGGCCGACGACAAGAGCTCCAGCCGCGACATCGCCGAGCGCTTCGCCAACCTGCGCAAGCTCACGGCCACGTTCTCGCCCGCGGCGCTCAAGGCCAAGATGGACACTCTGCTCGGCCCCGGTGTGTCCGTGCAGCTGAAGCGACGCGGCCTGTTCACCGACGAGTACATCAGCGTCACGGTGAAGGCCAAGCTGTCGCCGGGCCGGCACCTCGGGCAGGCCACCGGTCGCTCGGTCAAGGGCTCGGTCGCCACGGCGCCGTCGCTGAGCAGCGCGACCACTGTGGACAAGAGCTGGTCGGTCGGGCTCGAAGGCCGCATGGTCATCCCGCAGTCCACCTCGATCGCGAACTCCAGCCTCAGCCCCGCGGTCGTGCCGATCCAGTACTCCGACGCCTACAGCTGGAAGAACTCGGGCGGCCCCACCGTCACCACCACCACGAGCCTTTCCGGCAGCCCGGACGCGCAGGTGTTCGAGCACGATGTGGAGTTCGAAGTCGAGATCACCAGCTACACCCGCAACCGCCCGTGGGTGAAGCGCCTGACGCCGGGCTCGCCGTTCCGCGTGACGCCCCAGGTGTCCACCGTGGCCAAGACCGGCGACCCGGCACTGCCGAAGATCTCCGGCAAGGTCGACCTCTGGGTCAACGACGGCTCGGCCCTGAAGAAGGACCCCGGCGAGTTCCTGCCCGGCAAGCCCGGCACCACCGTGCTGAACAAGAACGACACCCCGACCATCGACGACCTGCTGGCCGGCCCCAAGCCCGGCCAGCCGAAGTTCCTGCACGTCGAGGCGTTCACCAACACCGAAGCCCTGCGGGACGAGGCTCTGCGCCAGCTGGAGCGCGCGTCCGACGGCGACGGTGTGCTCGGCCTGTCCGGTGGCGAGGCGCGCAAGCGCGTGGACCGCATGTTCTCGCCCGAGACGTTCCGCGGCGGGCTGCCGAAGTTCCTCCGCCAGGGTGCGTGGGCGGGCGGGTTCCGCTACGAGCGGCGCGTGGCCGACCGCGTCGGCGGGCTCGGGATGAACGTGGCGCTCAGCAATCCGAAGGTCGTCGTGGCGTCCGACGCGGGCGGCAGCGAGACCACGTTCGCCGGTGGCGCGAAGGCCTCGTTCGAGCAGACGCACAAGCAGTCGCTCGAGGGCAACGTGCAGCTCGGCGTCACGATCCGCCCGGACGGCAGCATGGCCACCGCCCATGGTCAGGGCCAGGTCTACGGGGCGGCCAAGTGGAGCCCGTGGGCGCGCACGTCGGGCGGTTCGAAGGAGGTCAGCGCGAGCGTCGACCACGTCAACCGCGTGAACGCCAAGGGCCGCACCGTGCTCGTGCAGTACGACGCCGACGTGCGGCTGGTCGCCGAAACGCGCCAGGAAAGCCTGGTCAACGGCTCGATTTCGCGTGCGGGCGCCGACGTGAAGCTGCCCGGCGCGGTCTACGTGCGCATGACCGAGGACCAGGCCCGCGAGCAGGGCCTGCTGCCGAAGGTCGAGCCGCGCACCGAGCCGCCGGGCAGGATGGCGCCGCCCGCGCTGGTCGGCCGCACCTCCAGCACGCTGGGCGCCGCCGTGGTCGAGGACGCGCCCGACCTGTCGCAGCTCGTCCGCGACGCGCGCACGACGCTGGGCCGCACGGGCGACAAGCTGCTGCCGAAGTCCGTCCTCGACGACTCCATGACCAACCTGCAGCGCACGCTCGACCTCGCCTCGCCCGACGCCCTGACCTCCCTGGTGGACAGTGCGCTCGACGGTGGCGCGCCGCTGCTGCTGCACGACGCCGGCGTGCTGTCCACCAACACCTACCAGGTGCTGCTGAAGGCGACGATCACCGACACCGAGTTCCTCGACGTCGTCCACGACGGCGGCGAGATCGACCACGTCGTGAGCGCCGCGGTGACGGACAAGGAGAACGCCGGCCACGGCTCCTCCTACGGCGGCCAGTTCCGCGGCGCGGGGCGTGGCCTGTTCAGCGACACCAAGCCGGACGTCAGCGGCTATGAGGGCCTCACGCTCGGTGTGTCCGGGTCGAAGACCAAAACCGACCAGACGGTGTCGGCCACCGCGACGACCAAGGGCTCCAAGGCTTCTCACAGCGGTCCGGCCGTGCGCTACCGCCACCAGTTGAAGTTCGAGCTCGTGGTGCAGCGCGGCGGAAAGACGTACCCGGTCACCGAGCAGAACGCGAACGTGACCGTGCGCTCCGGGGCCGACGATCACAAGATCAGCACCGAAGGCCAGGCACCGAAGGCCTACGCGCCGCGCACCACCGAGCTCACCGCGGCCGACGCGACACCCGAGAAGCTCGCCGAATGGCAGGCGCAGGGCGTGGGCAAGCTCCCGCCGTCCGCGCACACCGAGGGCGTGCGCGGATCGGCCGCCGTCCAGGCCGGTGCCGTGCGCGCGCTGCGGCTCGCCGGCGCCGGCAACGGCCTCACCGGACCGGGCACCGGCGCCAACAACACGCTGGTCACGTCGCTGACCAACGAGATCCTCCAAGGCCACCTGCCGAGCATGCTCGACGGCCCGCTCGCCGCGCCGGACCTGCACGAAGCGTCGCTGATCAAGAACGGCCACGGCAGCGTGAAGGTCTACTCGCGCCTGGTCAACCCGGACCTCACGGCCCTGAGCGACACCGTCACGCTGGAGCGCACCGACCAGACCACGGCCACGTTCACGGGCGAGGCGATGGAAGCGCTCAGCGGCGAGAACCAGTACATGCCCGGCGTCGGCGGCGTCACCGACCCGAAGGACAACTCACACTCGTGGATTGGTGCGGACATCCGCAACCCGGCGGCGATGAGTGACCCGACGGCGACTGTCGCGGGTGGACAGCGCTCCACCGTCGCGAAACCGAAGGGCCGCAGCGGGCTCGTCGGGTTCGATGTGGAGTACCGCGTGGTCGCCGACCTCGGCGGGGGCCGCACGGCCGCGGTCGAGGTGAAGGTGCCGGCGTCGGCGCTGGTGCGTACGTCCGATGTGGACCTCGAGAAGCTGCTGGGCGAGGCGCTGCCGGACGCGATCACGAAGGCGCAGGACGAGGTGAAGGACGCGGCCTCGGACTGGCGCAAGGCGGAGGAGGCCGTGGAGGCGGCCCAGCGCGAGGCCGACGACCGCTGGCTCGACGAGCGTGACAGCGTCAAGACGTTGACCAAGGAGGCCAACGGGCTGGCCGTCCAGACCGACGCCGACCCCGTGCGCGAGGCGCGCGAGGCCCTGGCCGACGCGGAGAACGACGCCAAGGACGCCGGCCGCGAGCTGCGTGAGGGCAACGCCGAGATCACGCGGCTGCAAGACGTCGCCGAGCAGGCGCTGGCCCTGGCGTCGGTCACCGACGAGGGCTCAACCGAGCGGCAGCAGCTGCTGGACCAGGTCGCGCGCGCCGAGCAGGGCGTGCGCGACATCCGCGCCGCGCAGCCCGCGCTCGTGCAGCGCCGCCAGGACGCGCAGGAGTACGCGGAGCAGCTGGCCGACGTCCTCGACGCCTACCGCAACGACAACTCCGACTTCACCTCCCGCCGTGACGACGCGCTGCGCCAGGTGCGGGAAGCGCGCGAGAAGGCCGACGAGGCGCGCAAGAAGTGGTGGCAGGCCAAGGAAGAGGTCGACTGGCGGCTCGCCACGCACGTGTGGCCGGCCAAGAAGGTCCAGTCCCGCTTCGACCCGCGCTCGACCGAGCACGTGGTGGAGGCCCCGGACACGGCACCCGACACCGGGCCCGCGACGATCTCCGGCTGGGACGTCGACGCGGACCGGCCCTACGACTTCGACGTCGACGACGTCCAGCTGCACCAGGTCACGGACCGCTCGGGCAAGGTCGTCGCGGTGTCGTTCCTGCCGGCGGCCGAGCAGACGTCCGCGGTCGAGCACGACTGGGTCGCCGACAACTCCGGTGAGGTCTCCTCGCTCGACGATGGCGTGACGTCGAAGACGCTCGACCCGCTCGTGGCCGGGGCGCGCCGCGACGGCACCACGCCGGACCTGGGCGAACGCCGGTTCGGCGACTGGGGCGCGAAGTCGCCCGCACCGTGGGGCACCGACACCGGCGACACGTTCTTCGTCTTCGCCCACGGCAAGCCGCAGTCGGTGAAGCTGACGCTGGTCGGCGGGCATACCGTGCGGGTGGACGGCAGGACCTTCGCGCGGATCGTCGCGAACTCGGCGCCGTTCGCGCAGGCCGGACCGAAGTCGTCGGTCACGCTCATCGCGTGCGGTACCGGCCAGACCGACGGCCCCGGCGGCGTGGCGCACGACTTCCAGCGCGCGTTGAGTGATCTCGGCGGGCCGGCGACGGTGCACGCGCCCACGAAACCCACGCTGTTCGGCCGCGACACCGCAACGCTTGGCAAGGCACTCGGCTCCACCGGCGCGTTCACCGCGGTCACGGACGGCGGGCACTTCCGCACGTTCGGCGGCCGCCCGGGTGACGAGGCGATCGTCGACCTCGTCCGCGAACTCGGCAGCAGTCCCCGCACCGAACCGCCGGCCGGCCCGATCTCGCAGGCCGACCACGACGGCACGCTCGCACTGGCGTCCACTGTGGAGCGGCAGCTGGCCGGCACCGCCGCTCGCACCGGCGAGCTGCGACTCACCGAGGTGCAGGACCTCGTGGCCCGCCACGAGCGGCCCGACGTCGTCTACTCGGCGGTGCTGACCCACCTGGCCTCGGGGAACACGCCGGTGCACACCGTGGTCGACGCCCGCCGCGACCCGGACACCGGCGAATGGACGCGCGTGCCGCTGCCGCCGATGGCGCGCGGCCTGATCACGGTGACGGGCAAGGGCACCTGGAGCGCCGACGAGCTGGCCCGGCCCGCGCGGCTCAACCCCGCGTGGACCGAAGGCCCGGCGCGCGAGACCACGCACCCGCGACCCGAGGCCGCGCACTACGCCGAGACGCTCGCCGAGCACCACCTCGACGGCGAGCCGCTGCCGCCGGTCACGGTGCCCGCGGACCGCGTGGACCACTTCAAGGCCGACGTCACGCGTCTGCTGCACGAGCGTGGCTTCGGCGACCTGGCGTTCGACCACCTGGTGCACGCCGACCACACGCGCCTGACCGGCGAGGTCGTCGGCGAACCGGGCGTGACCATCGACTTCGCGCCCGGCGCCGTCACCACGACCGTGCTGACCGACCTCACCGGCACCGCGCGCGGGCTGACGTTCCTCGACCCCGTCGAGGCCGCGAAGGTCCAGACCTGGCTGAGGCAGACCCGGGGCGAGAACCTCGTGGTCGAAGCCGATCCGGACGAGATGCGGGCCTTCGCCACCGGCGCGGCGCACGACCTGCGCGGCCGCGGCCCCGGCGACGGCGGCATCCCCGTGCACGCGCCGTGGGCCGGCGAGCTGGCCGAGGGTCGCACGTTCCTCGTCACCGGCCACGGTGAGGAAACCCGCGTGAAGGTCGCCGTGACCGGCCCGGACGGCACGCGGCGCGAGCTCTACGTCGACGGCGAGACGCTCGCGCAGATCGTCACGGCATCGCCCGAGTTCGCCGACGCGCAGCCGGATTCAGTCACGCTGTTCCAGTGCGCGGCGGCCCGGCGGCTCGGCCCCGGCGGGGTCGCGCACGACTTCCAGGCGGCGCTCGAAACGCGTGGCGGGCCGTCGATCGTCCACGCGGCCACCGATTCGGTGCTGGCCAACCACCGCGACGACAGCCCTGACGACGAACCGTCGGCCCCGCTCTTCGGCGCCCGCGACGACGCGTTCACCGCCGTGGTCCGCGGCGGTCACTGGGAGACGCTCGGCCGTCCGCTCGACGCCGAGGCCGTGGTCGACGAGCTCACGAACGCGTTGCTCAAGAACTGGCGCTATGCCCGGGTTCCCGCCACGGCGGGCCCGGTCCGCCTCGCCGACCGCGCCCGCACGCTGTACCTGGCGGCCGAGGTCGTGAACGCCGTCTACGACCGCGCGCCCGACGAACAGGTGCAGGCACTGCTCGGCCGGCACGAGGATCCCGCGCTGCTCGCGGCCGTCGCCAACGAGTACCTGCGGGCGACGGCCACGCCCGACGAGGTGCCGCCGTACGGCTCCGCCGCCGAGCTCACCCAGGACCTGCGCGCCGCCTCGACCGGCCACGGCCCGGTGCCCGACGGCGCGCCACTGCTCGGGCCCGACCTGTTCGGCCTCTACCTCGCGCCGGAACCGCCCGGCTTCCTGCGTGGCCACGACTACTCGAACCTCACCGCCGGTCAAGGCCTCGCGCTGCTGGACACGCTCAACCTCACCCGTGGCGTGCCGGTACTGCGCGACCAGGCCGACCCGGCGAACCTGCCGGACCTCAGGGACTGGACGATCGAGCACACGCGCGCCGACGACCGGCTATCCGCGTGGGCGCCCGGCGACGTCGAGCCGCTGGAGAAGACCACGTCGACGCCGCTGCTCATGCACGCCATCTGGCTCGGCGGGCCGCTGCGCGACGCCGGCACGATGTCCGCGTTCCGCGAGAACTTCGGCGGCGCGGCCGCGCGGCTGCACGACGGCGTGGTGCCGGTGCTCTGGACCGACGTCCCGCGCTCTCAGGTCGAGCTCGCGCTGGCCACGGAGCCGCCGGCCGAGGGCCCCGACCCGCTCGCCGACGTGCGTGACTTCGTGGGCTGGGCGCAGCAGCACCACGTGCGGCTGGTGAACGTCGACGAGGTGTTCTCGAGCGAGAACCCCATGCTGCTCAACGAGTTCTACCAGTCCGAGACCGGCAAGCTGACCGGCCCGGGCTACGCGGCGGCCAGTGACATCCTGCGCATGGAGCTGATGAACCGCTTCGGCGGCCTCTACACCGACGGTGACAACGTGGTGGAAAGCCTCGAGGACCTGTTCCACGCGGCGACCTCGCGCGAGGGCTACGCGACGCACCGCATCGGCATGAACGTGGCCAACTCGGCGTTCGCGATGAGCAAGGGGCACCCGTTCGCGCGCGTGCACCTCGACGTGGTGCGCGAGAACTACGGCAAGACGCAGCGCAACCTCATGCCGCCCGAGGCGTACGACCTCCCGCCGGTGTTCTTCCAGATGCCGCAGGGCCGTGTGCACCGCAACTCGATCATCGTGCGCACCGGGCCCTCGGTGCTGTCGGGCACCGCGCGGCGGATCGGCCTGCCGTCGGCGTTCGACCTGCCGGAGATGACCGACATCCGGATGAACAGCGACGGCAGCTGGCTCAAGCCGCCCGCGGGCGGGACCGAACCCGTGTCGGGGCGCGACGAGACGCTGGAGCTGACCCAGCACGTGGTGCAGACCCTGGTGCGCGGGCTGTACAACCGCGCCGGTGACCTGCACCTGACCGCGGTCGAGCCGGCCGTGCGCCGCCACGCCGACCCGGACCTGGTGTGGGCCGCGGCGCTGTCGTTCCTCGCGGCGGACCCGGATCTGGCACCGCTCGTGCGCACGGTGACCGACCGGCACACCTACACCGGGACCGACCACGACGTGCAGTTGCCTGCTTCCGCGCGGGCTCTGCTGGACATCGATCCCGACCGGGTGCACCGCGCGCTGGGCGAGGTCCAGCACGGGGCGACTTTGCGGAACCCGGACGAAGCGGTGCTGGTGTCCGATCCGGACAGTCTCGTGGAGACCGGCGCGCGTGATCTGGCACGGGCGTTGCGGGAGGTCGAGGGTGAGCTGCCCGCGATCCACGTGACCGGTGGCGATCGCGCGCAGGCCCGTGCGGCCGCGCGCGAGCTGGCCGCGCACCTCGGCCGGGAGCTCGGTGACCGCGACCTGCTGGCGCGGGTGCCGGTGAAGATCCGCGTCGCCGACGGTTCGGGTGTCACGGTGTCGTTCCGGCCGGCCCGCGGGGCCGCGGTGGAGTTCTCACTTGATTCCCCGGCCGTGCCCGCGGTGTTCGGTGGTGTCGACGGGAAGGCGTACTCCTCGGATTCGGCGCCGTTCGGTGGTTACCGCGGGGCGAAGCCCGGTGGGGTCACGAAGATCGACGCCGCGCCCGAGGGCAGTGCCGAGCTGGCGCAGGCGGCGGACCGCCCGCCGACGCTCGTGCTCGCGTCGGGTGCGCTGGCGGACGAGTTCACGCAGCGCGTGCGTTCGTCCGGAATGGACCTTCCGGTGCACGCCACGCCGGCGCCGTCGCCCGACAACGTCGTGGACAGCTTCCCGGCCGTCTCGTACCTGGTTTCCGGTGACCACGCGCTGACCGAGGACGATCGGCGCACGATCGCCGAGCTGAGCCAGGCGGCCGAACACGGCTGGTGGTACCGGCCGTCGATGCCGGCCGGCCCGGTCGACCTCGGCGACCGCAGCGGCACGGTGGCGCTGCTCAGCGGCGCGGTCAGCGCATTGCGTTCGGGCGGGACTGCGCTCGACCTCACGGCCGCGGCCGACGTCGTGGCCCGCCACGAGCAGCCCGATCTGCTGTGGACGGCGGCCCTGGAGCTGGCTTCGCACAACGCTGACGTGCAGCACGTGATCGACCACCGGTTCGTCGACGGACGCTGGCAGCAGGTCCGGTTGCCGGAGTCGGCGCGCGAGCGGTTCACGGTGACGGGCAAGGGCATCTGGCGCGACGGTGCGGTCTCCCGGCCCGTGCGCCTGAACACCGAGCCCGGTCCGGCGAGCGATTTCGACGTCGAACCGGTGTCGCTGCCGCTCGACGACTCCGTCGCGCGGTGGATCGCCGAGTCCACTGTGGAGCGGGCGGCCGACGGACTGCCGGCACCTCACGTCCAGGTGAGCGGCCCGGACGACGTGCGGGCCCGGTTCGTCACGCAGGTCCAGGCTTTGCTGGCGGAGCTGACGCCGGCCGGTGCCACACCCGCCGCGGCGGCCTCGATCGTCACGACCGGCCCGGGCACCGCCGCCGTGGCCACGATCTCGCTGCCCGCGACCTCGGCGCCGGCCACGCTGTCCGCCGCCGAAACCGCCGTCGCCGTCGGATTGGCCGAGGAGTACACGCTCCTGCAGCTGCACGGCGTCGCCGACACCCTGCTCGCCAAGCCCGGCCGCGCCGCCGAAGCGCTGCTTGACCTGGCCAACGAGGTCGCCCACGGCACGGACGTCGGCCGGGCCGCCGACGCCGTCGAGGTCCTCGACCGCCACGGCGCCCTCGACGCCACGCTGGACAACGGCCTGCTCCTCGGCCAGTTCCGCAAGATCCTGGGCCGCGCCGACGCGGAGTCCTACGCCCGCGACCTCGCGACGGCCATCCGCGCGTTCGCCTCGGAGAAGCTCGCGCCCGACGTGCTGAAGGAGGCCGTGCGCGGCGCGCTGGAGGGCTGGCGCGGCGGGCCGGGTACGTTCGAGCAGCGCGTGGAGCGGACCCGCGACACGCTGTGGGTGATGCGGCGCCTGCACCTGAGCAGCCTGGCGTGGCTGAACCGGTGGCGCACCGCCGAGCACATCCGGCAGTACGCCGCGCGCATGAAGGAGCAGGCGGCGAAGCAGGATGCGATGCTGGCCAAGGTGAGTGAGTCGGAGGACGCCTTCCTCGCCTCGGTGGGCGAGCCGCACGCGAGCGGAGGAGGCGCCGGCGATGGCGAATGACCAGTGGGTGCTGCTCGTCGACCCGGCGTGGGCGCCGTCGTCGACGGAGGACGGCGCCGAGGTCGCGGGCCCGCCGCTGGCCGCCGTCATGGGCGGCTGGCTGGCCGGTGAAGACGGCGCGGTCGGCCGCTTCGAGGCGAACCCCGCCTACGAACCGTCGGGCCCCGGTTCGCCGACTGACCCGCTCGACGCCGTGCTCCGCCTCGTCGCCCGCGGTGACGCCGACGCCGGCCGGCTGGCCGCGATCCTGCGCGAGTCGATGGTGTCGGTCGCCCTCGACGTGGACGACGAACCGCTGGTAGCGCCGTCGCCGGACAACATCCCGTGCGTGCTCGCCACCACGGCCCCCGCGCACCGCACTCGCGTCCGCGCGGCCGGCTGGCTGCCCGTCGCGGCGCGTGACCTGCCGGCATTGCTCGAAGGCGGCGTTGACCTGCTGCTGAATCCCGGCGCCCCCGGGTGCACCCGCCTGCTGGCCGACACCGTCCGGGACGCACTGGCGGGCTGACCGTGTCACACTCGGTGTGATGGCTGATCTCCGGAACCGGGTAGCCCTGGTGGCCGGCGCGACCCGCGGCGCCGGGCGCGGCATCGCGGCGGCCCTCGGCGAGGCCGGCGCGACGGTGATCTGCACCGGCCGCAGCAGCTGGGAACGCGACGGCCACTCCGACTACGACCGCCCCGAGACGATCGAGGAGACGGCCGCGCTCGTCACCAGCCTCGGCGGCACCGGTGTGCCCAGGCAGGTCGACCACCTCGACCACGAGCAGGTGCGGGTGCTGGCCGAACGCGTGCGCCGCGAACACGGCCGGCTCGACGTGCTGGTCAACGACATCTGGGGCGCCGAACGCCTCAAGGGCGGACCGGCCGACTGGAACACGCCGATCTGGGAGCACGACCTCGGCGACGGCCTGCGGATCCTGCGCCTCGGCGTGGAAACGCACCTCGTGACCTCGCACTACTTGTTGCCGCTGCTGGTCTCGCAGCCCGGCGGGCTCCTCGTCGAGGTCACCGACGGCACGCTGGAGTACAACGCTTCCCAGTACCGGATCTCCGTGTTCTACGACCTCGCGAAGGCCTCGGTGAACCGGCTCGCGTTCTCGCAGGGTCACGAGCTCGCGGCGTACGGCGGCGCGGCCGTCGCGATCACGCCGGGCTGGCTGCGTTCGGAGATGATGCTCGACAACTACGGCGTCACCGAGGAAACCTGGCGCACCGCTTTGGAACCCGACCGCCCGGACGGCCTGCCGACCGCCCCGCCGCCCTTCGCGCAGTCGGAGTCGCCGCGGTACGTGGGCCGCGCGGTGGCCGCGCTGGCCGCGGACCCGGAGCGCGCGCGGTGGAACCAGCGCTCGGTGAGCTCGGCGGAGCTGGCGCGCGAGTACGGCTTCACCGACTTGGACGGCTCACAGCCGGACAGCTGGGCTTGAAACGCGTTTCGCGTTTTCCGGCACGGGAGGCCGTGAATTTCGGCATTATCGGGCACATTTGAGAATGGCTTGAGGTTCGCAGCTCAAATCAACCCTAAGTTATTGCCGCTCACGTTGCGGCCGGATGCGGTCCGACCACATCATTGTCTGGTACGACACAGTGGTCGGCCGACCCCTGCGTCACGACACGCACTTTGTTGTCAGAACAGGGGAATCACATGTCGCCCTCGGATCAGACGGCGGTCGCCGAGCCGCCGGAAACCTCGTTCAAGCACGAGGAAGCCGGGTACCACAAAGGACTGAAGAACCGTCAGGTCCAGATGATCGCCATCGGCGGTGCCATCGGGACCGGCCTGTTCCTGGGCGCCGGCTCGCGCCTGCACAGCACCGGTCCGGCGCTGGCCGTCGTCTACGCGGTGGCCGGGATCATCGCGTTCTTCGTGGTCCGCGCGATGGGCGAACTGGTGATGCACCGGCCGTCCTCCGGATCCTTTGTGTCCTATTCGCGTGAATTCCTCGGCGAGAAGGCCGCATTCTTCGCCGGCTGGATGTACTTCCTGAACTGGGCCACGGCGGGTGTCGCCGACGTGACCGCGGTGGCCAAGTACACGCAGTTCTTCTGGCCCGACCTGCAGCAATGGATTCCCGCGCTCATCGCGTTGTTCGCGATCCTCGCGGTGAACATGGTCTCGGTGAAGCTGTTCGGCGAACTCGAGTTCTGGTTCGCCGCCGTCAAGGTGCTCGCGCTCGTGGTGTTCATGGTCGTCGCGATCTTCGTGTTGATCAGCCGCACGCCCGTCGACGGCGTGGTGACCGGCCCGAGCCTGATCACCACCAACGGCGGCCTGTTCCCGACCGGCGTGCTGCCCGCGTTGCTGATCCTGCAGGGTGTCGTTTTCGCGTACTCCGGCGTCGAGATGGTCGGCGTGACCGCCGGCGAGACTGCCAACCCGCGCAAGGTCATCCCGAAGGCCGTCAACTCCGTCGCCTGGCGCATCGGCATCTTCTACGTGGGCTCGGTGCTGCTGCTGGTGATGGTGCTCCCGTGGACGGCGTACAAGAGCGGGGAGAGCCCGTTCGTCACGTTCTTCTCCAAGCTCGGCATCCCCGCGGCCGGCGGCATCATGGACGTCATCGTGCTCACCGCGGCGCTGTCCAGCGTGAACTCCGGCCTCTACTCCACCGGGCGCATCCTGAGGTCGCTCTCGATCGCCGGCTCGGCCCCGAAGTTCACCTCGAAGATGAGCAAGAGCGGCGTCCCCTTCGGCGGCGTGCTGCTGACCGCCGCGGTGTACGTGCTCGGCGTGGTGCTCAACCTCGTGGTGCCCGGTGAGGCCTTCGAGGTCGCGCTGGAGTTCTCGGCACTGGGCATCATCGGGATGTGGTCGATGATCGTGATCTGCCACCTGGCGATGACCCGCAAGGCCGCGCGGGGCGAGATGTCCCGGCCGTCGTACCGCCTGCCGGGGGCGCCGTACACGAACTACGTGACGCTGGCGTTCCTCTTACTGGTCCTGACGATGAGCTGGTGGGGCGGCACGACTGGGCGGATCCTGATCTACAGCATCCCGGTGCTGGCGCTGGTGCTGATCGCCGGCTGGCTCGGTGTCCGCGGCCGGGTCCGCCGGATCGCGGCCGAGCGGCAGGACGAGCTGACGTAGGGCTGCGTTGATCTCCTGGGCCTCCGGCGTGGTTTTCTCCGCCGGGGGCCCAGTTTCAGTCCGCCAGCACCTCGTCCGTCGTCCTGACCTCGACCAACGGGCCGTACAGCCGCAGGATCGCCAGTGTCTGCTCGTGGCTTTCGTCCGAAACGGCCGCGCACGCGTCGGACACCACGGTGACCGGGACGCCCGCGTCGGCGGCGGCCAGGGCGGTGGAGAGGACGCAGCAGTCCGTGGAGACCCCGGCGAGCACGAGACCGCCGTCGCCGACCAGGCCGGCCAGCTCAGGCGTCCACTTGCCGAAGGTGAAGGCATCCACAGTGGACTCCACCGGGAACTCGTCGACCACCGCGTACGCCGGCGAATCCGCGGGCTGCAAGGCGAACGGCCACTGTTCGTAGTACTTCACCCAAGCCCCGGCCGGCTTCTCCGGAGCCAGGAACCGCGTGAACGCCACCCGCGGCCCGAACGCGTCCACCAGCCGCCGCACCTGAGGCAGGATCGACGCGAACCCCGGCGTGAACCAGCCGCTCGACGGGTTGCCGAAGATGTTCTGCAGGTCGATGACCCCGAGCAGCGGCTTCACGCGGCGATCTCCTGCGCGCGCACGCGCGAGCGGCTGACCAGCAGCGTCACCACGAAACCGAGCACCAGTGCCACCAGCACGCCGAGGTTCGCGAACGCCCAGGAGCCCTCGCGGCCGCCGAGGCCGAACGGCGCCAGCAGGTAGCCCTGCCAGTGCAGCCAGCTCGCGGACGCGTTGGTGACCAGGCCCCAGCCGACGACCGTCGCGACGACGATGAGGGCGATGGGCCCGAAGCGCACGTCACCGTAACGGCCGCGGCGGTCGTAGAGGTCGGCTTCGGCGTAGTCGCGGCGGCGCAGCAGCATGTCGGCGAGCATCACACCGCACCACGCGGCCACGGGCACCCCGAGCGTGGTGAGGAAACCCTGGAACTGGCCGAGGAAAGTGCCGCCGAAGAAGACGATGTAGACGGTGCCGGCGATCATGATCACGCCGTCGACCAGCGCCGCGGCGTAGCGCGGGATCCGCAGGCCCGCGGACAGCAGCGACAGGCCCGAGGAGTAGATGTCCAGCACGGCGCCGCCGACCAGGCCGAGCACGGCGACGATCGCGAACGGCACCAGGAACCACAGCGGCAGGATCGTGGTCAGCGCGCCGATCGGGTCGGCGGCGACGCTCGTGTTCAGCTCCGGCGACGAACCCGCCAGCAGCAGGCCGAACACCAGCAGCACGAGCGGTGCCACGGACGCGCCGAACGTCGTCCAGCCGATCACGCCGCGTCCGGACGACGAGCGTGGCAGGTAGCGCGAGTAGTCGGCCGCTGCGTTGACCCAGCCGAGCCCGAACCCCGTCATCAGGAACACGAGCGCGCCGATGAACTGCTGCGCCGAGCCCGCGGGCACCGCGCTCACCGCCGACCAGTGCACGTGGCCGGCCACCAGGATGACGTAGACCACGGTGAGCACGCCGGTGATCCACGTGATGATCGTCTGCAGGCGCATGATCAGGTCGAAGCCCATCACGCCGCTGAGCACGGTGAGCCCGGCGACCACGATCAGCGCGATCACCTTCGTCGTCGTGCCGCCGCCCCAGCCGAGCCGCTCGAAGACCGTCGCGGTGGCCATGGTCGCGAGCGCGGTCAGCACCGTCTCCCAGCCGACGGTGAGGATCCACGAGATCGCCGACGGCAGGTGGTTGCCGCGCACGCCGAACGCCGCGCGGGAGAGCGTCATCGTCGGCGCGGAGCCGCGTTTGCCTGCCACCGCGATGAAGCCGCAGAGCAGGAACGAGAACACGATCCCGATGACACCGGCGACGGTCGCCTGCCAGAACGAGATCCCGAACCCCAGCGCGAACGAGCCGTAGCTGAGCCCGAGGATCGACACGTTGGCGCCGAACCACGGCCAGAACAGGTCCCTTGGCCGGCCCCGGCGCTCGGCGTCGCCGATCACGTTGATGCCGTGTGTCTCGACCTTGAGCCGGCTGCCTGTTTCCGGTGCCTGTTGTTCGGTCCTGGCCATGGTGCCCGCCTATCTGAACCTGTTCATATTTGGTCGGTGCGACGGTAGAAGTCGCCCGTGTTGCCGTCAATATTCCGACAGAACTCGTTCAGTTCCGCACGTGTGGGTGCCGTGGCGGGTCCGTGTCGGGTTACGGACAGCGCGGCGGCGGCGTTGGCGCGGCGGGCTGCGCTCGGCAGTTCGGCGCCGAGCAGGAGCTCGGCGGCCAGGACGCCGCAGTGGGTGTCACCGGCGCCGTTCGTGTCGACCGCGGTGACGGGGAAGCCGTCGATCCGGGTGGTCTCGCCGCGGTGGTGGATCGTGCAGCCGGCCGGGCCGTCGCGGACGATCACGGTCGTGGTCTCGGCGAGCGCGGTGACGTCGAGGGACAGGGCCTCGCGAGCGTTGCAGCTGACGATGTCTACTGTGGACAACAGGGTACTCAACGCATACGGGTCCAGTTCGGACACCAGCGGGCCGGGGTCGAACAACACTCGCGAACCGGGCAGGTCCGGCAGCCAGCGCAGCAGGGCATCGCGGTTGGCGGCGTGCAGGAGGCTGTAGCCGGTGACGTACACGAGGTCGTCGGGTGCGGCGGCGACGCGCGCGAGCTGGTCGGCGCGCAGCCGGCCCTCGGCGCCGGTGCCGGTGGCGAACGTCCGCTCACCCGAGGGGTCGACGAGCGCCACGACGACGCCGGTGTCGCCACTGGCCGTGGGTTCCTGCGCGACCGTGATGCCCTCGGTCGCCAGCGCGGCGCGCACGAGGTCGCCGAAGCCGCCGGTGCCGTGCGTGCCGGCGTAGACGACCTCGGCGCCCGAGCGCGCGGCCGCGGCCATCACGTTGAACCCACCGCCGGGCAGCAGGTTCGTGGACGTGGCCAGCACGTCGCCGCCGGGCGCCGGCAGCCGCGGCACGGTGAGGACGAGATCGACGACGACCTGTCCCGTGTGGATCAACCGGCTCACGGGATGGTCCTGCGCACGGTGACGAGACCGTCAACGAGCGAGCCGAGCTCGAGGCCGTTCACCCGGACCACGGTTTCGGTCAGCTCGGCCGGGATCTGCTCGCCGCACGCGCCGAGCAGCGCCCCGCAGATCGCGGCGACGGTGTCGGTGTCGCCGCCCAGCCCCGCGGCCGTCGTCAGCGCGTCGGCCGGGTCGAGCACCTCGGCCAGCGCGAACGCGGCGACCACGGACTCCTGCGCGGACACGGAGGTGCCGATCACGTCGGCCACGGCGTCGTCCAGCTCGCCGCGCCGCAGGCCCCGTACCCAGTCGCGCGCCCAGTGGATGCGCGCGGCGACGCTGCCGCCCGCGCTCCAGTGGCCTTGCGTCGCGCCCACGGCGGCCGCGCGTTCGGCCAGGTCGAAGGCCTCCATGCGGTTCGCGCCGTCGACACCCGCCGACACGGCGGCGGCGACGGCGGCCGCGGCGGCGAGGCCGAGTGAGGTGTTGTGCGTGACTCGCGCGGTCTCGGCCACGGCGGCGACGAGCGTCGTCAGGTCGTCGGCCGGAGTGGCGATACCGACCGGGGTCACGCGCATGGCGGCGCCGTTGGTCGTGCCGCCGCGGCCGGTCTCTTCCGGCGGGACGCCGTTTTCCAGCAGCGACAAAGCTCTTTTCGTCGACGGCCCGAGCAGATCGGCCGAGCCGCGGCGGATCATGTCGGCTTCCCACGCCAGCAACGCGTCGGCGAACACCCGCGGCTCGACGTGGCCGCCGCCGGCCACGAGCAGGCGCGCGAGCAGCAGGGCCTGCTCGGTGTCGTCGGTGATCGTGCCCGCGGGCAGGCCGGGTGCGATGGGCTGCCCGGCGATCGCGTCGCGGAAACCGTCGATCGTTCCATACGCGGCGCGGATTTCGGCCCGGCACATCGACTGCGTCGGCATGCCGAGCGCGTCACCCACGGCCAGTCCGGTCAGCGCGGCGAGCGCGCGGCCTCGGGCGCTCATCGCCGGCCGAAGGTGAGGTGGAAGCTGAAGCGCGCGGGGTCGAGCCGGCTCACGACGTGCTCGACTAGCCGGGAATCCGCGTCGAGCGACGTGCGCGTGGCCTTGAGGAACAGCTCACCGGCGGGGCGGCCGAGCAGCGCGGCCGAAGCGGCGTCGAGCGGCTGCGCGGTGATCCACTGGTCGCCGCAGGCCGGGTGCAGCCCGGCGTCACGCAGGGTGGCCGTGATGGAGTCGTCGACCAGGCGCAGCTCGGCCAGAGAGCCGACAGGGGGCAGGGTGGCCTCTTCGAGCGAGACGCCACGGCCGGTCTCGTCGCGGCGCAGGCGGTTCACGCGCACGAACTTCGGCGTGGTGAAGCGGCGCGTGAGCTCGGTGTCCTCGACCTCGGTGATGCCGACCAGCTCGGTGGTCACGGGCGTGCCGGAGTCGGCGAGCGCACGGGCCCAGCCGACGCGCTGGTCGAGCGTGACCCCGTCGAACGTCACGAACGACCCGACGCCGGCGTGTGTGGAAATGAGCGCTTGATGTTGCAGTTCCACCAGCGCGCTGCGCACGGTGCCCCGGCTGACCTGGTACTGCTCGGCGAGCTGGTGCTCACCGGGCAGCTGGTCACCGTGGGCGAGCCGGCCCGAGCGGATGAGCTCGGCGAGGTCGCCGACGAGCTTCTGCTTCTTTCCGCCCATGTACATGTTCACACCTGTACACCGCGCGGTGGCCTGGTGACAACTCCTGACTGTGATGTGCGTCTATCGGGAACAACTAAGTTGAGTTGGTCGTTGTCAACTTCGTAAGGTCCGGTCAGCCACCCAGGAGCTGATCGAGGCCACCTGAAGGAGGAACGCAGATGTTGATCCGGACCGACCCGTTCGCCCAGTTCGACCGCCTGACCCAGCAGTTCTTCGCCGGCCAGCCCACCAGCTCGCCGCGCACGATGCCGATGGACGCCTACCGCAACGGTGACGAGTACGTCGTGCAGTTCGACCTCCCGGGCGTGGCTCGCGAGTCGATCGACGTGAGCGTGGAGCGCAACGTGCTGACCGTGAAGGCCGAGCGCGCCGCCGCCTTCGGCGAGGACGCCCGCGTGCAGGTCTCCGAGCGTTCGCGCGGCAAGGTTTCGCGCCGCCTCGTCCTCGGTGACACCCTCGACACCGACCGCGTGGCCGCGGAGTACGTCGACGGTGTGCTGACCCTGCGCATCCCGGTTGCCGAGAAGGCCCAGCCGCGCAAGATCACCGTCGGTGGCGAGCCGCAGCAGCTCGAGAACTGAGTTCCAGGCTCAGTGCACGGCCCCGTCGCTCCTTTCGGGAACGGCGGGGCCGAACCCTATCCGTCCACAGTGGATTCTTCTGCGAGGATTCTTCCGGGCAAGTACGTTGCCCTGTCTCACCTTCGCTGCGCGTTGTGGTCGCCGTCACATCAAGATCGTGAACCGTTCACCGGGCGGGACCCGTGTCTGCGGGTGTCCGGCACCGAGGTGCGGCGCCGGGAAATCCGACAAGGTTCTGGAGAATCCCATGCTGCGCAAGACTGTTCTTTCCCTGGCCGCCTTCGGTGCCGTCGCCGGCGCGGTGCTCGGCGGTGCCGGCATCGCCTCCGCTTCGCCCGCCTCCTCCGGCGCGAGCGGCATCCTCGACTCGGGCATCAACTTCTCGGAGCCGCAAGGCTCGCAGGGCATCGGCGGCAACGACGGTGAGTGCATCACCGTGCACATCCCCGCCACCGGTTCGCTGCAGAGCTTCGGCGGCACGATGACCCTGTGGACCGGCGCGGACTGCAAGACGGGTGACGCCGCGGTGCTCACCGACAGCGTCGCCAACATTCCGGCCACCTTCGGCGCCGGCTTCGCCCACGTCCAGTCCATCTTCATCGGCGACAACGCCCCCGCGAAGCCGGTCGCCGGCGCCAGCGCGATCATCGACTCGGGCAAGAACTTCTCGGAGCCGCAGGGCTCGCAGGGCATCAACGGCAACGTCGGCGACAAGGTCAACATCAACATTCCGGCCACCGGTTCGATCCAGTTCGTCTCCGGCACCTTGACGCTGTACACCGGCCCGAACCTGACGGGCCAGTCGCTGGTCGTCACCCACGACGTCGCGGACCTCGCCGCCCTGGGCTTCGGCCAGGTGCACTCGGTGCTGATCGGCGCGGCTGCCTGATCCTTTCCCGCTCGCGAAAAAGGCCACTCCGGCGTTCGGAGTGGCCTTTTTCCCTGTTATCCACAACCCCCTGTGGACAACCTGGGGACAGGTTGTGGAGAACGCCGGAAACCGCAGGTCAGAGCTTGCGTCCGATCCCGCCGGCGATGATCCGGTGGGCGACCGTGAGCGGCTTGAGCTGCGGGCCGTCCGGCCACCGGTGCACGAGCTCCGTGATGCCGGGCTCCACCATCTCCAGCCCGTCGAACAGCTCCTCGATCTCGGTGCGCGTGCGCGTCGATGTACTGGCGCACCACCTCGGCCGGCGCGTTGCGCTCGCCCTTGTGGTGGTGCAGCGTCGCGACCTGCGAGCGCGCGATCGGCTGGTGCCAGTCGAGGTGGGTGCGCACGGTCTCGTTGTCGAGGATCGAGGGCGGGTCGAAGATTTCGCCCTCGACGTAGCGCGTGAGGTCGTTCTCCTCCCGCAGCCCCCGGCCGTGGGCGTGCAGTCGAGGAACTGCGTGACGTCGGTCTACTTGGTGATGAACCGCATGGCGCGGATGAGGAACGCGCGGTTCTTCTTGGCGACCTCGACCACGTCCGGCAGCGCGGCGGTCATCTGCTCGCCGGTCTTGCGGTCGATCTCGTAGTTGTCGCTGCTGCCCTGCGGGTGGTCGTACACAGGCCACGGAGGCCCGGTCGGGGTCGACCCCCAGGGGAGCGTTCACCTCGGCACCAGCGGTGTTCGGCGACATCGCGCTCGTCCTCCCAGAGGGTCGTGTCGGCAGTCACGCCGGGGGTAGTCGCCGGGGCAACTCAGGGGGCCGCGGGGCGGGTCGCGTTCAGCCCGGCGAGCACGACGCCGAGCGCGTAGCGGAAGTCGTCGGCCGGGGTGGCGCCGGCGGCTTGGCGGTCGCGCAAACCTTGTGCCATCAAGGGAAACGGGATCTCCACGATCTCGTCGGGCCTGGTCTGGTCCTCGACCGCGCGGCCGAGGACGAAGTGGACGAACACCCCCGCGGCGCGCGTCGCGTCGGCGAGCGCGAATCCCGCCCGGTGCAGGACCTCGACCGCGCGCTCCGCGAACTCACCCAGCGATCGGGCCACGCTCAGGTCGGCGCCGATCGCGATGCTCGGCCCGTCGCGGTGGCCGAGCAGCGCGGTGTGCAGTGCGTTCCCCGCCTTTTCCAACCACTCGAGCCAGGGTGTGGTCTTTTCCGGCAGCTCGTCGAGGACCGGCTCGACGATCGCATCGGTCATGTGGTCGAGCAGCGCGCGTTTGCTGCTGAAGTGCCAGTACAGCGCCGGAGCTTTGACACCGAGCTCGCCGGCGAGCCGCCGGACGGTGAGCTTGTCGAGCCCGTCTTCCTCCAGCAGCCCCAGTGCGGTGCGCACCGCGTCGGGTACGTCGATCGGCATGCTTCTTGACTCCTTAACTAGTTCAGGCGCAGAGTAGCACTTAACAAGTTAAGGGGAGTTCTCATGGACGCAGACGTGATCGTCGTCGGGGCCGGCCCCGTCGGTCTCCTCCTCGCCGCCGAGGTCCAACTGGGCGGCGGCCGCGCCGTGGTGCTGGAACGCCTCACCGAGCCCACGCGTGATCGCAAGGCCCGCGGCATCGGCCCCCTGGCCACCGAAGCCCTCAGGCGTCGCGGCCTCGGACCCCACCTGGCGGCCGCCGACCCCGATGGCGCCCGCGACTTCACCCGCGACCACGGCACCGAGCTCGGCCACTTCGCGAACATCCACAAACTCGCCCCAGACCCACGGCGCCGCGGCACCCGCATCTGGCAGCCCGACCTGGAACGCCTCCTCGCCACCCACGCCGAAAGCCTCGGCGCCCGAATCCTCCGCGGCCACGACGTCGTCGCCCTGGACCCCGCCGCCGACAGCGTCACCGTCACCACCCGCACACCCACCGGCGAACACCACCTGCGCGCCCTCTACCTGGTCGGCTGCGACGGCGCACACAGCCGCGTTCGAAAACTCGCCCCCTTCGCCTTCCCCGGCACACCACCCCTCCTCCGCACCATCGCCGGCGCCACCACCTTCACCGGCCCCGTCCCACCCCCCGGCCGCTACCTCACCGGCACCTTCCTCCACGGCGGCTCCCTCGCCGGCGTCACGGAACTCGCCGGCTCTGCCACGCCCGCCCCAGTCGCCACGGCCGCCACCCCGGTCAGCCCGGCCGGCGAAGGCCGCCTATCCACTCCGGCTGCCGGCGCTGGCCCGGACATCCTCGCCATTTCGACCGGCGGCGGGCCCTCGGTGACCTCGACCAGCACCCCTACCCCTGTCGTCACGGCCGACGATGGCCGCCCATCCACTCCGGCTGCCGGCGGTGGCCCGGACACCCTCGCCACCTCGACCGGCGGCGGGCCCTCGGTGACCTCGACCAGCACCCCTACCCCCGTCGCCGCGGCAGATGGTGGCCGCCCGTCCACCCTGGTTGCCGGCGGGGGCCCGGTCGTCTCAGCCGCGTCGCCCGGCGACGGTCGCCCGGGTGCTCCGGCCGTCTTGGCCGAAGGCACTCCATCCACACCGGCGACCTTGACCAGCGCCGCCGCTCCGATCGCCTCACCTGACCCGGCCGGTGAAGGCCGCCCATTCACTCCGCCCCGCGGCCCGGTCACCCCGGCCGAGCTGGCCGCCGCGATCCGCCGCGTGACCGGCGCCGACGTCGCGATCGAAGAAGTCCGCGAACCCCGCGACTTCACCGACCAGGCCCGTCAAGCCGACACCTACCGCCACGGCCGGGTCCTGCTCGCCGGCGACGCCGCCCACGTCCACTCGCCCAGTGGCGGCCAAGGGCTGAACCTCGGCCTGCTCGACGCGATGAACCTGGGCTGGAAACTCGCCGCCGTAATCCGCGGCGCCGCGCCCGAGGCGCTGCTCGACACCTACACCCGCGAACGCCACCCCGCCGCGGCGGCCGTCCTGCACAACACTCGTGCGCAGTCGGCCCTCCTGGCGCCCGGTCCCCACGTCGACGCCCTGCGCGACATCGTCAGTGATCTCATGGAAATCCCTGCGGTGAACCGGTATTTCAGCGCCCTACTGTCCGGTGTGGACCATCGCTACGAAATGCCGTACCCCGCCACCGAACCCGTCGGCCTCCACTCGCCCGACCTGGAGCTCACCGACGACCACGGCGTCCACTCCGGACTGCACGAACACCTGCGCTCCGGTCGCGGCCTGCTCCTGCTCACACCCGAGACGCGAGCTTTCGCGAATTGTGCGAAAAACCGTGTGGAAATCCTCCCGGTGACCAACATCGGCCCACGGCTGCTTCGCCCGGACGGCATCATCGCCTGGGCAGAAGGGGACAGCCAATCGCTGCAATTCGCACTCGACACGTGGTTTCCAGCGCCGTGATCAGTTCGGCGAGTGCGAATATCCTCACCGGCCGCGAATTATGCGACAGGCCGTGTTCGAATCCTGTCGGCGATCAACAACGGCCAACACCGGCCGGCGCCGAAAACCACCACCGGGCTCAGCCGCCCGAATGCATGTCCTCAGCCTCGGGCACGCAGTCGTCGTCCGGGTCGTCCAGCCAACCGTGCGGCAGCGTCACCTTGCCGGGCGAACCCTGCCGCCCCCGGGGACCGTCGGCGTTCTCGGGAAACGGCGCGTCGAAGTCGAGGCGGGCGATGAGGTCGTCGAGCTCGTCGAGGCTCGACACCATCGCGAAGCCACGCCGCAGCTCGGACCCGACGGGGAAGCCCATGAAGTACCAAGCCATGTGCTTGCGCAGATCGCGCATCGCCTTGGTCGCCCCGTCGTGCGCCACTAGCAGCTCCGCGTGCCGGCGCAGCACCCGCGCGACCTCGCCCAGGTGGGGCCCGGCCGGGATCTCGCGCCCCGCGAACGCCGCCTCGAGCTCCCCGAACAGCCACGGCCGCCCGAGGCACCCGCGCCCGACGACCACGCCGTCGCAACCGGTCTCGTCGACCATGCGCAGCGCGTCGGCGGCGGAGAAGATGTCACCGTTGCCCAGCACGGGAATGCTGGTCACGGCCTGCTTGAGCTCGGCGATCTTCGACCAGTCCGCCTGGCCCGAGTAGCGCTGCGCGGCCGTGCGCGCGTGCAGGCTGACCGCCGCCGCGCCCTCGGCCTCGGCGATGCGCCCGGCGTCGAGGAACGTGCGGTGGTCGTCGTCGATGCCCACGCGGAACTTGACCGTGAACGGCACCCCCGCCTCGGCCGCCGCCGCGGCCGATTCGCGCACGATGTCCGCGAAGAGCTTCCGCTTGAACGGCAGCGCCGCCCCGCCGCCCTTGCGCGTCACCTTCGCGACGGGGCACCCGAAGTTCGAGTCGATGTGGTCCGCGAGCCCCTCACCGGTGATGATCTTCACGGCCTCGCGCATCGTCTTCGGATCCACGCCGTAAAGCTGCATCGACCTGGGCTTCTCGTGCTCGCCGAAGGTCATCATGTGCATCGTCCCGGGGTGCCGCTCCACGACGGCCCGCGCGGTGATCATCTCGCACACGTAGATGCCCGCCCCGTACTCCGCGCACAACTGCCGGAACGCGACGTTCGTGATCCCCGCCATCGGCGCCAACACGACCGGCGGATCGACCTGGTAGGGGCCGATCCGCAGGGCAGGCTTGCTCAAGGTGGCAGTCACGACCTCCATTGTCGCTTGTGGTGTCGATCACGTCGAGCAGGGGGCTTATCGCGGCTGGATCGAGCCGTACAACGCCTGCGCGACGGTCGCCGCCCGGATCTTGCAGGTCTCCGTACCGCCTCGATCGGCATCCCGGTTGTCGATGCCGACCTTGAACGTCGCGTTGCTGTCCAGCACGGCCGGCTCGCACGCCTGCCCGCTGGGCAGCGGGCCCCACGCCGCCTTCCCGCCCAGGTGGAGCCCCGGATCCACCACGTACGCCCCGGACGACGTGTCGACGTCGAACCCCGCACGTTGCAGGTTCCCGACCCGCCCCGCGACCTCGTCGCAACCGGGCAGCGGCGCGGCTTCGTACTTGCGTCCGCTTGGTCGTAGCTGCTGCCGCCGCCGGACAACGCGCCCGCCCCCAGCACAACCCCGGCCACGACCACCAATCCGCCGACCACGATCGCGACGATCCAGCCGGGCCCGAGCCCTCACTTGGGCGGCCAGGGAACCGCACCTCCGTACGGCGGGAACCCCTGGGGGAACGATGCGTTCACTGCTGTGTCTCCACAGGTTTACCGTCTGCGGCCACTGACTACCGGGGAGCCGGGAGTCGTTCATCACCCCTTTCGCGTCTCGCGTACGAACGCAAAGATTCACCGGCCACCGGCGTTATCGGGTCGCCGCCGAAAATCGCTGTTCGCCAAGTGTCGCGTTCTTCGCCACGGGACTGAACTTGTTCACGGTATTGGCGAACCCGCACCACTTTGCTCCCTTGGCGGCGAGCCCTACGCTCTCGCCGCCCGGTTGCAGAAGCTCGTCGAGCTGCGCACTTACCGTTTCAGAGCTCGGAATCTGCAGCTCCGCGAGCACGAGGTCATCACGGACAGCGCAGGGTGTGCCGGCGGTTTCACCCGTAGGGGCCAGCACGATGCGCACAGCCGACGCGGGCGGCAGATCAGGGTGACACCACCACCTTGATCGACGTCCCGGTGTCCCGCTGCGCCTCGAACGCGGCCGTGATGTCCGCGAGCGCGAAGCGGTGCGAGATGAGCGGCCGGACGTCCACCTGCCGCGACACGAGGAGGTCGAACGCCTCCTGGCAGTCGCGCGGGGTGTAGGCGAAGCTGCCGAGCAGCCGGAGCTCCTTCTGCACCAGGTCGTCGACCGGGATGCTCAACGGGTGGGCCGCGAGGGCGATCGCGGCGATCGGCGCGGCGGCCCGGGCCAGGGAGAACGCCAGCGGCAGCACGGGGGCCGCGCCGGAGCATTCGAACACCGCCCCGATCGCGCCCGAACGAGGTTGGTAGGGCGACGAAGTCGTGCCGCGCGAGGCGAACAGGGAGGCGCCCACGTCGTCAGTCGCCGGGTTCAACGCTTCGTGCGCCCCCGCGGACATGGCGGCCGCGAGGCGCCGAGGTGAAGTATCCACCACGATCACATCACGGGCGCCCGCCGCGAGAAGGACTTGCACCACGCATTGTCCGATTGTTCCCAGGCCGAACACCACGATCGGCTCGTCCAACGGCGGCGCGGCGTGGTGCACGGCCCGCACGGCCACCGACAACGGCTCCAGAAAACAGGCTTCCTCCAACGGAAAGTCACCGGGCAGCACGAACAGGTGCTGCCCCACCACGGCGTTGCGCACCAGAACCTGGTCCCCGAACCCGCCGGAATGGCCGGATCCGTTGGAACACAGGTTCTGCCGCCCTTCCGAACACCGCGGACAAGACCCGCACGGCGCCGCCGGATTCACGGCGACCCGGTCGCCGACGCGCAAGCCGGCGACGTCAGAACCGACCGCGGTTACCGTCCCGGCGTACTCGTGCCCCAGCGGTACGCCGGGCGCGATCCACATGCCCTCGGTGTAGGAGTGCACATCCGATCCGCAGATCCCGCACGCCCCGACGGACAAGACCACATCGGACGGTCCGCACACCGGTGCGTCGATCTCGTCGAGGGAAAGGGTTTCGATCGCCTGCCAAGTGACTACACGCACAACAGCCTCCTAAGTGGATGTTCCATGGAAAACCTGTCTCAGAACTCGCCTCGGCCCGAGGCGAGGGAAAGTCCTTTGTGGTCGAGAAGAAAACCGCGACACCGCGCCAAACCTCGAACATCAACGAACGGTAACCACGCGTTGCGCCGCACGGGTGAATCCCAGGAGATCAACGAACCCATTGCCGCACAAGAACTTTGTCCTGAATCGAGAAGCTGCCAAGTGGTGCTTGACACACTCTGAACCCGGGCGCAAGCTGTCTCGAACCGACTAGTCGGTCGGGAGCACTTCGGCTGAGGCACCTGTTTCGCCTCCCTATCCATCACCTGCATCCGCACCCCTGTGTCCGGAGGGTCTTTCATGTCGTTCCCCGCACCGGTAACCCGCCCGAAGCTCTTCACGGGCAAACGCGGGCTGATGCTCGCGAGCATCCTGATCGTCAACTTCGTGGTCTGGCTGGACAGCGCGAAGTTCAGCCTGCTCAACCCGTTCTGGTCCACCGACCTGCACCTTTCGCCGAGCCAGATCTCGAGCGTCACGGCGAGCTACCTGCTGGGGTATTTTCCCCTGCTGCTGCTCGCCGGCATCCTCGCCGACCGCATCGGCGCCAAGCTGATGCTCATCATCTGCATCTCAGGCGTCACGGTGCTCTCGGCGACGATGGCGTTCGTCCACACCTACGACGAGATGTGGTGGCGAAACCTGATCTTCGGCGTCTTCTTCGGATTCTCCTGGGCCCCTTCACAACGGCTCCTTTCCGTGTGGTTCCCGGGCGCGCTCGGCGCCAGGGCGACGTCGACCTGGATGAGCTCGACCCTCATCGCCGGTGTGCTCGCGCCGGCGATCGCGCTGCCGCTGGCGAACCATCTGTCCTGGCGGGACGCGTTCATCGTGGTGGCGGCGCTGGGTGTGCCGGCACTGGTGATGCTGGTTCTGTTCACTGCCAACAAACCCGAGAAGCTGCGCGGGATCACTCAGGAAGAAATCGCGCGCATCCACGCCGAACACCGCGGGGTCGAGGTCCGCGAGAAACTGAGCTTCCGCGAACTGCTGCGCGCGCTCAAGAACCGCAGCATCCTCACGATGATCATCGCGACCGCGCTGGCGACGACCCCGACGTGGCTCTCGGGACCGTGGCTGCCCTACGGCCTGATCACCCTCGACAAGGTCAACCCCGACACGGTGGCCTGGGTCAGCCCGCTCATCGCGGCGATCCCGGTCCTCTTCGGACTCGTCAACGGCACGCTGGTGGCCCGTTTGTTCGGCGGCCGCACGCGGCCGTGGCTGGTGCTCGGGCCGGCCTGTGGTGCCGTCGGGTTCCTGATGGGTGTGCTGCTGCACGATTCGACCTGGGTTCTGTGGGGGTTCTTCATCGGGGCCTTCGCCTTCCTCTGCGATCCGATGTTCTGGGGCACGGTCAACAGCTACTGGGCCGGCATCGCCCGGCCGGAGGTCACCGGCACGCTCAACGGCGCGTCGGCGGCCATGCAGGTCGCGGTCGGCTGGGTGATCACCGACCAGAGCGGGAAGTGGATCGACACCACCGCGGCGGGCCGCGGCCAGCTCGACACCATCTGGATCGTCGGTGCGATCCTGTTCGCCGTGGCCATCATCCCGGTCCTTCTGTCCAAGGAGGTACGGGTGCACCAGGCCGTGGCGGGCGACCTCGAACCGACGTTGCCGGCCCGGACCACCGATCCGGTGTCCTGACGCACAAGAGCTGAAGAAGGGGCTTCCCCGCATCGCGCGGGGAAGCCCCTTCGGCGGTTCAGCCCGCGGTGACGGCGGAGGGGAAGCGTTCCGCGATCCGCTGCTGGCTCACCTTGGGCGTCCAGCGGTCCTCGAGGCCGGCCCAGATGTCGCGCAGCTTCGGGATCACCTGCGTGCCGAACAGCTGGTTGTTCATCGCCGCGACCTCTTCGGACAGGTTGCCGACGTGCATGCACGTGATGAGCTGGCCGATCCGCAGGTCCGTCACGAGGTCGCGCACGCGCTGCTCGACCCGCTCCGGGGTGCCGGCGATGATGTAGCCGAGCTCGTCGTACTCCCAGAAGGACAGTTCGCCGTTCTGGGCCTTCATGCGTTCCTCATTGGAGATCGTGCGCGCCCGCGTGAGGTTGGCCCGGATCGACGGGAGCGAGTTGTAGCCCGGCGGCGTCGCGAACTCCAGCGCCGTGGGGTTCTGGCGGTAGAAGTACTTCACGGCGTCGCCGTAGAGCCGCTCGGCCTCGGCGTCGCTGTTGGCGCAGCAGATGATCTGCGTGAACGCCATCCGGTTGGGGTTCGTGTCGGCGCCCTGCTGCTCGGTGTAGTCCCAGAAGCCCTTCACGATCGGCTCGGCGCTCTGCTTGCCGCTGAAGGAGAGGTACCCGTAGCAGTAGTTGAAGGCGTTGACGACGTCCCAGGTCTCCACACTGCCGCTGCCCGGGATCCACACGGGAATCTCGTCCTGCACCGGCCTCGGCCACGTGTTGACGTAGCGCAGCTTGGTGTACTTACCGTTGAAGGCGAACGGTTCCTCGGCCTTCCACGCGCGGGTGATGAGATCGCGGGCCTCGTGGAAGCGCTCACGGAGCTCGATCGGCGGCACGCCGTAGGAGAAGGCCGTGTCCATCGGGGTGCCGAACACCATGCCGGCGATGACGCGGCCGCCCGAGATGGTGTCGAGCATGGCGATCTCCTCGGCCACGCGCACCGGCGGGTTGTACAGCGCCAGCGAGTTGCCGCACAGCGCGATCGCCGAGTTCTGCGTGGTCCCGGCGAGGATGGCGGCGATCAGGTTGGGCGACGGTGTCATCGCGAGTGAGGTCTGGTGGTGTTCGTTCAACAACAAAGAGTCCCAGCCGAGGCCGTCGGCCTGCTGCATCAGGCGCAGGTAGGTGTGGTAATCCTCGTGCACCTGCGAGGGGTCGGCGACCGATGCCGGCGGCGTGACCCACGAGCTGTGCACGGTGCTGCCGTAGTCGTCGGGGAGCTTGGTGTAGTACTGCTGCGCGAACCAGTGGAACTTCACGTGCGTACCTGCCTTTCGAAGAAGTAGGGGTTCAGCCCGCTGCCATGGAGCCGCCGTCGACGCGGTAGGTCTCGCCGTTGACGAAAGCCGACTCGTCGGAAGCCAGGTACAGCACCATGTTGGCGATGTCCGAAGGCAGCCCGGCGCGCGGCGACGCCGTTCCGGCCAGTGACTGCTCCGGGAGATCGGGCACCGCGTCGAGCAGTTGCTGCGTCTGGATCACGCCCGGGGCGATTGCGTTGCAGCGGATGCCCTGACGGCCGTGCTGCGCCGCGATGTACCGCGTCAACCCGACGACGGCGGCTTTCGTGGTGCCGTACGCGGTGAGCCCGGAGCTCCCGCGCAACCCGCCGATCGACGCCATGTTCACGATCGAACCGCCGCGGCCGGCCTCGACCATGTGCGGCAGTGCGAATTTGCACACCAGGAAGATGCTCCGCACGTTCGTGGCGAACGCCCGGTCCCACAGTGCGATGTCGGTGTCGATCACCGTGGTGTCGCCGAACCACGCGTCGGGACCGACGAGCGCGGCGTTGTTGTGGATCACGTCCACGCGGCCGTGGCGTTCGATCACCGCGGCGACCATGTCCTGAATGGACTGCTGATCGGTGGCGTCGAAGCGCACGGCGCTGGCCGTTTCACCGATCTTCTCGGCCACCGCCTTGGCGCCGTCCTCGTTGATGTCGGCGACCACGACGGACGCGCCTTCACGCGCCAGCGTGTACGCGGTCTCGCGGCCGATGCCTGCCGCGCCCCCCGTGACCAGTGCGACCTTGCCGTCTACCCTGCCCATTTCGACGTCCTCTCAGGAATCCAGGAAAGCGGTGACCACGGACACGAACTCGTCCTCCTGCTCGACCATCGGGTAGTGCCCGGCCTCGTCGATCACGGTGACCTTGGCGTCGGGCACGAGCCGTGCGAACTCCTCGGCGTACGCGGTGGTCACGAGGCCGTCGGACGCGCCGTTGACCACGAGCGTCGGCGCGGAGATCAGCGGCAGCCGGCGCCGGAGCCCGCGCTCGGCGATGGGCCACATGAACTTCGTGGCCGAGCCGAGGTTGCGGGCGGAGAACAGGATCGCCGCGTGCGGGTCTTCGGGATCGGGCATGAAGTTCGTCGGCTCCTGCTCGGGCGGGCCGGCGTGCCACTTGGCGGCCTTCACGTCGGCGGCGGCGCCGAACGGGTCGAGTGAAGGCTGGTCGTCGAGCCAGACTCCGAACGGATCCACCAACACGAGCCGCCGTACGAGTTGGGGAGCGATCACGGCGAGTTCGGCTGCGAACATTCCGCCGAGCGAATGCCCGACGACGTCCACCTGCTCCAGGCCCCAGGAGCTGACCAGTTCGCGGTGGAACAGCGCGACGTCGAGTACGTCGGTGAAGTGCTCGAACCCGGTCGACTTGCCCCAGCCGGGCAGCTCGGGCGCGAGCACCCGCCGGGACTCGGCGAGCCGCTTCAAGAAGCCCGCGCCACCGGGGTGGCGCTCGTACCCGTGCAGGTACAGCAGGGGCGACCCGCTGCCGTCCTCCCAGAGGTCGACCTCGAACCGCCCGATACCTGCGATGTCCAGCGTTGTCATGCGGGAACCTCCATTCCTCAGTCGGTGAACTGGCCGCCCGCCGGGTGCAGCATCTGGCCGGTGACGAACGACGATTCGGCGGACGCGAGCCACAGCACCGCGTTCGCCTGCTCGTCGGCTGTGCCGAGGCGGTTCATCGGCGTGATGCTCATCGCCGAGGAGTAGGCCGCCTCGTTGTCCTCGATGCCGGCGATCATCGGCGTCGCCGTGTAGCCGGGGCCCACGGCGTTCACGCGGACGCCGGTGGTGGCGAGCTCGAGGCCGAGGACCTTGGTGAGCATCCACACGCCGGCCTTCGAGGTGCAGTAGGGCGCCGCGCCGGCGAGCGGGATCTTCGCGGCGCTCGAAGCGATGTTGATGATCGAACCGCCGTCACCCTGTTCGAGCATCTGCCGGGCGAGCGCGCGGTCGGTCATCATCACACCCAGCACGTTGACGTCCAGCACCCGCCGGAACGCCTCCGTCGCCAGGTTCACCACGTGCGTCGCGTCGCCGTTCTGCGCGCGGGTCTCGACATTGCTCATCCCCGCCGCGGTCGCGATGCCCGCGGCCGCCACGCCGACGTCGACCCGGCCGAACTCGGCCACCGCCGCGGCGACGAGGGCGTCGCAATCGGCTTCGCTGGTGGTGTCTGTTCGTTTGTACACAGCCTTTTGGCCGATTTCTTCCACCAGCCGCAAGGTTTCGCTCGCATCTTGCACGTCGCCGATCACCACGTGTGCGCCCTCGCGCGCGAAACGCACCGCGGTGGCCCGGCCGATGCCGCTCGCGCCGCCCGTGACGACGGCGATCTTGTTCTCCAGTGCCATGACCATGGGCTCGACTGTGACCGGCGGCACGTGGGTGCGACAACGGAAGTTCGTGCGCGCTGCGGGCCCACGGCATGTGCGGATTCCCATTGCCGCCGCGCCCGGCTCCCGCTGACGATGAGGTGGCCAAGTCAGCGAGAGTGACGGGTGGTGGGTCGTGGAACAAGCTGGACAGCTGCACATCGTGGGCCTCGGGGGCACCGTGCGCCCCGGATCGTCGAGTGAGCAGTCGCTGCGGATCGCGTTGCGGCACGCGGAGGAGCTGGGCGCGACCACGCACGCGTTCGCGGGCGCTTCGTTGGCCCAGCTGCCGATGTACGCGCCGGGCGGCGAGGGTGGCGCGGTGGCGCGAGAGCTCGTCGAGCACCTGCGGCGGGCCGACGGGGTGATCATCGCGTCGCCCGGGTATCACGGGTCGATGTCGGGGCTGGTCAAGAACGCCCTGGACTACGTGGAGGACATGCGCGAGGACCCGTTGTCCTACCTCTCCGACCGGGCCGTGGGGCTGGTCGTGGCGGCGCACGGGTGGCAGGCGGGGGTGACGACGCTCGGGGCGTTGCGCTCGGTGGTACACGCGTTGCGTGGCTGGGTCACGCCGTACGGCGCCGTGGTGAACTCGCTGGAGACGCAGTTCGCCGACGGTGCCTGTGACCAGCCGCGCGTGGTGCAGCAGCTGCACCTGGTGGCCGACGAGGTGGTGCGGTTCGCGGGTCTCGTCGCCTCGGCGCGGGTCGCCTGATGGAGCTCTCGTTCGAACCCCTGACGCCACTGTCCTACCTGGACCGCGCCGCGGCGGCACACGGCTCTCGGGTCGCGGTGGTGGACGGCGCTTCCCGGTGGACGTACGCCGAGCTGCACGACCGGTGCCGTCGGCTGGCGGGGGCGCTGGCGCCGTTGGCCGGCGGACGTCCGGTGGCGGTGCTGGCGCCGAACACGCACGTGTTGCTGGAGGCCAACTTCGGCGTGCCGTGGGCGGGAGTGCCGCTGGTGGCCGTGAACACGCGGCTGTCGGCGCGCGAGGTGGCGTACATCCTGGAGCACTCCGAGGCGTCCGTGCTGGTGCACGATCCGGTGTTCGACCCGTTGGTGGACGAGGTGCTGTCGAGCGTCAGCGGGGTGCGGCGGATCCGGGCCGGGGACGAGTACGAGGCGTTGCTCGCGGCCGCTTCTCCGCTGGCGTTGACCCCGGATGACGAGCGGGCCGTGCTTTCGATCAACTACACGTCCGGCACCACCGGCCGGCCGAAGGGCGTGTTGTACCACCACCGCGGCGCGTACTTGCAGGCGTTGGCGATGGTGGGCCACGTGGGATTGTCACCATCATCTGTGCATTTGTGGACACTGCCGATGTTCCACTGCAACGGCTGGTGTTTCCCGTGGGCCGTCACGGCAGCCGCAGCGACGCACGTGTGCCTGCCGAAGGTCGAGCCCGCCGAAGTGTGGCGGCTGATCCGCGAGGAGGGCGTCACCCACCTCAACGGCGCGCCCACGGTGTTGTCGATGTTGGCTTACGCACAAGAAGCCGCACCGGTCACCCCGACGGTGCGCGTGGCGACCGGTGGCGCCCCACCGTCACCGGCGATCCTGCGGCGCATGGGTGAGCTGGGGTTCGACGTGACACACCTGTACGGACTCACGGAAACGTTCGGACCGGCGATGATCTGCGACTGGCGTCCGGAGTGGAACGGCCTCGACGCGGCGGCGCAGGCGCGGATGAAGGCACGGCAGGGTGTGGGGAACATGATCGCCTGCGTCGTGCGGGTGATCGGCGCCGGCGGGGTGGACGTGCCCGCCGACGGTGCCACCGTCGGCGAGATCGCGTTGCGGGGCAACAACGTGATGCTCGGCTACTTCAAAGACCCCGAGGCCACGCGCGCGGCCGCGCCCGACGGCTGGTTCCGCACCGGTGACCTGGGCGTGCTCCATCCCGACGGCTACGTGGAACTGCGTGACCGCAGCAAGGACGTGATCATCTCCGGCGGCGAGAACATCGCGTCCGTCGAGGTGGAGCAGGCGATCGCGGACCACCCGGCCGTGCTGGAGGTCGCCGTGGTCGCCGCGCCCCACGAGCACTGGGGCGAGGTGCCGGCGGCGTACGTGACGCTGCACGCGGGCGCGTCGGCCACGGAAGAGGAGATCGTGGGCCACGTGCGGTCGCGGCTGGCGCGGTTCAAGGCGCCGAAGTCGGTGGAGTTCGGCGAGCTGCCGAAGACGTCGACGGGGAAGGTGCAGAAGTTCGTGCTGCGGGAGCGGGCTCGGCGGGATCCGGCATGAGCCGGTAGAGCTGCAGGGCGACCTGCAGGTCGAGGGTGTTTTCGGGGTCTCGCCAGCCGGCGCCGTCGAGCACGTGGTCGATGCGGTCGAGGCGCTGGTAGAGCGTGTTGACGTGGATGCCGAGCGCGCGGGCCGCGGCGGGCGGGCTCTGGCCGCGGTCGAAGTAGCACTCGACGGTGGCCAGCAGGGACGAGCGGTGTTCGGCGTCGTAGTCGAGCAGTGGTCCCAGGGCTCGGCGGACGACGCGGTGCAGCTGGTCGGGCCCGACGTTGTCGAGCACCACGCCGACCACGCCGAGTTCGTCGAGGCCGGCGCCGCTGCCTTTTCGGCCGAGGGCCAGCAAAAGGCGGTGGCAGCGCAGGGCTTGCTGGTGGGTGGTGCGCAGCGCCGGGAGGTCGTGGGCCGGGCCGGCGGCTCCGGCGGTGACGGGGGTGCCGGCGTCGAGCTCGGCCGCGACGGCCCGGGCGATGGCGCCGGCGTCACACCCGGGAAGGATCAGGACGACGTGACTGTCCACTTCGCTCGCGAGGCCGCCGCGCCGGGTGGCAGCGCATTCGGCGGCGGTGGTGAGTTCCGGCGCGTCGCCTGATACCACCACGATCACGTGCGGTTCGTTTTCCACCAGAACCGTGAACCTTTTCGCACGCCGCGTGATGGAGTCCCAGTCGGGTTCGCGCTCGCCGAGGAGGTCTTCCACCAGCTCGTGGCGCAGGTCTTGTTCGACTGTTGCCGTCTGGCGTTCGAGAAGTACCAGGAGCGTCGCGGTTTGTGCCGCGCGTTCGAGCGTGCCGAGTTCGGTTTCGGTCAACGGCTGGGTGCGGCCGAAGTACAGCCGCCCGTGCGTCTCGCCGCCGGCGCGCAGCGGCACGACGGTGCCGGAGTGGAACACCGAGTCGACCGGGATCCCACCGGGCGCGGTGGCGGCGACGCGGTCGGTGCCGGTCTCGAGGGCGACGGTGCCGTCGAGCAGGCGCGCCATCGTGTCGGCCACCTCGCCGAGGTCGGCGCCCGCGAGCGCGAGCGGCATCAGGAGCTCGTGGGCGGCACCGGCGAGCTCGAGCGCGTGGCGTTGTTCGGACATTTGCGCGTGGGTTTCGCGCAGCTCCTCCGTGGTGCTGCCGAGCTGGCCGAACAGCCGCGCGTTGTCGATCACCACCGACGCGTGGTGCGCGAGCGAGGTCAACAGAGCGATGTCGTGTTGATCGAAAGTTCGCTCGTGACGATCGGCTGCGAACAACGCACCGATCACGCGTTGTCCGAGTTTCATCGGCACACCGGCGATGCTCACCACGCCGTCTTCCCCGACGGCGCTCGCCACCTGCGTTTCGCGGTGGATGCGCGGGTCGGTGAGGTAGTTGGTGGTGGCGAACGGACGTCCGGTCTCGATCACGCGGCCGCCGACGCCTGAGCCGGGCCGTTGGCGCACCGAGCGGATCGGCGCGGTGACCGTGCCGGAGGTGACGCGCATGTAGGCGTCGCCGGTGTCGTCGTCGATGAGGGCGATGTAGGTGGAGTCAGTCGCCAGCAGGCGGCGCACGCGGTCGACGATGGCGCTGAGCACCTCGTCGACGTCTCGCAGCGAGGTGAGGTCGCGCGCGGTTTCGTACAGGGCTTGGGTTTCGCGTTCGCGCTGCGCGCGGCGGGCGAGGATGCCGCGGACGGTTCGGGCGTCCGCGATCGCTCGCCGCAACACGTTCTTCCGGTCACCTTCAGGAAGGGCACGGACGTGCGCCTCGACGGCCTCGAAGTCACCGGCCGGCGCCTCTTCGGCGAGCAGGAAGGTGAGGTGGGCGAGGACTTCGACGGGATTGTCCACCGTGGACCTGGTGAGCGCTTCCGCTGTCATGACACCACCGGGATCTGGTCGATTACGCGTCGGAGTTGCAGGGCGATGCGCAGCGTGAGCGCACCCGCGGGTTCGCGCCAACGGCGGTGCCCGAGCACCTGGTCGACGCGGTCGAGGCGTTGGTACACGGTGTTGGCGTGCACCTGCAGCCGGCGCGCGGCGGCGCGGGGGTTCTCGCCGGCGGCGAAGTAGCCGTCGAGGGTTTCGGCCAGCAGGGAGCCGTGTTCGGCGTCGTAGACCAGGATCGCGCCGGCGCTGTCCTCGACGAGGCGGCGGACGTGTTCGCGCGAGGCGCCGTCGAGCACCAGGCCGAGCACGCCGAGGTCCGCCAGGCTGGCGGCGGTGCCCGCACGCCCGAGTGCGACGAGCAACCGGTGGCACCGCTCGGCTTCCCGGTGCAGGTCCCGCACGGCGGGCGCGGTCGCGGCGGGGCCCGCCACGCCCGCGGTGACGGTGCCGTCGGTCGCGCGCTCGAGGTGCCTCCGCGCGGCTCTGACGGCAGCCGTCGCGTCGGCGCAGGGGAGCAGCAGCACGACGTGTCCGCCGTGCTCGGTCGCCACACCTCCGTGCGCCCGCACGTAGTCGGCGGCGGCTCTCAGCAGCCGTCGCCTGGTGGTGCCTGTCGCGGACACCACGAGGACCGTCTGCCGCACGGAGAAGTCGATGGCGCCGGACACCTTCGCGCGCCGGCGCAGCGCCGCCCAATCCGGCTCACGTTCGGCGAGCAACTCGTCCACCACCTGTCCGCGCACCTGTTGTTCGGCTGCGGACATCTGACGTTCGACCAGCAACAACAGGGCCGCCGTCTGCGCCGATCGCTCGAGGATCCGCTTGTCGGTGTCCAATGGCTCCGCGCGTCCCGCGAACAGCAGATGCCCGAACGTCTCCGCCCCCGCCCGCACGGGCACCGTCCAGGCACGCCGCCCCAGATCCCGCACGCGGCCGGGGCCGGGTCCGCTGGTCTGACGTTCAGGAAAACCGGGCTCGTCGGCGCGCCGGCCATGCTCGGTTCCGGGTTCCCATCGCCGCTGAGCCGGATCCGTCAGGCAGTCCTCCACCTGGTGCGTTCCGCCGGCTTCCGCGGCGAGCGCGGTAGCTTCCCGCGCGTCGCGGACTCGGCCGGTTCCCGGCGCGTCAGGTGGCTGGGCGCTGGTCTCCACCAGCGGTGCCCGGCCGGCTTCGGTGCTGCGTGGGGGTGTCTTCGGTCCGGTCCGGCCGCGGTCCCGGCCGCCTGAGGATTCCGGTGGTTGCGGCCGATCGGCATTCACCGGGGGCGTCCTGCCGGGTTGGGTGGCGAGTACCGGAACCTTCCGCGCGCTCGGTCGTAGGTCCCGCTCGGGAACGGGACCGGGGTCGTCAGGCGGCAGGTCCGGCAGCCGGTCCAGCAACTCGGCCGGACCGGCCTTCGCCAGCGGCGTCCCGTCGGGTTCGGCCGCGAGCACCGCACCGTCGAGCGTTTCCGCGACCGCCGCCACCAGCTCGGCCAAGTCGGCGCGGCGCAGGACCATCGCCATCAGCTGTTCGTGGGCCGTCGCAGCCTGTTCGAGGGCCTTGTTGTGGCGGGCGAGCTGGTCGTTGGCGACCGTCAGCTCCTCGGCGGTCGCCTTCGTGGCCGCGAAGAGGCGTGCGTTTTCCAACACGATCGCTGCGTGATCTGCCAGCGAACCCAGCAAATCGATCTCGGATTGTGCGAATGTTCGCTCGTCGCGGTTGGCTCCGAACAGAACGCCGATCACTTCCGCACCCACACGCATCGGGACGCCGAGGATGCTCACGATCCCGTCCTCCGCCACGGCCGACGCGACGGAGTGCTTGCGGCGGATCCGGTCGTCGCGCAGGTAGTTGGCGGTGGCGAACGGACGGCCCTCCTGCGCGACCCAGCCCCCGACGCCGTAGCCGGCCGGCTGCCGCAGTGACTCGATGGGCCGCGTGATCGTGCCGAGCGTGACGCGCATGTACGCGTCGCCCGTCTCCGGATCGACGAGCGCCATGTAGGCCGCGTCCGTGCCGAGCAACCGCCGCGCGCGGGCGACGATCGCGTCGAGCGCGGCGTCGACCTCGCGCACCGAGGCAAGGTCACTGGCCGTGTCCAGCAGCGCCTGCATCTCCCGCTCGCGGCGCTTGCGGTCGGCGAGCAGCCCGCGGATGCGGGCAGCCCTGGTCAGCGTGAGAGCGACGAGCTCGCCGTCACCCTCGCCCGCCAGGTCCTCGCCGAGCCGGTCGAACTCGCCCGTCGCGCCGGTTTCGTCGGCGAGCAGGTGCAGCAGCCTGGCCAGGTCCCGTTCCGTGGTGGTCACACCGCCGTTGGTGTCCATCTCGTCTCCTCGGTGCCTGCGGACATCTTGACCACAGATGTCCGGCCCCGTCGACCAAAAGCCGCTGGATGGCGCAGTGCGTGTGCGTTCGCCCACGTCCGGCGTGCGGCTCGTGTGCATCCTCCCGTTGTCGCGCGACCCGGCGCGGCCGGATGCTCGTGTCTTCGAGAGGACGGTGCACCTTGGCGACAGCGACCGTGAACGGCGTGACCCTCCACTACGACACCGCGGGCGAAGGCCCGCCACTGCTGCTCATCGCCGGCCTCGGCGCCAACTCGAGCGCGTGGGCGGGTGCGGTGCCCGAACTGAGCCGCCGGTTCACCGTGATCACCTTCGACAACCGGGGCGTCGGGCGCAGCGCCGTGCCCGCGGGCCCGTACGCGGTGGACACGCTGGCCGACGACGCGGCCGCGTTGGTCGAGTTCCTGGGACTCGGCCCGGTCGCCGCCGTGGGCTGGTCGCTGGGTGCGTCGGTGCTGCAGTCGATGCTCATCCGCCACGGCGCGCTGCTGTCGAAAGCCGTGCTGCTCAACGGGTTCCCGTCGTACACCCCCATCCAGCACGCCTGGCTCGACGCCGGCCTCGCCCTCCGCCGGGCCGACGTCGACCCGCTGGCCGTCGGCGTGATCGGCATGGCGTGGGGCCTCACCGCCCGCGTGTTGTCGGACCACGAAACCCTTGCCGCCCAGGCGAAACTGGCCGCGGAAGACCCGTACCCGACGTCGCTGGAGGGCTTCGAAGCGCAAGCCGCGGGCCTGCGTGTCTACGACTCCCGCCCGGACCTGCCTTCGGCGCTGACCCCCACCCTCGTGCTGGCCGGCGCCGAAGACGTCCTGACGCCCGTGTCGCAGTCCGTGGAAATGGCCGCGTTGCTGCCGAACGCTTCGCTGCGCGTCCTGCCGCGCGGCGGTCACGCGATGCTGCTGGAGTACCCGGACGACACGCTCGCCGCGATCACGGACTACCTGGGCTGATGAGTCTCGCCGCCGATCTGGACGTCGGAGCGCTCGCGGCCCTGGGCCGCGGCGAACCGGTGCTGCTCGACGACTGCCTGGTCCTCTCCGCCGAGCTGGTGACCACCGCGTCGATGGCCTTCCTCATCCGCTACACCAGCGGGTTCGCCTGCGTCGCCCTCCCGCGCGAGCGGCTGCGCGCCCTGCGTATTCCGCTGCTGCCCGCCGACGACACCGACTGCCCGCCGTTCGCCGTGTCCGTGGACGCCGCCGAAGGAATCACCACCGGCATCTCCGCCCACGACCGTGCCCTGACGGCGCGGACCCTCGCGGCCCCGGCCACGACGTGGACCGACCTCACCCGGCCTGGCCACGTCGTCCCGCTCTTGGCCCGCCCGGGCTGCACGGGCGTGGCGGAAGCGGCCGTGGAACTGTGCTGCCGAGCCGGCCTCGCCGCGGTGGCCGTGCTCGCCACGGTCGAGGGTGAGGAACCGGTGCTCGCCGGCCTGCCGAGGGTCTCGGCAGCGGACGTGTTCTGACTTCCCGCAGGTCAGGCCGTGAAGTCGACCTCCTCGGTGGTCACCGTGCCGGCCTTCCGGCCGGGCGCCGTGTGGTACGTCCAGTACAGGTTCGTGTGCGCGATGACCTTGTCGGGCGTCGGCGCGCCGTACTCGGAGAGGTCTTCGGTGGTGTGCGCGTCGCCGACCAGGGTGGCGTCGTAGCCGCGCGCGATGGCTCCGTGGAGCGTCGAGCGGATGCACTCGTCGGTCTGCGCGCCCGAGACGAACAGGCGCCCGATCCCGCGCTCGGCCAGCACGGACTCGAGGTCGGTGTCCTCGAACGAGTCGGGGTACGCCTTCTGCACCAGCGCTTCCTCGTCGTGCCGGACGAGCTCAGGTACGTACCGCCACTTCTCGCTGTCGCGGGGCATCTGTTCGCTGTTGTGCTGCACCCACACCACGTCGACCTCGGCGGCGCGCGCCTTGTCGACGAGCGCGCCGATGTTGGCGACGATCTTGTCGCGCTCGTGGGCGTGGTCGACCACGCCGTTCTGCACGTCGATCACGAGCAGGCCGGTCTTGGGCCGGTTGACGAGCGTGGTCATGGCGGCTCCTCCGTTCGGTGGGGTCGATGGTATGTCTTCGGTCCGACAGTTTCGGGCGAGAACGTGGAGGACGCATGCTGCGCTGGGGAATCATGGGTACGGGCGGCATCGCCGGTGCCTTCGCGGAGGACCTGAAGCTCACCGATTCCGGCGTGGTCGCCGCCGTCGGTTCGCGCAGCAAGGAGACCGCCGACGCGTTCGCCGACCGCCTCGGCATCCCGACCCGCCACGGCAGCTACGAGGCCCTGGCCGCGGACCCGGACGTCGACGTGGTCTACGTCGCCACCCCGCACCCGATGCACCACGACAACGCCATGCTCGCGCTGTCCGCCGGCAAGCCGGTGCTGGTGGAGAAGCCGTTCACGATGAACGCCGACGAGGCCCGGTCGCTGGTCTCCTTCGCTCGCGAACGCGGGCTGTTCCTGATGGAAGCGATGTGGACGCGCTTCCTGCCGCACATCCACCACGTCCGCAGCCTGCTCCCGGAGCTCGGCGACATCGTCACCGTCTCCGCGGACCACGGCCAGTGGTTCGCCGAGGACGCCGACTTCCGCCTCTTCGCGCCCTCCCTGGGCGGCGGCGCGCTGCTCGACCTGGGCGTCTACCCGGTGTCGTTCGCGTCGATGATCCTCGGGACGCCCTCTCGGGTGGCCTCGATCGTCTCGCCGGCGTTCACCGACGTCGACGCCCAGACGTCCATGCTGTTCGGCTACGACAGCGGCGCCCACGCGGTCCTCAACTGCACCCTCCGCGCCGCCTCGGCCACCACGGCTTCCATCGTCGGCACCGAGGGCCGCCTGGACATCGAAGGCGCCTTCTACGCCCCGGCCTCCTTCACCGTGACCCCGCGCGGCGGCACCCCCGTCCACCACACCCACACCGACCCCGGCCGCGGCCTCCGCCACCAGGCCGACGAGGTCGCCCGCCTCCTCGCGGCCGGCGAGCGGGAAAGCCCGCTGATGCCGCTCGACGAAACCATCTCGATCATGGCGACGATGGACGAGGTGATCGCCCAAGCCGGCTGACGGTCTCCGGGGTTGCCCTCCTGCCGGGGCAGCCCCGGACCGCGAAGTGTGGCTCGCGCGCCGGCCCTCGCCGCCGGGTGGACGGCAACCGGCGCGACCTCACCCCGGGGCTTGCGGGCCTGGCTGCCGGAGCTTCAGCGTTGGTCCAGCTCCTCCCGAGCCTGCCGCGCGACAGCCGCCCGCAGCTCCTCCATGCGGGCGTTCTCGGGCAGGAGGTTGCCGTGATCGTGGAGGGAGAGGTCGTTGAAGCTCCCCGCCGCGCCGCGGAACAGTCCGAGCAACGACCTCAGCTCCCGCCGCCGTTCGGGCCGGGTCCGGGCTTGTGCGAGCCGTTCGTGGTGCGTCCGGAGGAACGCCGCCGCGCCCGGTTCGTGCGGCCGGAGCACCTCGGCCAGCTCGGCGAGGTCGTCCAGCAGCTGATCGTCCACGCCGCTCCTCGTCGCCGCGCCTTCGTCGCGAAGACTAGCCCCGGGGTGATCGCAACCGTCCCGTGTCCGGGGTTGAGTAGTGCTACGGATCCGATCACCACCACCCATCCCCGACCCTGACCGCATGACCACGGACGCCGCCACGCTGCACCGCCTCGCCGACGCCCTCGACGACCTCGGCCGGCACATCACCGCCGTCGGCACCGAACTCCGCGCCGCCGGGACACCCGGCACACCGACCGCGGCGCCGGCCTCGCCGGGTGAGCCGGTCAATCCGCTGGTCAAGCCTGTGCCTCAGCCGCCCGCGCCGTCGGGCCAGCAGGCGACACTCGCCGAGCCGCACCCGTCCGCTGCGGTCCAGGACCCGAGCCAGCTCGGACAGGCGGACACTCCGCCGGCCGCTCCGCAGCCAGGCACGTCACCGCAGCAGGATCCGGCCGCCTCACACCCGGCGTCGCCGGGGGCAGCTCCGGAGTCGACTCATCAGGCTGGACTGCATCAGCCGCCCCAGACCACCCCGCAGCCGGGGGCGCAAGCGCAGCCCGGTCCGCTGCAGCCGGGCACGTCACCGCAGCAGGATCCGGCCGCCTCACGCCCGGCGTCGCCCGGGGCAGCTCCGGAGTCGACCAACCAGGCCGGACTGCAGCAGCCGCCCCAGGCAGGCGCGCAGCCTGCCGAACAAGCGCAGCCCAGCCCGCAGGCAGGCGTTTCGCAGCAGCAGGATCCGGCCGCCTCACACCCGGCGTCGCCCGGGGCAGCTCCGCAGTCGACTCATCAGGCCGGACTGCAGCAGCCGCCCCAGGCAGGCGCGCAGCCAGCCGAACAAGCGCAGCCCAGCCCGCAGGCAGGCGTTTCGCAGCAGCAGGACCCGGCCGCCTCACACCCGGTATCGCCGGGGGCAGCTCCGCAGGCGACCCACCAAGCTGGACTGCATCAGCCGCCCCAGACCACCCCGCAGCCGGCGGCGCAAGCGCAGCCCGGTCCGCTGCAGCCAGGCACGTCACCGCAGCAGGATCCGGCCGCCTCACATCCGGCACAGCCCGGGGCAGCTCCGCAACCATCGCACCCCCAGACCGGCCCGCAGCCGTACTCGCCCTACGGCCAGGGCTACCAGCCCTACCGAGGCCCGTACGCCTACCCGATGCAGCCCGCACCCCCGCCGTACGCGCAGCAGCCCTACCCCCAGACCAACCCCTTTCCGCCTTACACGCCGCCGCCCACCCTGAGCGAGCGGCTCGGCAAGGAGGGCGCCGGGTCGCGGTTGCTCGCGTGGGTCGGTGGGGCCGTGACGTTGCTGGGTGTCGTGTTGCTGCTCGTGCTCGCGGTGCAGCGCGGGTGGCTGGGGCCGTTGCCCCGGGTGCTCGTGGGTGCCGTGTTCGGCGCGGCGCTCGTCGGGGCGGGGGCGTGGCTGCATCGCAAGCCGGCGGCGCGCACCGGAGCGTTCGCCCTCGCCGCGACAGGGATCGCGACGCTTTACCTCGACGCGATAGCCGCCACCTCCCTGTACGAGTTCCTGCCCGTCCCCGCGGGCCTCGCCGTCGGCCTCGTGACCGCGGTGGGCGGGCTGTTGCTCGCCGTCATGTGGGATTCCCCTCTGCTCGCCAGTTCCGTCGTCGTCGCGTGCGGCGTGTGCGCACCCGTGATCACCCAGGGCTTCACGCCGGAACTCGTGACCTTCTTGCTCATCATCCAGATCGCGACGGTGCCCGTCCAGTTGCGACGGTCGTGGTGGTCCCTTTCGCTCACTTCCGCGATTCCGCCCTTGACAGCGTCGCTGATCGGCACCGTGCTGCACACGCAGAACACCGGCGTCGCGATCGCCGCAGGCTTCGTGAGCGCGGCTGTTTCGCTGATCATGCTGCGCCGCAAGGAAAACGATCCGGCCTTGCTGGCCGTCCTCGCCGCCGCGCCACTGCCCGTGCTGGCCGCCGCGGTGGTGCTGCCGAAGACGCAGGCCGCGCTGTTGGCGGGTGCGGTGGCGGTTGTCCTTGTCGCGACATGGCCGTTCGTGCGCGGCCAAGCCGGGACTGTCGCGGGTGTCGCCGGTCTGGTTGCCGCTTTGCAGGCCACTGTCACGGAATTCGACGGTGGTGCGGTGCTGCTCGGCGAAGCCGTGGCACTCGCGTTCGCCGCCCGCTACACGAAGAACCGTTTCGTACTGGCGGGTTCGCTGGCTTTCGCGGTGATCGGCGGACTCGTCGCGATCGTCGAGGACGTCACGCCGGCGCTGCTCGTCGTCCCGAGTCCGCACACGACCGCCGACCTGCTCACGGCACTCGCCGCGGCCACGCTCATGCTGGGCGTCGCCATCGCGCTGACCTGGGCCGCCGAACGTCTCGAAATCCTCAAGCCCAGCAAGCTTTTGCCGTGGCTGCCCGGTGGCCTCGCGGCCCTCTACGGCGCCGCCGGCCTCGTCCTGTGCGTGGCACTCCTGGCCGTTCCCGGCCGGTCCGGTTTCCTGCTGGGCCACGCGTTGATCACCGTCTCCTGGACGGTCGCCGCCCTCGTCCTGCTTCTCCGCGGTATCGCGGTCGTCGCGCTTCGCGTGGTGGGTCTGGTGTTGGTCGCCGCCGCGGTCGCGAAGCTGGTGCTGTTCGACCTCGCGGCACTCGACGGGCTCGCCCGAGTGGGTGCATTTCTCGGCGCCGGTCTGGTTCTTTTGCTTGCAGGGAGCCGATATGCGCGGATGGTCGCCTCGCGCTAGCGGAAACTGTCGGTGGGTTGTGGTTCTCTTGGTCTCACCACTTCCGAGGGGAGACCGAACATGACGTACACACCCGACCCGAACCTGATCAAGCGCGCCGGCGAGCCCGTGGGCTGGCTGACCACCATCACGCCGAAGGGACGCCCCGCACCACGCCCGGTGTGGTTCGTCCTCGACGGCGACGACATCCTGGTGTTCAGCCAGCCCGGCACCGCCAAGCTTCGCCACATCGCCGCCAGCTCGGAGGTGAGTTTTCACCTGAACAGCGACGAGAACGGCGGCAGCATCCTCGTCGTCAACGGCCGCGCCCACGTCGACGACGGCAAACCCTCCGAAGCGCCGGGTTACCTCGACAAGTACGAGCCGTCCTACGCCGGCATCGGATACGCCGACGCGGCAGCGTTCGACGCGTCGTACTCCGTGCGAGTCCGCATCGTCCCGGAGCGCTCCTGGGGGTTCTAGGTCAGAAGGCGACGTCCAGGCAGGCCAGCCGGGCGCCCGCGGTGCCGGCGTGACCGGGATCGGTGTGCGTGTGGGTTTCGTGGATCACCACGGAGTGCGCGCGTCGTGATCCGAACTTCCAGTCCACAGTGGACTTTGCGTGGCCCGTGCCGAAGCGGTCGGTGGTGAAGTCGAGCCAGATCTCGTTGCGCGGGTTCGCGTAGGCGGGGTCGACCGAAGGCTTCACCGGGTCTGGCGTGTGCTGGAAGTGGGGACCGGCGTCGTCGCCGGTGGGGCCGCACGCGTTCGCGTGGGCGTGGGCGCCGTACTGGTGGTTCGGCAGCAGGCCGGTGACGACGAGCGCGGTCGTCGTACCAGTGGCCCTTGCGGACGTGCCGAACACGTGGGCCTGCGCGCCGCCCGGGACGAGGTCGGTGCGGTAGGTCACGGCGTGGGCGCCGGGGGCGTATCCGGTGAAGGTCCCGTGCGCGGAGGTGAAGTGCACCGGGGTCGCCGCGGCGGCGGTGGCGCCGGAGAGGCCGGCCAAGCCGGCGGCGAGAGCAGCGGAAAGGAGTGTGGGAGCGAGTCGCATGGTCATTCTCTAGCCAGCGCGCGGACTGCGACGCCATGGGCGCCACCCGAACGTGTGAGCAGTTCCCCCGTCGTGGGCCGCGTCGGGTGAATCCTCCACGGGCAGGTCGGCCGGGTTCGCGGTGGGGGCGGAGTCGGGCGGTCGGGCTTAGTGTTTCGACACGAAGCCGACTCTGGAGCCCATCCGATGACTGACCCCGACGAGCACCGCCGAACCAACCCGTCCTCCACCGACCCCGCAGGAGCCGAATTCCGCCGTGGGGCCGGCCCCGGCTCGACCACCGACGGCGCACCGCCGGTGGAGGCCGACGAGGTCATCGACAACGTCGACGTGGAGCACACCGGGGAGACGCGCAACCAGAAGCTGCAGCGCAACGTCGGCGAGCTGCTTCAGGAGCTGCGCGTCGCGCAGGCCGGGGTGCAGATCCTCTTCGGGTTCCTGCTGGCGGTCGTGTTCACGGATCGGTTCCAGGCGGCGAGCGGGCTCGAGAAGATGCTGCACCTGGTCGCGGTGCTGCTGGCGGTCGCCGCCACGGCGCTGCTCACCGCGCCCGCGGCGTGGCACCGCCTACTGTTCCGCACGGGCCGCCGCGATGAGATCCTGCGCGTCGGCAACCGCGTCGTGCTCGCCGGCTTCGGCTGCCTCGCCGGGGCGGTCACGCTGACGGTCGCCCTCATCGCGAAGGTCGTCTACGGCACCCCAGCCCTCATCGCAGCGGGCGGTTTCACGGTCCTGCTGTTCGGCTTGCTGTGGTTCGTCCTACCCCTCCGCCTCCCCAAAGACGACCCGGTCCCCGGCCCGACTCGGCCGGCGCGCGACCGACAGCGCTGACGGGCTGACGAGCTGCGCCCGCAGGCTGGCCGGACCGCTCGGCCTGCTGCTGAGGACTCGGGCGTTGGCGGGGCAGCACCGCGAGACCTTGCCGACGGCGAGGCCCTGCCGCGCGACTGCCGTGTGAGCCGTGGGCGAGCGCGTTGGGGCGCTTTCACCGCCCCATGCGGCGGGACCGCGTGCGCCGATGAGCTGGCCAGGTGGTGGCACGTCGCCGTGGCCAACGACGGCAAGCACACCACGACGTACGTCGACGGCTCCCCCTGCCGCGCAACCCGAAGACGCCCGCCAACGGTTTGGCCAACCCGGGCGGCGGCTGGTTCGTGGGCGCATACGCCTACGACGGCAAGGTGGAGCAGAGCTTCTACGGCCTGCTCGGCGACGTGTGCGTGGTCGACCGCACTCTGCCTGTCCGCGATTTCCTGCTCGGCTGAGACCTGCCGGGAAAGGCGCCCCGCACGTCGAGGGGCGCCTTTTTCCTGCCCGAAGGACTCGACTTGACAGGACCTGGACAATAGAAAATCGGCGCTCAGGTCGAAACCGCATGTGAACGCCGAACCTGGTATCAGGATAAACGCTGTGAGGGAACTTGTCAAATCAGGGGTACGACGAGGAATTGCAAGCGGAACGCGCGTACGTCGTGTCGCTCTACGATCGGCTCGCCGCCGAGCAGGAGCGGGCGAACGGAGCGCATGTCAAGGCGCTGCGCGAACCTGGCCACGTGCTGTGGGAGCGCGACGTCCAGGCCGCCCAGCGCGCGAAGGCCGTCGCGCGGCTCGATGTGGCGTACAACGGATTGTGCTTCGGCCGTCTCGACGCCCTTTCCGGTGAACGGACGTACATCGGCCGGCTGGGCATTTTCGACGAGGACAACGACTACGAACCTCTGCTCGTGGATTGGCGCGCGCCGGTCGCGAGCGCGTTCTACTGCGCCACCGCGGCGTCACCGGAAGGAATGGCGCGACGCCGGCAGTTCCACACGCGGGGCCGGCGCGTTGTCGATTTCACCGACGAATTCCTCGGCGACAGCGGCGGGACCAGGGGCGACGCCGCGCTGCTGGCCGCCGTCAACGCGCCCCGCCGCGACGGGATGCGCGACATCGTCGCGACGATCCAGGCCGAGCAGGACGAGATCATCCGGCTGCGGCACCCCGGCGTCGTCGTGGTCGAGGGCGGGCCGGGGACCGGGAAAACGGCCGTCGCGCTGCACCGCGTCGCGTACCTGCTGTACACGAAGCGCGAGCGGCTGCAACGGCGCGGCGTGCTGGTCGTCGGGCCGAGCCCGGCGTTCCTCGATCACATCAGCCGCGTGCTGCCGTCGCTCGGTGAGACCGACGTCGTGTTCCAGACGCCGGGCGACCTCGTGCCCGGGCTGAGCGTGACGGCCGAGGACGAGCCCGAACTGCAGCGCATCAAAGGATCGCTGGCGATGCTCGACGTGCTGGCCGCGGCCGTCGCGGATCGGCAGGAGCTGCCGCCGGAGCCAGTGGCGATCGAGCTGACGGACGGCCCGGTGCTGCTCGACGCGAACGTCGCCCGTGCGGCGCGCGACGAGGCCCGTGCGACCGGGCTGCCGCACAACGAGGCCCGGCCGGTGTTCCGCGAGGCCGTCCGGCGGGGGCTGGCGGAGCGCGCGGTGGACCGGATCGGGGCGGGCTGGCTGTCGCCGTCGGACGGGATGCGGGCCGAGTTGTGCGCCGAGGTGCTGGCGGAGCTGGCGGATCACGAGCAGCTCGCGGCGGCGCTCGACCGGCTGTGGCCGTTGCTGACGCCGCGCCGGCTGCTCGCGCAGCTGTATTCGTCGCGCACCCGCGTGGCGGCGGCCGGCGGGGCGCCCGCGCTGTACCGGACGCACGGCGCGGCGTGGACGGTGTCGGACGTGCCGCTGCTGGACGAGGCCGTCGACCTGCTCGGCGAGGACCGTTCGGTGGAGCGCGCCGCCGCGCGGCGGGCGCGGGTCGAGGAGAACTACGCCGCCGGTGTGCTCGACGTCCTGGAGGTCGAGGAGGCGATGGACGACGAGGAGCAGCTCACCGCCGCCGATGTGCTGGACGAGCGCGCGCTCGCGGAGCGTCACCGAGAGCGCGACAACCGCGCCCTCGCCGAGCGCGCCGCCGCGGACCGCGACTGGACCTACGGGCACGTCGTCGTCGACGAGGCGCAGGAACTGTCCGAAATGGACTGGCGGGTGCTCATGCGGCGCTGTCCCAGCCGGTCGTTCACGATCGTGGGCGACCTCGCGCAACGGCGTTCGGCAGCAGGCGCGCGGTCGTGGGCCGAGGTGTTGTCACGCTACGTCGCGGACCGGTGGGTTTTCCGGCCGCTCACGGTGAACTACCGGACGCCGACCGAGATCATGGCGGTGGCGGCGCGGCTGCTGGCGGAGTTCGCGCCGGGGGTGCGCCCGCCGGAGTCGGTGCGGTCCTGCGGGGTCTCACCTTGGTCGCGCCGGGTTTCTTCCTACGACTTGGCGATTTCTGCTTTTGTCGACTCGGAGGCTTCCCGCGAGGGCACGAGTGTGGTGATCGGGCCGCCGGGGTTGGCGGGCGCGGTGCCGCCGTCGGCGACCAAGGGCCTGGAGTACGACGCGGTGCTCGTCGTGGACCCCGCCGGCATCCTCGCGGCGAGCTCTCGCGGGGCGGCGGAGCTGTACGTCGCCCTCACCCGGGCGACCCAGCGGCTCGGGATCGTGCACGACGGACCGCTTCCGGCGGCGTTGCGTGGGGCGGTGTCGGATGGTGGTGGGCGGGTGAGTCATCGCCGTTATGTGTGAGGGAAGCGCTGGGCTGCGGTGACGGCCCGGCGTTGTTGTCCCGCGCGGCCGAGAGCCGTTGACCGGTGAGGTTGTTGCGGCTGTGGAAGGCGCTCGGTGCCGGCGTGGTGGATGCCTCCCATCAGATATCGGATCTGGTGCCTGGCGCACGGCGGCTCCGAGTTGTCCACAACCCACTCGTCCGAGGCAGCACCTGTCCACAGAGTTCGGTGTTGCCCGCGGCTTCCCATGCTGGAGGAGCGGATCCTGATCGCCGACCGGGTCCGTGAGTCTGGGACATCGCTGGCAGTTCTCGACGACCAGCCCGGAACTGGGCCGCAACCAGCAACCGGTCAGGGACCTATCAGCCTCACCGCCGATCAGATCGCTGTGGGCCGGCGAGCCCGTCCCAAGACCCGCAGACTCGCTGTGGATCCCGGCATTACGGGCGATCGTCAAGATGGGCTGACCCCGCGGTGGCGGCCGCAGCACATCACCCGCACGCTGCGCCGTGACTGTCCTGACCGGCTGGAGTGGCATGTGACCTGCGAAAGGAACTACCGAGCCCCTGGAGGTACGACCAGTCCGCGCGCAACTGCGGCACCCGTTGACGGGGGACCAAGGCAGTGAAAGGCACCTGCGCCAGTTTCGCCCAGGTCACGAACTTGCCGGTCTACTTCTGCGATCCCCACGCGCCGTGGCAACGCGGCAGCCACGAGAACGACATCTACACCCAGACGGTCAGCAGAACCGGAAACTCCACCTCACCACCCGGACACTGCAGCCCTGAAAGCTCGGAAGTGAGGCGGGGACCCGGCCTCATCCGAGAAACGCGGAGAAAACCTCACACGGTCAGGTTGCCCCACGCGTAGTTCTGCTTGGCCAGCTTCAGGTACACGAACAGCTCCGTGGACGTCACCCCGGGGATGGGGCGCACCTGGTCTCCCAAGACGGCCAGCAGGTGCTCGTCGTCGCGGCAGATCAGTGAGGCCAGGAGGTCGAAGCGGCCGGCGCAGAGGACGACCTGATGGACGTCGGCGAGGTCCGACAGGCGGTTGGCGACCTCCCGCGGGTCGCCGCTCACGGTGATGCCGATCATGGCCTGGCGGGTCAGATCGACGTGTTCGGGGGCCGTCACGGCGACTATCTGCATCATGTCGTCGCGAAGCAGTCGTTGGACGCGCTGGCGCACCGCGCCCTCGGAGAGCCCGACGGCTTTGGCCAGCGCGGTGAACGAGGCGCGGCCGTCACTCTGGAGTAGGGCGATCAAGGTTCTGTCGGTGCCGTCCAACGCCTTCGGCGGGCGTTGCTCCTCGATCTTCGTACGGTTTCCGTCACCCATGCCGTCCCTCCCTGTGTTTCGGCATGTGATTCCTTAGGCGCGCAGCGTATCTGCCCTCGCGCCGGAACAGGAGTTTGATTCGGGATTCACGCGATTCCCAGGCAAGGCCGATGACAACGGCGAAATCAGTGGTCAAGTCGCCATCGAGGTGATGTTTTCGGCGCACAGGTGTGCGACGGCGCACACGGGGTGCCCGGCCCGGGTGCCCACCCGGTACCGTCTGGCGGCCGTAAGAGGCCCGGAAAGACCCGGAAGGCCTAGTGAAGTCGAGCGGCTCTGACCAAATCCCACCCCCATAAGGAGGACCCGTCATGTCCGAAGCCGTCGCGCTCCGTGCACACCCCGCTCCGGTCGTGCCGGCCAAGGGCCTCCGCACCGGGGCGCTGGGCATGGTGTCGGCGATGGTCATCGGGATGTCGTCGACGGCCCCGGCGTACTCGATCGCCGCGACGCTCGGCTTCATCGTGCTCGCGGGCGCCGGCTTCAAGGCGGCCGCGTTCATCCTGCTGTCGTTCATCCCCGTCCTCTTCGTCGCCGTCGCGTTCCGCGAGCTCAACACCGCCGAACCCGACTGCGGCACCAACTTCACCTGGGCGACGCGCGCGTTCGGCAGCCGCGCGGGCTGGATGACGGGCTGGGTGGTCACCGTCGCGCAGCTGCTGGTCATGAGCAGCCAGTCGGCGCTCACCGGCCGCTACACGCTGCTCCTGCTGGGCGCCGACAGCCTCGCGGACAACCGCGCCGTGACCACCGCCATCGGCTGCGCGTGGCTGCTCGCCCTCTGCTACCTGTGCTACCGCGGCATCGAGGTATCCGCGCGCGCCCAGTGGATCCTGCTGGGCATCGAGCTCGCCGTGCTCGTCGTCTTCTCCGTCGTCGCCCTCGTCCGCGTCTACGACGGCAGCGCCGGCCCGCAGGCGACCCACCCGCAGTGGAGCTGGCTGTGGCCCAACGGCGTCAACCTCGGCACGGCCGTCTCGGCGGTGCTGCTGGCCGTGTTCATCTACTGGGGCTGGGAAAGCTCGCTGTCGGTCAACGAGGAGTCGGCCGACCCGCGCCGCGCGCCCGGCCGCGCTGCCGTGCTCTCGACCGTGCTGCTCGTGCTCAACTACCTGCTCGTCACGGTCGCCGCGATCGCGTTCGCCGGTGTCGGCGAGAGCGGCATCGGGCTGGGCAACGAGGCCAACTCCGAAGATGTGCTGGCCGGCCTCGGCGGCGCGGTGTTCGGCGGCTCCGGGCTCGGCAAGGTGATGGGCCTGCTGCTCATCGTCTCCGTGCTCACCAGCGGCGCCGCCACCAGCCAGGCGACGATCATGCCCGCCGCGCGCACCACGCTGTCGATGGCCAGCCACGGCGCACTGCCCAAGGTCTTCGGCCGCGTGCACCCGAAGTACCAGACGCCGTCGGTCTCCACCTGGACGTTCGGGCTCGTCTCGCTCGTGCTCTACGTGCTCCTCGCGGTGTGGAGCGACAACGTGCTCTCGGACTCCGTCGACGCCGTCGGCCTCACCATCGCGATCGAGTACACGATGACGGCGCTGGCGTGCGTCTGGGTGTTCCGCAAGACCCTGCTGACCGGCCTGCGCCACTTCGTCCTGCGCGGGGTGCTGCCGTTCGTCGGCGGGGTGTTCTTCCTGGCCGTGCTCGTGCTCGCGGTGATCGAATACGCGAAGCCGGACGCCGGGGAGACCACCGTGTTCGGCATCGGCGGCGTCGCGGTGATCGGGGTCGTGTCGATCCTGGCCGGGTTCCCGCTGATGTTCGCCGTGCACCGCGCGTGCCGGGAGTTCTTCGCCGGCCGGCGCCTGCCCCGCGGGTCGGTGGCGCGTGACGGCGAGTCGATCGAGGCCTGATTTAGGCTGGTGGGCATGCCGGACACACAGTACGAAGACCTGCTCCGCCACGTGCTCGACGCGGGCGCGGTCAAGCAGGACCGCACAGGCACCGGCACGCGGTCGATCTTCGGGCACCAGCTGCGCTACCGGCTGGCCGACGGCTTCCCGCTGGTCACGACCAAGAAGGTCCACTTCCGCTCGATCGCCTACGAGCTGCTGTGGTTCCTGCGCGGCGACTCCAACGTCTCCTGGCTGCAGGACAACGGCGTCACGATCTGGGACGAGTGGGCGTCGGCCGAGGGCGACCTCGGCCCGGTCTACGGCGTCCAGTGGCGCTCGTGGCCGACCCCTGACGGCGGGCACGTCGACCAGATCAGCGAAGTGCTCAAGACGCTGCGCGAGAACCCCGACTCACGCCGGATCATCGTGTCCGCGTGGAACGTCGCCGACATCCCGCGGATGGCGCTGCCGCCGTGCCACGCGTTCTTCCAGTTCTACGTCGCCGACGGCGAGCTGTCCTGCCAGCTCTACCAGCGCAGTGCCGACCTGTTCCTCGGCGTGCCGTTCAACATCGCGAGCTACGCCCTGCTCACGCACATGATCGCCGAGCAGGTGGGCCTGCGCGTTGGCGACTTCGTGTGGACCGGCGGCGACTGCCACATCTACGACAACCACGTCGAGCAGGTCCGCACACAGCTCTCGCGTGAGGCGCGCCCGTTCCCGACGCTGAGCCTGAAGCCGGCCGGCAGCCTGTTCGACTACACCTACGAGCACATCTCGGTCGACGGCTACGACCCCCATCCCGGTATCAAGGCACCGGTGGCGGTGTGATCGGGCTGGTCTGGGCGCAGTCGGCCAACGGCGTGATCGGCCGCGACGGCGCGTTGCCGTGGCAGCTGCCGGAGGACATGAAGCACTTCCGCACGTTGACCTCGGGCGCGACCGTGCTGATGGGCCGCCGCACGTGGGAGTCGCTGCCGCCGAAGTTCCGGCCGCTGCCCGGCCGGCGCAACCTCGTGTTGTCGAGCACTGCGCAGGACGGCGTCGAGACGTTCCCCGACCTGTCGCAGGCGCTCGCCGCGGTGTCCGAGGACGTGTGGGTGATGGGCGGCGAAGCGGTGTACCGGGCGGCGCTGCCGTTCGCGGACCGGATCGTGGTCACCGAGATCCAGGAGCACTTCGAGGGCGACACGTACGCGCCTGAAGTGGGGCGCCCGCCGGACTCCACCGGCGAGTGGCAGGAGTCGACGACGGGGCTGCACTACCGGTTGCTGACCTGGGGCTGAGGTCAGCAACCGGCAACGGTCAGCAGCGCCGCAGCAGGTCCTCCTCGGTTTCGCGCGGCACGAGCAGCTTCGCGACGCCGTCACGCACGCCGATGAGCGGCGGGCGGCCAACGAGGTTGTAGTTCGACGCCAGCGAATGGTGGTACGCGCCGGTGCACGGCACGGCCAGCAGGTCGCCCGCGTGGACGTCGTCGGGCAGGCAGACGTCGTCGGCCAGCACGTCACCCGACTCGCAGTGGCGGCCGACCACGGTCATCGGCGTGCGCGCGGCCTTCGTGTGCCGACCGACGAGGCGCGCGGTGTAGCGGGCGCCGTACAGCGCGGGGCGCGCGTTGTCGCTCATGCCGCCGTCGACGGCGACGAACGTCCGGCTGCCGCGCTTCACCGCGCAGACCCGGTAGACCGTGATCCCGGCGGGGCCGACGATCGCGCGGCCGGGCTCGATCGTCAAGCGGGGCAACGGAAAGTCGTGCGACGAGCATTCATAGGCCAGCGCGACCCGGAGCCGACGCGCGTAGCCGTCGAGGTCGAACGAGGCCTCGCGGTCGAGGTACGGCACGGCGTGGCCGCCGCCGAGGTCCAGCTCGTGCAGGGTGACGCCGTACTGGTCACGCACGCGCACCAGCACCTCCACCATCCGCCGCGCAGCCTCCTCGTACCGGTCGACGCGGGCGACCTGCGAGCCGATGTGGCAGTGGAGCCCCACCAGCCTGAGCCCGGGCTGCGCGAGCACGGCGGCGACGGCGCGGTCCACGTTGTCGCGGACGTCCGGGCGCAGCGAGAAGCCGAACTTCTGCCCCTCGGTGCCGGTGGTGATCGCCGCGTGCGTGTCGCCGGAGACGCCGGGTGTCACGCGGATCATCACCTGCTGCGCGCCGTGCGCCAGAGCGCCGAGCTGCTCGATCTCGTCGAGCGAGTCGAGCACGATGCGGCGCACGCCGTACTCCAGCGCGGCCTTGAGGTCTTCGGGGGTTTTCGCGTTGCCGTGCAACAGGATGCGCTCGGCGGGGAAGCCGACCGACCGCGCCACGGCGAGCTCGCCCGCCGAGCACGTGTCCAGCGACAGGCCTTCCTCGGCCACCCAGCGCAGCACGGCGCGCGTACACAGCGCCTTGCTCGCGAATGCCACTTCGGCCTCGGGCAGGGCGCGGCGGTAGGCGCGCGCGGTGTCGCGCACCTGGGCCTCGTCGATGAGGTACGCCGGGGTCCCGAACCGGTTGGCCAGGTGGCTCACCGGAGCACCCGCGAAGATCAGCTCACCGCCTTCGCCGAGGCAGGTGCTGCGCGGCCAGAGCCCCGGCTCGAGATGGTCGGCGGCCTCACAACCGAGGCTGGGGAGGAGCTCGCTGAGTGTCACGGTGACCTCCGGGCGATGTGCGAATTCGGACACCGTCAGCACACTGCGGTGGTGTTCGATTCGCCCCAGCCGTGAACACCACCCTGACGCTCCGCCCGGCCGCGCTGACACGTTCTTAACGCGCGAGTAACTTCGGCCACAATTCCGTTTGACCTGCGAAGAGTCGAATTTTCCCGCCGCGTCCCGTCTCATGGGACATGGTGGAAGAGATGACGGACTTCGCGACCGAAACCGAGACGCACCGCCACGAGCTGCGGGTGCACTGCTACCGGCTGCTGGGTTCTTTCGACGAGGCCGAGGACCTGGTGCAGGAGACGCTGCTGCGCGCGTGGCGCGGCCGCGGCACCTACGACGGCCGCGCGGGCCTGCGCGCCTGGCTGTACCGCATCGCGACGAATGCGTGCCTGGATCACCTCGCCGCGCACCCGCGTGAGCTGCCCGTTCTCGACTTGCCGGCGGCGAGCGGTTCCGATCTGGCGCCGCGGCCCGACGTCGCGGTGCCGTGGCTGCAGCCGGTACCCGATGACGTGCTCGGTGAGGTGGTCGCGCGCGAAACGGTGGAGCTGGCGTTCCTCGCGGCGATCCAGCACCTGTCCCCGCGGCGCCGTGCGGCGGTCGTGCTGCGTGACGTGCTCGGCTGGTCGGCCCGCGAGACGGCGGCCGCGCTCGAGACGACGCCGGCGTCGATCAACACCGCCGTGCTGCAGGCGCGTGCGGCGCTGAAGGAGCACCTGCCGGCGCAGCGCACGGACTGGTCCGCCGAGGGCAGCGACGAGGAACGCGCCGTGGTGGCTCGGTACATGGCGGCGTTGGTGGATCACGACGAAGAGGCGTTCGCCTCGCTGCTGCGCGAAGACGTCCGCTGCAGTCACGCCCCGGGCGCCGGCGGGCACGTCGGCGCGGAGCCGACTTGGTACACGGGCCGTGAGACGGTGCTCGAAGGCTGGGCGCCGGCGCTGCGCGGTCCGGACGCCGTCGCTTTCCACGTGCTGGCAACACGAGCCAACGGCCTCCCGGCGCTCGCGACCTACGTCCGGCTCGACGGCGAGTTCCGGGCGTTCGGGCTCAACGTGTTGCGAATCGCGCGGGGGAATGTCGCTGAAGTGACAACATTCTCGCCGGTGGTGTTCGAGCTGTTCGATTTCCCGCAAGTACTGCCAGTCGGGTAACACTTTTCAGGGTCCCGGCGCGGGAACTCGAGGCGCGGCACCGCGATCCCGTTCGCGGTGCCGACGCTCGGGCGAGTCCGGTCAGCGCATCTTCTCCGGAACCGTGTCCAGCGCGTGCACCATCTGCACGGCCAGCTCACGGGCTTTTTCGTCGGAGAGCTCGGTGTTGTCCAGCACGATCTTCTTCACACGCTCGACCCGGGTTTCGTACCGGCTCGGCGGGGCAGTGGCGGTCATCATCGTCCTCGGTGTTCGGCTTTTTTCGCGGCGCCGCAAACGCAGCCGCGCTCGGTGTGACCGGCGGCGGTCGCCGCGCAGTACCTGCGGGCGATCACGTCGTGTTCTTCGAGCGGGTGCGGGCAGCTGGGGCAGGACGTCTCGGGCCGGGCCTCGGTCGGCGTGTCGTGTTCGGCGGCGGTCATGACGTGGCCGGCTCCGGCGTGCGCTCGCGCAGGGGAGCGCCGACGGAGTGGAGGTGTTCGAGCACGTAGCCGTAGGAGCGCGCCCATCCGCACTGGGCGTAGGAAATCCCGTGGCGGGCGCAGAACTCGCGCACGATGACCTGCGCGTGCTTGAGGTTTCCGCGGGCCATGCTGGGGAAGAGGTGGTGTTCGATCTGGTAGTTGAGGCCGCCGAGGGCGAAGTCGACGACGACGCCGCCGCGGATGTTGCGCGACGTCAGCACCTGCTTGCGCAGGAAGTCGAGCTTGTGGCCCGCCGTGAGCATTTCCATGCCCTTGTGGTTGGGAGCGAACGAACATCCCATGTACAAGCCCCACAGGAACTGGTGTACGACGATGAACACCAGACCCGTCAGCGGTGACAACACGACGAACACCGCGGCCAGGTACGCCACCAGGTGCCCGATCAGCAAGGCCGACTCGAGTTTGTGCCGGCGCATGTCACCCGCCCACACGGCGCGAACACTCGCCACGTGCAGGTTGAGGCCTTCGAGCAGCAGTAGCGGGAAGAACAAGAACGCCTGGTACTTCGCCACCCAGCGCAGGAACCCGCGCTTTTCGTGGCTCTGCGCTCGCGAGAACGCGAGCGCGGCGATGTCGACGTCGGGGTCCTCGTCCTCGTGGTTCGGGTTGGCGTGGTGACGGTTGTGGGTGGCGATCCACCAGCCGTAGCTGAGCCCGGTGAGTCCACCGTGGACGAGTCCGGTGGCGTCGTTGGCCTTGCGGCTGGAGAAGATCTGCTTGTGCCCGGCGTCGTGGCCGATGAAGGCCAGCTGCGCGAACATCATCGCGAAGAAGGCAGCGAGGAAAAGCTGCCACCACGAGTCTCCGAGGAACGCGAACGCCACCCAGCCGCCCGCGAAGGCGGCGAGGTTGAGGCCGATGCGGATGCCGTAGGCCACGCGACGGCGCTTCAGAAGCCCGGCGGCTTTGACCAACCGGGAAAGTTCGGCGAAATCGCTTCCGGCGGACGGTTCCGTGGTGTCGAAAGTTGAGGACGAAGTCATGCCAGCACCGCTCTGGTTCAGGCGAATCGCTTGTCCAGCGACGGTTTCCGGCCACGACGGGTCCGGGTCCAGTCCGGGAGAAGGGCGCTGGGGCCTGGCCGCGGTGGCACCGCAGCCTGTACCTACCCTCTCATCCTTGGCGTGGGAAGGCAATTGCCCGCCGTGTCGAGAAACCTTACGAAAGTCCCCACGACGACAGCAGACCGAAAATCCGCTCGCGCTCGGCTGCGGTCAGCAGCCGGCTCGGCGGGCGCACGTCGGGCCGGCAGAGGCCCAGTTGTGACAACGCGTCCTTGACCACGCTCACGTTGTTGGCGTTGTGTTCGGCCGCGCGCAGCTGTTCGAACGGCCGGATCAGTTCCCACAGCTGCATGGCACCGGCGAAATCGCCCTCGCGCAGCCGGGCGAACAGATCGAGCGAGATGCGCGGCGCGACGTTCACCAGCCCCGACGTGAACCCCTGCGCGCCCACGGCGAAATAACCCGGCGCCGAAAGTTCGGCCAGCCCCGCGATCCACACGAACCGTTCGAGGCCGGCGTCACGCGAAACTGTCGCAAAACGAACAGGATCTGGCACCGCGTACTTCACACCGATCACATTCGGCGCCGCGTCGGCGAGGCGTGCGAGTTCTTCACCGCCGATATCGGGGTTGCGCACGTACAGCACCACGCCCACCTCCGGCACGGCCGACGCGATCGCGCGGTGGTACTCGACCCAGCCCTCGCGCGAGACGTACGGGTGCACCGGCTGATGGATCATCACCAGGTCGGCACCGGTGTCGCGCGCGTGCCGCGCCGCCTTCACAGCCGTGCGCACGTCGTGCCCGACGCCGGCCAGCACACTCGCCTCCCGCGCCGCCTTCACCGTGACCTCGACGCACAGCCGGGTCTCGTGCTCGTCGAGCGCGTAGAACTCGCCGGTGTTGCCGTTGGGCGTGACCACCTCGACGCCGCTGGTCACCAGTCGCTCGACGAGCCGGCCGTACGTCTCGGCCTCGACTCCGCCGCTCCCATTGAACGGCGTCACGGGGATCGCGACGACGCCTGCCAGCCGCCGTTTCTGCTGTTCGAACGCCACCGGTGTGTCCGATCTGATATATGATGTGTCGGCGCAGAGGGTAGCACGACGTGGTGGGTCAAGCGTCCTGATCTTCGGGTCGGGCGGTCCGGTAGACCTGCACGGAGACGCCCTTGCCGGTCGTGCGGTGCTCGACGAGCCGCAGTGACTGGCGCGCTGATCCCGGCGGGAACAGCCGTTGTCCCTTTCCCAACACCACCGGGAACACCCACACGCGGTGCTCGTCCACCAGGCCGGCGGCCATGAGTGTCCGAAGCAGATCGCCGCTGCCGTGCACCTGCAGCTCGCGTCCGGGCTCGGCCTTGAGCTCGGTCACGGCCCGCACGACGTCGTCGCGCAGGAACGCGGTGCCCTGCCACGACGAGCGCGTGAGCGTGCGCGAGGCGACGTACTTCGGCAGCGAGTTGAGCGGTCCCGCGATCGGGTCGGAGCCGCCGACCGTGGGCCAGTAGCCCGCGAAGATCTCATAGGTGCGGCGTCCGAGCAGGAACGCGTCGGCGCGCGAGAACCAGTCCGCGGTGTACTCGGCCATCACCGCGTCGTAGTACGGCGTGAGCCAGCCGCCGAGGTCGAAGCCGCCACGCGGGTCTTCGGCGGGCGTGCCCGGGCCCTGCACCACGCCGTCGAGGGAGACGAACGTGGTGGCGGTGAGCGTGGTCATGCCATCGACCCGAACGTCGGGGCGCCCGCGGCCGCGTACTCCTGGATGACGACGCCGGTGCTCGTCGCGCTCGTCGACAGGGGGCGCAGCGCGAGCGGGTGGGCGCCGGCGGGGAACAGCGGATGGCCTTCGCCGAGGACGACGGGGAAGACGAGCAGGCGGTACTCGTCGACGAGGTCGTCCAGCTCGGCCACGAGGCTGCCGCTGGCGTGGAGCTGCAGCTCTCCGTCGTAGCGCGTCTTCAGCCGGCGGACCTCGGCGGCGAGGTCGCCGGTGACGACGTGCCGGGGCAGGTCACCGGAGCTCGGACAATAGTCGGCGACGTTCCTGACCTGCAGGAACGCTGACGCGCGGCGCTGCCAGCGGGCCAGCGCCGCGCCCATCTGCGCGTCGACGTGACCCGGTCCGCGCACCACGCCGTCCAGGGTCAGGAACGCCGTGACGGTCAGCTTGCCCATCGGTCGTCTCCCTCGTTCGTCGGATCTGTGGTGAACCGTCGAACGAGGGATGCGCCGAATCGACAACTTCTGGTGCGCGGGCTACGGGTTTTTGTGCGGAGTTTTTCAGCCCGCGAGGAACGCGGCGAGCTGCTCGACCACGAACGCGTGGTCATCGGCCTGCGGCAGACCCGAGACGCCGACCGTGCCGATCGGCCCGACGTCCTTGACCAGCACCGGGACCACGCCGCCGTGGGCCGCGTAGAGGTCGGGGTCGAGGCGCGAGTCGGCCTCGAAGCTGCTGCCCTTCGCGCGGAACTGGGCGCCCACGAGGAACGAGCTGTGCCCGTAGCGGTCGACGACGCGGCTCTTGCGGTCGATCCACGCGTCGTTGTCGGCCGATGTTCCCGGGAGTGCGGCGTGGAACAACCGCTGTCCGTTTCTGCGCACGGAGATGGTGACGGGCAGGGCGCGTTCGCGCGCCGCGGCGAGCAGGTGCTGGCCGAGCGCGAGGGCGGTCTCGTTGTCGAACCGGGGGAACACCAGCCGGCTCTCCTGCTCGAGGAGCTCCTGGATGAGCTCGGTTTCGGTCGTCATGTCCCTTATTAAATCAACACTGTTGTTTAATTGCCACCGTGTTCAGCGGCGGTTCACATTCAGCTGCTTGTCGTCCGCCGTGGCCTGGGGAAGGCCGCTTGCCGCGTGTGATGTGGATCTCGTTACGCCCATTCCGGACGAGGAGGTACGGAATGGGGCAGGCGGAAGGGCGGCTGAGCCGTCGCTCGGTGCTCGGCGGCGCGGCGGCGGCCGGCATGGCAGGCGCGGCGGCGGGTCTCGGCGGCGGGTCTCGGCGGCGCGTTCGCCGAGGCGGCCACGGGTCCCCAGCGGCGCGGCAGCCTCGACGACGTCGAGCACGTGGTGGTGCTCATGCAGGAGAACCGGTCGTTCGACCACTACTACGGCACGGCGGCCGGTGTCCGCGGGTTCGGCGACACCGCCGCGGTGCGCGACGTGTTCCGCCAGCCCGACGCGAAGCGCACCGACGGCGGGTACCTGCTGCCGTTCCACGTCGACACCGCGCTCGCCGACGGCCAGGACCTCGGCGACCTCGCGCACGACTGGGCCACGACGCACCAGGCGTAAGCCAACGGCGTCTACAACGCGTGGGTCCCGGCCAAGACCGAGATGACCATGCGCTATTTCAACCGCGAAGACCTGCCGTTCCACCGGGCCCTCGCGAGCGCGTTCACCTTGTGCGACAACTACTTCTGCTCGCTGCAGGGCCCGACTACGCCCAACCGCCTCTACCACTGGACGGGCATGATCGACCCGGACGGCGAGCTCGGCGGGCCGGCGACGGCGCGGACGGCTACGTCGGCGACTACGGCGACAATCCACTGTGGCTGTTCCAGCAGTACCACGACGCGCTGGCGTCGCCGGACCCGAAGAAGCGCCAGCTCGCCGAACGGGCCTGCCTGCGCGCAGTGGGAGGCGGATTCGGGGCAGGGCAAGAACGTCGACCGCGTGCTGCAGCAGTTCGTGGCGGACTGCAAGGCGGGGACGTTGCCGGCGGTGTCGTGGGTGGTGGCGCCGTACGCGTACTGCGAACACCCGGCCGCGCGGCCGGTCGACGGTGCGGCTTACACGCAGGGCGTGCTGAAGGCGTTGTGGGACAACCCGAAGCTGTGGGAGTCCACTGTGGCCTTGATCAACTACGACGAGAACGACGGGTTCTTCGACCACGTCGTCCCGCCGTGCGCTCCGGCCGGGACCCCGGGCGAGCTGCTGCCGGTGAACCAGCCCTCGGGCCCCGGCGGCGTCGGGACGGGCGCGCCGGCGCCGATCGGCCTCGGTCCGCGCGTGCCGATGACGGTGATCTCGCCGTGGAGCCGTGGTGGGTTCGTGAACTCGCAGGTCTTCGACCACGCGTCCGTGCTGCGGTTCCTGGAGACGTCGACGGGGGTGCGCGAGCCCAACATCTCCGCGTGGCGGCGCGAGATCTGCGGTGACCTGACGAGCTGCTTCGACTTTTCGCGTCGGGATGTTTCGATCCCCGCGCTGCCGGACGCGACGGCGTTGCGCGCCGAAGCGGACCGCACGCAGGCGAAGCTGCCCAAGCCCGCGCCCCCGCTGCCGGGGCAGCAGTCGATGCCGGAACAGGAACGCGGCACGGCTCCGGCGCGGGCGTTGCCGTACCAGCCGGTGGCTTTTGTTTCGGTGGGCGCCGGGTCGCTGGCTTTGCGGGCGTCGAACCACGGGGCGGCTGGATTGCAGCTGGCTTCTTACGCTTATCACGCCGGTGGGGTTTCGCTGCGGTTCGACGTTTCCGGTGGTAGGTCGGCTGCGGGGAAGATTGCGTTTTCCGGTTCTTATGATATCGCTGTTCGCGGGCCGAATGGATTTGTGGTGGAGGCGTCCGGGGATTCGTCGACCGCGGGAGTGGAGGTTGCGGCTGCCATTTCGGGATCGGCCGCGCATCCGGTTTTTCAGGTCAAGGTGACGAATTCGTCGTCCCGTTCGGCGACGTTGACGATGAAGGGCCGCCCCGGTTTTGTCGTCGGCCCGCACGGCTCGCACACCGTCAGCATCGACGCGCTCGCCGACAACTCCGGCTGGTACGACGTGCGCCTGTCGCTCGTCGGGCACCCGGAGTGGCACCGGCGGTTCGCCGGGCACCTGGAGAACGGACAGCTGAGCCGGACGGCTTGATCTGGCCGGCGCGGGGGGACCGTTCGCTGGGCGAAGGGTCCCCCCACGCCGAGCTTGCGCATGACTGGACCTTTCGCGCAGCCCGCGGATGCGACGGGACCTCTTCGCACACCGGTTGCGACGGACTGGGTCTTTCATGCGCAGCGTGTGGGCGCGACCGGGGTTTTCGTGCACAGCGTGCGGCGCGATGGGACCGCTCGTGCGCTGGTTGCGGCGCGGCCGGTCCTTTCGTGCGCAGCGTGTGGGTGCGGCTGGACTGCTCGCGCGGTGGCTGCTGTGCGACTGGACCATTCGCGCGCCGGTTTCGGCGCGACTGGACCTTTTACGCGCTGCGTGTGGGTGCGACGGGACCGCTCGTGCGCTGGTTGCGGCGCGACTGGACCTTTTGTGCGCTGCGTGTGGGTGCGACGGGACCGCTCGTGCGCTGGTTGCGGCGCGACCGGGCCTTTTGTGCGCTGCGTGTGGGTGCGACGGGACCGCTCGTGCGCTGGTTGCGGCGCGACCGGGCCTTTTGTGCGCCGCGTGTGGGTGCGACGGGACCGCTCGTGCGCTGGCTGCTAACTGGACCGTTCTTGCCGTCGATCGAGCGCGGCCGGCCCAGTCGCGGCGCATCGAGCGCCGGCGGGGACCTCTCGTGCCACAGCGGCGGAGCGAGCGGTCCCCTCGCGCCGCCGCAGGGAGTGCGAGGGGACCCTTTGCGCTCAGGAACCGCCACGACCGCCCCGTTCGCCACGCGAACGGTCCCCGCGCGTCGAACGCCCGCATGACTGGACCGTTCGCACCGTCGATCGAGCACGAGCGGTCCGGTCGCGTGGCGAAAGGGCGAATGAACCCCGTCAGCCCCGCAAAGCGTTCAACGCGAACGCCGCATGCATCGCCACCCCGGCGGGCATCGCGGACTCGTCGAACACCACCCGGTTCGAGTGGTTGGCCGGAGCGCCCGAGGGCGACACTCCCGGCGGGCAGGCCCCGAGAAACGCGAACGCCCCCGGAACCCGTTGCAGGACATACGAAAAGTCCTCCGCCCCCATGATCGGGTGGGGGATCTCCTGGACGTTGTCCTCGCCCAGGACCGTCGCACCCAGGGCCAGTACCTCGGCGGCCACGCCGGAGTCGTTGACGGTCGGCGGGTAGCCCGGGTCGATGTCGGCCAGGACGCGGCACCCGTGGGCCGCGCCGATGGACTCGCAGACGCGGGGCAGCTCGGTCCGGACCACGGCGCGCGTGGCTTCCGACAGGGTGCGGATGGTCCCTTCGAGCACGGCGGTCTCGGGGATGATGTTCGTGGTCGTGCCGGCTTCGATGCGGGTCACGGAGATCACGGCGGGGTCGAAGACGCCGATGCGGCGGGTGACCATCGTCTGCAGCGCACCGACCATCGCGGCCGCCGCGGGGACGGGGTCGATGGCTTCCTGCGGGGCGGACCCGTGGCCGCCGCGGCCGATGACCTCGACGCGGAAGGTGTCGGCGGACGCCATCATCGCGCCGCCGCGGACCTGGAGGAGGCCGGTGGGCACGTTGGCCATCATGTGGAGGCCGAAGGCGCGCGAGACGCGCGGGCCGGCGGCGTCGAGCACACCCTCGTGGATCATGAAGCGCGCGCCGTGGTGGCCTTCCTCGCCGGGCTGGAACATGAAGACCACGGAGCCGGCCAGCGAATCCACGCGCGAGGCCAGCAGGCGGGCGGCGGAGGCGAGCATGGCGACGTGGGTGTCGTGCCCGCACGCGTGCATGGAGTCGTCGACCTCGGACGAGAACTCGAGGCCGGTGTCCTCGTGCAGCGGCAGCGCGTCCATGTCCCCGCGCAGCAGCACGGCCGGACCCGGACGCGCGCCGCGCAGCACGGCGGTGAGCGACGTCGTGGCGCGGCCTTCGGTCACGGAAAGAGGCAGGTCGGCCAGGGCCGAACGGATCGCTTCCTGCGTCCGGGGCAACTGGAGCCCCTGCTCCGGCCGGCGGTGCAGGGCGCGGCGCAACGCGACGGTGCGGTCCTGCAGCTCCCGCGCGGCGTCGAGCAGCCCGTCGAGGCGGGTGTCCGGGAGAGTCGGCAGGTCGGTGGGTCCGGTCATGGCTCGATAGTGGCACCACGGACGCTTCGGGTGCACCGTGCGTGCGCTCGCATCGGCAGCGGAATACGGTGTGCGCATGGCGGTGCAAGAGCCGGTCACGGGCTTCGCGATGGCAGTGGTCCGAGAAGACGGTCGGTGGCGGTGCAGTGCGCTCGATCCCGCGGCGCTCACGGAGCTCGACGCGGCGATCACCGAGCTGGGAAAACTCCGCTCGACCGGCGCGGCATTCGGGCTGCTGGCGGTGGACGACGAGTTCTTCGTGATCGTGCGGCCGAGCCCGCGGGGGCCGTCGCTGCTGCTGTCGGACGCCGCGGCGGCGCTCGACTACGACATCGCCGCGGACGTGCTCGACGTCCTGCGCGTCGACCCGCCCGACGAGGACGACGACGCCGTCTGGCCCGAAGGCGACCTCGACATCCTCGCCGATCTCGGACTGCCGGGCGGCGAGCTTGAAGTTATCGTCGGAGAGGTGGATCTCTACCCCGACGAGCAGCTCCAGATGATCGCCCAGCGCTGCGGCTTCGCGGCCGAGTTCTCGAAACTGCTGGACGAGCTCTGAGACGCCCGGCCGACACCGAAGCCGTGCAGGCGGCGCTCGAAGCCGCGCGCGGTCCAGGCGCCGATGTGCCCATCGGCGCCGTGGTGTTCGGCCCTGACGGAAGGCCACTCGCCGCGGCCCGCAACGCTCGCGTCGAGCTCGGCGACCCCACCGCCCACGCGGAGATCCTCGCCCTGCGCGCCGCTGCCCGCGTCCACGGCGACGGCTGGCGCCTGGAGGGCTGCACGCTCGCCGTGACGTTGGAACCCTGCACGATGTGCGCGGGCGCCCTGGTGCTCGCCCGCATCTCCCGCCTGGTCTTCGGCGCGTGGGAACCCAAGACCGGCGCCGTGTCGTCCCTGTGGGACGTCGTGCGCGACCGCCGCCTCAACCACCGCCCCGAAGTCCACGGCGGCGTGCTGGCCACGGAGTGCGCCGCGCTGCTCGAGACCTACTTCGCCACCCGCCGCCACCCCGCCGAAACCGTGGCTCCGGCCTCCGGTATTGTTCTCGGCGGTGGCGTGTCCGAGCGGCCGAAGGAGCACGACTCGAAATCGTGTGACGGTTAATCCCGTCCGTGGGTTCAAATCCCACCGCCACCGCTCTTACCAGGCAGAACGCCGGGTGACCCGTAAACGGTCACCTGGCGTTCTGCTATCTGGTCTCAGTTCTGGTCTCAGATGTACCCCTACGCGGGCACCAGGACTCCTTCCGGACCGTCTTCGTCGTCGTCCTCTCGCTCGTCGTCGGTGTACCAAACGTGGTTGCCGACCTGGTCTGCGATCGCGGCTGTCAGCTCGCTCGTGACGTGCATGTACCGCTTCGCGATAGCAGCGTTCGACCAGCCCATCAGCTCCATCACCGCGGGGAGCGGGACCTTGAGCTCAAGCAGGACCGTCGCGGCCGTGTGGCGGAGATCGTGCAGCCGAGCGTCCCGCACCTCGGCAAGGCGAAGCAGCGCCTTCCACGCACGATGGTCAGGCGTCGGGTGCGTTGGCCGGCCGATCGCAGTGGCAAACACCCAATCACCCTCCTCCCACAGATTGCCTGCCGCCTCCCGCTCCTCTGTTTGACCCGCACGGTGAGCATCAAGCGCTTCTGCGAGCGGGTGTGGGATCCCGATCGTCCGCCGACCGGCCCGGGATTTCACCTCGCCGACCACCAGGCCACCGCCCCACCGGGACGGGCAGAACGCTCCAAATTCGTGCCCGCACGGCTTGTCCATGCTGCACCCGTGCTGCCAGTTCCTTTGACCGATTGAGCGGCGAACCCGCATCGTCCCTGAACCGCGTCGTGCCGGGCATTCACTCGACAGCAGAGTGCGTCGACAGGAAGCACCCTTCGCGCATCCGTGCTTCCAGGTGAGCGAAATGTCCTCCCACTTGAGGCCGAGCGCGTCGCCACGACGGAGGCCGAGCGAGAGGGCCACAACGAATCGTGCGCCGTTCCTGATCTCCCCGGATGCCCGGATGAGCCGCTTGGCGTCCTCCCGCGACAGCGGGATGATCTCCTCCTCCTCGACACGCGGCGCTTTCGCGATTCGCGCGGGATTCTCGACGATGTGCCGACGGCGAACGGCCTCGTTGAGCGCGACCCGAACGGTTCGATGAGCGAGGTGCGCGGTGGACGGTTTCAGCCCGCCTGCGATCATCTGGACAGCACCTCGTGTGACTTGGGGCGTGAGGTGGCTTATGGTGCCCCGGTGGTGGTGTTCGACGACGGTGTCCGGGGGACGCATCCGGAAGATTTTCAGCTGCTTCACAACGGGCATCTGCATCTGTTCCGGCACGCGTGGGCGTTGTCTCGCCTCGTGACTGATCTTGCCGGGCTGGGGTACGAGGTCGTCGAGGTGGATGCGGCGTCGTGCGATGGTGCGGACGCCTTGCGCGACGCGGTGATCGCAGCGATCGCTGATTGGCCGAGTGACTACGGACGCGACAGCTGGCCGGGTTTCAACGACGGGTTGATGGACTACCTGCTCACTGCGGAGCGTCCGCTCTTGGTCCTGACTCTGAAGGGTCTCGACCAGGTCCGGAGCAAGGACGAGGCCTCTGTGCTGGCCCTGCTGGAAGTCTTGGCGTCGATCGCCCGATGGCATCTGCTGTTCGGTCGGCGGCTGATCTGCCTCATCGGAACCGATGACATCGAGTTCGACGTCGGTGCGCTGGGCGGCGAGCACCCCTTCTGGAGCCGACACGAGTTTCTGTTCGCTCATCGCACAGGCGAACGCCTGCCGCCTTGGATCGCGTCCTGATCTCACCGAAGTGGCTGTGTGATACGGGCATTCCGTTCGACTTATTCGGGCGTGGCTGGGCTTGGGGGTGTCGCGGGTCGTGAAGTCTCTCAGGCGCCGCCGTGACGGTGGATGAGGTTGGCTGCGTAGGCGCACTCGGCGACCGAGTGACCAGGCCAGACCCGACCGCCTGGTCTCACTTCTAGTCTCAGTTCAGGTACGTTCGCCACAGGTCGTGTGGGATCGCTGAAGCTGGCTGAACAGGCAAAAGAAGCATACTGAACCGGTCCGAACGACTGGGAATGGAACTCGAAATCGTGTGACGGTTAATCCCGTCCGTGGGTTCAAATCCCACCGCCACCGCTCGCGAGTGGGCGAGGCACATCGACGGAAAGCGTCGATGTGCCTCGCTCGCTGTGTTTTCTGGGGGTGCAACCCCAGGCCCCGTCCGGGGGCGGTGCCCCCGGACCCCCGGTGGTGGTTACCTGCCGAGGATGGGTCGCTGGGGCGGATGGGTGTCTTTGAAAGACGAATCCGGTGGTTGCGTTCGGGTGGGCTGTCGGCAGTGCAGCCGGTCTCGGGGTGTTCGTTGCCGGGGCACGGGTCCGTCGGAACCCGTGAGCGTTGGTCGAACCGGTCAACGACGAGCAACCTCAGTCGAACGGCAGGACCGGCGTGCCGAAGGGCTCCAGGAACGAGATGGTCTCCATGATCGTCGAGACGCCCGTTTCGACGGCACGCACCACGGCGGCGCACGCCTCGATCACCGGTTGCACCGCTTCCGTCGAGCGGTCGCCCGCCAGTACCGCGACCGCGGACGCCGAGGCTGACCCGGCGACGCAAGTGACCTGAGCGGCCGTCTCCGCCGCGAGCCGGTCCAGCAGATCCGCCAAGTCCAGGCCGACGGCGGCAGTGCGGGCGGCGGCTTCGGCGGCCTGCCGGTAGTGCACGTCGAGCTCGTCGGCGCGGGTGCGGAAGAGGGCGGCGGGCTCGCCGCCCCAGCGGCGTTCCGCGCGGTGGGCGCCGCTTTCGAACGCCAGCCTCGCGGTGACCAGGACGTCGCGGCCGGCCGACAGGGTGCGGGCCGACTCGCGGATGGCGGGCGGCGAGCAGTCGATCTGCTGCAGCGCGGCCACGGGGTCCGGGGCGCCGAGGCGCGCGCCGGCCTTCCGCAGCGGCTCGAGGGTCGCGGCGGCCTTCTCCAGCGCCGGGTGGAGGAAGGGCATCAGGTGAACAACGCCGTCGCCACCGCGGGGCGGATCTTCTCCGCGTGCCCGCCCGCCGCCATGCGCAGGCGCCCGGCGAGGTCGGACGTCGCGTCGCCCAGGACGCGGGCGTCGACATCGCGTGCGGCCAGCGCGGCCTCCCAGCGCGCGGCCAGCTCGCGCGCGGGCGCGGAGATGCCGAACGGCGTCGACTCCAGGCGCGCCTCGGCGAAGCGGCCGGCCGCCTGGTCGGCGTCGGCCGCGGCCTTGTCCAGCGCGTCGGCTGCGGCACGCAGCCGCTCGCTCGTCGAGCTCGCCATGGGACCTCCCCTGCCCGGAACAAACCAGTTCAAGGTGGCCAGGCCCCTACCTCGTCACCCTGTAGGGGGAGATCTAACCTCATCACGTCCTGTGTGGTCACTCGGCCGGGCGTAGGACAGTTCCACATCGTGAAGAGCCTTGACCCACCGCGGCAGCGCTGACGACCATCGCGCCCATGCCAGCCACCCGCCCGCGCAGCCGACCCGGCCGCCCGGCCGGCGCAGGCACAGCCGCGCTCCGGTCGACGCGGCAAGTCACCCCGATCGGCCGAACTCCGCTCAACCAAGCCGATTCGCCCACCCGGAGGGCTTGATGTCGATCGATCTGCTGCGCTCGTCGGCCACCCCCGCCGACGGCATCCTCGAAGGCCCGCGCGTGCTGCGCCGGCTGCCCGAAGGGGCCGAAGAACGCCCCTACGAGCTGTTCACCCTCCGTCCCCTCGGTCGGGTGATCGGGGCCGAAATCGAGGGTGTCGACCTCGGAGCGTCATTGGCCCCCGGGGTTCGCGAAGAGCTGAACCGCGCGTTGCTGGAGTGGAAGGTGCTGTTCTTCCGCGAACAGAAAATGACGTCGGAACAACAGCGCGTGTTCGCTTCCCACTGGGGAGCGTTGGAAACCAACCCCTTCATCCCGCAAGGCGACAACCGCGAGGTCGTCCGCTTCACGCGCAGCGCCGGCATGCCGGGCTACGAGAACATCTGGCACACCGACGTCACCTGGCGCCCCGCACCCGCGCTCGGCTCCGTCCTGCGGCTGGTCGAGGTCCCGCCGGTGGGCGGCGACACGATGTGGGCCGACATGGCCGCGGCCTACGACAACCTGCCCGCCGACGTGCGCGAACGCATCGACGGCCTCACCGCGGTCCACGACTTCGTGCCCGGCTTCGAGCGCTTCACCGACCCGGACCTGCTGGCCGCCCACCAGGACCGCTTCCCGCCCGTCGAGCACCCGATCGTCCGCGTCCACCCCGAGACCGGCCGGCGGACGCTGTTCGTGAACCAGGCCTTCACCACCCACGTCGTGGGCCTCGACAAACCCGAGAGCGACCGCCTGCTCCGCTACCTCTTCCTCCAGGCCCACACGCCCGAGTACCAGGTGCGCTTCCGCTGGACCCGCGACGCCGTGGCGTTCTGGGACAACCGCGCCACCCAGCACTACGCCGTGAACGATTACCACCCCCACAACCGGGTAGCCGAACGCGTCGCCATCGTGGGCGACCGGCCGTTCGGGCCTAACCTGGTCGTATGAGCGAACCCAAGGCCGTGGTCACCGCGTTCCTGCAGGCTCTCGAGGACATGGACGTCGAGCGGGCGCTAAGCCACGTCGCTGTCGACATCACCTACCAGAACGTGCCGCTTCCGGCCGCCCGCGGGCTCACGGCGGTGGAGAAGCAGCTGCGCATGCTGACCCGGTTCGGTACCGGGTTCGAAGCGCGCACACACCACATCGCCGCCGACGGCAACGTCGTGCTCACCGAACGCACCGACGTGCTGCGCCGCGGCTCGTTCGCGGCCGAGTTCTGGGTGTGCGGCACCTTCGAGGTCGAGAACGGCCGGATCGTGCTGTGGCGCGACTACTTCGACTGGACGACGTTCCTCGCCGCCAGCGCGAAGGGCGCCGGACGCGCGGCGCTGTCCGGCGCCAAGACGCTCATCGGCAAGTACCGCTCGTGAGTGGTGCGGCAGCCGAGCCGCTGAACCGCACCACTCACGAACCCCCGGGGCAAACTCGTCGGGACGCCGCGGTCGCGGGAGAAGCGGAAGATCCCGCGTCCGCGGCGTACCCCAGCGGGGCGCGAAACCGCGCAAGCCGAACACGATCAACCCCCATGTGATCGTGTCGCCTCCCCCCGCGGTGTGCGACCCGTGAGCTCCCGGAAAGTGGTCTGGGCCACTTTCTCGTGGGCTCGCGAGTAAAGGTACCTCCGCCGCAAACCGACCGCGCCAAAGCTTGACCTGCATTTAAGGCAGATGGGCCGTCCGGGTGACGAGCTGCGGAAACGCCCTCAGCGCTTCGGCGCGAGAAACCCTTCGACGGTGCCGATCCCGGCACCCACGGCCACCTTGGTCGCCCGCCGCGCCGACAGTTCGGCCACGTGCCGCAGCACCTGCGCCGCGGCTTCGCCGGCCAGCGGCACGCACTCGTTGTCCTCGCCGCGGCGCACCGGAATGAGCTCGAGCCGCGGCCGGTCGCCGAGCAGGCACCCGGCGAGCAGCCCGTCGACGTGGCGGCCGCGCATGGCCGGCCAGTCGAACACGAGGTTGCCGAGGCTGTAGAGGATCGGGCGGCCGCGGTAGACCTCCACGGCCTGGATGCTGTGCGGCCCGTGGCCCACGACGAGGTCGGCGCCCGCGTCGATGATCGCGTGGGCGTAGGCGATCTGGTACTCGGTGAGCTCCTCGCCCGGCAGTCCCCAGTGCATCGACACGATCACGTGGTCGGCCGTCGCGCGGGCGCGGTGGACGTCGGCGACCAGGCGTTCCAGGTCCGCCGGCACCGGGGTGGTGTGGACGATCGGCGGCCGGCCCGGCACGTCGAGCACCCGCGGATCCGGCTGGTAGGAGGTGTACGCGCCGGCGACCGCGACGCCCGCCGAATCGGCCTTCGCCTCTTGGCCGACCGGCCAGCACAGCGACGTGAACGCGAGGAAGGCGACGCGGCGGTCGGCCCGCTCGATCACGGCCGGCGTGTGCGCGGCGGTGAGGTTCGGACCGCCGCCGCAGTACGCGATCCCGGCCTTCTCCAGCACCGCCAGGCTCGCGAGCATGGCCGGCGGCGGGTACGTCACGTTGTTGGCAACCGACACCACGTCGATGCCGGCGGCGGTGAGCGCCTCGACCATTTCGGGTGCGGAATGGCGCCAATTCGGCTTGTGCGGGATGTCCAGACCGCCGTGGTCACCCATCGACCCCGACAGCGGGCCCTCGAGGTTGACGAAACGCAGGTCGGCTCCGCTCAACAACGGAGTCAGCGCCCGGAATGCCGTTTTCGGCTCGGTCCGTCCTTGCACGTTGACGTCTCCGCCGAGTACGAGAGAGATCACTGTGTCAACCCGTCCCTCGGAGGTAATTCCGCAAACTCGTTACGAATCGTTGCCTCTTAGTCTTCCTACCCTTCGCTTGTTCGGGGGACGATGCGTCGACCGTTCATGCAAAGGGGACTCAGGGTGACCATATCCGGTCGAAGAAAGAGCGTGCTGACCGCCGCTGCCGTCGCGGGCTTGGTGGTGAGCGGAGCTCCCGCCGCACTCGCCGCACCCAGCGCGGACGCGGTCATCGCCGAGGTCTACGGCGGCGGTGGCAACGCCGGCGCCACGCTCACCAACGACTTCGTGGAGCTCGCGAACCGCGGCGGCGCGCCGCTCGTGCTCGACGGCTTCAGCGTGCAGTACCTGCCGGCCACGGCCAGCGCGTCGAGCACGTGGCAGGTCACGAAGCTCGCCGGTTCGGTCGCCGCGGGCGGCCGCTACCTCGTCCAGGAGTCGAAGGGCACCGGCGGCACCGTCGCGCTGCCCACCCCGGACGCGACCGGCACCATCTCGATGTCCGGGACCGCGGGCACGATCGCGCTCGTCAGCGGTTCCACCGCGCTGACCTGCAAAACCGCCGCCGACTGCGCCGCCGACCCGCAGGTCAAGGACCTCGTCGGCTTCGGTGACGCCGTGGTCCGCGAGGGCACGCCGACCGCCGCGCTGTCGAACACGACCTCGGCCGCGCGCGCCGCGTCGCTGGCCGACACGGACGACAACAGCGCTGACTTCACCGTCGGCGACCCGACGCCCACCAACTCCAAGGGCGACACGGCCGGAGGTGGCGACACCGGTCCGGTCGACCCGGGCACCCCCGCGAAGATCCACGACATCCAGGGCGCCACGCGGATCTCGCCGTTCAAGGACAAGAAGGTCAGCGACGTCACGGGCATCGTCACGGCCGTGCGCACCTTCGGTTCGTCGCGCGGCTTCTGGCTCACCGACCCGAACCCCGACAGCGACCCGCGCACCAGTGAGGGCCTGTTCGTGTTCACCGGTTCGACCACGCCCGCCGTGGCCGTCGGCGACGCGGTGACCGCGGCCGGCACAGTGAAGGAGTTCTACCCGGACGCCCCGGCGACGTCGAACTACCAGTCGCTCACCGAGCTGTCCAGTGCACAGTGGACGGTCGGCCCGCACGGGAACCCGTTGCCCGCGCCCACTAAGATCACGCCCGACCAGGTCCCGGACGTGCTGGCCCCCAACGCCGGTGGCAACATCGAGGCGCTGCCGCTGGAGCCGGCGAAGTACGCGCTGGACTTCTGGGAGTCACACGAGAGCGAGATCGTCAGCATCTCCGACGCTCGTGTGGTCGGCCCGAGCAACGACTTCGACGAGCTCTACGTGACCACGAAGCCGCAGCAGAACCCGACGCCGCGCGGCGGCACCGTCTACCTCGGCTACGACAAGATCAACACCGGGGTGCTGAAGGTCCAGTCGATCATCCCGTTCGACCAGCAGGCGTTCCCGAAGGTCAACACCGGTGACGTGCTGACCGGGACCACCTCCGGTCCGGTGGAGTACAGCAGCTTCGGCGGCTACACGCTCTTCGCGTCGCAGCTCGGCGCGGCGAAGGACAACCACCTGCAGAAGGAGGTCACGGCGCGCCAGCGTCCGGGCCAGCTCGCGGTGGCGACGTACAACGTCGAGAACCTCGCGCCGTCCGACCCGGACACGAAGTTCGCGCAGCTCGCGCACGGCATCGTCGACAACCTGGCCGCGCCGGACGTCGTGAACCTGGAGGAGATCCAGGACAACGACGGCGCCACCGACGACGGTGTGGTCACTGCCGACGTGACGCTCAAGAAGTTCACCGACGCGATCGTCGCGGCGGGCGGCCCGCACTACCAGTGGCGCGAGATCGACCCGACCAACGACGAGGACGGTGGCGAGCCGGGCGGCAACATCCGCGTGGGCTTCCTGTTCAACCCGGCGCGAGTGTCCTTCGTGGACCGTCCGGGCGGCAGCGCGACCTCCTCGGTGGGCGTTGTGAAGGACCACGGCAAGGTGCACCTGACGCAGTCCCCAGGCCGCGTCGACCCGACGAACGACGCGTGGACCGACAGCCGCAAGCCGCTGGCCGGCGAGTTCGTCTTCCAGGGCCGCACGGTGTTCGTGATCGCCAACCACTTCAACTCCAAGGGCGGCGACCAGCCGACGCACGGCCGGTTCCAGCCGCCGGTGCGCAGTTCCGAGGTACAGCGCCAGAAGCAGGCGACTGTGCTGAAGGGCTTCGTCTCGCAGCTGCTGGCAGCCGACCGCAACGCCAACGTGGTGGTGGCCGGTGACCTGAACGACTACCAGTTCTCGCCGGCCCTGGCGCAGCTGACGTCGGGCGGGCTGAAGGACCTCATCGCGACGCTGCCCGCCGCCGAGCGGTACAGCTACGTGTTCGAGGGCCAGTCGCAGGTGCTGGACCACATCCTGGCCGCGCCGGCTCTTCGCGGCGTGGACTACGACGTGGTCCACATCAACGCCGAGTTCGCCGACCAGGCCAGTGATCACGATCCGCAGATCGTGCGGTTCCGGCCGTCGACGGGGAACAAGCTGGAGGACGTGGCTTACGACCTGCTGGACTACCTGGACCAGCTGCTGGGGCGGACTGCTCCGCGCAAGTAGTTCTTGATCGGCACCGAAGGCCACCGTTCTCCGTGAATGGTGGCCTTCGGTGTGTCCGGGGTCGCTAAGATCGGCCTCTCGCAAGTGAAGGGGGCGGCGTGGCAGACGAGGGTGAAGCCAAGAAAACCGGCTGGGGCACGCTGGGGCACCAGTGGATCACCGCGATCGCCGCGCTGGTAACGGCGTTGACCGGGGCTGGGTTTTTCGTCGGGCGGGCCAGCGCGCCGAACGCCACGCCGTCCCCCTCTCCTGTCACCACGACCGTCACAGTGACTGCGATGGGCTCTGGCGACGGCCGCCCGGCCGCGCCGGTGACCACCGCGAAACAGAGTACTTCTGATCCGAGCGTCTATTACGCAGGCGCGGTCACGTTCGGCGACATCAACCTCGACCTCAACCCACCGGCGTCCGCCGGAGAGAGCGACATCTTGGCAGCCGGCGACTACCTCCAGGCTACCGGCGGCAACCTCATGCGTGTCTGGGCCGACAGCGGAAACCCGGGCCGAGACGATTGCACAACGCTCGCCCAGTCCGCGAGTGACATCAACGTGTTTTCGCTCCATGCGGGCAGCATCGTCTGCGGTCTGACGGCCAAGAACCGCCCATTCCGGATAAATGTAAAGGTCGTTACTGCCCGAGGAATCGTCTCCGACGTGGTGGTCTGGAACAAGTAGCCGTTCGGCGAGCAACCCGTAGCCGAAAGGCGTACGTGGTGATCAGTCCGCTGGGTGTTGTCCCGGCGGCCGTGTGATTCGTACGTTCGGACCAACCGATGAGGAGGTCCGAATGCGCAGGATGGTGACCGTGGGCGCGGCAGTTCTGGTGGCCGGCACGGTGGTGGCGGCGCCCGCCATGGCGGTGTCCGGTGGTGAGCCCGCGGCGAGCGGCGCGGCGCCGTGGATGGCGACGGTCGTGTTCAAGGGTGACGAGCCCCTGGTGCAGCGGGAAAGTTGCGGCGGGGCGTTGATCGCGCCGGATCGGGTGGCGACGGCGGCGCACTGCCTCGATCATGTGGACCCCACGCACTTCGAAGTGCACCTCGGGGCCGGGACGCTGTCGACGGATCCCGGGCGGATCGTGCCGATCGAGGGGTGGTCGGTCAACCCGGGGTTCCGGCTGATCCCGTCGCCGCAGGCGCCGGAGGACTACTCGAAGGCCGGCGCCGCCGATGACGTCGCGGTGATCAAGCTGGCGCGCCCGGTGTTCGACATCCCGACGTTGCCGGCGGCCACCCGGGCGCCGAAGCCGGGATCCACTGTGGACGTGTACGGGCACGGGCTCACCAAAACACCGGACCCGAAGGACCCGCTGCCCGCGCTCGGTGACCAGCTCGCGCACGCGCAGCTCACGGTGATCGACGACCAGGCGTGCGCGCAGTCGTTCGGGAGCCAGGACGTGATCGACGGCCCGTCCGTGCTGTGTACACAGGCCGCGGCCACGGTCTGTTCCGGCGACAGCGGCGGGCCGCTGGTTCAGGACGGTCGGCTCGTCGGCGTCGTCAGCTTCGCCGGCGAGGTCGCCGGCAAGCAGTGTGGTGAGCCGACCGCCAACGGGTTCGCCGACGCGGCCGCGTTGCGTTCCTTCCTGACGCAGCCGAGGCCGCCGCTGGCGCCGATGACCCGGCACGACCCCACGATCACCGGCACCAAAGCCGCCGGCAACACGCTCACCTGTAACGCTCCGAAGTGGACGGAAGGAAAGCCGGCCGAGGTGGACTACGCCTGGTACTTCAACCGGATCGACCCGTCCAACGGCTTCGAGTTCTACGTCCCGGTCGAAGGCGCCACGAACCCGCAGCTCAAGATCACCCCGGACCTGGCGGCCCACAAGCTGAACTGCGGCGTCACGGCCAGCACCGCGGGCGGCACCGTCGTGCTCTACACCGACGTCATCTGAGAAATCAGCGTTTCGCTCGCCACCCCAGCGCCAGCACCGCCTGCACCAGCTCCTGGTACGACGGCTTCACTTCCTCGAGGTACCGGTCCAGGTACTGCGGCCGCGCCGTCGACACCGGCTGCGGATCGTCGGCCGGCTCGAGGAAGTTGAGCCGGGCGACGTTGTGCAGGGCCATCTTCCACCAGCGGGAAGCGCGTTCCGCCGCCTTCTCCTCGCGTTCCTTCGCGGCGGAGACGGCGGCCTGCGCGTCGGCGAGCTGGTGGTCGATCTCGTCGGCGCGGGCGAGCTCCCAGGCCCGCAGGTTGTCGGCGGAGCCGCGGGCCAGGCCGACGATCTCCTTGTAGCGCATGGCCGCGCTCGCGTCGTCCGTCATCACACGTCTCCGGAGGTTTCGGGGCGCTGGAAGGGGATGATCACTTCGGGGGCGCCGTGCGTGGTGCGGTCGAAGAACAACGCGCGGCCCTGGCGCGGTGACCAGTGCACGACCTGGCCGGCGGCGAACGGGGAGAGCTCGTTGCCCTGCACGTCGAGCGCCGCCCACGTGCCGATGTCGTCGGTGCCGCCGAAGCCGAGCGTGTCCTTGAGGCGCGAGATGCTGCGCCACCAGCCGATGGTGTGCACGCCGTGGCCCGGGCCGGTCTTGAGTACCGTGCGCAGGTGGTCGAGGCCGCTCTTGAGCTGGCCGGGCGCCTTCGCCTCCAGCGCGGGGAGCGCGGCGTCCACTCCGTACAGCAGCAGGATCCGCGAGGGACCGCCGAGCTCCCCTTCGACGATCGAGGTCAGCAAGGCCGTCAGGTCGTCGATCAGGTCCGCGATGTGCCCCTCGGCGCGCAGCCGGTCCGTGAGCTCCAGCACGGCCGGCGCGCACGCCTCGATCGGGCAGTGCAGGACGAACTCGACCTCGCCGAGGTCGTACTGCCGCGCCAGCGACCGCGCCGCCGAGTCCATGATGGACAGTGCCTCGGCCGAGGCGCCGCCCAGCACCGCGACGTTGCGGCCCGGCGCCCGGGGCAGCTCCACGCCCTGCGCGGCCTCCGTCACGTCGATCGACTGGCCCAGCAGTGCGCGCGGGCGCGAGGTCGGCTTGAGCTCCGTGTACGCCGGGAACTGTTCCAGTACCGGTGAATGCGCGCCGTCGAACAGCCGGGGGCGCGGGAAGCGTCCGGAGTAGAGCTCCCACAGCTTGTGCTGCAGGTCGACGAACACGTTGCGGCTGCTCGCGTCCGGGATGTGCGCGAGCAGGTTTCCGTGCGCCACGCCGGAATCGTGGTTGATCACCGCGTGCCACTTCGGCGCGGACACGGCCGCGTTGTTCGTCTCCGCCAGCACGCGCCGCGCCTTCGGCATGGCGATGCGCAGGGTGCACTGCTCGAACACCGCCGGCTTGCCCCAGAACGCCTCGATGCCGGCGACGTCCTGGCTCGCCAGCACGAGGTGGATGCCTTGCGAACGCCCGCGCCGCGCGATGTCCTCCAGCAGCTGCGTGGCCGTGGCGGTGACCTGGTCGCGGCCGGCGAACAGGTACTGGAACTCGTCGATCACGGCGACGATCCGCGGCCAGTGCCCACCCGGGTCCTGCTCGCGCAGGTCGGCGAGGTTCGTGACCTCGTGTTCCTTGGCGGCAGCCGAACGCCGGCGCAGCTCATCGGCGAGGAACCGCAGCAGCGCCAGGCCGAACTCGCGGTCGGTGTTCACGTTGACACCCACGAGCTTCGCGTGCGGCAGCCAGCTCGCGTCCTTGCGCCCGGGTGCCAGACCGGCGAACGAGACGCCTTCCTTGAAGTCCAGGAGGTACAGCGCCAGCTCGTCCGGTGTGTACCGCGCCGCGAGGCTGCCCAGCAGCGCGTAGAGGAAGTTCGTCTTCCCGGAACCGCTCGGGCCGCCGATGAGCGCGTGGGGGCTCGCGTCGCCGATCACGACCTCGACGGCCTCGCCCTCGTAGAACCCGACGGGTGCGCGCAGCTCCCGCGCCGAGCTCTCCTGGCCGAACTCCGTCGGCAGCAGGTCGGCGAAGGACCGCGGCCCGCCTTGCTTGGCGATCAACGCGTCCGCGATCCGCCCGGCCGCCCGGATCACCTGGCCCGACGGCAGCGGCGGATCGAGGTCGACGACGAGGTCGGTGCCGGTCATGCTGCTGATCGCGCGCCGCTCGTCGAGCAGGCTCAGCGATTCGACCGACGCGCTCACGGCCGTGGGCACGTCGATGAGGATCAGGCAGATCCCGGCGGCGAGCGCGCCGCTGGCCACGCGCTTGAGGTCGCGCGCGAGCTCGGGTTCCAGTGTTTCGCCGTTGCCGTAGAGCACGGCGATCCGGTACGGCTCGACCCGTTGGTTGCTGGCGCGCCGCAGCTCCCGCAACGACGTGTGCCCGGCCTGCATGCCGGTGGCGTGGATGCGGCGGATGTGGCCGGCCAGCTCGTCGAGCAGGTCTTCCAGCCGCGTCGGGTCGTAGAGCGACAGCGCGCTGGTGCGGCTGATCGGGTACAGGTCGGGCAGGATCGCGGTGAGCTGCCCGATGTCCCACAGGTGGATCTTCACGGCGCCGGGCTCGAACGTCGAGAGCACCCGCATCAGCAGGTTCTGCACGATCCCGTCGATCACCGGACGCGTTTTGGGCGCCGAGGTGATCTGCAGGTGCGACTCGTCGAGCAGGGGCACGGCGACGTCGAACGTCCGCGAGATGTCGCGGCCGGCCGCCGTCGCCGAGCCCACTCGCCACAACCCCGGCGCGGTGATGCCGGGGTTGGTCCCCACCCGGCCGAGCCATTCGCTCGGCGGCCGCCCCGCGGGACCCGGCGCGTTGGCCGCCACCAGGTCCCGCAGAGCGCCCGGGCCCGAGCTCCAGTCGGTGTAAAACGCGTTGCGCACGCCGCCGAGCGAAGCGAAAACCTCGTGCGCGGCCGGGTGCCGCGCCCACTCCGTCTGCTGCTCGGCGTCGGCGTGGTTCATGCCGACGCGCACGATTTCCTGTTCGAGAGCGAGCCGCGCCACGTCGGCCTCCGCGGCTTCGCGGGCGCCGGCGGCGGCACCGAGCACGAGCCCGATCTGGTGCCGGACCCGGTCCAGCGCCGTCTGAACGCGGTTGCGCTGCTCGGCGGATTTACTGGCCATCGGTGCTGCTCATGAGGCGGTCGTCCCTACAGGCGTGACTGATATCCGCTCACCAGGTCGTCGGCGGCGGCTAGGCGGGTGAGGAGATGGTCGAGTCCCTCGTCGGCCTGGTCCAGTTGCGTCGGCAGCCAAGGATCGGCTTTCGCCTGTGCGTCGACGAGCGCTCTGCGAGCGTCCCCGAGCAGGGACTTGGCCCGCTCGGCGTGGGCGCGCCCGTCGGTGAGTCCCGTCATCGCGGCGGTGAGCAACTGGTGGATCTCGGCGAGTCCCGACATGCGGTTACAACCGGGCCGAGTAGGAGTCGGCGGACGAAATGCTGGCCTGGATGGTGCTTTGCATCCCGGTGATTCCGTTCAGCGCTTCGGCCAGCAGGCCGTGGGCCTGGTTGACCTCGTGCTGACTGCTGCCCTGCGTCGCCTGGGAAAGCGACAACTGGGCTTCTTCGAGAGATTGCGCTGCCTGCTGCAGGGCGGCGATGCTCGCGGACGCCTTCTCGTTCGCGAGCGCGATGCCAGCGCGGATCTCTTCCACTCCGGGCATGGGGGCGGACTCCTCGGTGCGTCGGGGCTGGAACGACCACGTACAAACTTAGCGTGATCAGGTGTCTTCGGTAAGTGAGGAACTGGGGGAGAATCGACAAGGCCCCGGACGTGGGTGACGTCCGGGGCCTCGCGGGCAGCGGTCGGTAACGGGACCCCCGAACCGTGTTCCAGCCATGGTGACCTGCGGTTCTCGAGGCTCGCGCGCGAGTGGCCGCGCCCAGGTCAGGCCGGTATTCGTGACACCGATGAACCTCTCCGAACTTCTACGATCGAGTCTGCGGAGGAGACTAGCGGGTGGGATCGGGGTGGGTTTCGGAGGTCCTCGGCTAGCCCCTGGCCTGCGCGGGTGTCGATCAGCAACGCTTCGGCAACGGCCTCCGCACGGCCGCGCATGGGGAGAAATCGGTTATATGAAAGGAAATTCGCGTTTCCGGAAGTGGTGCCTCGCTCGGCTCACTTCGTGGACCGAGCGCGTTTGGCGAGCAACCGTGGCCGCGTAAACAGCGCGGCGCGTCGGACCTGTGAACGACAAAACGCCGGGCGGCTCGTGAAAGCTGCCCGGCGCTTCGCCTGTTGGTGCGGCGGAGGATACAGGATTCGAACCTGCGAGGGCGTGAACCCAACACGCTTTCCAAGTCTGCACACGCCCGTGCACGGGGGTTCTCGGGCCACAAAGTGCCTGGTCAGGCCCACCCCACCTGTGAGTGAACGCCGGTGCCCGGGGATGAATGAGCCTAGAAGTGAGACTAGGCGCGGTCCTCACCGATGCCACCCGATCGGGTAGTTCCAGACGCGGCCGCGAGGTCGTGGCTGTGCAACCTCGCTTGCCGGCCGCTCAGCGGCCCTGTGACTGCCGAGACTGTCGGCAGTGGGTGTCAGACTCAAGGCGTGGGTAGCACGACACGAGGGGGCAGCGTGGCCGCAGGGCAACTCAGGCCAGGTGGGATCTACACCCGCGAGGACGTCCGGGCGGTGCTCGGAGGCTCCACCCAAGGGGGCATCGTCCCCTCGACCAGCTCGAACACCATCCTGATCTACTCGGACGACGCGGCCGGGAAGCGCTTCGGCTACGTCGACGGCTGGCTAGCCGAAGAAGACTCCCGCGGGCCGATTTTCGAGTACACCGGCGCCGGCAACATCGGTGACCAGAGCTTCGGTGGCCGTATGGGCGCGATGAACAAGGCGGTTCTCGAACACGTCAAAGCGGGCCGCACCTTGCACGTCTTTAAGGCCGTCGACAAGCTGCCAGACTCGGACACCAAGATCCATCGTTACGTCGGAGCGATGCGCCTCGACGACGACCAGCCCTACTACGTCCGCCAGTCCCGCGACCAGGCTGACAACCAGCGCAAGGTCATCGTCTTCCGCATGCGCGCCGCGGACGGCCGGGCACCCGCTCCTGGCGACAAGATCCCGCCGGCTCCGACGACCAAGGCCGAGCTCGTGCCGGCCGACGTGACCACCAGCTCCGTGATCCCGCCGGAGCAATCCAGGACGAAATCGAGCAAGCGCACATGGTCGGGCGGCACCGTTGCCGAACGTCGCGAAGCTGAGCTCACCGACCACTACGAGGCTTTCCTGCGGCGCCAAGGTCACGCCGTCGCGCGATTCCAGATCAAGATCAAGGGCACCACGTCGACCCTGCTCACCGACATCTACGACCAGAACGCGCAGGTCCTCTACGAGGCCAAGGGCAGCGCGTCCCGCAAGGCTGTGCGCGAAGCAATCGGTCAGCTTTTCGACTACCGCCGTCACGTGACGCCGCCAAACCCTACGACCGCCATCCTGCTTCCCTCCAGGCCACACGACGACCTCCAGGACCTCCTCGCCAGCGCCGGCGTCGCCCTCGTCTACCGCGATGGCACCGACTACGTCGGCTACCCCGTCCCCTCGCCGGCTCGGCCGCTGTGAATCGGTGCACAGCGTGCACCTGACTTACCCTCACACGATTTCGAGTTCCATTCCCGGTCGTTCAAGGTGGGTCAACGGGCTCGTTTGGCCTGCTCATAGGGCATCGATGACCTGATGTGAACAGGCACGAACGCACCTGAACTGGGACTAGAACTGAGACCAGCCGCCTACCTCTGCGGCGCGCGTAATTGACCGATCACGCGGTCGCCGGCTGCGTCCAGGAGGCCGATGTTTCGCCAAATCCCTCCCGAGCTCACCGCGCGGCCATCAAACGAAGCTTCGTCGAGACGGTTGCAGCCGAAGTCATCCCGGCGAGGACTAACCCGAAGAAGCGGGCCGTGACCTATTGGCTGGCGAGCCCCACTCAGAAGGCAAGGCCGTTTAGTTGCGCAGAGACAAGCCGTTGCGTGCTGGATCACATGCCGTAACAGTCTGCACCAAGTTAGCGACTTGGACCGCAGACATCGAGAAGAGTGAGGCATGGCTGTGAACAAGACCGCGATCTGGGTCACTTCCATCTTGACGTTCGCAGGGCTACTGATTACCGGCATACTCTCCCTTCCGGCAATCCTTAACGCGGCGAGCCACGCCCCGCAGGCAGCAGCACCACCTACTCAGCAGTCGGGTGGTGGCGCTGTCAGCCTTAACCCGGAGATCTGCGGCAATGAAGAAACGGCATTCGTCACTACTGTGATGCAGCAATGCAAGATGGTGTGCCCAGTCGTCAATAGTGCCGACTATCAGCCGAACAAAGTTTGCTCCTACATGTGGACTCATGCAGGGAACGCAGTGACTCTGACCTATCCAGACGGGAACACAATCACCTTGATTGAGACACCTAACCGCTAACATCGATACGCGAGGCTTGTGCGGCGGGTCAGAGGTTGTTCGAGCAACACAACAACTAAGTTGGCTGCCCAGTGTCGCGCGGAATGGATGATCTGTATGCCGCTGGGTCACATGGCTGAACCCGCGGGCTTAGCCGGCGGCGAAGAAGTCGAGGTACGCCTGGCCCAGGGCGGCGGGGTTCTCCCACGCGATGTTGTGGCCGGACGCGGGGATGACGACGCCCCGGACGTCGCGGGCCACTTGCGCGAGCTGTTTGGCTATTGCGTCCCCGAGATAGGCCTCGGCGCCGACGGCCAGGACCGGGCAGCTGATCGGGTCAGCGTAGTGCGGGCGATTCTGTTCGGCGTCGGCCTGGCGGGCACGGTACATCTCCAAGATGGCGCTGGTGCCGCCCGGCTGTTCGGCCGAGTGCACTATTTCGTCGATGTCCTGCTCCGCCAGCGCGCTGGGGTCCCACATGTGGCGTCGGGCGTACCAGGTCCAGAATGCGCGTTCCCGCCCGGCCAGCAACAGCTCGGGCACGTGCGGCAGGCTGAAGAAGCTGAAGTGCCAGCCGGTGCGGACGTCGTCGGCGGCGAGCGAGGGGTCGGGTCCGCCGCCCGGCAATCCCGGGCCGGCCGGCAATCCCGGCAGGAGCGTTTCCTGGAACACCAGCTGCCGCACCCGGGGCCGGTGGAAGGCGGCGACGGCGTAGGCGATGGCCGCGCCCCAGTCCTCTCCGGCGACGCGGAACTGGTCGAATCCCAGGTGGGTGGCCAGTTCGGCGACGTCAGCGGCCATCGTGGCGGTGTCGTAGCCGGTCCTGGGGCGCTGGGAGCCGCCGGCGCCTCGGTTGTCGACCGCGATGACGGTGTAATGCGGGGTCAGCAGCGGCACGAGGTGGCGCCAGTACGACATGGTCTTCGGCACGCCGTGCAGCAAGAACACCGGCTCGCCGGCGCCGCCGATGGCGTAGTGGATCTCCACGCCGTTGACCTTGGGCTTGCCGTGTGTGAGCCGGACTCCGGCGTGGTCGGTGAGGTTCATCTTGGCGAACTCCTTTAGCTTCGGGCGGGTAGGCGCCGACTGGGTGGTGGATCTTCCAGAGCGGCCGCGGCGACGGTTGGGTCGGCGTCCACGCTCGGCATGGAAGTTTCGCTTCATATAACCGCGTCTCCGTGGCCGCCGATGTCGCCTGCGGCGCACCTGTCACAGATGGAGTGCATCTGACGATCAGATGGTCGCGCCATGAGCGCGTCGGCAACCGCCCCTTCCGAGCTGGCGGGGCTGGGGTGGATTACCGGTGCCGGTTAGCTGCCCGCGGTGTGGATGCGCAGCAGCTGATCGGCGAACCGCTGTGCTGCCGGACTGGTCTCGCCCACCGAGGGCAGGATCAGGTAGATGTGCCTTTCCGGGTGCATGTCCTCGACCGCGATGAGCCGCAGAACGCTGTCTGGCGCGGTCAACACCGGGTACTGCAGACCGGCTGGAGCGAAGCCGATACCGACGCCTGCGCTGACCAGCTCGAGGAACAGTTCCCAGTCGCCGACCTCACAGACGATCCGGCGCGCTATTCCTTCACCGGCGAACGCGGCGTCACTCAACAGGCGACCTGTCCACCCTGTGGGTACTTCGACGAACCGTTCGTTGGCGAGTTGTCTGATGGTGACCTCGGCCTGCTGTGCCAGGCGGTGATCAGCACGGCAGACGAGGTGCAGTGGTTCTCGCGCCAGGCGAGTCATCCGGAGGCCCGGGACCTGGTTGACCGCGGGTCCGATCACGCAATCCAGTTCTCCCGCCTCGACCATCGAGATCATCGTCAACGCGGGCGCGTACTGCAGGCGTAGGTCGATGCCGGGATGTTCGCGGGTGAACTCGCCGAGATAGGAGATGAACGGCACCAGATGCTGAGTGGAGTGCGAGATGCCGAGGCGCAGTGTGCCGATGAGCACGTCACGGGTGTGGTGTACGGCCTGTTCTGCCTGCGCAGCGCTGGTCAAGGTCCGGCGAGCCGGGCCCACCAAAGCCTCGCCGGCCGCGGTGAGTCGGACGGGTCGGGTTCCGCGGACGTAGAGCGGCGTACCGAGTTCGCGTTCGAGAGCCTGGAGGGAATTCGACAGGCCTGATTGCACGATGAGCTCGCGCTTGGCGGCGCGAGTGATGCTGCGTTCCTCGACCAACGCCAGGAAATGACGTAGCTGTCTGAGTTCCATCGGACACCGCCTCCAGGCCTGAATTGCAGCATATCTGGACAGTGTCATCTGTCAGGCAGATGCAGTGTATCTGTGCGCGCTGCCGCCGGATCGGCATCGAAGTTACGACGGGCGTGGTTGACGCCGACGAACCGCTACGGAACACAGCCACGACAGGAGATTCGCCAATGGCAGACCACTCGATGAATGGCGCCGCGCCGCTACCCGCTGCGCGCGAATCGCGGCGGGCCATGCTTGTCATCTCGCTGATCTGCGCCGCCCAGTTCGTGCTGCAGCTGGACTTCAGCATTGTGAACGTGGCGTTGCCCTCGATCCAGCGGGAGCTGGGCATGCCCGCGGCGGAGTTGCAATGGATCGTCACCGGGTACGCGTTGGCGTTCGGGTCGCTGCTGCTGGCAGGCGGTCGCCTGGCGGACCTGCTCGGCCGGCGGCAGGTGCTGGCCCTCGGCCTGGCGCTGTTCGGGATCGCGTCGCTGGCCTGCGGGCTCGCGCAGTGGCCGATCATGCTGATCATCGCCAGGATCGTGCAGGGCGCGGCCGGGGCGATGGTCTCCCCGGCTGCGCTGTCGCTGCTGACGACGACCAACGCAGAAGGGGCTGCGCGCAACCGGGCGTTGGCGATCTGGCAGGCCACCACCGCCGCGGGCGCGACCGCCGCGGTAGTGGTCGGCGGGCTGCTCACCCAGTACTTCGGCTGGCGGGCGGTGTTCCTGATCAACCCGCCGATCATCGCCCTCATGCTCGCGCTGGTCCCGCGACTGCCGGCCGGGAAACGGTCCGGCGGCGGCAGCGTCGATGTGCGCGGGGCGCTACTGGTGACCACCGGCATCGCGGCGCTGATCTTCGGACTCAGCAGTGGGCAACAGCACGGCTTCACTGCGCCCGTCACCATCATCGCTCTCGTCCTGGCTGTGCTGCTGAGCACGGGCTTCGTGTTCGCCGAAAAGCGGGCGGCGGCCCCGATGCTGCCCTTGTCGATCCTGGCGGAGCCGGCCCGGCGGGCCGCGATCGCGGCGATGCTGCTGATCGGTGCCATCTTGGCCGGCTACGTGTACTTCGCGTCGCTGTATATGCAGAAGGTGCTGGGGTTCAGCCCGGTGGCGACCGGCCTGGCGCTGGGCCCGTCGACCGCGACGGTGGTGCTTGTCTCCACGCTCGGTACCCGCCGGCTGCTGGCCCGGTTTAGCATCAAGGCCGTTCTGCTCGCCGGACTGGCCTGCATCGGCGCCGGGCAGTTGTGGCTCGCGCAGATCACCGCCGGGGCCAGCTACCCGGCGGCGGTGCTGCCGGGGCTGGTGCTGACCGCGGCCGGGGTCGGGCTGGCGCTGCCGACCGCGTCGATCGCGATCACCAGCGGGGTCCGGGCCAGCGACCAGGGACTGGCCGGGGCGCTGTTCACCACCAGTCAGCAGACCGGCGCCGCGGTCGGCCTCGCGATCCTCGCCACCGCGGCCGCGGCGGCCACCGACGGCCACGGCGGCTCCCTGGTGGACGGTTACCGCCTGTCGTTCCTCATCGCGACCGGTCTCGCAGTCCTCGCCGCGATCATCGTCGCGCTCCAGCTCAGCACGAAAAACCCACCGCGTGGAAGCCGCGCACCAGCAGGCTGGCCCCGGCGCACCGCCTTCCGCGCCGCCCGCCCCGCAGCTCGGTAGGAGCTGATAGGTCCTACGGCGGGCCGACCAGAACTGAGACCACACGGCAGAACGCCAGGTGTCCTGTCACGGGCACCCGGCGTTCTGCCTGGTAAGAGCGGTGTCGGTGTGATTTGAACCCACGGACGGGGATTAGCCGTCTAGCGATTTCGAGTTCGATTCCCTGTCGTTCAAGACGGTTCGGCGTGCTCGTTTGACCTACTGTCGGCGGCCCTTGAGTCCCGGCGGAGCTAAGGGGAATCGAACCCCTGACCTTCTCGATGCGAACTATCAGCACGAAAGCCGTTGTCCGTCTTTGCCGAGGTCAGAGGGCCGTCGCTGGTCGATCCTGGTCGCGGAGGGCCAGTGCGGTTGCTGTACTTCACTGCTGTACTGCAGGGCGACAGTCCCCGGCCTCCGGACCAATCTGAAGGGCCGCCAGCCCAGTTACAGCCTTTGACCAACGTAAACACGCGAACTCATGGCGCGCGGGTGTGCTCAACGCTCGGGGAAGCGGGCGGCCGGTCAAGTCTCGAGCCTCCTCCGGGCGCGTTTGTCACCTGATGCCGAGCACGGCGTGGTCATGCCACTCCGCCGGTCTTCACGGAACTAGTGTGAACTGGGTGAACTGAGACCAACTGGCCCAGCAAGGTTGGCATGGTCTCCAGGGCGCCCAGCATGCTCGCGGAGTTGTACGTGGTCACACCTCAGCCAAACGATCGATGCGTCGCCGTGCTCGGCCTCGCGCTACAGCACGAAGCCCTCAGGGAGAGCTACCTCGGTCAGGTCCGCCAGGCTGAGGTTGGCTCCGGTGAGATGCACATCGCGCAAGTCAGCACGGGATAAGTTCGCCTGGATGAGGTTCGTCTGGCTGAGGTTGGCTCCGGTGAGATGCACATCGCGCAAGTCAGCACGGGATAAGTTCGCCTGGGCGAGATTCGCGCCGGCGAGGTTCGCCTCAGCGAGAGTCGCGCCGGCGAGGTTCGCCTCGATCAGCTTCGCGCCGGCGAGGTTCGCCTCGATGAGCCTCGCGCCGGCGAGGTTCGCCTGAGTGAGATCAGCGCCGGCGAGGTTCGCCTCGACGAGCCTCGCGCCGGCGAGGTTCGCCTGGACGAGAGCCGCGCGGGGTAGGTTCGCCTGCCCGAGATTCGCTTTGGTGAGCTTCACCATGAGGCCAATCCCGCCCGTAAAGTTAACTCGGGTGAGGTCTGACTCGAGAAGCCTCGCGTTGATAAGCGTTGCGCCGGTCAGGTCCGCCTTTCGCAGGTCCGCGCCGGAGAGGTCCGCGTGACCGAGGTCAGCGTGTACGAGGTTGCCCTCAATCAGGTTTGCGTCTGTGAGGCACGCACCCTTGAGCTTCGCATGGGCGAGGATCGCGCTAGCGAGGGTCGCGTGGGCGAGGTTCGCCTTGACCAGGTTCGCGCCGGCGAGGTGCGCCTTTCGCAGGTCCGCTCGGGAGAGGTTCGCGTGAGTGAGGATCGCGCCGGTGAAGTTTGCGTCAGCGAGCTTGGCGAAAGCGAAGTTCGCATCGTCGAAGTTCGCGTTGGTGAGATCGGCGCCTGTGAGATCAATCGTGAGACCAGGCCATTCCCGGCGTCCCGGCGTGATGTGGTTGCGGAGGATGCGTTGGGCGGCGAGGCGGACCTGGGTTTCCTGGATCTGATCTTCGTGGCGGGTGTGCTGTTCCGGGGTGGCGTCCTCGGCGAGCACGCCCGGCGCGTTTACGGGCATCCGCAAGTAGCTGCAGATAACGTTAATGATCGTTTCGCGCTGGTCCTCGTTGTTCTGGCCGAGACGATCCAATGCGTAGAGCCCAGCAAGACGGACAGCGGCTTTGGAGGAGCCGAGGAGGTCGGAAGCCTTGGTGTACAGCTCCGTGACGTTCTTCTCCGTGGCATCGCGCTCCTGGTGGGACTGTCGGCGGAGAGACAAGAGCAGGGCGAAGATGCCAGTGGTGCCGGCGGCAATGCCGAGGCCAGTCTTGATCGCGTCGACGCGTGCTGCGCCGCGGTCCGTGGCACTGTCGGCCTCGGTGAGCAGCCACGACGTTGCGCCCCAGGCGACGACGCACACGATCGTGCCGGCGAGCGCAACCACTCGCCAGGTCAACTGTACGGGCGTCGACGGATGGCGCGGCTTGCGGAACCATACGCGACCCGCAGCTACGACGAGAATCACGGCGACCACCACGAAAACCACCTGCGGAGCATGCGCCTTCAGCCAGCTACCGGCCGCCGACCAGTTGATCCAGTCGAACTGCAGACTCGAAGCCACCGCTAGGAGCACCGCAGCCGAACCCAAAAGGATCACCGCTGTGCGAGTCTTCGTCGTTGGCGGCGTCCGAAAAAGTCGATCAAGTATGCGCACCGCAACATGATGCCCGGCTCGGACCGTCCGCGGGCTCCACTCGCCAAAAGGCAGAGAGTCCGGGCGTGGGCCCAGCCAGGACCACGAGTGCCAGGCTTACCTCGCCACTGACAAGAACTCAACTGTTTGCACGCTGTCAGGTTCGTCGGTCACGACGGGCGCGAAGTATCCCGGTGCAGGTCAGAACGCCTTGGCACCGGCACTTACGGCCAACGATCCTTGACGGCTGAGACGACGGGTGGAGGACTACGCCCAGCCGCCCGTGACCTCTGCGTGGTGCTCGATGAGCACTTCGAGGTCCAGCAGCAGCCCGTCAGCGATAGCGAGCCGCTGGCCCGCGAAGCGTGCGTACTCAGCGAATCCCATGAGGCCAGGATGGACCAGCAATGTCCGGTCGCGTGGCTCGATCGTCATTCGGGCCGTGTCAAAAAGGCGGTGGATGTCGGATCGGAGTAACAGCCCCTCGGTGACGACGTGGCGCTGGAACTTCGAGAAGGCGCGAAGGTGGGCTGCCTGAAGTACCTCACCAGGGCATTCACCGGTGACCGCGCAGACCAGGCCGTATCGATCGAGCAGGTCCTTGCGAAAGCCGTCCTGGCCAATGCGGACGTCGACCAGAACCTTGCGCTTGCCGCTCTTCCTAGACTTCACACCTCGCTTCGTGCGGGAGGCTGCCGCCCCCCGCGACTGAAGGTTCCGGAGCGTCAGCTTTCACCAGGTGGAACCGCCAGATACGGAACCCGTCCGAGTTCTGCTCTGGCCACACGTCAACGATCCGGTACAAGCCGTCGTATCGATAGCCGGAGGCAGGTGAGTATTTCGGATCTCCGGAGGCCGGGGACCGCAACCAGCATCCCTCGCAGACGTCCTCGGCAAAGTAGCAACGCGCGTCGGCAGCCAAACAGCTCGCATCCGTTGACTACTGATCCGGCTTTGCGCGCACGACGGACACTCGATGGCGAAATCGGCCCAGTTCAAAGGCTCGGTCCGCGCGTGCTTCGACCACCACGCTCGGCTCGACCGGCCAGTAGGTGAAGTCCTCGGCACCGGGAAGACCGGCAAGAATCCCCGATGCTCGCTTCTTCCCACCCTCGGCGAGCCGAAGCCGACCGGCCAGCGACCCGAGCGCGGTCCGGGACAGCGGCGCCGACAGGCCGACGGCCCGCACCCGCCCGCGCCGGTCCGTCTGGCCGAGCACCAGCGCCGTGGGCCGGGTAGGGCTGCCGGTGACGCCGAGCACGAGCGCGTCGACGTCGTCGTAGTGGCGCACCTTCACCCATCCGGCGCGGCCACCGCGCAGCGGATACCGGCTGGCCAGCGGCTTCGCAACGGCGCCCTCGATACCGACGGCCGCCTGGTCCGCGCTGACCCACGCCCGGCCCTGGGCGAGGTCGAGGGTCGAGAGCATCGGCTGCACGCCGGCGTTGCCCGCACCGACCACCGCCGCGAGCCGCTCCCGCCGGCGCGACAGCGGCCACAACCGCAAGTCGCGGCCGCGAGCACCGAGCAAGTCGAACGCCACGAACACCACGGCGATGCCCTCGGCGCGGCGCCGCGCCGGACCGTAGCCGAGCGCCGCGAACTCCAGCCGACCCTGCCGGTAGGCGCACAGCTCACCGTCGAACACCACCCGGCCCAGTGGTGCCGCCGCCTCCAGAATCCCCGGGAACCGGTCGGTCAAGTCGCCACCGGTGCGCGACTGCAGCACCCCACCCGGCACGTGCACCACGCACCGCCACCCATCCAGCTTCGGCGAGTACTCGTACGGCCCGACGGGCAGCGCCGTGGCCGGCTCGACCACAGCGAGCCGCAGCGGCAGTTCCGGCACGGGCATGTGTCTCATCATCAACCCGGCTGACCAGCACCGCAGCGCTAGACTCGCACGCATGTTCGAATCTCGGCGACCGCCCGGCGAGTACGGCAGCGGGGACCTCCCGGTGCGTCCGGCGCCACGGCACGAGCTGAACCCGGACGGGACGCTGACCGTCCACCCGCCAAAGCACTGCCCGCGCCAGCACCCCGTCACCGACTCGGGCACGTTCTCCTGGATCGCGGCGCTGCGCCTGCACGCGCTCATCTGCCACCGATGTCGCGACGAAGGCCACACCGAGCACGAGTGGGCCCTCATCGACCCCGCCTACGAACAAGCCGACGCGGGGAAAGCCACAGGGGCCGGGCTGGAACTGGTCGCCGTGGCACCGGGCGAGGTCGCCGAGCCCGGCCGGATCGAGCTGCACCTGGACGGCCAGCCGGTCGGCGCGGCCACGCTCGCGCTGTGCCCTCAGGACCGCATCGGGGTACTCGAACACGTCCAGGTCGACGACGGGATCCGGCGCCGCGGCTACGGGCGGATCCTGGCGCTCGCCGCCTTCTCCCGCCTGGACTGGTCCACTGACGGGCCGCCCTGGGTGCGCGGCGACCGGCGGGTGCGGGCCCTGCGCGCGGCGCAACGCGGCGCCGGGTACACGTGGACAACCACGCTGATCGAGAACACCACCGAGGCGCGCGGGTTCGCCGAGTGGCTCCCACTGCCGTCAGTGGGGGAACCGCGGTACTGCGGGCACATGCTCGACGCGGCCGCACGATTCACGTCGTAGGCGACCACCAGACCAAGTCCCGTGGGCACGGATGGGACATCGTCAGCCGCATAGGCCCCTGGGACCGCGATGTCATAGGGCAGACATCGCGTAACGCAGCATGTGGTCGAACCGAGTGAGCATGTACGCACACTTCTACGGGAGTCGAGATGTCCACCACCATGAGCTACATCCGGCACGACGGGCACGTGGCGGTGGCGCCCTGCCGACCCCTGCCCGATGGGTCAGTCGCCGTCTACTACAGCCACGCCTCGCACGACGACGTCAAATGTCACTGCGCCAGGCCTGTCGAACTTGCGCGGCTCGTCGACCGCCTGGGCGACGTGTGGCGATTCTTGATGGGTTCATACACGCGACACTGGATGATCACCCGTGACAGCCAGAAGGCCCAATCGTCGATCGAGATGGCGGAGGCTGTAGCGACAACCATGCAGATTGTCAGTTCAATCCAGGAGAATCTGGCAGCCGGCGGGTTCTCGGAGGCAGATCTCGTGAGCGACTGATCGCACGTGCAGAGGTCCGGCGGTCGGGACTTCCGCTCCCGGCCGTCGGCCACCTCGACCGACTTCCACTCGCGGACATGACGTCGGTCAGGTGCCATGAGATGGAAACGCCGTGGTCAACTCCCCTGACCGTTCAGGTCCGCTCACGAGGTCTCGGCGGGCGAGGCTTAGAACGGCGGCGGGAAGTCATTATAAATATCGAGCGCCGAACCTCTTCTGGTCAGGAATGAGCCGGCAATGACTGGGCACCTTGTCGGACTTCCTGTCTCAGCCGGTGCTCGCTGCGCGCGGCGTTGTCAGCGGCTGTCAGTGTCATCTGCCAAACTCCACACCAAGGTGATCGTTGCGAGAGGAGCTACAACGACAGGAACAAGCTGCAGCCCTAGGACACGTCACACCCGCACTCAAGGGTCGGCGCGCCCACAAACGCGGCTCCGAACCGCGCGTCAGATACAGCGTGCGGATGCGTCGACCCGCACTCAGTGCAGATTGAACAGGAGATCGATATGTCGACTCGGCGAAAAAGCCGAAGAGATGCCCATCGTCGAGATCGACCGTCGGCCAACAAGGGCCGCCTATCGGCTCACATAACGTACTGGCTCATCACCGCGGTTACAATCATGACCGCGTCCCTGCTGACACTCTGGCTTGCCTACAGCCGCCCAACGTTGGCAATTGACGGACGTGCGGGGTCCGTTTCACCAACACTCCTCTTCGATTCCCTCAAGGTCAGCTTCGCAACGATCGCTGGAATCGGCGGAGTAGTCGCGCTCGTGGTCGGCTACCGACGCCAACGGATTCACGAAGCACAAGACCTGCGAGACTTTACCCGCCTTTCAAACGAAAGATTTGCGAAGGCTGCGGAGCAGATTGGTTCCAACACTGCCGCAATACGCTTAGCCGGCGTCTACGCAATGGCAGCCCTCGCCGACGACTGGCCCGAGCAAAGGCAAGTCTGCATCGATGTACTCTGCGCATACCTCCGGATGCCCTTCCCGATAATACTGGAGCCGTCCGAAATTCCAGAGCCAGAATCCGTGACCGAGAACCCAATGCAGCCGTGGCGCCAGTGGCTCGAGGCCGTTCCCACAGAAAGCCGAAACCCACACGAAGAAAGTCACGTACGAACAACTATACAGAAGGTTATAACCGCTCACCTAGATCCGGATGCCGAATCAAACTGGTTTGGCTATAGATTCGATTTTCAAGGCTCAGTGTTCGAAGGCGCACTATTCGAGGGCGCCGTCTTCAAGGAGTGTCAAGTCATCTTTGACGGGTGCTTGTTCTACGGAGAGTCCTGGTTCAGCAACTGTAAATTTATCAGCTCGTACGTCTCCTTCGCAGCAGCCATCGTAAACGATAGCCTCGGCTTCGAATTCTCTTACATTGAGGACTCAGACCTCACACTGTACTTTTCGTTCGGCAACGATTGCTCTGTGAACTTTCAAGGGATAAACCTGCACAGCGGAATACTGCGACTGGTGCCCGACCTGAGCAGGGGTGCACATCTCAGCTTCATAAGTAGTCATCTCGAAGGTGGAACGATTGAGCTTCATCGCCTAGAGATGACAAAGGGTTCTAGTCTCGCATTTAGCCGAGCCGTGATAGACGGAACGGAAATCAACATTATCGGCCAAAATTGTCGCGGCGGCACAATCTGGCTGAACGGACTTACGATCAACGACGGTTCCATGACCATCAAGGGCGATGATAGGTTTTCCAACCAGCAACTTATTCTTGAGGGCACGGAGTTGTCAATGGATGGAATGGACCTTAACGGAGGAACTCTGGCCATAAGAAACGCCGTCCTCTCCGGAAGCCGGATACACGCTGAAAACCTCGTCATGAACGGCGGGATCATAGATTTCTCTGAAGCGACCTTCCAATCAGGACTACTGAGCATCACTCAGCCGGACATTAGGCGGGGCGAAATTTGCTTTCGGGGAGTAAATTTTGAAGATGGCGACACCGTGAAACTCTCCGAGATTGCTGATAAAAACGTCAAGTTCTACCACAGTGCAGGAGAAGTCTCTGACGTACGAAAGCAGCTGACAATTACAGACGCAGCCACCGGACGGTAGAATAGAGACGTCGGCTAGGCCCTACGGCGCCAAATCATACAGGGCTCGTGGCACAGTAAGTGCAAGGCGAACCATGGAGCGGATGCGAGGAGACAGCGTGACCGACACTGCGCGAAACGGAGGATGGTTACACGTGGCACAGTCCGTCGCGGCTCCGCCTGATGGCTCCAACGCCGGCGAGGTGATCCGCTGGTACCGACAGCAGCACAACCTCACGCAGCAGGACGCCGCCGACCTGCTCAGCACCACGCAGTCGTGGGTATCCAAGATCGAGAAGGGCAAACTGGTCCCCGGAGTCGCCGAACTGCGCACGATCGCAGGCAAGCTGCACATTCCGCCGGAGCGCCTGGGTGTCCTGCCCGACCGCTCGGCTGACGCCGTACCCAAGCCCGGACAGGTCAGCGAGGCCGGCGCGCCGCATGAGAGCCAGGAGCGATGGAAGTTCGTCCGACGTGAGTTGAACGCCAACCGTGCGGTGCTGGGTGACCTCGCCTCCGAGCTGTATCCCCGAGCGCACGTAATCCCGGGCACGACTGTCCTCACTCAGTCCGAGTGGCTTCCCTCGCGCCCGGTCGAGCTGACCGACGTGGAGCTGAACTGGATCGCCGAAACACCGCCCAAGCCAGTCATCACGGGCGGCATAGACCAGACCGAGGGCGTTCGGCCGCTCGCCGCGGACGGGGAACACTTCCGGCTGTACTCTCGCGCCCTTCGCGACCTCGCCCGGCCCAAGCTGCTGGACAACCGGGTCAGCTACCGACTCCTCGACGTTGACTGGACCGGCGACCGGGGCCGCCTCGGGTTCAACTACACGACCTACTTTGACGTGCTCGACGTGTGCGAAGCGGCAGCGCACGAGTTCGCCGACGCCTGGCTCAGTGCGGGGCGAAAGCGGCCCAGCCTGGCCCACCTGCCGTTGCGAAGGCACATCGAGGACCCGTTCGACTTGCTGGCGCGCCCGATGCTGCCCAGCATCAACACTCTGACAATCCGGCGCGACCCGATCGACGGGCACCGGATGTTCCTGCACCGCCGCGACGCCAAGGCCACCGCTGTCGCAGGCGGCATGTTCCACGTCATCCCCGCCGGGGTGTTCCAGCCGGCTGCTTTGGCGCCGGCGCACCAGTCGAACGACTTCTCGGTGTGGCGCAACATCCAGCGCGAGTACTCCGAGGAATTCCTCGGCAACCCCGAGCACGATGGCAACTCGCTCGACCCGATCGACTACGACCAGGACGAGCCGTTCCGCTCGTTCGCCGCCGCTCGCGCGGCCGGCGACTTCCGGGTCTTCACCTGCGCAGTAGTGCTTGAACCGCTGACCCTGTGGGTAGAACTGCTGACCGTCGCCGTCATCGACGGCCCGGTGTTCGACAAGCTCTTCGCCAACATGGTCGAGGTCAACGAGGAAGGCGCTGCAGTCAGCACCGACGCCACGCGGCCGACTGTCGGCATTCCCTTCAACACCGAGGCCCGTGAGCGGCTCAAGTCCGAACCGCTTTCCCCGATCTCGCGCGCCTGCATCGAGATGGCCTGGCAGCACCGCAGCACACTGCTGGCAAGCTGAGCACGTGCGCGTTCTCGTCACCGGCGCGGCCGGGTTCCTCGGACACGCCGTCGTCGCTGCCCTCGCCGACCAGGGGCATGAACCGGTGGCGTTCGTTCGCGATGCTTCCAATGCACCACAACGGGCAGCGACGGCGGCAGTGGGGAATCTGGAGGACCCGGCAAGCCTCCGTGCCGCGGTCCACGATGTCGACGGCGTGTGCCACCTCGCGGCCCGCGCGCGCGTGCGCGAGTCCCTAACCGACCCCATGAGCTACTGGCGCACCAACGTCAGCGGCACGCTCAACCTGCTTGACGCGCTCACGAGCCGGGATGCGCCGGCCAGCCTCGTCCTGGCCTCAACAGCGGCCGTCTACGGCACTTCCGAGGCCCAGCCCATCAGCGAAGACGCGCCGATCGCTCCGACGAACCCGTACGGAGCGACCAAGGCTGCAGCCGACCTCGCAGCTGCAAACGTCGCGGCGACGGGACAGCTAGGAGCGATCAGCCTCCGCGCCTTCAACATCGCCGGTGCCGTTGGCGGCTGCCACGATCGTGACCTCACCCGCCTGATCCCCAAGGTGCTCGCCGTCCAGGCCGGACTCGTCGACGAGTTGGGCCTCAACGGCGACGGGACGGCCGTCCGCGACTTCGTGCACGTGGCCGACATGGCCCAGGCGTTCGTTCTCGCGATCGAAGCGTGCGCCGTCGGCGAGTGGCGCGCCTACAACGTCGGCAGCGGCCGGGAGACGTCGATCAACGACGTTCTCGCCGCGGCCGAGCAGGTCACCGGCCGCCCAGTCCGGACCAAGCGGAACCCGCCCGCGAACGAGCCGCGCGTATTGCTCGCGGACAGTCGACGCATCCGCGACGAGTTGGGTTGGAAAGCCCCGAACTCAGATTTGTTGCGGATTCTTTCGGACGGCTGGAGCGCCCTGACCAGCGCGTATGCCGCCCCGGAATAGTCCTGTTCGGAATAGGTTCGACGCGACTGTAGATCGCCTACCAACCCAGCCTTCTTTGCGGTGTTCTTAATGCATCACAGCGAACAAGAACACCGAGAGGAAGTAGCGAGATGGCGAAGAACCCCTTCAGCATCAAGACCGGCGGCTGGGATCCTCAAGAAGGTGGTCGGGGCGGTGATCGTCCTCGTCGTGCTGGCCCTGGTGATCCATCACCCGCACGACGCGGCTGGCATGGTCAACTCGGCCACGGACAAGGGCAACGGCATCATTGACAGCGTTGCGCAGTTCTTCCGGGACCTGGGCAACGGCTAATCGCGGCCGGCCATGAGGTCATCGACGGACTTCCGCAGCGAAGCGACCTCGGCCTGCAGATCTTTGACCGTTGCCGACAACTCGGGCAGGGATGGCAGAGGCTCGCCGGAGTCCGGAATGGAAGCGGCCACGAACGTGCCGATCGGTGCCCGTGAGTTGACCCAGCCGCGGTCACGAAGCAGCCCTAGCGCCTTCTGCAGCGTGGCGATCGCGACGTCGTACCGCTCGGCCATGTCCCGCTGGTTCGGCAGCTTCTCCCCCAACGCGTAGGTACCGGACCGGATCTCTTCGGCGATCTTCTCGGCTACCTGCTCAAACGGTGCCTGAAGTCGGGACTCTGCCTCCATAGGCGCCATATTAGCGACACAAACCACCATGGCCTAGTTCACTCGAACGGCCGATACCACCTACAAACTAGTACGTACTAGTTTGTAATGACCGACGACGAACGGAGACGAACGATGAGGAACGCACACCAGACCCGCCGCCAGGCCGAGATGGCCGCGGCTGACCTGGACTTCGACTACTTCGAGGACACGACCGGGTTGGCCGGCGACGGGTTCGCGGTGGACATGTTCGACGCGGTGGCCGAGCTGGCCGACCTCTACGGGGAGATCGCGGAGATTGACGCAGCGCTGGCCGAGCTGGAGGGTCCGGTGGCTCCGGTGGTGCCGCTGTTCGAGCAGAACGTGATCGTGGGCAGCAAGGCCGGCCAGGGCAAGACGGCCGCGGTGCGCGCCGTGTTCTTCGGTGAGGTGGCGTGATGGCTGACCGCCTGTTCCTCCCGGCCGAGTTCTCGCAGCTGGCAGCCACGATGCCGCCCGCGTCGGCGCCGCCGACCACCCGGTGGGTGTGGCTGAATCAGACGCACAACGGCTTGCACCAGATGTTCGGTGGCCCGCACGGGCTGGTGGCGATGCGGCTGGCGAAGGTGATCGACCAGGCCCGCGGCGCCACGCTCGACGAGATCAAGAACAGCACCACCACTTCGGCCGCCTGAGGCCTTCCGCGCACGCCTTCCGCGCACTTTTCCACAGTTTCCGAATTCCCGCCCGGGGACCGCCATGCCTTCTCCCGGTTCGGCCCGCTCGAAAGGACCGCTCATGACCAGCACTGCGACCGCCGCGATCTCGGGCCGCTTCCGCGACCTGGCGGACACCCTGACCCGTAACGCCACGATCCTGGCCACCGCCGGTCTGCCGGAGACCGTCATGTCGGTCCGGGCGGAGGTCTACCGCGACGTCGCGGCCCAGCTGCACCTGCTGGCCGAGGCCGAAGCCACCGAGGGCAACCCCCTCGTCGTGGTGCTGGCCGAAACCGACGCCGCGATCGCGGTGGCCCGCCGCCTGGAGCAGCTGGCCGGCCAGCTGACCCGCAACGCCCGCCTGCTCACCACCCGCACCACCGACCCGGTGATGCACTGCCGTGCCACGGTCTACCGCGACGTCGCCGCTCAGGCTCGCCTGTGGGCCGAGGACGAGGCCGCCCACGCCGCGGCCCGCCCGCGGTACACCAGCCGGCCGCCGCTCTCGACCGTGCTGGCGGGACCGAACCCCCTCGTGGAGCAGGCCGCCATCCGGGCGCCGCGGGTTCGGCCGGCGTTCCTGGACGCCCTGGTCGACTCGATCGCCGCGCGGCGGCGCCAGGGCTGGTCGGTGGCCCGGCTGACGCTGTGGCTGCGCACCACGCTGCGGGACCCGCAGACCGACGCGATTCACCCGTGCGCGCAGCGCTCGTTCGTCTCCTACGTCACCGAGCTGCTCACCCCGACCCCCGCGGGCCGTGACCTGCGGGCTGCCTGAACCACCCCTGAAAACCCCTTCTCGAAAGGATTTTCGATGTCGCTGATCGGTTCGATGGCCGCGAAGCTCGCCGCCCGTCTTGATGACCGGGCCCCGGTGTTCTACGCCGCCGACATGGCCGCCTTCACCCGGCGGGACGGGGTGTGGCACGTGCTGGTGATTCAGCGCGGCTGGAACCCGGATAAGGGCAAGCTCGCCCTGCCCGGCGGGCACGTCGACCGCGACGAGTGCTCGCGGGACGCGGCGGTGCGGGAGCTGGCCGAGGAAACCGGGATCCACGTGCCGGAGGGTTCGTTCGTCGCCCAGGTCGGGGTGTTCGACGAGCCGGGCCGCGACGCTCGCGGCCGGTACGTGTCGGTGGCCTACGGCGTGCTCCTGAACGACGCCCCGGACCCTGTCGCCGCCGACGATGCCGCCGCGGCCGAGTGGATGCCGCTGCACATCGCCACCCGCGTCGCCGACATGGGCGGGTTCGCGTTCGACCACCACCGCATCCTCGCCCGGGCGGTCCGCCTGTACCGCGAGCTGGAGCCGTCCTGGCCGCACGACGACGAAGACGCCCGCTGAACCCCGATCCCCAGCACCCATACCGAAAGGATCTCCACCCGATGAACGCGACCTTGATCACCCAGGCCAGCCGCAAGCTCGGATGCCGCGAGCTGCTCGCTGAAGCCGTCGTGCTGGCCGTGATCGACAAGAGCGACGCCGGCGAGACCGTCCCGGCCATCGTCGACTGGCTCGACTACACGCTCGGCGCGACCAACCCGGCCGCGAACCCCGAGTTCGTCCAGTGGGTGGTCACGAACAAGTAGCCCGCCACCCCGGCCCCGCAGGCACATCCGCACCGCCCACACAGGAGAGAGGAACCCGCATGGCCAAGAAGGACCACAAGGTCGAGATCTCGCGCGGCGGCAAGCCGAAGGAAACCCGGATGGTCACCGAACAGGAGGCGAACACCCTGGAGACGCTGCCCTTCCGCGACCCGAAGGTCATCTCCGTCACGGTCACGCCCCCGCGCTGAGCTCGCCCCGGCCCGGCGGCCCATTCCGCCAAGAACACTCCGCCGGGCCGGGGTGAAACCCCTGCCACCACACGAATGCAGAACAGGAGAACCGTCATGGTACGCAAGGTCGTCCAAGCCAAAATCGCCCAGCTGAAAGACGAGTGGGCCGCCTCCGGAGCCGAAGTCGACGCCCTGCTCAGCGATCAGGCGAACTGGACGGGCACCGGCCGGTGGAGCTGGAACCCGGAAGCCCGGCCCTGCAAGGTCAAGGGCTGCATCCGCACCCCGAAGAACGGCGCCTTCTGCCGCAAGCACGGGCGGGGTGCCCGATGACCACCACATCCACAGCCACCGACGCCATCCTCGCCGGTTTCAACAACGACGACATCTTCAGCGAGTACGGCTCCGTGTACTTCGACCAAGCGCTTACCTACCTCACCCGCTGGCTCGACAGCGTCTCCGATCAGGAGGACGCCCTGATCGAGATGCACGCCGCGATCGTCCGGCGTGCGCAGGCAGGTTGGCGCTCCGAGCTCGACCACGTCAGCGAAGTCGCCGCGGTCGTGTCCGGCCTGGCCCGCGCGGTGCAGCACAGCCGCACACCGATGCCGGCCGACGTGCTGCTCAACCTGCTCGCACACGCGCTGTGCGCGCTGTGGCTCGACTGGACGTCCTCGGACCGCAAAGACCACCTGCAGATGGCCCGTAACTGGATGGCGCAGGCGTACCTGGTGGCCGGAGTGCAGGAACCGACGGGGGCGACACGGTGACGCTGAACGTGTTCATGACCGCCCGCCTGCTCGACCCCGCCAACCGGTGTGCGGTCGGGCCTGAGCTGCGGGTGTGTTTCCGCTACGACCCGGCCGACCCGTACGCGGTGCAGCTGAACGTCACCGACACTGGTGGCCGGCGAATCAGCTGGCTGTTCAGCCGTGACCTGCTCGCCGACGGCCTCGCCGGCGACGCCGGTCACGGCGATGTGCGCATCATCTCCTTCGCCGACACCGTCGAGATCGTCCTGTCCTCCCCGGACGGCATGGCGCGCCTGGAGTTCTCCCGCGCCGAGCTGCAACGCGGCCTCGACGAGACCGAAACCCTCGTGCCCACAGGCGCCGAAGCCGCCGCGTTCGACTGGGACCACGAGATCGCCCTGCTCGGCCGCGACGCCGCCTGAGCCACCACCCGCACCACAACGCAGAGGCCACCCGGCCTCTGCTTCCGCACGCCCGAAACCGGGCGTGCGACACGGAAAACCGATGAGGAGAGGGACCGAGATGGCCAACACCGAGAAACTCCTGGCTGCCGCCCGCACCACGCTGCGGAAGGCACAGCACAACGCCGAGGACCACCTCACCTTTCGTGAGCGGGCCCGCATCGAGGGGCGCAAGCGCGACGCGACGCTGGCCCTCGACGCGTTCGACAACCTGGTCGCGAAGCACGGCGAGCGCAAGGCCCTGCACATCGTCACCGCGGCTGTCGACAAGTACGCCGCCGGCGTCATCCACGCGATCAACACCGCCCGCCGCCGCTGACCCGCGGCCCGGCTGGCCGGGGCGGTCTCGCCGGCCTCGACGCCCGAGGCCGCCCCGGTGCACCAACACCGCCAGAAACCTGTCAACCACGACGAAAGGACGTAAGACCGATGAGCTACGGAGACTGGCAGACGCGAGAGCTTCAGCGCTGGATCAAGGACGGCGACGATCTCGCCGCGAAGGCCCGCAAGCTCGGCTCGCGCGGCAAGAAGCTCGCGGCCCTGCGCAAGAGCGCCGTGGCCGCCTTCGACCGCGAGGTCCTCAAGGGCAAGAACGGCGACTTCCGCTACGTCAAGGACCTCATCGTCACCTACCACAGCGCCGCCATCGCCGAATGGAACGCCCTGCGCTGACGACCGCACCACCTGATCCGCCCGCAACCCCGTGACACAGAAGGAGAACAACATCATGGCTCTGCTCGGCAAGAAGAAGCCGAAGGACGTCCTCGGCTACACGGTGACCGGGTTGACGCGGGGCAGGTGTGCCGGCTGCGGTCGCCGCATCAGCCTGAAGGTCAACATCTGCAACCGGCCGGCGTGCTCGCGCAAGGTCGGAATGGAGATGGACTGATGGGCGCCTGCAAGCACACCGCGTTCATCGCGAAGCTGAAGGGCGGCTGGGCCTACAAGACCTGCCGTTACTGCAAGCACTCCTGGTCCGAGGCCATGCCCCGGCGCGAATCGCGCAAGCCGCTCACCGCGGTCAAGCGCTGAGGACCCCGGCCCGGTGGCCTACGCCTCGCGAGCACAACCCACCGGGCCGGGGTCTGACCCCGCTCTCCCAGCACTCACGTACCCGGAAAGGGGAAACCCCATGGTACCGGCCCCACCCGCGCCCAGCCCGGCACCGACCGGCCGCCCGGACCGCCAGCCGGCCGAGCCCGTCGGCACCTTCCACACCGACGCCACCACACCACCGCGCAAGCCCGGCGCCTGCCGCTGCATCACCCACTGCCGCAAGCCCGCCGCCGCCAACTGCCACCTGCGCAGCACGGCCGCCTCGGCCGCCCCAACCAGCCGGGAGCGCTGAGCCGTGACGGACAAGAAGCTCGCCGAGGCATACCGGCGCAACGCCGCTGACGAGGAATCGACCGCGACCGCTCTTCGAGACAAGGCCGAGCAGCTCGAACACGCCGGGGACTTCCGTATGGCCTCCACCTACTTCACGGCGGCGGCCAAAGCCGAGCAGCGCGCCCAGGTGTGGCGCGGCCTGCTCGCGTAGCCGACCAGCAAGGAGTTCTGACCCATGGACCAGATCACTCACCGACCCACCGAAAACCCGGACACCACGCCCGAGGTCGTGCTGTGCATCGACGCGGACTGCCCCGCGTGCGGCTGGCCCGAGCGCACGTTCACGTTGCCCCAGGCCATCTTCGGCTGCCCGCAGTGCACCTACACCAGCACCGAGCGAGGTGCGTGATGAACGTGTTCGAGGTACTGGAGCGCAAGGGAACCCTCGTGCTGCTCGGGTTCCTGGCCGCGCTGCTGGGGTTCGTGGTACTGCACCTGATCCGGATCCCGCTGGTGCTGCTCGCCGCGATCCTGGCCGGGGTGATGGCCCGGCTCAACACCAGCCTGCAACGGCTCGCAACCGAGCCGCCGCGCGGCCCGGTCAACCAGTTCTTCCCCCCGAACTTCCCCGTGACCCGGAAGGAGCCCGCCCATGCCTGAGCTCACCATGCCCGGCCCGGCCACCCGCGAGGACGCCGCCGACGCGCTGCAGCTGGCCCGCGACGACGCCCGCCGCGAGGCGGTCAGGTTGGTGGCAGGCCAGCTGTTCATGATCGCCGTCATCGTCGTGGTCTGCGCGCTGGTGACCCGCTCGTGGATGCCGCCGTGGTGGGGCTGGGGCCTGATCGGCCTCTACGCCGGCGGTGTTCTGCAAGACGGCCGCGACCTCGCCGCGGTCGTGACCGGGCGGATGACGTTCGACACCCGCCTCGACGACGGCACCACGGTGCATCTCTGCGGTCGCCGCCACTGCCCGCACTACCCGGAGGTGACGCCATGACCGAGCAGCACCCGTGCCGCACCCGGACCGAGAAGGCTCTGGTGTGGACGGTCGGACGCTTCGGCGAACTCGCCGCGGTGACCACGCCCGTGGTGATCGGCGCGTTCACCACCAGCTGGCTCGACCTGCTCTCCGCCGCGATCGCCGCGGTCTGGGCCGCGCACGAGATCCGGCTGCACCGCACCACCCGCGCCACCCGCGCCGCGGTCGCCGGCACCCCGCCCCGACCCCAGCTCACCACCACCTCGCGCTCGACCGATCCGGCCTCGGCCGGGGAGGCCGAGCCCACCGGCCGGAAGGAGGCCAACGCATGACCACCACGACCGAACACCTCGACGACGGCGACCCCGGCGGCGAGTTCTCCCAGGGCCTGGCCGCCCTCGAACGCCACCTCGCCGAAGTCGCCGACGCCGACGCCCTCGGCGAGCCCGACGAGGACGGCGAGGCGGGCCCGGACCCGCGCGAGACCACCAGCGCGGGCCGGGCCGGGGTGACGCGGCGGGTCAAGCGCCGCGTAGCCGAGCACGAGGAGGCCCACCGGCTGCTCGCGCTGGAGGCCGACACCGCACCGTTCGAGGTCACCACCGACAAGGTCCGCACCCGCCGTAAGGCGGTCAACGAAGCCGCCGCGCTGTGGCAGCTCTCCCGCGACCCCCGCGTGCTGGCCTACCGCGACGCCCGGATGCTGCGCCTGATCATCGGCGTGGCGCTGGTGTCGCTGGTCCTGGCGCTGGCCTGGTCCACCGCCGGGGTCCAGGCCTTCGCGGCCGAGGGCAACCCGCTGTGGAGCCCGCAGTGGTGCTTCGCGTGGCTGGCCGAACCGTTCTGCTCGCTCGCGCTGCTCATGGTCGTGGCCGGCCGCGCCTACCTCACCACCCGCGGCCAGCCGCTGCGCTCGGGCAGCGTCGAACGCACCGAGTGGGTGTTCCTCGGGCTCACGCTCGGCATGAACGCCTGGCCCCACCTGCCCGGTGTCGCCCCCGACTTCACCGTGTCCAGCCTCGTGCTGCACCTGCTCGGCCCGGTCGTCGCCGTCGCGGTCGTGCGCTGCCTGCCCCACCTGCTCGCCGCGTTCGGCAGGCTCGACGTCCACCCCGACGCCGCCACCGTCGACCCGGCACCCGCCGCGACGGAAACCACCCCGGCCGCCAACGCCACGCCGGCGACGGTCGCCACAGCGGCCCCGAGGGCGGTGCCCGTGCGCCGGACGACCCGACGCACGACAGCCCGCTCGACCATCCCCGAGCCCAAGCGGCGCGGACTCGACGAGCTCCGCCAGGAGTTCAAGGCGCTGCTCGCCGACCCGCCCGCCGGGTTCCGCCCGGACGTCGTGGAGGACATCCGCAAGGCACTGCAGTGCGGCAAAAAGTACGCCATGACGCTGCGCGACGAGTACAAGAACCGCCCCACCGACTAACCCCACCCGGGTCCGGGCAGGGTCGGTCACCCTGCCCACCGGGCACGCGGTGCCGACCCTGCCCGTGACCTGCACGAGTACACCGCAGGAGGACCCCATGGCACCCACCGACCACCACGACGAAACCACCCCCGAGACCACCCCCACCGCGGCCGTCGAGTCCGCCGGTGAGCTGGCCACGGTCCACCCCCTGCGCAAGGCCGAGTCCGGTCCGGTGATCGAGGGCGAAGTGGTGTCCGAGGAGGAGTGGGCGTTGCTCACCTCGCAGAAGGCGCAGGCGCTGTGGCGCTACGAGCAGTACCGCCGCAACGCGGTCACCGTCGCCCGCGTGACCCGGACGGCGATCTCGCACGACCGGACGGTCTCGACGCTGCGGTTCGTGTGCCGCAACGCGCTGGTGTACCCGTCCCTGGGCGCGGCCGCGGCGGTCAAGCGCTGGCGCGACACCCACGGCTCGTCGCGCTACGAGCGGATGATGCGCGCGGCCGAGCTGGCCGGCGATCACGACAAGGTGGCCGAGTGGGAAGCCCGCGACGTGACCGAGAAGCAGCGGCGGCACGAGCGGTCGATGGACTGGATGAAGTCGCCCTGGCAGATCGCCAAGGCCGCGGCGATGCTGACGTTCTCCGCCGCTGTACTCCTGCTGGTCCTGGGCCTGGTCCTGTGGGTCGCGGGCAAGGGCGGCGTGCTGGACCCGATCATCGGGGTGATCGACGCGATCGCGTTCTGCGTGTGGTTCGTCATCAGCTACGGCGCGTTCCTGGTCCTGGCCGGCACCGCCGGGCTGGTGACCTACTTGTGGAACCTCGGCCGCCGCTCCGAGTCCGTCCCGCCGATGTTCCGCCCGGCGCACCAGCGGGTGGCCGACGACGTGGAGATCACCCCGTCGATCGTCGTCACCGCCCTACGTGACCTGCGGATTTCCGTGCTGCGCAAGAAGATCGAGCAGATGGAGGACAACGGCGCGGCGATGCTCTCGCCGATCCGGCTGGCCGGACGCGGCGTCGAGTTCGACGTGCACCTGCCCTCGGGCGTGGACACCGAGGAGGTCAAGCGCAAGCGCCGCAAGCTCGCGGAGAACATGGGCCGCCACGAGCACGAGGTGTTCCTGTCCACCCCGCCCTCCCCGCGCACGATCCGCGTGTGGGCGGCGGACTCGGGTGCCTTGGACGAGCCGATCGGCCCGTCTCCGCTGGTCACGGACCCAACCCTGACCGCCGACCTCTACAGCGGGCGGGCACCGTGGGGCGAGGATCTGCGCGGCGACGCGGTGCTGCTGGCGCTGTTGCAGTGCCACCTGCTCATCACCGGCCTGTCCAAGCAGGGCAAGACCGCCAGCCTGCGGGCCCTGGCGCTGTGGCTGGCGCTGGACCCCTCGGTGCAGCTGCACATCGCCGACCTCAAGGGCATCGGCGACTGGCGGATGTTCAAGCCGGTCGCGAAAACCCTCATCGAAGGCCCCTCTGACCAGCACTGCATCGCCGCCACCGAGATGCTGGAGTGGGGCGTCGAGGAGATGGAACGACGGCTGGAGGCCTTCGACGGCGAGAAGTACCGCAACGGCATCCCGCGCGAGCTGGCCAAGAAGGGCGGCCCGTTCGAGCCCATCGTGCTCCTGGTCGACGAGGCCCAGAACGCGTTCATGAACCCGCTCAAGGACGAGCACAAGAACCCCTGGGGCGGACAGACGAACAAGAGCCGCTACTTCATGGCCGCCCGCCGGATCCAGAACCAGGGCCGTGCGGTCAACGTCGTGCTGTGGCAGGGCACGCAGGACCCGACCGACCAGAACCTGCCCAAGCTGGTCCGCGAAGGCGCTCACATCCGTGCGGCACTGTGCCTGGGCACCGAATCCCAAGCCCGGATGGCCATCGGCGAGAAGGCTGTCGACGGCGGCGCCGCACCGCACGAACTGCGCTCTGGCCTGGACAAAGGCACCCTGGTCGTCGCCGGCGAGGGCGTCCCGCTGCCGCCGGGGCAAGCGGCGATGACCGTGCGCACGCACTTCATCGACGGCGACGACTCCGCCGCCGTCATCGACCGCGCCGTCGCCATCCGGGGCGGCGCCGAAGAAGAGAACCTGCAGGTCGAAGCCCCGCAGGAGCGTGACCTGCTCGCCGACGTCGCCGAGGTCCTGGGCGGCAAGGACATCAAGGCCACCGATGTCGGCGCCCGCCTGCGCCGGCTCGCGCCGGGCTACGAGCCCTACGCCGAGCTGACCGCCGACAAGGTCAAAGCCGCCCTCGAAGACGCGGGCTGCCCGGTGCGCCAGAAGCAAGGAACGCTCACTGTCCGTGCACGAAACGTCGAGAACGCGATCGCCGACCGCGCCGACGAAGGGGAGTGAACCCCACACCCCGCCGGTAACGAAAAAGCGGGGGTTCCGAGGCGCCACACCCGCCGGAACCCCCGCTCCCCTCTGTCCCCTCTCGGTTTATCAGGGCTGATCAGCCTAGGTGAGGCCGGGAGGGGAGCCCGGAGAAGCAAATCCTTCTCCCCGGGCACGCTTCCCCCGCCGGTTCCCCCGGAATTCCCCCCGCTCGACTGCACCCACCACACACCACACCGATCACTCATCGTAACCATTCTGGCCCGGCACCCCAGCACGATTCCCGGCCCGTCAACGAAAAGGAGCACAGCCATGGCACTCAGCGACAAGGACCTCGACCTGACCGTCACCAGCCGGGGCGCGTTCGTCACGGTCGCCTGGAACTCGCGCCGCGAGCGCCTGATGTTCCGCATCGACCGCCGTACCGGTGAAGCCCTCGACGCCCACGGCAACCAGGTCAACACCAGCGACGCGCGAGTGATCCAGCAAGCACTCAACGCGGCCGGCGAAGTCCCGCTGGGCAAAGCCGTCTGGCGCCTGCACCGCTGACCCACCGTCCCGGCCAGCCCGAAACCCCATACACACCAAGGAGGCAATCCCGTGAACACCCAGCCTGATCCCGCCGCGATCGCGGCGAAGCTGCGCCCGATCGACACCGAGGAGCAGGGCGCCGCGTACCTGAACGCGCTGCGCCTGGACCGCGAGCAGCTGCTCGCCGTCGCCCCCGCGCTGGGGCTCACGCGCATCCCCGTCCGGCTGAGCATGAACAAGCTCACCGAGCGCGTGCTGAACCAGGCCATCGGTGCGCGTCTCAAGTTCGCGGGCCTGCGGAGCTGGTGATGGCCCGCTACAGCCCCGACGAAGCGGCGTTGCTCGCCCTGGAGGCACACGAGGTCGCCCACGCGGTCGCCTGCCGGGCGGCGGCCACCAGCCGGCGGGCCTGGCTGCAGGTGCGCCGCGTGGTGCTCACATCCGAGCGCGGGTTCATCGAACATTCCGCGCCAGAGCCCGGCAACCAGGACCAGATCAACACCGAGCTGATCGTGGCGCTCGCCGGGCGAGAGGGTGCCGCCCGCTGGGTGCAGCGCCATGACGGCTGCTGGCGCGGCCAGGCGCTGCGCTGGGCGGCCCACGGCTGCGGATCTGATCTGGCGTTCTTCAACACGATGAAGCACCACTCCAACCGCTCCACCGGCTGGCTCGAAAACCGGGCCCGCGCCGTGGTCGCGAGCAACTGGGGCCGCATCGACCGCCTCGCCCACAAGCTCGCCGCCGACGGCCGTCTCTCCGGCAGCCACTTCGCCTGACCCCAGCACGCCCGACACCTGACAGAACAGGAAGGACAACTGATCATGAGCAAGCCGAGCCCCGCCAAGTGTCCGTACGTGGCCAAGTACGGGCGCCACAACTACAACAGCGGGATCCAGCGGAAGCTCTCCCGCAAGACCTTGTGGAACTGCCACGGCTGCACCCACACGATCTTCGTACGGGACAAGGACAAGCCCGAAGTAATGCCGTTCATCTGACCAACCCCGCTCACCCCGGCCGGCGCTCCGCTGGCCGGGGTGAGCACTGTCCATAGTGGAGAAAGGAGGCCCCGATGGTCGAGCGTCTGGTGGTGTCGCTGCGGCGGTGGGCGCTGGAGTTTGCTGGCAGGGGGTGGCCGGTCTACCCGCTGCGACCCGGCGCCAAGCGCCCGGAGTGGCACCGCAAGGACCGCTGCCCGCAGGCCGGGCGCTGCGCCGACGGGCACGTCACCCCCGAGCAGATGGCCTCGACCGACCCCGAGCTGGTCGAGCGGGCGTGGGCGGCGACTCCGTGGAACATCGCGATCTTCCCCGGCCCGGCCGGGATGCTTGGGATCGACTGCGATCAGCCCAAGCCCGGGCAGACCGGCGCCCGTGACCCCGATGGCTGGACTCAGCTGCAACGGCTGGCTGCCGAGCGGGGCGGGCCGCTGCCTGACACCTACACGGTCACCACACCCTCCGGTGGCCGGCACCTGCTCTACACCGTCCCGCCCGGGTGCGTGCTGCGCTCGACGGTCAAGCACATCGCCAGCAACGTCGACACCCGCGGCTGGGGCGGCTACCTCGTCGGCGCCGGCTCGGTCCGCCCGGACGGTGCCTACGAGCTACTCGACGACACCGCCCCCGTGCAGCTGCCGGGGTGGTTGGTCCAAGCCAACGTCGAACACGCCTCCACGGCCCTCTCAGAGCCACGCGAGAAGGCCGTAGCCGCACCGAGCGCCTACGTGGCGAAGGCATTGCAGGGCGAGACCGATCGTGTCCGCAGGGAGCCACCAGGACGGCGGAACAGGGTGCTCTCCACCGCCGCCTACGCCCTGGGGCAGCTCGTCGGCGCTGGGCTGCTGGACGAGCACCACGCTCGCACCGAGCTGCAGGCCGCCGTCGCCTCGTGGGGCGACACGGCCTCGCTCGGCAAGGACCACGGCGTCATCGAAACCAGCCTGCGCGCCGGCGCCGCCAACCCCCGGCGCGTCACACCCTGCGGCCACCGTGCCGCATGACCGTGAAGGAGGTGACACACCATGGCACGTCAACACCCGTGGGTCCTGGCGACAGTGTGCTGGTCGCCCGACCGGGAGTTCACCCGCGGCACCTGGCACGGCAAACCCCTGATGTCCCACGGCATCGCGCCGCGCGACAAGCTCGCGACCCGCCGCCAGCTGCGCGCGCTCGGCCTGCGCCCGGGTGGGCAGGACCCGGTGGCGTTCCTGTACTTCCGCTGCCGCAAGGCCGCCAAGCTCGTCTATGCCGACCTGTACCTGATCGAGCACGCCAAACCGGTCCGGCCGATGACCCCCGGCCGCCGCGCCGCACTGGAGAAGGCCATGGCAGCGCGGCGCACCTGCCGCGCATGCGGCGAAACCGGCTGGGCCGAGCTGCCCCGCGCGCACCGCACCTGCGACCCCTGCCTCGCCGACGCCGGCCTCCCGCCCGACAGCCACCTGCACGACTTCCTCGTCGGCGAACCCACCCTCACCGCCGACGAACACGCCGCACTCGACCACGCCCGCCCCGGGCAGCACGAGAACCCCGGATGGACACAGGAGATCGCCGCATGAGCACACGACTGAACGAGCACGCGCGCGAGCAGCTGCGCGCCGCCGGGATCAGCCCGACCGAATGGGCCCGCCGCAACTACTTCATGGACGGCCAGTGGCACGGCGACGCCTGCGGGTGTCCCGACGATCGCTGCATCGGCTACCACCACGACGCCGAAGACGACTGCGGGTGCCTGCCCGCGTTGCTGGACGAGAGAGGAGTTGAGCATGGGATGGTTCAGCCCCCGTCGTGACCCCACCGACACGCACCAGCTGCGCATCGCGATCCACGAACTTGGCCACGCCGCCGTCTGGTCCGACGCCGGACTCCAGATCCGGGAGGTCGTGCACACCGGGGATTCCGGGCACTGCGACGTCGTGTGGGACCCGGACAACCTAACCGGGTACGCCGTCGGCTGTTGGGGCGGTTTCGAGGCCGAAGACCGCTGGCTGCGTGCCCACCGCGCCGGACACGCCAGCCGGGGCAACTCCTCCTACGACATCGGCAACTTCCGCCACGTGAACCGGGGCCTCGACAAGCGCCTGTCCGAGAGCAGGGCCCGGTCCATGGCTCGGGCCGCGGTCGGCCGCCACTGGCGCCGGATCGAAACCCTTGCACCGCAACTCATCCGTGCAGGGCGACTGACCGGCATTCGCCTCTGAACCCCGACTGCCGCCGAATGGCTCGTCGCCGCCGTCGACTCGCTCGAACGCACCACCCCCCGCGCCGCCTGACACCGCACCCATTGCGGTCTCCGGCGGCGCGCTTGCTCGATGGGAGAGCTCCATGTCCAGCCAGCCGAATCCAGCCCGCCCGCTGTGGGCAGTGAACACCGAAGGGAGCCCGCGCGTGCGGATCGGAGAAGACCCAGAGGCGATCCGCGTGCTCACCGACGCGGTCAACCGCCGCCTCATCCCCGAAACCTACGTCTCGGACGGAGCACCAGTGGTGGTCGAGGAAATCTCCGGCGCCGCCGACCCCGCCACCGCCGAAGACGACGTCGCCCTCCCGATCGTCGCCTCCGTGCTCAAGCCGGCACTGCTGGCCGGGTTGCTGGCCGAGCATGCCGAGGTCTACCGGCCCAAGCTCGTACGCGACGCGTGGGTCGACACCGAAGTCAGCCCGCCCGGGCCGGTGCTCGCCGCGGTACTGGCGCGCCAGTCCTGGCCCGGGCTACCGGTCCTGCGGCGGATCATCTCCACCCCCGTGCTGCGCCCCGACGGCACCCTGTTGCAGGAACCCGGCTACGACCCGGCGACCGGGTTCTACCTCGCCGGCAACCACCACCTGCAACCCGTGCCCGACCACCCGACACCGCGGGAAGTCGCCCAGGCCCGCGAGTTCCTGTTCGAACGGTTCCTGCGCGACTTCCCGTGGCGCACCGAGGCCGACCGCGCGAACTACCTGGCGCTGCTGGTGACGCCGCTGATCCGGCCGTTCACCCGCGCGCTGTCCCCGTTCGGGATGATCGAGGCCTCCATGCCCGGCTCCGGCAAAACCATCCTCGCCGGCTGCGTCGGGCTCCTGGTCGGACAGCGCGTGCTGACCTGGACCGAATCCGAAGACGAACTCCGCAAATCGATCACGACCGTGCTGTCGGACTCGGTCGGGGTGATCGTGTTCGACAACCTCGCCGAAGGCGCCGTCGTCGACTCCGCCGTGCTCGCCCGCCTGGTCACCGAACGGACCTGGTCCGATCGCAAGCTCGGCACCAACGCCGCCGCGACGTTCCCGAACGACCGGCTGTGGCTGGCTACCGGGAACAACCTGCGCACCGGTGGCGACATGGCCTCCCGTTCGGTGTGGGTGCGGCTCGACCCGAACTGCCCCCGCCCCGAAACTCGCACCGGGTTCACCATCCCCAACCTCGACACCTGGATCCTCGATCCCGCCAACCGCGCCACCGTGCTACGCCACATCCTGATCCTGATCCTCGACTGGACCGCCCACGGCGCACCCTCGGCCACCGCGGTCCCCCAGATGCGCCAGTTCACCCCGTGGGCCCGGCACCTCGGGGGGTTCCTCGAACACCACGGGGTGCGCGGGTTCCTCGCCAACGCCGACGCCACCCGCGACCTCGACGACGAAGACGCCGAATGGCGCTCGTTCTTCCTCACCTGGGACGAACTCCACGGCGACCGACACATGACCGCGCAAGAACTACGGGTCAGCGGCGAACCCACCGCCGGCACCGACCCCTGGGCCGGGACCTTCCCCGTCACCGCCTCCGGAAAGCCACTCACCACCAAGAGCCTCGGCAGGAAGCTGGCAGGGCAGGTGGACCGCTGGCACACCGACGTCGTGTTACGCAGCGAAGTCGACAGCCACCGCAACTGCAAAACCTACTGGGTAGTACGCAACGGCTCCTAGAACAACCGCCACAAGAAACCCGCAAACCCGCAAACCCGCAAAAGATCTTGTCCTAACTCTCTCACCAGGAAAAACAAGGCCTCTCAAGGTTGCGGGTTTGTTTGATCATGAACCCATCCAAACCCGCAAACCCGCGGGTTTGCGGGTTTCGCCCACCATCCCGCGAGGAGAAACCCGCAAGCAAAACCCGAGGTCAACGACCACTTTGCGGGTTTGCGGGTTTGCGGGTTTCTCCACGGCCCCGACGCCCCAGAGCCGCCAAACCCGCACCCCCCACCTGCCAGCACGCGCAGCTGACGATTACGCAGAGTAACAAGATCTGCGTGGGGGGACCGAACTCGGACATGCGGGCTTGACGTCTCAACCCGACGACCCCGAAAGGCACAACACATGCCTACCGCTGACGACATCACTCAGCTCGCAGCCACGCTCGCCCAACTCGCCGAACGCATCGCGGCGCAAGAAGCCGGCATCGCTCGTCCATCACTCCGGCCCACGTCGCAGCGTGTCCTCCTCACCGTTGAGGAAGCAGCCGAACGACTTGGGATCGGCCGGACGATGACCTACCGCCTCGTCCGGACTGGACAGCTCGAATCCGTTCAGATCGGGCGGCTCCGTCGTATCCACACGTCTGCGGTCGATGCGTACGCCGCTGAGCTGATCCGCCGCGCTACCGGCGAAGCCGCCTGAGGGAGGGGAAATCCATGCCGAGGAAGAAGCGCCCCGAGGGCACACGCGCGCCGAACGGGGCGAGCAGTGTCTATTTCAGCGAGACCGATGGCCACTGGCACGGTCGCGTGACGGTTGGGCGCAAGGACAACGGAAAGCCCGACCGTCGACACACGATGTCCAAGGACGAAACGAAGGTCCGCAACAAGGTCCGCGAGTGGGAGAATGAGCGCGACCAGGGCAAGGTCCGCAAAGCCGGTCTCAATTGGACGGTTGAGGCATGGTTGAACCACTGGCTCGAGAACATCATCGCACCGCCGACCATCACTGAAAACGCCTGGGAAGCTTACGAGGTGGCATGCCGGGTTCACCTAATTCCCGGTATCGGTGCCCACAGGCTTCAGCGGTCGCACTCGGGCGACAAGCTGGAACCGGAGCACCTTGAGAAGCTCTACCGGAAAATGATCCGGGAGGGCGCCGCGCCGGGTCGCGTGCACCAAGTGCACCGAACCATTCGGACGGCGCTGAAAGTGGCGCAGCGGCGCGACATCATCACCAAGAACCCCGCGGAACTTGCCCGGGCCCCGAAGGTGGAGGAGAAGGACTACGAGCCGTACGACGTCGACGAGGTCCAGCGCATTCTGGAAGCCGCCGACCGCAGGCGGAACAGTGCGCGTTGGGCCATCGCTCTTGCGCTGGGTCTCCGCCAGGGCGAGGCCCTCGGAATCCAATGGCCTGACGTGAACTGGGACCGCTGGGACCGGCCGTGCAAGAAGCACGGGTCCCCGTTCTGCGCCGCGTGCTTCGAGCACCACGCGCCCGAAATCGGCGTGCGACGGAACAGGCTCCGGCCGAAGTACAAGCACGGTTGCTCGACGCCGTGCGGCCGCAAGTTCGCGGGCTACTGCCCGCAGCGTGTCTCGGCACGGCGGGAGACCGCACCCACGAAGTCGCGGGCCGGTAAGCGGTACATCGGGCTGCCCAAGCAGCTCGCACTCCTGCTCGTGCGGCACCAGGCAGCTCAAGCCCAGGAATGTGCGCTGGCGGAAGACCTGTGGGAGGAGACCGGCTACGTCTTCACCAAGCCGACCGGCCAGCCGCTCGTGCCTAACACCGACTACCACCACTGGAAGGAACTGCTGCGCGACGCCAAGGTGGGGGAGCGGCGGCTTCACGACGCCCGGCACACCGCCGCGACGGTGCTTCTGCTGCTGGAGGTTCCCGAGCGGACCGTCATGTCCATCATGGGGTGGTCCAGCACAGCCATGGCCGCGAGATACCAGCACGTCACCGACCGCATCCGCCGGGGCGTGGCCGGCCGGGTCGACGGGCTGCTCTGGGCACCGCCGGACGCCGCTGCGAACGAGGACGAGGAGCCTCCGGAGGTGGCCTAACCGGGGGCAAATGAGACTAGAACTGAGACTAAGACGGAAAACGCCGGGTGTCCCGAAGTGGGGCACCCGGCGTTTTGCCTGGTAACGCGGCGGAGGATACAGGATTCGAACCTGCGAGGGCGTGAACCCAACACGCTTTCCAAGCGTGCGCCTTAGGCCGCTCGGCCAATCCTCCGTGGAGAAGGGTACCGGATGGGGTGGTGCGGTCCCGCAGGTGGGCCGGGGGTGGCGATCAGGCGGGGACGACGTCGGCGACGACGATGGTGATGTTGTCGGGGCCGCCGCCGTCGTTGGCGAGGGTGATGAGGGCGGGCACGGCTTCGTCGGGGGTGCCGGCGGCCAGGGTCTCGGCGATGGCGGGTTCGCCGGCGCCGGCGGTGAGGCCGTCGGAGCAGAGCAGGAGGCGGTCGCCGGCGAGGGGGGTGAACTCCCAGACGTCCGGGTCGCCCGAGCCGGTGCTCTGGAGGGCCTTCATGAGCAGCGAGCGGCGCGGGTGGTCGATGGCGTCGGCCTGTGAGATGCGGCCGTCTTCGACGAGGGCCTGGACGAGGGTGTGGTCACGCGTGATGCGGTGCAGTTCGCCGTCGCGCAGGAGGTAGCCGCGGGAGTCGCCGATGTGGGCGGCGGCGAAGCGGACGCCGTCGAAGAGCACGGTGGTGAGGGTGGTGCCCATGCCGTGGGTGGCGGGGTCCTGCTCGGCGACCTCGGCGAGGCGCTCGCCGACGCGCCGGACGCCGTCGGCGAGGGTGCTCTGGAGGTCGAGCGAGGTGAGGTCGAGCGAGCGCAGCTCGGAGTCGAGGCTCGCGAGCACGCCGACCGCGGTGGCACTGGCCACTTCCCCGTGGGGCTGACCACCGATACCGTCGGCCACGGCGAGCAGGCGTCCGCTGGCGTAGACGGAGTCCTCGTTGATCGAGCGTCGTCGCCCGGTGTCGGAGCCCGCGGCGTAGCGCAGGGTGAACCGGGTCTGGTTGGTGACCATGTCACCATGAAACCATTGGTTGACTGAGTTAACAAGCAAAACGATGAAAACCGCAGTCATCAGCTATCGTGCTGGCCATGGACGACACCGCGACGGTCAGCGCCGCCGACATCGCCCGGCTCGCGGGGGTGCGCCGCGCCGCGGTGAGCAACTGGCGGCGGCGCCACGACGACTTCCCGCGCCCGGTCGGCGGCACCGCGTCCAGCCCGCTGTTCTCGTTGCCCGAGGTGCAGGCGTGGCTGGCCGGTCGCGGCCGGCCCGTGGAGCTCGCGCCGATCGACCTGGCGTGGCAACGGCTGCGCGCCCTCGGCGACGACCTCGAGCTGGGCACCCGTGTCGCCGACGCCGGTGAGTACCTCGCCCACGCCACGGAACGCCCTCAAGACGACCCCGAGCTGCTCGCCCTCCTCACCGAGGTGGCCACGGCGAACGGCGCGAGCCGGACGTTCGAGCAGCTCTGCGAACGCTACTTCGAAGCCCACGCCCGCCGCGTTTCCCCGACGACACCCGCGTACGCGAGCCTGATGGTCCGCCTCACCGGCGCGAAGGGGACCACCGTGCTCGACCCGGCGTGCGGCTTCGGGTCCCTGCTCCTCGCCGCCGAAGCCACCCGCGCCCAGGGGCAGGACAGTGACCCCACCACCGCCCGCATCGCCGCCCTGCGCCTGCGTCTCCACGGCGCCGACACCGAGATCCACGCCGGCGACTCCTTCCGCGAAGACGCCTTCACCGGCCGGCAGGCCGACGTCGTCCTGTGCGACCCGCCGTTCAACGAACGCGCGTGGGGCCACGAAGAACTCGTCGGCGACCAGCGCTGGGAGTACGGGCTGCCGCCGCGCGGCGAGTCGGAGCTGGCGTGGGTGCAGCACTGCCTGGCGCGCGTGAAACCCGGTGGCACCGTCGCCATCCTCATGCCCGGCGCCGCCGCCGCCCGGCGCAGCGGCAAACGCATCCGGGCGAACCTCCTGCGCGCCGGCGCCCTGCGCGCCGTGCTCACGCTCGCTCCGGGCACCGACCTGTGGGTGCTCACCAGACCCGAGCCCGGCACCCGCGCGCCGGCCACCGCGTTGATCGCCGAGACGACCGTCGACGCCGCCGAAGCCCTCTGGCGCGACCACCTCGGCAACGGCACCGGCGAGCGCATCATCGACCTCCTCGACGACGACGTCGACCTCACGCCCGCCCAGCGCCGCACCGCCCGTGAAGACCTCGGCGAGGCTTTCCTTGCCGCACAGCGCCTTTTCGGCCGCGTCGGCCTTGATCTCCCGCCGCTGCAGCCGGCGGGCGAGGAGCCGCCGCACACCACCGTCGGTGAGCTCGTGAAGGCCGGCGCGCTGGAGATCCACCACGCGCCCGCGCGGACCGGCGACGGCGACGAACCCGTCCTCACCCCCGACGACGTGCTGGCCGGCCGCGCCCCCACCGGTTACGCGGCTCCCGACGACGCGGCCGTGATCGCGCACGACGGCGACGTGATCGCGTCCGTCACCGGCGCCGTCAGAGTCCACAGTGGACCACCCGTGCGGCTCGGCCCCGCGCTTTCGCTCTACCGCGTGGATCCCGCCCGCCTCGACGCCGAGTTCCTCGCCGGCTGTCTGCGCGCGGCCGATTTCCCCGTGCACAGCGCGTCGACGCGCATCGACACGCGGCGCCTCAAGGTGCCGCGCTACCCGCTGGCCGAACAACGCTCGTACGGCGCCGCGTTCCGAGCCCTCGCCGAGTTCGACCGGGCGCTGCGGGAGACGGCGGAAATCGGCCGTGACCTGGTCCGGCTAGGCTTTGCGGCGCTCGCCGAAGGACGGCTGCGGCCAGGCGCCTGAAGGGAAACCATGCTCATCGCCGATCGCTACGAGGTCGACGAGCTGCCGCTGGGCCGCGGCGGGATGGGCGCGGTGCACCGCGGGCACGACCGGCGGCTCGACCGGCGCGTCGCCATCAAGCTGCTGCGCCTGCCCGGCCGCGACGAAGAGCTGGAAGAACGCTTCGCCCGCGAAGCCCGCATCCTCGCGACGCTCGACCACGCCGGCGTACCCACGCTGTACGACTTCGGCACCCACGACCACCGGTTGTTCCAGGTCATGCAGTTCGTCGACGGCGTCACGGTCGCCGACCTCCTCGCCGAGCACGGCCCGCTCCCGGTCCCGTGGGCGGCGGCCATCGCGGCGCAGACGGCCGCCGTGCTCGCGGCGGCCCACGCCCGGTCCGTCTGCCACCGGGACCTCAAGCCCGCCAACCTCATGCTCTGCCCCGACGGCAGCGTGAAGGTGATGGACTTCGGCCTCGCCGTGCTGCGTGAAGCCGACGTCGCCCGCTTCACGCGCGCCGGGCAGCTGCTGGGCACGCCGTCGTACATGGCGCCGGAGCAGATCCAGCGCGGCCTCGCGGAGCCGCGAAGCGACCTGTACGCGCTGGGCTGCGCGCTGCACGAGATGCTCACCGGTCGTCAGCTCTTCACCGGTCCCACCGCGTACGCCGTGTTCGAGAAGCAGGTGAAGGACGCGCCCGCCGCCGTGCCGGGGGTCCCCGCCACGCTCAACGCCCTGCTCGCCGAGACCCTCGCGAAGGACCCGGCGGACCGTCCGGCCGGCGCCGACACGCTGTACGCGCGGCTGGGCCCGTTCGTCCGTGATCTGCCGCCGCTGCCGGGTTTCCTGCACGCGGTGCCGAGTCCCGCGCGGATGTACGCGCGCGTGGTGGCGCAGGTCCGGGGATGACGAAATCCTCCCGGCCCGGGTGCGGGCGGGAGGATTTCGCGGCGAGGGTGTCAGGCCCGCACCGCCGGCCGGCTCTGCTCGGTCAGCGGGAGGCCGCGCTGCTGGATGCGGTAGTAGGTCAGCGCGTTCTGGACGCCGATGCTCAGGCCCAGCGTCAGGAGGATCGACGCCGAGGTGAGGCCGCTGCCGAAGCCCAGGTAACCGCCGAGGAAGCCGAAGCCGACGCGGGCGCCGATGGTCGTGAGCCACAGCACGAGGGTCAGCGCCGAGCCCTTCTGGAACGTCGTGGTGCCGCGCGCCGTGAGCGTGGTGCTGGCGCTGCGGGCGAGGCCGAGCACGATCAGCACGGCGATGTCCGCGCCGAGCAGCGCCAGCTCGCCGGTGCTCGCCTTCGGCAGCGCCTGGGCGGTGGTGAACACGCCGATGGCGGTGAGCACGAGCGGCGTCGTGACCAGTGACTTCCGGCTCAGCAGCGAGCCGCGCAGCTGCTTGTAGACCACGCGGTAGAAGACGAGGGCCGCGATGGCGAGGTAGACGAGGATGGTCAGCGGGTTCATCGGGGGCTCCTTGGTCGGTGGTAGTACCCAGATTCGTCTTTCCGACCTGCCGTTTCGTCGGCTCACGGGCGGGTTCCGGGTGGATCCCCGCGTCCACCCGGGGGTGGACCCGCGCCGAAATCGTGACCTTCGGGCCGCAACCACCACCGGGGGACGGTCGTCTATCCCCGTGACAAGTTCGACCTGATCGAGTTCCCTGGGGGTACCGGATCGTGAAGAGGCTTCTGGTGGGGATCGCGGCCGTGGCCGGTGCGTTCGTGCTCGCCGCGTGTTCCGGCGGCGGTGCGTCGCCCGCCAACGTGACCGGCGGCGGCGCGGTGGAGGCCGGTGCCGGCGGCGGCGCGCCGACGACCTCGGCGGTCACGTCGAGCAGCGCGCCCGCGACCACGAGCAGTGCCCCGGCCACCACCAGCTCGCCCGCCACGAGCACGGCGAAGCCCAAGCCGACGAGCACCAAGCCGAAGCCCAAGCCCACCGCGACCAAGCCGAAGCCGGCGACGACCACGGCCGACGTGCCGTGCGCCAAGGCCGCCGCCGCGTCGGGCACGGCCGCGTGCGTGGACATCTCGGCGCACAAGGCGTGGCTGCTGCAGGACGGCAAGGTGATCTACGGCCCCGTCTCGATGCTGCCGGGCCGCGAGGGCTACGCGACGCCGACGGGCTCGTTCCGCGTGCTGTCGAAGGAAAAGATGCACTACAGCCGCGAGTTCGACAACGCGCCCATGCCCAACTCGGTCTTCTTCTACCCCGGCGACGCCTTCCACACCGGCAGCCTGAAGACCTACTCGCACGGTTGCGTGCACCTCTCGGCGACGTCGTCGCTCAAGTTCTTCAACACCCTCCACGTGGGCGACGTCGTGCAGGTCGTGCCCTGACGGGTCGGTGAAACGCGAAGTGGGGGGCGCCGGTCGAACCGGCGCCCCCCACTTCTTTTCGTTCGTAGGCGGCCGCGGTCATCGGGCGCACGAACGAGGAGACGACGATCGACCACCCGAGGTGTGCTCAGCTGTTCGAATGTTCACGGTGTTCGCAGGTCCGGATGACCTCGGCGATCGGCGCGGGTACTTAACACGATTCACCCGGATGTGGTAACAACGTCCTCTTCGTGAGCGATAACCGATCACTCACGAAGGGGCACCGAATGGCCTGGAACAAGCTCCGCTCGCTGCTCACGGCCGCCGTGCTGGTCGTGGCGCTGGTCCCGATCACCGCGTCCGCGGCGGCGGCCGACGACGTCGCGCCGACGTTGCCCGCCGACTTCGTGCTGCGGGACACGCCCACCGGGCTCTCGCCCTACGACTTCACCGACTTCGCGTGGCTGCCCGACGACAGCGTGCTGGCGCTGGGCAAGAGCGGTGCCGTCAACTGGGTCCCGGCCGGCGGCGCTCCCGTGCGGATCGCGAACTTCGCGGTCGAGACGCAGGGCGACATGGGGCTCACGAGCGTCGCGCTCGCCCCGGACTACGCGACCTCGCACCAGATCTACCTCAACCGCGCCGTGAGCACGGGCGGCGGCCAGTACGTGCTGCGGGCCGCGCGCTTCACCGTGACCCTCGACGGTTCGGGCCACCCGTCCGGGCTCACCGGCGAGAAGGTGATCTTCGAGCTGCCTGGCAGCCAGTACTACATCCACGGCCTCGACACCGTGATCCCCGCGCCCGACGGCACCCTCTGGTATTCCGTGGGCGACAACGGCGACGCGGGCAAGACCAACGAGGTCGCCTTCGTGGCGCTCGACCTCGACTCGCCGCACGGCAAGATCCTGCACATCACGCCGGACGGCAAGGGTGTGCCGAGCAACCCGTTCTACTCCGCTTCGGACCCGGATTCGACGCGCAGCAAGGTGTTCGCCAGCGGCTTCCGCAACCCGTTCCGCTTCACGCTCGACCCGAAGAGCGGCCTGCCCGTGGTGGGCGACGTCGGCTGGTACCTGTGGGAAGAGATCGACGTGGTGCAGCCCGGCGCGAACCTTGCGTGGCCGTGCTGGGAGGGCAACCACCCGACGCCCGGCTACAGCACCGACGCGCGCTGCGCCCACGTCGTGAACACGCCGCCGCTGTGGGAACACCAGCACGGCACCGGGCCGACGAACGGCAACAGCATCACCGGCGGCGTTGTCTACAGTGGAACGACGTACCCGGCCGCTTACCAGGGCGCGTACTTCTTCGGCGACTACGCGAGCCAGAAGCTGTGGACGCTCAAGTACAACGCGCAGGGCACCCTCACGCAGCCGCCGGTGAACCCGCCGCCGTTCGCGAACATCGGCGGAGTCACGCGGATCTCCGCGGCGCCCAACGGCGACATCGTCTTCGCCGACCTCAACGGCGGCCGCCTGCGCCGCCTGAGCTACTCGACGAACAACGCGGCGCCGGTCGCGGTGGCCACGTCGTCGACCGATCCCGACACTCGCACGGTCTCCTTCGACGCCACTGGTTCCTACGACTTCGACGGTGACGCGCTCACCTACACCTGGAACTTCGGCGACGGCACCACGGCGACGGGGGTCACGGCGAGTCATCAGTACGGCGCGGGCGCGTCGTTCACGGCCACGCTCACGGCTCAGGATCCCTTGGGTGCCAAGGGGACCACGACGGTCGCGGTCGCGCCGGGGAACCACTCGCCCGACCTGGAACTGTCCACTCCGGACAAGACCTTCGCCGTCGGCGAGCCGGTTTCGCTGACCGCCACGGCCACCGACGAAGAGGACGGCACGCTACCCGTCACCTGGACGTCGCTGATCCGGCACTGCCCCGACCTCGGCGCGTGCCACGTGCACCCCGACGACGGCGCGACCGGACCATCGCTCTCGGTGCCGTTCACCGACCACACCGACTCGCGCATGGAGTTCACCGCGACGGTCACCGACAGCGCCGGCGTGAAGGCGAGCAAGACGTACGTCGCCATGCCGCGCCAGCACCGGCTCACGCTCGTGAGCACGCAGCCGGCCGCGCTCAGCATCCCCAGCGAGGGCGGTGTGAGCAGCGCGATGGTGACCGAAGGCGCGACGTTCGACGTGACGGCGGCGCCGCTGGGCAGCGACGGCGCGTCGACGTTCACCGGCTGGCAGGACGGGCCGGCCACCGCGTCGTGGTCGATCACCGTCGGCGCGGACGACACGACGCTGACCGCGAACTACGCCACCGCGATCGACCAGCGCTACGCCGCCGAACCCGCCCTGCGCACGCTCGTCGGCGCGGCGACCGGTCCCGAGGTCGTCGACGGCCCGGTGCACTATCGCCCGTACGCCGACGCCCGCCTGTACTGGACGGCGGCGACCGGCGTGCGCGAGATCGGCGGCCAGCTCCTCGCCGAGTACCTCGCGATCGGCGGGCACCAGGCCTACGGGCCGCCGGTGACCGACGAGACGCGGACCCCCGACGGCGTCGGGCGCTTCAACCACCTGCAGGGCACGCCGGGTACGCAGGCGGCGTCGATCTACTGGACGCCGTCGACGGGTGCGCACTCGATCCAGGGCCTGATCCGCGCGAAGTGGGCGGCGCTGGGCTGGGAGAAGACGCTGGGCTACCCGATCAACGACGAGGCCAGTACCCCCGACGGCGCCGGCCGGTACAACCACTTCACCGGCGGCGGCTCGATCTACTACACCGTGGCCACGGGCGCGCACTGGATCAACGGGGCGATCAAGCAGAAGTGGGCGGCGTACGGCTGGGAGCGCGGGCTCGGTTATCCGACCACGGACGAATCGGTGACCCCGGACGGCGTCGGCCGCTACAACCACTTCACCGGTGGTGCCTCGGTCTACTGGACGCCGTCGACGGGCGCACACGAGATCGGCGGCGCGATCAAGCAGAAGTGGGCGGCCTACGGCTGGGAGCGCGGCTTCGGCTACCCGACCACGGACGAAACCGCGACGCCCAACGGAGCCGCGCGCTACAACCACTTCACCGGTAACGCGTCGATCTACTGGAGCCCGGCGACGGGCGCGCACAACGTGAAGGGCGAGATCCGCAAGCGCTGGGCCGCGCTCGGCTGGGAGAAGTCGTACCTGGGGCTGCCGACGTCGGACGAGTACCGCTACGGCGCCAACGGGTTCCGCAGCGACTTCCAGGGCGGCTACATCGTGTGGACCCCGGCCGGGGCGGTCGACCGCCGCTGGTGAGCTGTCCATTGTGGCGTTCCCAGCGGGCGGGAAGTGCCCGAGTGGACGGTAAGTAAGGAACTTTCAGACAACCGTTCGTGGGGTAACTTCACGGAAGATCATCGAGAAAGGTCTTCCATGCGCAAGCTCGCCACGGCCGCCGTCGCCGGCGTTGCCGCCCTTGCCACCCTGTTCGTGCCGTCCGTCGCGTCGGCCACGCCCGGTCGTGGCGTCAGCGCGACCCTGATCTCCCAGTGGACGGCCGGCAACACCGACTTCGTCCTGCGCGAGATCACCCTCGCCCCGGGCGGCTCCACCGGCTGGCACACCCACGAGGGCAACCTCTACGGCCGGGTCCGCTCCGGCACGCTCACCCATTACGACTCCGACTGCGCCATCGACGGCGTCTACCACCAGGGCGCCCCCATCATGGAGCCGGCCGGCGCGGACCACGTCCACATCGGCCGCAACGAGGGCACCACGCCGATGGTCCTCGACGTCCTCTACGTCCTGCCTCACGGCGCGCCACTCTCGGACGACGCGCCGAACCCGGGCTGCAGCTTCGACTGAACCCGCGCCGGCCCGGGTTGCCGCGGTCGGGGCGGCACCCCCGGTTCCGGCCGGTTCAGAGCAGGTCGGCGGGCTGCGTGCCCTTCGAGGTGAGCGGCAGTCCGAGCGCGACGCGGTCGATCAGCCAGCTGCTCGGGCGGTAGCGGGGGTCCCCGGTGGACTGGTACAGGCCCGAGAGGACACGGAGCACCTTGTCGGGCCCGACGAGGTCGCCCCATTCCAGGGGGCCGCGCGGGTAGCCGAGGCCGAGGCGGACGGCGGTGTCGATGTCGGCCGGGTCGGCTAGGTTCTGCGCCGCGATGGAGCACGCCGTGTTGACGATCGAGGCCAGCAGGCGCTGCGCGACGGGTGCGGGGCCGTCCTTGACGATGGTCACCGGGCGGCCCGTCGCGGCCAGCGCGCCCCATGCGGCGCGGCCCGCGGCGGGGTCGAGTCCAGGGTGGACGGACATCGTGAGGCGGCCTTCGTAGCCGCCCAGGGCATCCACGCCGCAGACGCGTGAGGCGGGCAGGCCGGCGCGGGCGGCGGCGTCCAAAGTGGATTCGCCACGCAGGGACACCAGCAGCACGGCGTCGGGGTACGCGTCGGCGACGACCTGCACTCCGGCGCCGGTGAGCAGGCGACCGAGGCGTTCTTCGGCGGTGAACACGGGCTTGTCCGGGGCCGGCGGCGCGGCCGGTTCGGGCGCGACCTCCTGCTTGCCGTCGACGTAGCGGTAGAAGCCCTCGCCGTTCTTGCGGCCGAACAGCCCCGCCGCCACGCGCGGGCGCGTCAGCCAGGACGGGCGCAGCCGCGGCTCGGAGTGGAAGCCGCTCCAGATGCTTTCGAGCACGGCGTGGGATACGTCGAGACCGGTGAGGTCGAGCAACTCGAACGGCCCGAGCTTGAGCCCCAGGACGTCGCGCGCGATGCGGTCGACGTCCACCGGCTCGGCGACCGACTCGGACAGGATCTGCAGCGCCTCGGTGTTCAGGCCGCGCCCGGCGTGGTTGACCAGGAAGCCCGGCGCGTCCTTCGCGAGCACGGGTTCGTGACCCCAGCGGCGCACTAGTTTCAGCGCTTCCTCCGGCAGCCACTCGGCCGTGCGGACGCCGGGGACGACCTCGACCAGCCGCATCAGCGGCACCGGGTTGAAGAAGTGCAGGCCGACCACGCGCGTCGGGTCGCTCAGGCCCGCGGCGATCTCGGTGACCGACAGCGAGCTCGTGTTGGTGGCGAACACCGTGTCCGGCCGGCAGACCTGTTCGAGCTTGCCGAACAGCACGCGCTTGGCTTCGAGGTCCTCGCGCACGGCCTCGATCACGAGGTCGACGTTCTCGGCCGGCGCGGACGGCGCATCCACCATCACCAGGCGATCCTTGGCGGCGCGCCCCTCGTCCTCGGCGAGGCGGCCCTTGGTGACCAGCTTGTCGAGCATGGTGTGCACGTGGGCGAGCGCGGAGCGCACCGCGTCGAGATCGAGGTCGGCCAGCTCGACCGTGACCCCGCCGGTCGCGGCGAGCTGGGCGATGCCGCGCCCCATCACGCCGGTCCCGACCACCCGGACCCTGCTGACCCGCTCGGCCCATCCCGCCACGTCGAACCACCTTCCCCGCGAAGCCGTCACCGGCGAACGTACCGTCTCGGCGCCGTGGGCGAACCGTCTCGGGAGGGCTAGTTCACAGCTCGGGACTTCACAGCCCCACGAAGTCGGCCATCTGTCCGGTGAGGTGCTCGAAGTAGGCGTCGGACGGGTCGACGCTGCCCACGTACTGCCCGAACAGCTCGAAGCTGATCGCGCCGAACAGCTGCGTCCACGCGCCGATCAGCCGGGTCACGACCTCGGCCGGCGCGTGCGCGCCCAGTGCCCGGGCCAGGCTCTCGGCCTGCCCGCGCAGCTCGGCGGACATCGGCGCCGTGACGGCGGGCTCGTGCGGATCGGCCTCGAGCAGCACCTTCGCCATCGCCTGCGCCACGCGCGCGGCGGGCACGATCGTGTCCTGCGGCGCCCGGTAGCCGGGGATCGGCGAGCCGTAGATCAGCGCGTACTCGTGCGGGTGCGCCTTGGCCCACGCACGGGTGGCCTGCCAAACGGCGTGCCAGCGCGTGCGCGGGTCCCCCTTGCCCGGGTCGGCCTTCTCCGCGGCCTCGCCGACGGCGTCGTAGGCGTCGATGATCAGCTCGGTGAGCAGGCGGTCGCGGCTGGGGAAGTAGCGGTAGAGCGCCGAGGACACCATGCCCAGCTCACGGGCGACCGCGCGCAGGGACAACCCGTGCGCGCCGACCTCGGCCAGCTGGCGGCGGGCTTCGTCCTTGATCTCCCGCGTCAGCTCGGCGCGGGCGCGTTCGCGGGCGGTCTTGGTGGCGGTCATGGGGACCAGTGTGCCACTTCGAGAGCGTTGCACAAAATGGAGAGCACTGCTCTTGACGCTGAGCGCGTTGTGGTGTTCACTGATCTCAACAGAGAGCACTGCTCTCGACGAACTGGAGGTCCTGAGATGAACACCGAGAAGCGCTACATCAAGCCCGCCAAGGCCACCAACTCGTTCAACACCTTCGTGCAGTGGCTGACCAAGCGGGGCGTGAGCGTGGTGGGCAGTCGCGTGCTGATGGTCCGCGGCCGCAAGACCGGCGAGATCCGCGAGGTGCCGGTGAACCTGCTGCCGTTCGAGGGCGGCCGCTACCTGGTCGCGCCGCGTGGCGAGACTCAGTGGGTGCGCAACCTGCGCGTGGCCGGCGAGGGGCAGCTGCGCGTCGGCAAGCGCGTGGAGGGCTTCACCTACCGCGAGCTGACCGACGACGAGAAGCCCGTGCTGCTGCGCGCGTACCTCAAGCGCTGGAAGTTCGAGGTCGGCGTGTTCTTCGACGGCGTGGACGCCAAGGCGCCGGAGGAGAAGCTGCGCGAGATCGCGCCGGGCTACCCCATTTTCGAGCTGATGCCCGCCTGAGCTACTTCTTCGTGGTCCGCTTCGTGGTCCGCCGAGCTGTGGCGGCGATGGCCACGACCCCGACGAGGATCGCGACCAGCCCGATCAGGAACCACAGCTTCTCACCGGTCATGAAACTGCCGGTGATGACGCCGGCGCCCTGCAGGACCCAGACGGCCCCCACCAGCACCAGCACCGCGCCGATGGCCAGCGTGATCCAGCGTTTCACCGGGGTTCCTCCTAGGTGGCCTCTTTCGCGACCAGGTCGTTGCGGTAGGCGTAGACGACGGCGTGCACACGGTCGCGCAGGCCGAGCTTCGCGAGCACGCGCGAGACGTGCGTCTTAACAGTCTCCTCGCCGACGTGAAGCTGGCGTGCGATCTCGGCGTTGCTGCGCGCGTCGGCGATGAGAAGGAGCACCTCGCGTTCGCGGGATGTGAGCCGCGCCACCTCCGGCGGCTCGGCGGCGCGGGGCTCCAGGCTGGTGGCGAAGCTGGCCACGAGCCGGCGCGTGACGGACGGGTCGATCAACGCGTCACCCCTCGCCGCGACGCGCATGGCGGCCACGAGCTCTTCGGGCGCGAGGCTCTTGAGCAGGAAGCCGCTGGCGCCGGCGCGCAGGGCGCGGTAGACGTACTCGTCGGCGTCGTAGGTGGTCAGGACCAGTACGCGGGTGTCGTTGCCGGGGGCGGCGAGGATGGCTTCGGTGGCGGCGAGGCCGTCGAGGCGGGGCATGCGGACGTCGAGGACGGCGACGTCCGGCTTGAGGCGCTGGGTTTCCGCCACGGCTTCGCGTCCGTCGGCCGCTTCGCCGACGCACTCGAAGTCGGGCTGCGTGTCGAGGAGGGCGCGCATGCCGGAACGGAACATGGCGTGGTCGTCGGCGAGCAGCACGCGGATCATGGGATCTCCTGTGTCTTGCGCGACACCCGCACCCGGTCGGCGGCATCAGCGGGCCGGCGCGATGGTGTGCTCATGCCACCTCCAGGGGGAAGCCGGCCTTGACCTGCCAGGTGTTGTCCCTCTGCCCGTATGTGACTTCGCCGCCGAAGAGCGTCACGCGCTGGCGGATCCCGGCGAGGCCGCGGTGGGCGCCGTCGTGGTGCGGGGCGGGCCGGGCGGTTTCGTTGGTGACGGTGAGGACGATCTCCGTGCGCCGGTGGTCCAGCTCGAGCTCGACGGGCCCGGTGCCGTGGCGCAACGCGTTCGTGAGCGCTTCCTGCGCGATGCGGTAGAGCGCCACGTCGAGCGAGCCGGGGACTTCGCGGACGTCGCCGTGCACCGTGAGGCGCACGGGCAGCCCGGCGGCGCGGACGGTGTCGAGCAGCTCGTCGAGGTTGTCCAGCCCGGGCTGCGCGGCTTCGTCGCCTCGCGCGTGCAGCAGATCCAGCAGACGGCGCAGGTCGGCCATCGCGGAGCGGCTTGCCGACTCGACCTCGCCGAGCGAGGTCCGGACCGGGCTCTCGCCGTCGGGCAGCCCGAGCCGCGCGGCGCCGGCGTGGACGCCGATCGCGCTGACGTGGTGGGAGATCACGTCGTGCAGATCGCGGGCGATGGTCTCGCGCTCCTCGAGGACGGCCCGCCTCACTGCTTCGGCTTCGTGCCTGCGGCGCTCTTCGGCTTCCCGCTCCAGGTCGGCGATGTACGCGCCGCGCGCGGTCGTGTACCGGCCCACGAGCCACGGCAGCACCGCCGAGACGGCCATGCTGATCGCGACGAGCGCCGGGTTCGCACCCCGGCCGCCGCCCAGCAGTTCGCCTGCCCCCACCCCCGCCAGCATCGCCGCGAGCGCCACCACCGCCGGCCCCACCCGCAACCACGCCCCGGCCCGATACCCGGCGACGAGGATGCCCGCGTTGTTGCCGACCACGAAGCCGGTGCAGGTGCAGAGAAGCAGCGGCGCGGCCACGAACAGCGCGGCGTGACCGGCCGCCACCCAGCCGGCGTACCTCGCCGCCCCGGCCAGGGCTCCGTCCACGACGACCGCTCCGGCGAGGACCACCCAGCCCCGCCACCCGCCCTCCGGCAGCGGCCCCCGGAGGGCGAACAGGGAGACGTCGCAGACCAGACAGACGAGGGCCACCAGCAGCGATTGCCGCGCCAGTGACCCACTGATGTCCCGCACCCGGCCAACTTACGCATCGGTGGCGGGGTTTTGGTGCGGTTTGGGAAGGGGGCGCACGTTCGGCTGTGCGGGGTTGGGTTGGCGTCGGGCGGGGTTGGTTGTGCGAGGGGACCGGTTGGGCGGGGTTGGTTGTGCGAGGGGACCGGTCGGGCCCGGGCGGGTTTGCGAGGGGACCGGTTGGGCCGGGATGACCCGCGCGAGTGGACCGGTCGTGATGGGCTGGCTTCGCGAACGGTCGGATTGGACCGAGGTGACTGCGCGAGTGGACGGGTCGTGCCCCTCGGCCTGCGGGACCAGTCGCGCCGATCGCGCTGTGCGAGTAGGCCGATCGTGCCGTCGCGGAGGCGCGAGTGGACCGGTCGGGTCACGTCGGTGGTGCGCCCGGGCCGGTCGTCGTGCGCCGGTGGGTCGCGACGGGACGGCTCGTGCGGAGCCGGGCCTGCGATGGGACAAGTCGTGCTGCCTGGGTGGCGCGACCGGACTTCTGATGCCCAGCTTGCGGCACCGGGGCCTTGCAGGTCGGGCTCGCGGTGCGAGTGGACCGATCGTGCCGTCGCGGAGGCGCGAGTGGACCGATCACGTCGGGTCCTCCGCGCGAATGGGCCCTCAACGCCGGCCCGCCGCGCCAGTGGACCGGTCGCGACGGCTTCGTGGTGAGTGGACCGGTCGGGTCACGTCGGTGGTGCGACCGGGCCGGTCGTCGTGCGCCGGTGGTCGCGACGGGACGGCTCGTGCGGAGCCGGGCCTGCGATGGGACCAGTGATGCCGAGCTTGATGTGCGAGTGGACCGGTCGTGCCATCTCAAGGGCGCGAGTGGATCGGTCATGCGGAAGCCCGAGGCACGAGTGGACCGGTCGCGCGGAAGTCCACCCGCGCGAGTGGACCGGTCATGCCGGTTCCTCCGCGCGAACGGACCCGTCGTGCCGGAAAGGACGACGCCGGCGGCACGTCCCGATGGCGGTCGGGACGTGGCGCCGACGTCGGGGAGCCGGGTCAGTTGCCGTAGCGGCGGCGGCCCTGGCCTGGCTGTCCGGTGCCGCCACCGCGGGTGGCGGTGGTGGCGGATTCCAGGGAGGTGGCGGTGGCGGTGGTGCCGTTGAGCTTGGCGATGACGGTGACGTTGTCGCCGGTCTTGGGAGTTGTGGCGGACTTCTGGGTGGACGAGTCGAGGACGTAGGTCTGCTTGTAGCCGTCCTTGCTGGTCAGGGTGACGGACGTCGCGCTGATCTCGGTGATGGCGCCGGTCTGGAGGCGTTCGGTGACGTAGCCGCCGTTTGCGTCGGTGACGACGAAGTCGCCGTGGAGGGCGTTGCGCAGGGCCGCGGCGCCGCCGAAGCCGCCCGGGCCGCCGAAGCCGCGGCCGGCAAAGCCGCCGGAGCCGCCGGGGCCGCCCTGGCCGCCAGGGCCGCCGAAGCCACCGGGGCCACCGGGGCCCTGCTGCGCCGAGGCGTCATTGGAGCTGGTGCCCGCCCAGATCGCGAGGCCGCCGCCCACGGCGATGACCACCGCGACGCCCGCGGCGATCGCCGTTTTGCGGCCCGACCACGACTTCTTCGGGGCCGCCGGTGGCTCGCCGCCAGGTGCGCCCCAGGTGGCGCCCTGTGCTGGATCGGTCGTCATGGTGTTTTCCTCCGGGTCTTGACTGTCCGACCGAGAGTCGCGGCCGCCGCTGTGCGGGAGCTGTGTCCGGAGTGGGTTGAGGCTGTGCAAGACCGCCACGAACGGCTGAACCCGCGCACAGGAAACGCACAGTCGCCGCACAGCTCGGCCTGAACACCAGGCCCGAGGATGGCACCATGAGCAGTATGAACGCGACGTCGCCCGGCCGGGGCAAGGACGAGCTGCGCCGCGCCGACGGCAGCCCGGTGCGGGTGCTGGTGGTGGACGACGAGGCGACGCTGGCCGAGCTCGTCGCCATGGCGCTGCGCATGGAGGGCTGGGAGGTGCGCAGCGCGGGCGACGGCACGGAGGCCGTCCGCGTGGCGCGCGACTTCCGGCCCGACGCCGTGGTGCTCGACGTGATGCTGCCCGACTTCGACGGCCTCGAGGTGCTGCGCCGCATGCGCGCCGAGGCGCCGTTCCTGCCGGTGCTGTTCCTCACGGCCAAGGACGCGGTCGAAGACCGCATCGCCGGCCTCACCGCGGGCGGCGACGACTACGTCACCAAACCCTTCAGCCTCGAAGAGGTCGCGCTGCGGCTGCGCGCCCTCCTCCGGCGCGCCAACGGGGTGACGGGCGCGAGCGGTTCGCAGCTCGTGGTCGGCGACCTGACACTCGACGAGGACAGCCGCGAGGTCCACCGCGGCGGCGACCTGGTGCCGCTCACCGCCACGGAGTTCGAGCTGCTGCGCTACCTCATGCGCAACCCGAAGCGCGTGCTGAGCAAGGCGCAGATCCTCGACCGCGTGTGGAGCTACGACTTCGGCGGCCAGGCCAACATCGTCGAGCTCTACATCTCCTACCTGCGCAAGAAGATCGACGCCGACCGCGAGCCCATGATCCACACGATGCGTGGCGCGGGGTATGTCCTCAAACCCGCCGGCTGACGCGCCCCCGGGCCGCGCGCGCCGGCCGTGGTCGCTGCGGCGCCGGCTGATCGTGCAGCTGGCGGCGCTGCTGGCGCTCGTCTGCCTGGTCGTCGGTGTGGTCACGGAGTTCGCGCTGCAGGACTTCCTCGTCGGCCAGGTCGACAAGCGCCTCGCCGCCGCGACCGACCGCGGCTTCCGCAGCGGCGACCGGCCACCGTGGATCTACGGCGACAAACCGCCCCCCGACCCGCTGCGCGTGCTCGGCCAGGGCGACGGCACGCTCGCCGTCCAGGTCCACAACGGCGCGGTGCGCGCGGCCGTGCTCAACTTCGGCTCGGCCACGCCGTCGAAGGTCAAGCCGCCGCTGCAGTCGGTTTCCACCGCCCAGCAGAAGCTCCTGCTCGGCCTGCCGCCCGACGGTCACCGCCGCACGATCGACCTCGGCGGCGACCTCGGCGAGTACCGCGTGATCGCGTCGTTCTCCCCGTCGGGTGACTTCTCGGTGGTCGGCCTGCCGCTGTCGGACGTCACGGACACGCTGTGGCGCTTGGGATTCATCTTCGGCGGCGTCGCGCTCGGCGGCATCATCGTGGCCGGCGTCGCGGGCGCCGTGACGATCCGGCGCACCATGGCGCCGCTCGACCGGCTGGCCGCCACCGCGTCGCGCGTGTCGGAGCTGCAGCTCGACCGCGGCGAGGTGGCGCTGTCGGAGCGGGTGCCCGAAGTGGACACCGATCCGCGCACCGAGGTCGGCAAGGTCGGCTTCGCGCTCAACCGCATGCTCGGCCACATCGCCAACGCGCTGAAAGCCCGCCAGGCCAGCGAAAGCCGCGTGCGCCAGTTCGTCGCCGACGCGAGCCACGAGCTGCGCACGCCGCTGGCCGCCATCCGCGGCTACGCGGAGCTCACGCGCCGCAGCAAGGAGCAGGTGCCGCCCGACGTCGCGTTCGCCATGAACCGCGTCGAGTCCGAGTCGGCGCGCATGACGACGCTGGTGGAGGACCTGCTGCTGCTCGCCCGGCTCGACTCCGGCCGCCCCGTCGTGCCCGAGCCGGTGGACCTCTCGCGCCTGGTGGCCGACGCCGTCGCCGACTCCCACGTGGCCGGGCCCGACCACAAGTGGCGGCTCGAGGCGCCCGGCGAGCCGATCAGCGTGCTCGGCGACGCCGGCCAGCTGCACCAGGTCGTGCTCAATCTCCTGGGCAACGCGCGCACCCACACCCCGCCCGGCACCACCGTGACCACCGCATTGTCCACACAGGACGGATGGGTGCGGCTCTCGGTGCTCGACGACGGCCCCGGCATCCCGCCGGAGATCCTGCCGGATGTGTTCGAACGCTTCGCCCGCGGTGACAACTCACGCTCCCGCGCGGCCGGCAGCACGGGCCTCGGCCTGGCCATCGTCGCCGCGGTGGTGGCCGCGCACAGCGGGCGCGTCTCGGTGTTCAGCGAGCCCGGTCGAACAGAGTTTGTCGCAATGTTCCCGGAGTTTCGTGACCCGGCTATCACCCGGTCGTGAATTTCTCACAGGACGCGCACAGGAAGCGCACAAGGAGCCCACAAACCGCGTCGTGAGCATGGCCGCATGACGAGTGCCCTCACCGCGCCCGGACCGACCACAGTGGACCCGACGCCCGCCGCTCCGCCCGCGGAGCGACCCAGATGGGTGCGGCCGGCGGTCGCGGTGCTCCTGGTCGCGACCGCTGCGCTGTATGTCACCGATGTCGCGATTTCGGGATGGGGCAACGACTTCTACGCCATGGCCGTGCAGGCCGGCACCGAGAGCTGGAAGGCGTGGTTCTTCGGCTCGCTCGATCCGGGCAACGTGGTCACGGTCGACAAACCGCCGTTCTCGCTGTGGGTCATGGGGCTTTCCGGCCGGATCTTCGGCTTCTCCAGCTGGAGCATGCTGGTGCCCGACGCGCTCGCGGGCGTCGCGTCCGTCGGCCTGCTCTACCTCGCGGTGCGGCGCCTGTCCGGCCCAGGCGCCGGGCTGCTCGCGGGCGCCGCGCTCGCGTTGACGCCCGTCGCCGCCCTGATGTTCCGCTTCGACAACCCCGACGCGTTCCTCGTGCTGCTCCTGGTCGCCGGCGGCTACTGCGTGGTGCGCGCGCTGGAGCGGGCGAGCACGAAGTGGCTGCTGCTCGCGGGCGTCGCGATCGGCTTCGGGTTCCTCGACAAGATGCTGCAGGCCTTCCTGGTGCTGCCGGCGTTCGTGCTCGCGTACGCGGTAGCGGCGCCGACGTCGCTCGGCCGGCGCGTGTGGCAGCTGCTCGCCGCGGCCGGTGCGGTGCTCGTGTCGGCGGGGTGGTGGGTGCTGGCCGTCGCGCTGTGGCCCGCCGCCGACCGGCCGTACATCAGCGGTTCGACGAACAACAGCGTGCTGGAGCTGGCCTTCGGCTACAACGGGCTCGGCCGGATCTTCGGCCAAGGCCACGGTGGGGGTGGTGCCCGGCCCGAGCTGCCTGCCGGCTTCGAGCTGCCGGACCGGGCCGGCGGCGGTGGCGGATTCCGCGGCTTCGGCGGCGGAACGGGTCTCACGCGGCTGTTCACCGAGCAGTTCGGCGGCGAGGCCTCGTGGCTGCTGCCTGCCGCGTTGATCGGGCTCGTCGCCGGGCTGTGGTTCACCCGCCGCGCCCCGCGCACTGACCGCACGCGCGCCGCGCTGCTGCTGTGGGGCGCCTGGATGGTCGTCTCGGTCGTGGTGTTCAGCTACATGAGCGGGATCATCCACCCGTACTACACGGTGGCGCTCGCGCCCGGTATCGCCGCGACGATCGGCATCGCGGCCCGCGAGCTGTGGCGCGGCCGCGCGCACGTCGCCCCCCGCGCGGTGCTGGCGTTGATGCTCGCGACCACGGCCGTGTGGGCGTTCATCCTGCTCGCGCGTACGCCCGACTGGCAGCCGTGGCTGCGCTACGCCGTGCTCGTGCTGGGCGCGCTCGGCACGGCGGCCGTGCTCTTCGGCGCCGGCTCGCTCCGCCGCGCGGCCCCGGTGGTCGCGGTGCTCGGGCTCGTGGCGGCATTGCTCGGCACGGCGTCGTTCACCGTCGTCACGGCCGCGTCCGCGCACACCGGCGGCCAGCCGTCTTCGGGGCCGGCGAACCATCGCGGCGGCGGGTTCCGAGGCGGCTTCGGCGGGACCACGGCGTCCACAGTGGAACTCGATCGGCTCCTCCAGGCGACCACCACGAAGTGGGCCGCCGCGCAGACCGGCGCCATGCAGTCGGCCGGGCTCGCGCTGAGCAGCGGCAAGCCCGTGATGGCCATCGGTGGCTTCAGCGGCAGCGACCCGGCGCCGACGCTCGCGCAGTTCCAGCAGTACGTCGGCGCCGGCGAGGTGCACTACTTCGTGGGCGGCCGAGCGGGCGGCCGTGGCGGGTTCGGCGGCTTCGGCGGATTCGGCGGCAACCGCGGCACGGCCGGGCAGATCACCACGTGGGTCGAGCAGAACTTCCCCGCGACGACCGTCGACGGCACGACCGTCTACGACCTCACGCGAAAGTAACGGTCGTGTTCGCTCCACAGAGGACGAAGCAGGGCCGCGCGGCGGGAACGCGACCGGCGAGCCACGCCGCGAGCGGGACCGCCGCGGCCGGCTCCACGGCCAGGCGGAACTCCGCCCACAACCGGTCGCGCGCGGCGAGCAGCTCGGCGTCGCTGACCAGCACGGACGTGACGTTCGGAGCGTTCAGGATCCGGAACGGCACTTCGCCCACGCGGGTCGCGCCGAGCGCCGAGGCGGCCACCGAGTCGAGCGTGACGTCCACCGGCTGACCGGCCTCGAGGGCGGAGTGCAGCGCCTGGCAGTGCTCCGGCTCCACGGCGAACACGCGTCTGCGGTTCGCCGCCAGCGCCGTGCCCGCCGCGAGCCCGCCACCGCCGACGGCGACCACCACGGCGTCGACGTCCGGGTCGTCCGCGACGATCTCGGCCGTCACCGTGCCCTGGCCGGCGACCACGTCGGGGTCGTCGTAGGCCGGCAGGTAGCGCGTGCCGGGCTCGTCGCCGACGGCCAGCGCCGCGGCCGCCGCCTCCGCGTAGGTGGCGCCGTGGCGGATCAGCTTCGCGCCCGCGGCCTCGATCCCCGCGGCCTTCGCGGCCGGGACCGACTCCGGCACGTACACGACCGCGGGCAGGCCCAGCGCCTGTGCGGCCGTCGCGACGCCGAGCCCGTGGTTGCCGCCGGAAGCCGTGACCACGCGGCGCGGGGCCGGTCCGGCCAGCAGCGCGTTGACGGCGCCGCGCAGCTTGAACGAACCACTGCGCTGGAGGTGCTCCAGCTTGAACACCACGGGCCGACCGTCGATTTCGGTCCGTAGCTGCGGCGTCCTCCGAACGTGTGGCCGGATGCGGTTCGCGGCTGCGGCCACGTCGGCGGGCGTCGGCGTACGCGGTGGTGTGCTCATACCGTCCATCTTCGTCCTGGGACACGCGGTCTTGAAGCGTTGTCGGGATCTTGTGCCAGTCGCTAAGCTCTCGCGCGGAAGAGCCAGGGGCTGGCCACCCTTGTCCGTCACGGTACGGGTCTCACTGTGCGTGTCGGGTTCCATGCATGGTCCTTCTTCGTGGTGTCATCCGTTCGGTATTGCTCCTTTGTGTACAGAAGTCCACCCGCGGTGAGCGGAGGAACGGGAAGGTGACGCTGATGCGCCACGGCAGGACCCGGCCCCGGTGGGCCGGTGCGCGGGTGCTGTCGAGACTCGGTATCCGCGGCAAGCTCAACCTGTTGCTCCTGCCGCCGCTGGCCGCCGTGCTGCTGGTCTCCGTGCCGTTCGTGGTCAAGCAGACCGGCAGCGTCGCCTCGGCCGACGACACCGTCCGGGCCGCGTGGAACACCCAGGAGCTCAGCGGGCTCGTCTGGCAGGTGCAGCGCGAGGGCGTGCTCGCCGCCGCGTTCGTGGCGTCGCCCTCGACGGCCGACACCGACCTCGTGCGCCAGCAGCAGACCGTCGACGCGACCGTCGGCCAGGTGCGTACCGCGCTCGGCGCCGGCATGCCGGCCGAGCTGAGGACGGCGCTCACGCGCGTCGGTTCCCTGGGCGACGAGCGGCAGAACACCTTGCACCGCAGCATTTCCGCCGAACGCATCGCCCGCACGTACGACACCGTGGTGAGCGCCCTGATCGACGCGCTGCAGCTCGTGCCCCGCACGGCCGCCGACGCCGAGGGCGCCCGTCAGCTCTCCGCGCTCGAAGCGCTCCTGCGTGCCGACGAGGAGGAGTCGCTGCGCGTCACCGCGCTGGTCGTGGCTGCCCAGTCGCAGTCGGCCGGACAGTCCCTCCTGGACGAGGCGACCCAGCGCGCGCAGGTGCACGCCGACCGCTTCACGCAGCTGGCCGGCCACGACCAGGCCGCGCTCCTGGCCGACGTCGACTCCGGCGAGGCCGCCCACCGCGTCGACCAGCTCGCCACCCAGCTGCCCGAGCCGGACGCGGCGCCCGAGCCCTACGTGCACGACGTCGTCGCGGCCGGCCAGCAGCAGGCCGCCGAACGACGCACCGCGCAGGACCGCGTGACGGGCGAGATCAACACCGCGGCGGGCGACCGCGCGGCCGCGGCGACCCGGCTGGCCTGGCTGGTCGGCGGCGGCGCGGCCGTCCTCTTCGGACTCGTCGCGTTCCTCGCGCTGGCCGTGAGCCGCTCGATCGCCGACCCGCTGCGCCGCCTCACCTCGGCCGCCACCTCCGTCGCCGACCTGGCCGACGCCGAGCTCGTCCGCGTCGGCGACACCGAGGCCGACGACGACCTGGTGCCCCGGCTGGCGACGATCGACGTCGCTTCCGACGACGAGCTGGGCGAGCTCGCCACCGCGTTCAACCGGGTCCAGACCACTGCCGCCGCCCTGGTCGAGCGCCAGACGCTGACGCGGCGCAACACCAGCCTGATGTTCGCGAACGTCGCGAAGCGCACGCAGAACCTCGTCGGGCGCCAGCTCGCGCTCGTCGACGAGCTCGAACGCCACGAGCAGGACTCGCGCGCGCTCGCCGGGCTGTTCCGGCTCGACCACCTGTCCGCGCGCCTGCGCCGCACGGCCGACAACCTGCTCGTCATCTCCGGCACCCACGACGAGAACCCGATCGCCGGCCCGATCCAGCTGTCCACGGCCGTGCGCGCGGCGCTGGCGGAGATCGAGGACTTCCCGCGTGTGCGGCTGGGGGAGCTGCCCGACGTGCAGCTCACGTCTTCACTCGGCGCCGACCTCGTGCGGCTTTTCGCGGAGCTGCTGGAGAACGCGACGTCGTTCTCCGCGCCGAGCACGAGCGTCGAGGTCGAGACGGAGTTCCTGGCGTCCGGCGACCTCGTCGTCGCGATCGTCGACCACGGCATCGGCATGGCCGCGGAGACGCTGGCGCAGGAGAACCGGCGCCTGCTGGAGCGCGAACGCCTCGAGCTCGCGCCGACGAGCGTGCTCGGCCTGTTCGTCGCCGGTCGTCTCGCGCGGCGGCACGCCCTGGGAGTCGAACTCACCTCGACGCCGGACACGGGCGGGGTCACCGCGCGCGTCACGGTGCCCGCCGGGCAGTTCGACCGCATGGACGCGCCGGTCGAGGACACGCCGGTGGAAACGGAGCCGGCGGCCGAAGCCGCGGGCCTGTTCGACGCGGGCCGCGTGCCCGAACCCCTGCCGGCACCCGCGATCGCGGTGCTGGAGACGGCGTCACTCGGCTTCACCTGGTTCCGGGACCCGGAACCCGAACCCGAGTGGCCCGCCACCGAACCCGACGAGCGACCCGCACCCGGCTTCACCCTCGACGGCGACGACCTCGCCACCTCGCTGTCCGCCGACCCGCCGGTGCCGGCTCAGCAGACGGTGGACACCGCCGTCGCCCGCGCGAAGGAGCTGGCGGCGAGGCTGGAACGCACGAAGTCCGCCGTGCACGGCCTCACCACGCAGCGGTTCGCGCCGCTGGACCAGGAGCTGACCCGCCGCGTCCCCGGCGCTCAGCTGGCCCCGGGCCTCAAGGCGCAGCAGACCGTCCGCACCCCGCTGCGCGCCGCCCGCCGCGGTTTGCGTGACCCGGCCGCGGAACGGGCAGTCTTCGATTCGTACTCCGACGGCGTGGCCAAGGCAGACGCGTCGCGAGCCACCGCCACCGCCAACGCAGGAGGAGACACATGACGATCCCGGAAGTCAGCGCCGAAGCCCAGAACTTCAACTGGCTGGTCAACCGCTTCGCCCTCCACACCGCCGGCGCGATCGCCGCCCTCGCGGTGTCGTCCGACGGCCTGCTCATCGCCATGTCCCAGGAACTCGAACGCGCCAACGCCGACCGCCTGGCCGCCATCTCCTCGGCGATGCTCGGCCTCGCCCAGGGGGTCGCCGACAGCCACCCGCTGGGCTCGCCGGACAAGGTGATCGTCGAACTGGAGCGCGGCTACCTGCTGGTCTGCACCATCAGCGTCGGCTGCTCGCTCGGCGTGCTGGCCAACAAACAGGCCAGCCTGGGCACGATCGCGTACGAGATGGCGATGTTCGCCAACCGCGCCACCGAGGTCCTGACCCCGGCGCTCATCGAGGAGCTCAAACAAGCGGTCGGCAGCTAGGCGCCGGTTCGCCTCCGCTACACTGGACAACGGACCCCGCGCGGCGTCCACCCTGTGAACCTCCCCAGGGCCGGAAGGCAGCAAGGATAAGCAGGCTCTGACGGGTGCGCGGGGTCCCCTTTGTTTTTCGGGGGCCGGCCGTTCAGAACAGGCCGAGCACGTCCTCCGGCGGCACCGGCGACGCGACCGGCTCGGCGTCCCGCACCGGCAGCGCCTTCCCCCGCAGCTTCCGCAGCTCGTCGCCGGAAACGCAGCGCGCCGGGTACGCCGAGGAAGCCGCCTTGCGCGTCAGGACGTCCACCGGCAGTTCGGCGCGCGAAGCCGCCACCACGACGTTGCCGAAGCGCCGCCCGCGCAGCACCCCGGGCTCGGCCAGCAGCAAGACGTGGTCGAACACCTCGCCGACCGTCGCCAGGAACCTCCGCACGAACGCCAGGCCCGGTCCGTCGGTGATGTTCGCCAGCATCGCGCCGCCACCGCGCAGCACGCGCGCCACGTCGGTCACGAACTCCACCGTCGCCAGGCCGCCGGCGAACGACGCCCGCTCGAACGCGTCCACCACCACGAGGTCCGCCGACGCGTCGTACCGGGACGCGACGCCCTCACGCCCGCCCTCGATCCGCACCTTCAACCGCGGCACGCTGCGCAGGTCCAGCTGTTCGCGCACCAGGTCGATCAGCGGCCCGTCCGCGTCGAACACCAGCTGCCGCGACCCCGTCCGCGTCGCCGCGACATAACGGGCCAGCGTGCAGCCGGCGCCGCCCACGTGCAGCACGTCGAGCGGTCCTTCGGGCAGGCAGTCGACGATGTCGCCGAGCCGGCGGACGTAGTCGAACTCCAGGTTCGTCGGGTCGTCGAGGTCGACGTAGGACTGCGCCACGCCGTCGACCGAGATGAGCCACGCGCCTGCCCGGTCGGCGTCGGCGAGCAGCTCGGCCGTGCCGAACCGCACCGGGTACTTCCCCGGCCGCGGCCCACCCTTGGCACGGCTGCGGGCAGAACGGCTCACGGGGTTCCTCTCTTCGGACGAGTCTGTCCGAGCGTACTTGTGGCGCTTTCGCGGATACCTGAAACGCCTTCGCGTCCCCGGCGATAAGGGTTCGGAAGATCCTGTACCGATGTGGGGGAAACCGTTGAACGGGACAAGACTGCTCGTCGCCGGGGCCGTACTGGCGCTCGGGCTGGGGATCGCCACGCCGGCGAGCGCCGACGTGTTGAGTGACCGCGCGCAGGCTGTGGCGCTGTACGAGACCGGCGGCCCGACGATGACGAGCGAGGCCCGCAAGGCCCTGCTCGGCACCGCCGACGAGCTGCATGAGTTCCTCGCCACCGGCCGGCAGAACGCGCAGGACAACGACGAGCGCCTGCTCGTCGACCAGGCGATGGCCGCGGGTGGGCCGATCGTGAAGCGGGACGCGCAGAAGGCGCTCGACGGCACGCCCGACGACATCCGCGCGTTCCTGGCCACCGGCCTGCAGGTCTCGCGTGAGATCGACGAGGACCTGCTGGTCAACCAGGCCATGTCCGCGGGCGGCCCGGGCGTGAAGCGGGCGGCGCAGATCGCGCTCGACGGCACCCCGGCCGACCGGCACGAGTTCCTGCAGACCGGCCTCGCCCAGGCCCAGGCCGACGACGACCGCGTGCGCGCCACGCAGGTCACGTCCACCGGCGGGTCCGAAGTCCACGCGGCCGGGCAGCAGGCGCTGAACGGCACGATCGAGGATGTCCGCTACTTCCTGTCCGTGTGGAGCGGGGTCGCCGCGGCGGGCGACACCGAGATCGCGGCGGTGACGCACCAGCGCGACCTCGCGCGGAAGGCCGCCGACTTCCACTTCAAGGCCCAGGCTCAGGCGGCGGCCGACGCGGCGGCGAAGCTCGCGAGCGACGCGCGCAAGGCGAACGCCGACCGGCTGGCCAAGCAGCTCGCCGCGGGGCAGGTGGCCGGGCAGAAGGCGGCTGCTGACGCCGCGAAGGCCGAGGCCGACGCCCAAGCGAAGGCCGACGAAGCGGCGAAGCTCGCCGCCGAGAAGGACCGGCAGCTCGCCGAGGCCGTCGCGCCGGGCACGGACCCCGCGCTCGCCCTCACCGACGGCCGTTCCGCCGCGCTGTACCTGCTGCGCAACGCCGGCACCACCGTCCGCACCGCGGCCCGCGCGGCGCTGAGCGGCACGGACGAGAACCTGACCGCGTTCGTCCGCACCGGCCTCGACACCGCGCAGGAGGCCGACGACCGCGCGGCCGTCACGGCGATCGCCAACGGCGACGGGAAGCCCGCGCTGAAGCAGGCCGCGGCCGACGCGCTGGCCGGCACCTGGGCTCAGGTCAAGGAGTTCCTGCGTACCAAGGAGTACCCGGGCAAGGAGAACGACGAGCGCCTCGCCGTGGACCAGATCATGGCCGCCGGAGGTCCCGCGACGAAGGAGTGGGCGCAGCAGGCACTCGACGGCACCCCCGCGGACGTCACCGAATTCCTCGAGAAGGGGCAGTACACCGCGAAGCAGATCGACGACCGCATCTTCGTCGGCCGGGCCATGTCCGCGCCCGGGGCCGACGAGGTCAACGCCGTCGCGCAGGGCGCGCTCGACGGGCCGGACTCGGCGCTCGCGGCGTTTCTCGCGAACGAGGTGCCCCGCGCCCAGCAGCGTGACGCGACGACCGCCGCGCACGTCGCCGCGGTGAACGCGCTGGTCGCGGACGCGGCGAAGGCGGCGGCCTCGGTGCGCTGACCTGGCCAGGCGAAGGTTGTCGGTCGGTGCCGGTACTCTCGCGGGGTGGCTCTCGCGCTGTACCGCAAGTACCGTCCGGCGACCTTCGCCGAGGTCGTCGGTCAGGAGCATGTGACCGAACCGCTGCGGACCGCGCTCGCTGCGGGCCGCATCAACCACGCGTACCTCTTCTCCGGCCCGCGCGGCTGCGGCAAGACGTCGAGCGCGCGGATCATGGCGCGATCGCTCAACTGCGCCGAAGGGCCGACGCCGGACCCGTGCGGCAAGTGCAACTCCTGCCGCGCGCTGGCGCCCGAAGGGCCCGGCAGTGTCGACGTCACCGAGCTCGACGCCGCCAGCCACGGTGGTGTCGACGACGCCCGTGAGCTGCGGGACAAGGCCTTCTACGCGCCGGCCGAGTCGCGCTACCGCGTGTTCATCATCGACGAGGCGCACATGGTCACCACGCAGGGCTTCAACGCCCTGCTGAAGATCGTGGAAGAGCCGCCCGAGCACCTGATCTTCATCTTCGCGACGACCGAGCCGGACAAGGTGCTCACCACCATCCGCTCGCGTACGCACCACTACCCGTTCCGCCTGATCCCGCCGAGCTCGATGCGCGCGCTGCTGGAACGCAACGTCGCGGCCGAGGGCGCGCAGGTGGAGCCCGCCGTGTACCCGCTGGTGATCCGCGCGGGCGGCGGCTCGGCGCGGGACACGCAGTCGGTGCTCGACCAGCTGCTGGCCGGGGCGGGGCCCGAGGGCGTCACGTACTCGCGCGCGGTGTCGCTGCTGGGGGTCACCGACGTCGCGCTGATCGACGACATGGTCGACGCGCTGTCGGCCGAAGACGCGGCCACGGTGTTCAGCACGGTCGAGAAGCTCGCCGACGCCGGCCACGACCCGCGCCGCTTCGCCACCGACCTGCTTGACCGCCTGCGCGACCTCGTGCTGATGCGCTCGGTGCCCGAGGCCGGCGAGCGCGGTCTGGTGTCCGCACCCGCCGAGGAGCTCGGCCGGATGAGCGCGCAGGCCGAACGCATCGGTCTCGGCACGCTGTCGCGCTACGCCGACATCGTCCACAATGGACTGCTCGAGATGCGCGGGGCGACCTCACCGCGGCTCGTGCTCGAACTGCTGTGCGCGCGGATGCTGCTGCCTTCGGTCACGGAGGCGGAAAAGGCTTTGCTGGCAAGGATCGAGCGGCTCGAACGCCGTGCCGTCGTCGCCGGCGGTGGCGGTGAGGCGGGTGTCGAGCCACAGCTGCGTTCGGCTCCCGCGCCCGAGCGGGAGTTCCAGCGGCCTTCGCAGCGTCCGGCTTCCGCGACGCCGGCCGCTCCGGCGGCCGAGCCGCCGGTCCGGGCCCCGGCTCCGGCTGCGCCGGCTCCGTCCCGGCCTGCCGCCCCGGCTCCGGCGCGTCCGGCGGAAGAGCCCGCTCCGGCCGCCGCCGCACCCGCGGCTCCGGCTCCGTCCGACGACGGCTGGGGCACCCCGCGGACGCCAGGCGGCACCCCCGCGCCCGCCGCCGCGGCGCCGGCCCCCGAACCGTCGGCCCCCGCGGCACCGGCCGTGTCCGAAGGCGGTTTCGACGCCGCCGCGATCCGCAACGTCTGGCCGCAACTGCTGGCCGCGCTGCGCAAGCTGGCCGGCGGCCGCAGCCTCGAAGCGATGCTCACGCAGGCGACCGTCGCCGACGTCGAGGGCACGAGCGTCACGCTCACGCACAAGTCCGAGCCCCTCGCCCGGCGCCTGTCCGACCAGGACAACGCGCGCAAGATCGCCGGTGCGCTGTCCGACGTGCTGGGCGGCGACTGGCAGGTCCGCTGCGTCCACGGCGCCGCCGCGGCCGCAGCACCCTCCCGCGCCGCCGCGCCCCAGCGGCAGCAGGCCGCGCCCGCGCCGGAACGCTCGTTCACGCGCCCGTCAGCCGCTCCGTCCGCCGCCGCCGCGGCGCCCGCGCCGCAGCAACAGCAGGCGGCGCCCGAGCCCCCGCGTGCCCCGGAACCCCCGGCACGCCCGAAGGTCACCACCGCCGAGCCGGACATCCCGCTCCCGCCCGAACCCTCGGACGAGGACGACGACATCTACTCGGAGGACTCGAGCCCCGTTCCGCCGCCGCCTCCGCCGTCCCCGGACGAGGACCCGGACGAGATCGCCCGCAAGCTCATCTCCGACCACCTGGGCGCGCGCCCGCTCGACTGAGCCGGGCGGCGCGTCAGGCGAGGTAGGCCTCGATCGCTTCGGCGATGGCGGCCGCGTACTTCGCGCGCCCCGCGGCCGACGACATCAGCGCGGCCTCCGCGGAGTTGCGCATGTTGCCGCACTCCACGAGCACCGTCGGGCGGGTCGAGAGGTTCAGCCCGCCGAGGTCGGAGCGCGCGGACAGGCCCGCGCTGCCGATGTAGGTGGACGTGGTGAAGCCGTCGGCGCGAAGCCCGTCGCGCAGGGCGCGGGCGAGCCGTGTCGACGGGGCGCCCTGGGCCGCGTTCAGCGGTGGCGACGAGTACGCGACGTGGAACCCGTGCGCACCCGCCGAGGTGGAGCCGTCGGCGTGGATGGAGACGACCGCGTCGGCCTCGGCATCGTTGCCGATCTCCGCGCGGCGGTCGACGCACGGGCCCACGCCGGTGTCGTTCGTGCGCGTGTAGACGACCTTGATCCCCTTGGCCGCCAACGCGGTCCCGACCTCCTGCGCCACCGCGAAGTTGAACGCGTGCTCGGAGTACCCCGCGTTGGTGGCCGTGCCGGTCGTGTTGCACGGCTTCATCTCGCCGCGCCCGGCCGGGACGCTGCGGTTGATGTCCTTCGGGTGCGACGCGTTGCCGCCGTTGTGCCCGGGGTCCAGCACCACGACCTTGCCCGTCACCGCCGGCACGGCGGGCCGGGACGAGGACGTCGACGGCACCGGCGGGGGCGATGCCACCGAGGAGGAAGCCGCCGCCGACGTCGTGGTCACCGGCGCCGAAGTGCTCGGCGCAGGAGCCGCGGCCGGCGTCCCGCCACCACCGGAACACGCCGTGAGCAGCACCAGCCCGGCCAGCAGCGGGAGAGGGTTCACACGCACGGCGACCACCGTGCCACAGGCGTGCGCGTGGCGCCTGGGCAGGCAGCGCGGCGACGCGGCTACGCTGGGGAGGAACACCCAGTGGCGGAAGGATCGAGAGCGATCATGGTGCAACCCGGCGGCGGCTTCGACCTGTCGCAGATCATGCAGCAGGCGCAGCAGATGCAGCAGAAGCTGGTCGAGGCGCAGGAGGAGCTCGCGAACACCGAGGTCACGGGCACCGCGGGTGGCGGCCTGGTCACCGCGACGGTGTCCGGCGACAGCCAGCTCAAGAACCTCGTGATCGACCCCAAGGTGGTCGACCCGGACGACGTCGAGACCCTGGCCGACCTCGTGGTCGCCGCGGTGCGCGACGCGTCGGCCAACGCGCAGAAGCTCACCGAGCAGAAGCTCGGCCCCCTGGCCGGCGGCCTCGGCGGCGGTGGCGGGATGCCGGACCTCGGCAGCCTCGGGTTCGGCGGCTGACCCTTGTACGAGGGTGTGGTCCAGGACCTGATCGACGAGCTCGGGCGACTGCCCGGGGTCGGGCCGAAGAGCGCCCAGCGCATCGCTTTCCACCTCCTGGCAACGGATCCCGCCGACATCGGACGGCTGCAGGACGTGCTCGGCAAGGTCAAGGAAGGCGTGCAGTTCTGCGAGATCTGCGGCAACGTCTCCGAGCAGCAGACCTGCCGCATCTGCCGGGACGAGCGCCGCGACCTCACGGTGATCTGCGTGGTCGAGGAGCCGAAGGACGTCCTGGCCGTGGAGCGCACGCGCGAGTTCAAGGGCCGCTACCACGTCCTGGGCGGGGCGCTCGACCCGTTGTCGGGCATCGGGCCGGAGCAGCTGCGCATGCGTGAGCTGCTCAAGCGCATCGGTGCGGCGGACATCAAAGAGATCATCATCGCGACCGACCCCAACACCGAGGGCGAGGCCACGGCCACCTACCTGGTCCGCATGCTGCGCGACTTCCCGGGCCTGTCCGTCACGCGGCTGGCCTCGGGCCTGCCGATGGGCGGCGACCTGGAGTTCGCCGACGAGTTGACCCTCGGCCGCGCGCTGTCCGGCCGGCGGGCCCTCTGAACTGCGCAACCAACCCCCGGTTCCGGCGCAGCGAGCGCCCGAATGCGGCTTTCAGTGGGTTCAACGCAACGATTGTGGAATCGGGTGCGCTGAAGGTAAGAGTCGGTTGGCGTGACAGGTTCGTCGACCAGCCGCGCATTCCAGCTGGCGGTGGTCTGTTGCCGACGTTGCACAGTCTGCGGTGGTCTGGCTCGCGGATGTCCTTCAGTTGGGGCTTTCGCAGGAACGGCCAGAGCCTGACACCCTCGTCGCGGTGGATGTGGTGTCCGCGAAGGCCATCCACCCGGCGGCCAGGCATCGACGACGAACGGCCTGTCCGGCGCAGGGGGTGCCGGACAGGCCGTTCGCGAGGGCCTGTCAGAAAAGGACGGCCGGGGTGGCGTCGAAGTTGCCGACGCCACTGTCCCAGTGGTGGGTAAGGGCGCCGAGAGTTCCGCCTGCCTCGCTGTGCAAGGTGTACAACACGGTGTTCGCGCTGCCGTAGTTGTACATCGCGACGACGTCGGTGCGACCATCTCCGTCGAGGTCACCGGTGGTCCAGTGCGACTTGGTGATCGACCACCCGCCGGCACCGCTGTCCCACCGGCTGACCGGTGCGTCGACACCGGCTGCGGTGGCCCGCCAGACGAGGAACGAGGTGTCGGAGTTGCCGTTGTCGTAGGCGGCGCCGATGTCGGTGAGCCCGTCACCGTCGAAGTCACCGGACACGAACTGCGCCTTGGGGTCGGAGAACGTGCCGCCCCACTTTACGCTCCGGTCGGTGAAGGTGCCGTCCGGCTTCGAGTACCAGACGAACAGGTTCGACGTGTTGTTCAGGTAGTCGTAGAACGACGCCACGTCTGCCCGCCCGTCGCCGTTGAAGTCGCCGGTCAGCCAGTACGACCGCGAGGTGACCCAGTTGCCCGCGCCGCTCGACCAATTCGTGACCGGCGCGTCGACGCCCGTGGCGGTGGTGTGCCAGACGAGGAACGAGGTGTCGGAGTTGCCGTTGTCGTAGGCGGCGCCGATGTCGGTGAGCCCGTCACCGTCGAAGTCACCGGACACGAACTTGGCCTTGGTGGCGTTGAAGCTGCCGCCCCATTTGACCCCCTGCGGGTCGAAGCCGCCGGAGGCGTTGCCGTACCAGAAGAACAGGTTGGCGGTGTTGTTCAGGTAGTCGTAGACCGCGGCGAAGTCGCTGCGGCCGTCACCGTTGAAGTCACCGGTGACCCATCGGGCCTGGGCGGCGTTGAACTGGCCGGCGCCGCTGTCCCACCTGAGCGCCGGAGCGCCGGTTCCGGTGGCGGTGGTCGGCCAGACGTAGACGCCGGTGCGCTTGCTCCCGAAGTCGTACGCTGCGGCGACGTCGTCCTTGCCATCACCGGTGAAGTCGTGGGCAGCGGCTGGGGTCGTGGCGGAGACGACATCAGTCGGGGCGTTGGCGAACCCGTCCGCGGTCGCGGCAGCGACCCGGTAGTAGCGGGTCTGATGACCGGGCAGGGAGCCTTGGCTGTACGACGTGGACTGCGTGGTCGCCAGCAGGTGCGCGGCATCGGTCGGCACGTCGGGGCTCGTCGAGCCGTAGACGCGGTATGTCGCGTTGTCGGCGGCGGGCAGCGAGTTCCAGCTCACGGTGATCGAGTGCCCGATGCCCTTGGCCGTGGCGGCGAGGACCTGGTCGCGCACCCAGCTGGTGAGGTCGTCGATCCGCGTGGCCGTGGTCCCCTGGCGTGTCTCGGTCTCGCCGAAGCAGCCGTGCTGCCACGATTTGGTGACCACGCCGACCAGCGTGGCCACGCCGCCGCGGTCCGCGACTACGGGCGCGCCGGCGTCGCCTCGGCAGGTGTCAACCCCGTTGTCGCCGGTCAGCACGTCGTCGGTGACCCCGACCGAGGCGACACTGAACGTCGCGGTGTGCAGCTGGTTGGGGATCCATTCCGTGCCGGTACGCCCGAAGCCCGCCACGCGGAGCGAGTCTCCGGCCGTCGGAGCGGTACTCCCAAGCGCCAGGGGGGTGATGTCACTGATCGGGGTTTCCAGCTTCGCCAAGGTGAAGCCGCGGTCGGCCTGCGTGGTGACTGTCGTGACCTTCACCGCGTGGCCGGTACTGGTCGTAAGGTCGGGCCGCCCGACTATCGCCGTGGTGTCCTTCACGGGCACGCCGCCGTCGGGAGTCTCGGCGAAGCATGTGGCAGCCGTGACCACCCAGCTGGGGGCGACGAGCGCGCCGCTGCACGAGCGCCCGTCCAAGGTGATCTTGGTCGCGAAACCGTCGGTTCCCGTGCCCGGGGAAGAAACGGCCTGTGCCGAGGGTACGGTCACCAACGCTCCTGCGAGGACGGTCGCGGTGACCGCACCGAGCGACTTTGCGTGTTTCCGCATCAATCTTCTTTCTAGGACAGGTTGCAGTACGAGGTGGCAGCTATGCCGCAGGCCTGGCACCGATCGCGGTGGTCAGTGCCAGTACCACGGTTGCGATTCGCGAGACACAACAGTGTTTCGACAGCGCAGTGACAAAACGATGTTAGTTTGGCCATGTGCATATCGGAATTACCCACTGTTAGGTTCTGCGAAAATCGCGCTTCGCATCCCGGCGCGATCGAGACTAACCACGACAGCCAGCGGCGAGCTACCGCCGGTTGTGGGTGATCCAGATTACTTGTCTGGTTTGCTCGTGGGGGCTTGACCTCGCCTGGCTGGACCGGTCTGAACCAAATCGGTCTGGATCGGGTGAGGGCCTGAAGCTGGGGTGTCGAGTGTCCGAATCTTCCGGATGACCTAGACGCAGCTTAAGGCGCGGCCCGTAGTGGTGGTAGCTCTGTGGACCATTTGCAGTTGATTTACTCCATGCGGCAGTAGGGTTCCACCCAATCAGCTCAAACGATAGTGGGAGCCGAGTATGTCAGTTATTTACCATCATGTGAAACAGATCACTGTACTGGTTCTTTACGTTGATCATACCGAGGTGATCTTGCTAGTGTTAATTTGCAATTATGGGGTATCGGGATCCGCCATTATAATATTTTCACTATCGCATCTCTGTGCATTTGGGCTGTTCGTGAAACTGTCAACCACGCAACTTTGGTCATGGAGAGAGGTCTCGTGCGCATTTCGCGAAGATGGTTTCCGCTGCTAGTTGGCGCTGCCGCAGGCGTGCTGGTGATGATTTCGGGCTCATTGACGAGTCCGGTGGCGGTCGCGGGGCCGACCTCCGCTGTCGCGGACGACCAGGCGACCCTGGTGGAGGACTTTTCCTATCCGGGTGCAGCGCAGATCAAGGACGAGTATGGGGTCGTCCTGACCTCGGGTGATGGTCACATCCTTTTCGCTGACTGCGCGACCGACCAGGGCCTCGGAAAGGGCTTGTTGCAGGTCTACACCACCGAGTTCATCGGCGCCAACGGTGAAGGCATGCTTTGCTTTAAGGTCACCGCATCCGCCGGATATCTGAACTTGCTGGTGCCGGCGGTGTACGAGATCCGCGGGGATGGGTCGTCCTCAGAGCAAGGCCACAAGGTCAAGGCGGACTTGACCACCGACTCCGGCGAGCACAGCACCGTCGAGGTTAGACCCATAGGCTCCACCCCTGTGGGAATCGGCGACGACCCGAACAACGCCCCGACCACTCTGCTGCGCCTGGAGTCCCACGCCTGACCAGGGTTCGAAGGTGTCGAGCGGTGAAGCCGACCGGCGTCATGTGCGCTTGCGGTGTAGCGGCGGCACCTCAGCCCGTACCGTCCATGGGCCGTGATGTAGGAGAACCCGGCACGCTGGACTGTCCCAGGAACGATGAACGCATCATCATCGCCGGCCATCGCAGCAGCTTCCATTACAGCGCTACTAGCTGCCTCGGCATCAACGGCTCCACGAAGGTGCCGTACTTCTGGCACTGGCCGTCATATCGGGGTTTCGCGATGCCTTTGCCGCGAAATCCCCGACAGCGTCGACAGTTCCAGACCTCAGTCGCTTGATCATTCCAAGGACGCCTCGAGGTGTTGAGGTGTCACCGGGTTACCCTCGCACGTCCGCAGGAAGGAATCCGAGTTGAGAGCGCACCGTTTCGGCCGGACATCGGGTGGGAGATCCAGCCACACGCGGTTACTGCGCCAGCTCAGACATCCGCTGCGGCGCGGCGTGATCTTCACGCTGATCACCGCGCTTGTCGTTTCGCTGCTCGGTCTGACGCCAGCTGACGCCCAACAAGTCAGGGCGGCCGCTGTTGCGGCGGCGACGAATCCGTCGCCCACAACGGCGTTGCCGCCTCGGGCGAAGGTGCTGGAGCTGTGGCGAAGCGGGGGTAGCCAGGTCAAACCCGCGGCAGAGCGGGCGTTGCTGGGCTCGGACGCCGACATCGATGCGTTCCTCAACAGCAATGTCGACCGGCTCCACAATCTGGATGACCGGATCGCGGTCGACCAGATCCTGGCCTCGGGCGGGCCCGCGGTGCAGGCGGCGGCTCAGCATTCACTCGATGCCGCCAACAGCGACCCCACGGCGCTGCGGACCTTTCTGGACACGGAGTGGCCACAAGCGCAGACGAACGACCTGCGCGTGAGGGTGGACCAGATCCTCGCCGGAGGCGGCCCGCAGGTGCAGGTAGCGGCCCAGACCGCGCTCGACGCCGGGACCCAGGACGCGCTGGAGACCTTCCTCAATACCACCTCCGTTCAGGCCGAGGCGGTCGACCTTCGTGTCCAGGTCGACCAGATCCTCGCCGCCGGTGGTCCCGAAGTGAAGGCCGCTGCACAAACCGCGCTGGATGCACACACCCCGGATGCGTTGCGGCTGTTCATCGAGCGCGAATGGGAAGTCGCCGAAGCACGAGACGCGGAGACCGACAGCATCTCCCAGCTCGCGGACGCGGCGAAGGTCGCCGGCGACCGCGCGACAAAAGAAACCCAAGCCGCGACGGATTCCGCCAACAAAGCCCTCCATGAAGCCGATCTCGCCCGCCAGGACGCGGAGCTAGCGGCCGCGGCAGCCGAGCAATCACAACAGAACGCCGAGGGCGCGGCCGCAGCGGCTGATCGTGCGGCCAGCGCTGCCAACCGCGCGGCCAGTGCCGCGACTGCGGCCATCGGCGCCGCGAATGCCGCGACGGCTGCCGCCCGCATCGCGGCCAGCGCCGCCGCGCGTGCCTCGGCCGCGGCGGCCAAGGCCGGACAGGCGTCGAGTACCGCGTGGCGTTACGCAGCCGCGGCACGAACCGACCGCACCAAGGCCGGAGACGCCTCGAAGGCCGCGCAAGACGCCGCGGCCGCGTCCACAGCCGCGCAGAAGGCTGTCGACGCTATCGACCAAGCACAGGCCGCGCTAGGGAAAGCCAAAGAAGCGGTCGGATACGCAGTCTCGGCCAAGGACGACGCCAACGGCGCCGCCTCGGCCGCACAGCAAGCGGCTCAGTGGGCGCAGGCAGCCGGAGCGGACGCTAGTCGCGCCGTCGCGGCAGCCGCGGCCGCGCGACGACAGGCCGACATCGCTGCCCGCGCGGCAAACGCGGCGCAAACCTACGCCAACGAGGCCTCGGCTGCCGCCGCTCAGGCGCGTGACCTGGCTGTGCGCGCGGCAGCCGACGCCGCTATCGCAGCCGTAGCCGCCGCCGACGCGGCCGCGCACGCGGGCGAAGCCGAAAACGCCGCGCAACTCGCCACCGACCATGCGAACTCGGCGACCGCCGCCGCGCAGATCGCAGTGGACTCGGCAGACCAGGCGCAGAAGCTCTACGACGCAGCTCGCCAGGTGGACGCCGACCGGCTCGAGGTGCAATCCGAGCAGGCGACCGACGCGGCGCAGCAATCACTCACCGTCTCCGACCAGCTCGGCCTGACTCGCGACCGCGATCTCCCGCAGCAGACCCAGCGTGACGCCGAAACCCAGGGCTGGATCGCTGAAGCCACCGCCCCCGGCGCGGATCCCGCGCTGGTCGTCGCCGACGGACGCAAGATCGCCCTGCGACTTCTCGACACCGCGGGCCCGTGGACCCGTGCCGCCGCAGAAGGCGCACTCACCGGAGACGACACCGGCGTCACCGAATTCGTCCACACCGCGCTCACTGACGCGACAGCCAGGGACAACCGGGAAGCGCTGCAGGAACTCATCGACAACGGCACGGCCAACTTCAAAGCCGGTGCCCAAGCCGCACTCGCGGCCGGTGACGACGCCGTCACTGAGTTCCTGACTCACCCTACCTACTTCCGGCAGTCCACCGACCTGCGAATCACTGTCAACCAGGCACTCGCTGCCGCCCGCGACGACGGTAACGCAACTGTCGTCGACGCTGCCCAAACCGCACTCGATACGGGAACCGTCGACGCTTTCCAACAGTTCCTCGACACCGGGCAGAACATCGCCCGCAACCATGACGACCGGATCGCCCTCGACCAGCTCATCGCCAACCCTGACGCTGGCCCCGAGACCAAGCTCCTCGCCCAAGCCGCCCTTGCCGGTTCGCCGGAAATCATCCGCCAGTACCGGGATAACGGGCAATACATCGCCGAACGTCACGACCACGAAGCCGCCGTCCACGACTCCGCGGTCGCCAGCCTCGTCTCCGAAACCCACTCCGTCGCCGCAAAAGCAGCGCAAGACGCGGCCACCGCACAATCCGTCGCTGCGACCGCACGCAACGCCGCAGACGAAGCCGCTGGTTACGCGACCGAGGCCAACAACCACGCCACCGAAGCGGCGAACTTCGCCACTCAAGCCGCACAATCGGCACAGCATGCGCTGACATCAGCGCAGCAGGCAGCAACCTCCGCCGATACAGCGGACACGGCCGCGCGACGGGCGTCGCAGGCCGCGGTGCACGCGACGCTTTCCGCGATCAGCGCCCGAAATTCGGCAAACAGCGCGGCTCGTTCGGCACAGTCTGCCGTCGCCGCTTGGCAGCAGGCTTACAACGATGCCATAGCGGCCGGCAAAGACGCTCAAATTGCTGTCGACGCCGCCAACGCAGCCCGCGACCAGGCGGTACAGAAAGCAGAGGCTGAACAAGCCGCCGCGAAACAACACGCACAAGACCAGCTCAATCAGCGTTGCGGGACCGTTCCTGCAGGTCCGGATCGGGACGCGTGCCTGGTCACTGCGTCACGCCTGGTCGACGACCCGACCGGCGAGTCCCAGCGGAACGTCGCGGTTTGCCAGCAGCTCAATGGCCTCAGCCAGGACGCCTTTCAGAACTGCCTGAAGGCCGCCTACGACCCCAGCCTGGCCTACGTCGTCAACCAGGCGATTCACGAATATCAGCAAGCCCAGGACGACGCCAACACCCAAAAATGGTGGATCATCGGCGGCACTATCGTCGCCGGAGTCGTCGTCGCCGGGGTCGGGATCTTCTGCGCCGAAACCTGTGCCGCACCCATCATCGGTGGACTCGCGTCCCTCGGCGCCGGAGCCGTCGCCGACGCCGCCGGCGCCGGCCTCGAAATCACCTTCGGTACCGAACTCCTCACCGGCCTCGCCACCGACACCTTCCTCACCACCCGGCTCAACGCTCTCACCGAAGCCTCCTTCCTCACCGACACCGCCGTCAGTCGAGGCCTCGCCAATCTCGCCCTCAACCTCGCCAAACAGGTCGGAAGCTGTATTACCGGCCTCGTCGCCCGCACCACAGCAGCAGCTGCCGGGGGTCTGTGCACGAAGCCGATCCGGTTCGAGAAATGGGGAATCGACGTTGTAGACATCGGGTATAAGGCGAGGCGAGAATTTGAACATACCCTCGATCCTGGAAATAACATCGCAGTCGCGAAAGTTCCCGGATATGTCGATGAGACTCTTAATGGGATGGAACCCGGGCTGGGTGATGGATACGTTCTCGGTGTGAGCGGTGGAGAAACAGGACCTCACGCAGAGCAGCAAATACTTAATAAGCTAGTAGCCGCTAAAATCGACCCTAAAACTATTGAGAGGTTATTCACTGAACGGTCCCCCTGCGGCCAGTGCAGCGCAGCGCTCATCGGCGCTTTGGCTGACAATGTCCCGGTGCTGTATGCGGTGACCTACATGGGTGGGAGTAAGATGGAGAAGGAGTTGCTGTTAGGCCTGATCGAGATTCGGAAGCAAGGAGGAATAGGTGGTGTCGGGTGATTATACCGATCAGAACGAGGAGGAAGCTATTTCAATGCCTCTTGATGCGCGCCAGTTCTATTGGATGGCGCCGCCATTCGAGGAGCAGCCCTTGTTTCGGGCGCCTGAGGACGTAGTCGCGGGGTGGATGGAAATTGCCAACCAAGCATGCAGTGAACTTAGAAATTTTGGGCTCCCTGCAACCGTTCTGGCCGCAGAAGACAGAGTTGGCCTAGGTGGTGACCCTGGTGGTCAAGTAATAGTCTGCAATGCGCGCCCCTTCGGGGTTATTCTAGCCTGGGAGCCGCCGCTCAGGGGTAGTGAAGAATTCAAGAATGCCGTGCTAAGCAGATCGACAGATTCACCTCTCCTCAAGTACATTGTGGAGGGGAAAGAATTAATGAGTATGGCTTGTATCAGGCTACTGGCTGCCGCAGGATTTACTACTGCCATCGAAGGTTTCGAGGGAAGTGGATTTACCTATCGAATTTTGTTTACACCGCGAAATTCTGTAGTTGAATATAGATAGGTCGTGACGTGAAGGATGGGTTTAGGCCGCCATGTCCTCTGTGATCTCCACGCTGTTGTTCCCGAAGCTGCTCGCAAACAGGTCGCTGTTCGATTGACGGCGTGATGCAGTGACCGGGCACGCATCCAGCTGCCGTCTCGCAGCTGCCTCTGATTGATCGTGATGCGAGGAGGTGACGCCGACACATGAGGCCTACTCAAAGCCGCATCGTCGCACCGAGTGCCGCACCTTACGGCGGGGTCAGCAGTAACCCAAGCGGGCCAAGGTGTCCACGATGATGTCGGACGGGTGGTACTTGTCCATCCAGGACTCACCACGGCGGTTCTGGTACGTGTCCAGGAAGTTCTGCAGCTTGTCGCCGCGCATTTCCGTCAGCACCACGGTCTCGCCCAGGTGCTGCGGGGTTTCCGTGCGCTCGCGGTGCACCGCGCAGGGCAGGCCGAGGTAGTAGCACTCGGCCGACAGACCACCGGAGTCGGTGACGACGTACTCGGCGCGCGCCACGAGCGGCAGGAACTTCAGGTAACGCATCTTGGGCTGCGCGATGAACTTGTCGTCGAACAGGTTGTCCAGGCCCAGCGACCGGATCTTCTCCCGCTCCGGCGCGCCCGCCATGTACAGGATCGGCATCTTGCGGCTCTGCTCGCGCAGGATCTCCAGCGCCTCGCGGTACTTGTCCGCGCGCGAGACGAGCTCGAAGCGGTGGAGCGTGGCGAGGCCGAACTTCTCGGGCAGGTTCGGCACGTCCAGCGGTTGGTTGATCGCCAGGCGCATCGCGTCGATCGCGGTGTTGGCCTCGGTGTCGACGACGACGCCGCGAGCGTGGCGCAGGTTGTTCACCTCACGCGCGCTCGGCGCGAAGTGCATGTCCACGATCTTCGCCGCGATCTTGCGGTTCAGCTCTTCCGGCAGCGGCGACAGGATGCTGCCCGACCGCGCGCCCGCCTCGACGTGCCCGACGCGCGACTTGAGGATGCGCTTGCCGATCAGCGACCCGTACGGCGTGGTGAACGTGTCGCCGTGCACCAGCACGAGCGGCGGGCGCCCGTCCTCGTTCAGCGCGGCGCGCAGCTCGGCGCGGCGGCTCCACGCGGTGCGCAGCACCTGCGCGGCCCAGCCCGGCACCTGCGCCGGCGACTCCAGGTTGTGAGCCTTGCCCTCCGGCACGAGCCAGACGTCGGGTTCGGGAAGCTTGAGGTCCGACAGCACGTCGGCGACCTCGTCCACGTGCTGCGCGGTGAACCAGATCTTCGGCCTCATGCCGCGTTCGGCGATCCCGTGGTAGACCGGCGCGATCTTGATCAGTTCCGCGGTGGTGCCGAGAATGAAGGAAATCACCGTAAGGCCCATTTCTGGTCGGTTTGCGGTGCCCGAAGGATACTGGGCACGTCCGGCCCCGGGGCACAGGGTAGCCTCGCCCCGTGAGTGCGAACCCGCTCCTCCCCTCGCTCAGCGTCGTGATTCCGGTCTACAACGAGCAGGACTGGATCAGCCGGTCAGTCGGCGCGCTGGTCGCCTCCGCAGAGGCGGCGCAATGGCCGGTCGAGATCGTCGTGGTCGACGACGGAAGCACCGACGGCACCGCCGAGAAGCTCGCTGAGCTGCGCGAACGGCACGAAATCATCGTGCTCAGCCAGGCGAACGGCGGCCGTTTCGAGGCCCGCCGGGCCGGGATGGCCAAGGCGTCCGGCGAATGGATCGTGCTGCTGGACAGTCGGGTGATCGTCGACCTGAACAGCTTCGGTTTCCTTCGCGAACAGCTGGTCGAGCACCCCGAACGGGCGGTGTGGAACGGGCATATCAACGTCGCGTCCGAGCACAATCCTTACGCCGGTTTCATGGCAGGTCTGGTCAAGGTGCCGTGGCGCCGTTACTGCGCGAACCCGCGTCTGATGTCCTTCGGTATCGAGGACTTCGACGTCTATCCGAAGGGGACCACGTTCTTTTGCGCCCGCCGCGATCTGCTGGAGGGTTCGGTCGTCGCGTTCGCGTCCCTGTTCGACGACATTCGCTTCGCCAGTGACGACACGCGGATGCTGCGCTGGATCGCCGAGCGGGAACGGATTTTCCTCGCACCGGAGCTGTCGGCCACATATCACGGACGTGACTCCTTCAAAAAGTTCTACGCTCAATCATTCTTTCGCGGCACCACCTACGTCGATTCATACCTCGCTTCCCCTGGACCAGGCCGCAACGCGTTGTTCGGTGCACTCGCCGCCGGTGTGCTAGGCCTCGCTGTCGCCGGGAAACGCCCGAAGACCGCGGCCGTCGCCGGGGCGGCCGGGGCCGTGGCGGCCGGCGCGGTGGTCAAGCGCTGCGGGGCCACGGACGCCGAAGCCCGCGCGGTCACCACCCTGCTGCCGGTGTTCGCGACCGGCTTCGGCGCGGGGGTCGTGCGGGGTTTGTACCTCGCGCTGCGGACCATGCTGCGCCGCCGATGAGCACGCCGGTGAGCGAAGCGCAGGAATCGGGGAGCAAGGCTCCGGGCGGTGCACGCGGGACCGCGGGCAAGCTGGGCGGCTCGCTGATCGTGTCGATCGGCCTCGGCTACGTCCTCACCGTCGCCTGCGCACGCTTGCTGCCACCGGACCAGTACGCGACCTTCGTGACGTTCTGGGGCCTTCTCATGGGGCTCGGCAGCGCGCTGTCGCCGCTGGAGCAAGAGCTTTCGCGTCAGTCCGCGGTGGCGGGTCTCACCGGGGGTCTCGCGGGGCGTGGTGCGCTGCGCGCCGTGGCGACCGGCGCCGCGGTGGCGGCCCTGTTCGGCCTGTGCCTGCTTATCCCACCGATCAACGAGCGGCTGTTCCACGGCACGTGGGAGCTGGCGCTGATCGTCCTCGCCGGCGGCATCGCGTTCGCCTGCCAGTTCGGCACCCGTGGGCTGTTGATCGGGCAACACCAGGTCAAGCACTTCTCCTGGCTGGTGGTGGCCGAGCCGGCGTTACGCGCGATCGTGCTCGGCGCACTCGTGGTCGCGACGGCTTACAACCTCGTGTCGCTGGCGCTCGCGGTCGCCGCCGGCTCCTTCGCGTGGCTGCTGTTCGTGCGGCAGGGGCGCGGCCTGGTCGACCTGCAGGCGGATGGCGACGGCTGGCCGGTGACCGTGCGCCGGATGCTGATGCTCCTGCTCGGCGCCGCGCTGACGGCCAGCGTCATCACCGGCTACCCGGCGCTGGTCGGTCTGCTCGCTCCGGGCGGGGATCGTGACCGGGTCGGCGCATTGTTCGCCGCGCTCGTGATCGCCAGGCTGCCGCTCACCTTGATCGGCCCCGTGCAGTCGCTAGCCGTGCCGTTCGTCGTTCGGTTGTCCACCAGCACGGAGGGGCGCCACCGGCTGCGCCGGGTCCTGTCGCTGGGCACGCTCGCGTCTCTGGCGCTGGCCGCACTGGGTGCTGTCGTCGGCGCGTTGATCGGACCGTGGGCCGTGCAGTTCGTCAACGGTTCGGGCTACCAGGTGGACGGCTGGGCGGTCGCGGGACTCGTGTGGTCGTCGGTGTTGCTGGTGCCGATGCAGCTGCTCACCGCTGTACTCGTCGCACGGACGCAGGCTCGACGCGTGCTGATCACCTGGGCGGTGGTGGCGGCGACGGCTGCGGTGCTACTGCTGGCGTTGCCGGGCGACGCTGTGCTTCGCGCGGTCATCGCGCTGGCGGTCGCGCCGACCGTCGGACTTGTTGTCGTACTCGCCTTCGTGCTCGGGAAATCACCCGTGGAGGCAACTTCGGGCACCGGTGAAACGTCTGCATAGGGTCGCAGTAGTGTGACCGCGGAATCACGCCCGTGAATACGTCGGGACCAAGCGCAGATCAGGTTGGACAGCGAATTCGATGAGCGTTCTCTTGGTGTTGGTGGCGTTCTGGCTGCCCGGGCTCGTCTTCGGTGCTGCCATCCGGCTCAGGGGGTGGACGCTCGCCGCGGCCGCTCCGCCGATGACATTCGGCATCGTCGCCCTCGGCGTCCCGGTACTCGGTGGGTTCGGCATCCGCTGGTCGATGCTCGACGTCGCACTGTGGACGCTGGTGCTCTCCGCCGTCGGTTTCGGGCTGTCGTTCGCGGTCCAGCGGTTCTCCGCACGCCGGCACCCGGAACGCGCGGCCCAAGAGCCGGACGCGCGGCTGCCCGCGCGCGACCACGTCCTGATGGGTCTCGGTGTCCTGGCCGGCATGGCCGTGGGCACGGTGACGTTCTTGCGCGGTACGAATGGCATCGACAGCGTCCAGCAGGGCTGGGACGCGCCGTTCCACGGCAACCTCGTCCGCTGGATCGCGGAGCACGGTGACGCTCGGCCGTCCACTGTGGGCACGATCGCGAACCTGCCGAACCAGACGGACTACTTCTACCCGGACACCTACCACGCGCTGCTCGCCCTGGTCTTCGGCAAGGGCGGACTGACGATGATGCCCACGCTCAACCTGGCCGTCCTGGCGGTCATCCTTGCCGTGCCGCTCGGCGTCGCGGCGATGTGCCACGCGTGGAAGATGCCTCCGCTGGGCGTCGCCGCCGCGGCCGCTGTCACGACGTGGTTCACCTCTTTCCCATACGACTCGCTGTGGCGCGGACCGCTGTGGCCCTACGTCGCCGGCGTCGCAATGGTGCCCGCGATGCTCGCGCTGGCGAAACACCTGCTGAGGCCGCGCGGGATCACGGGTCCGGTCGCGATTGGCGTCGGCGTGGCCGGGCTCTCCGGCCTGCACACGAGCCTGGTCTTTGTGATCGCCGTCTATTTTATCCTCATCCTGGTCGCGGTGCTGTTCCGCTGGGAGAAGATCGACTGGCGCCGCTCGGCACCCACCCTGATCGCGACGGTCGTCCTCGCGGCGGTGCTCGGCGTTCCACTCGTGCTGCCGTCGCTGTACAACGCGGGCGGGGTGACGAGCGCGACGTGGGCTTCGGAAGCCACCGTCAGCGGAGGACTGGGCGAGACCATCACCTTCTCCCCGATGGCCGATTTCCCGCAGTGGTGGATCGGGGTCCCCGCATTCATCGGGATCATCCTGCTGGTGCGGCATCGCCGGATGATGTGGATGGTGGGCGCGTACATCGTCTTCGGCGGGCTGTTCGCGGCCACTGTGTCGCTCGAGACGCCGCTCATCGACACCATCACCGGCCCGTTCTACAACGACCACTGGCGCATCGCCGCGCTCGTCCCGCTGGCCGGCGCGGTGGCGTTCGGCGAGTTCGCGCACACCGCGGCCGCCTGGTTTGCCCGGAAGGTCGGCACCCGGGTGCCGCTGGCGCCGGCGACAGTGTCGCTGGTCGGCCTGCTCCTGCTCGGCGTGGTGGTCGGCGGGCTCAGTCGTGGTGGCTACATCGGACGCAACAGCGCCCGGCTCGAAATCAACTACGGGAACGGGCCGACGGTTTCGAAGGACGAAGAAGCCGCGTACGCGTGGCTTGCGGCACACACCGTTCCCGGCGAGCACGTGATGAACAACAAGGCCGACGGGTCGGCGTGGATGTACGCGCTTGCCGGCGTGATGCCGGTGGAGTGGAACTTCTACGGTGCGACACCCGACACCGAGGCGGGATACCTCAGCGTCTGGCTCGACGACATCGAGCAGTTCCCCCAGGTGCGCAAGGACCTCACCGACCTGCACGTACGCTACGTCATCGTGGGCAAGGGAATGGCCACGCCGACAGCCGAGCAGTCCGTCGGAGTGGCGGATATCACCGCGGGTCCCGATTTTCGTGAGGTCTTCCACAACGACGGTGCCACGATCTACCAGATCGAAGGCCAGTCCGGTGTGGTCGCCTCAGGTGCCACGACGCCCGGCTCCGGGTCCGACGATGCTCACGGGCAGTGAGAAGCTAAGGTGATCTCCGTGTCCAGCACGTCCTTGAGCACCCGTCGAGTACTCATCGTGATGCCGGCACTCAACGAGCAGGCGAGTGTCGGGGCCGTGATCGCCCACGTCAAGCAGTCTTTGCCGGGCATGGATGTGCTCGTGGTGGACGATGGCTCGAAGGACCGGACCTCTGCGCTGGCGCGAGCCGCCGGTGCGGAGGTGGCCCGGCTGTCGGTCAACTTGGGTGTGGGCGGGGCAATGCGGACCGGTTTCCGCTATGCCGTCGCCCGTGGCTATGACGTCGTCGTCCAGGTCGACGCCGACGGGCAACACGACCCGGACGAGGTCGGCGCGCTCCTGCAGGCTCTCGACGAAGGCGCCGACATCGCGATCGGCTCCCGATTCGCCGGTAAGGGCGCGTACAAGGCCAGCGGCCCTCGCAAGTACGCGATGGTGGTGCTGTCCCTGGTGTTCAGTCGTCTCGCCGGACGCAAACTCAGCGATGTCACGTCCGGTTTCAAGGCCATGGGTCCCCGCGCGATCCGGCTCTTCGCCGCGTATTACCCGGCGGAGTACCTGGGTGACACGGTCGAGTCCCTGGTCATGGCGATCAGGGCAAAGCTCACGATCGCCGAGATCCCGGTCGTCATGCGCGAACGCGCTGGTGGCACGCCGAGCCACTCGCCGGTGAAATCCGCCGTGTACCTGGGCCGCGCCGGCCTGGCACTGCTGCTCGCTCTTGTCCGTCGTCGTCCGTCCGTCGACTCGTCCGACGCTGCGTAAGGGGACCACATGGCCGGCTGGCGCGTACTGAGCATCGTCATCGCTTGTCTGGTGCTGTTAGTCGTCATCGAGATGATGCGGCGTCGGAAGCTGCGCGAGAAGTACGCAGGCATCTGGCTCGTGCTGGCGATCGGCGTGGTCGTCCTCGCCGTGGTGCCCTCGGCAGCGCAGTTCCTCGCCCGAGCGACAGGTGTCGAGACACCGTCCAACCTGGTCTTCTTCTTGGCCGGCGTTGTCCTGGCTCTTGTCGCATTGCACCTGTCCACCGAGGTCGGGCACCTAGAGGAAGAGGTCCGGACCGCTGTCGAGGAGACGGCGCTGCTGCGCTGCGAGCTCGAGGACACCAAACGGGAACTCGCGGCCCGCATCGAGGCGCTGGAGGCCAAGACGGCCACGCCCGACGATGTGAAGGGCCTGCCCGAAGTGAGCGCCGCACGCGTTCGCTGATCTCCGCACTGCTCGCCGCCCCGCCTCGGCTGGGCGGCGTTCGTGTGCTCGCGGTCGACGGGCCCTCCGGGGCCGGCAAGTCGACCTTGGCCGGGGCCGTGGTCGCCGAGCTGGGGTCGCGGGCCGCGCTCGTCAGCACGGACGCGTTCGCGACCTGGGACAACCCGGTGGCGTGGTGGCCGCGGCTCGAGCGCGGCGTGCTGAAACCGTTCTCGGCCGGGCGCGCCGGCGAGTACCGGCGGGTGGACTGGACCTCCGGGGAGCCACGACCGGGTGAACTCGTGACAGTTGGGGTGCCTGAGGTTCTGGTGCTGGAGGGCGTGTCCAGCGGCCGCCGTTCGATGCGTCCGCGGCTGTCGCACCTGTGCTGGATCGAGGGTGGCACGCAGTCCGAACGGCTGGAGCGCGCCGTGGCCCGGGACGGTGAGGCGTCGCGCGCTCACCTGCGTCGCTGGCAGTGGTTCGAACAAGGGTGGTTCGCCGTCGACGGCACACCCGAATCGGCACAAACCAGACTGCCTTGATCGTCACCGCGCGTCCGAAACGACCCGAAAACCGCCTTCGGTACTAGGCCATTAGAGTGGCCATAGTGCCACGCTCCGTACCAATGCGACAAAATTCGTCACTTTGCGTACACAATTCTCGACACATTGCGGTGACTTTGGCCCTTACGTAGCGCGATCGTAACCTCACGTGCTTAAGTGCAAGCCGAGTTCCCGCTAGTGTCGGCGAGCACACCGACCGTCCGAGAGTTCCTGACCGACCGGACGGTTCTTGACACCGAACATCTCCCAAGGGGTGCCAGATGCAGCAATTGCGCCTGACCCGAACACGTCGAGCGGCCCTGATCGGGCTTGCCGGGGTGCTCGCGGTCTCGCTCACCGCGTGCGCCGAGTCGAAGCGCGACGAGGCCGGAGGTGGTGGCACCGGAGGCACGATGGTCTTCGGCGACACCGGCAACCCGAAGATGTTCGACCCGGTGTTCAACGACGACGGCGAGACCTTCCGGATCACGCGGCAGATGCTCGACACGCTGATCCAGAACAAGCAGGGCACCGCGGAGCTGGAGCCCTCGCTCGCCACGAAGTGGGAGTCGAGCAACGACGGCAAGACCTGGACCTTCACCCTCAAGCAGGGCGTGAAGTTCAGCGACGGCACGGACTTCAACGCCGACGCGGTCTGCTACAACTTCGACCGCTGGTACAACATGAAGGGCGCCGCCGCCCAGAGCCAGATGATCTACTACGGCGACGTCTTCGAGGGCTTCGCCAAGAACGAGGGCGACGCCGGCGGCGACCCCGTCTACAAGAACTGCGAGGCGAAGGACCCGTCGACCGCGGTCATCAACCTGAACAAGGCCAAGGGCGCGTTCCCGGCCGCGTTCACGCTCCCGTCGTTCGCGATGCAGAGCCCGACCGCGATGAAGCAGCACGACGCGGACAAGGTCACGCAGTCCGGTGACTCCTTCACCTACAGCGACTACGCGTACAAGTTCGTGACCGGCACCGGCCCGTTCAAGTTCGACAGCTGGGACCAGGGCAAGGGCGAGATCACGCTGGTGCGCAACGACTCCAGCTACGCGCCGGCGAAGCTCGACAAGCTCGTCTTCAAGGTCATCCCCGACGAGAACGCCCGCAAGCAGGCCCTGAAGGCCGGCGACATCCAGGGTTACGACTTCCCGGCCCCGGCCGACTACGGGCTGCTGCGCAACGAGGGTGAGCAGGTCCTCATCCGCCCGTCGTTCAACGTCCTGTACCTGGGTATCAACCAGTCGGGCAACCCGAAGCTCAAGGACGTGCGCGTCCGCCAGGCCCTGGCCTACGGCATCAACCGCGAGCAGTTCGTGAAGTCGAAGCTGGCCGAGGGTTCCGAGGTCGCCACCGAGTTCGTGCCGAAGGCCATCTCGGGCTACACCGACGACGTGACCAAGTACCCGTACGACCCGGCGAAGGCCAAGCAGCTGCTCGCCGAGGCCGGCGCCAGCAACCTGACGCTGAAGTTCTACTACCCGACCGAGGTCACCCGGCCCTACATGCCGAACCCGGCCGACACGTTCACCTCGATCTCCGAGGACCTGAAGAACATCGGCATCACCATCCAGCCGGTGGCCGAGCCGTGGAACGGCGGCTACAAGGACGACGTGCAGAAGTTCGGCAAGCAGGACCTGCACCTGCTCGGCTGGACCGGTGACTACAACGACGCCGGCAACTTCGTGGGCACGTTCTTCGGCCGCGAGAAGAAGGAGTTCGGGTTCAACAACCCCGAGCTGTTCAACGCACTCGCCGCGGCCGACGCCTCGCCCGCCGGCGACGCGCACGCCAAGGCCTACCAGGGCGTGAACAAGCAGATCATGGACTACCTGCCCGCGATCCCGATCGCCTACCCGACGCCGGCGATCGTGGTCGGACCGAAGATCAAGGGTGTGGTGGCCAGCCCGCTCACCGACGAACGCTTCAACAACGTCACGATCGGCTGACGTGCTCCGCTGAGCAGCCGGGCTGGGGGGCAGGCGCTACCGCGCCTGCCCCCTTTGCCCACGTTCCCGGGCTGTACACAAAGGACTACAAGTGCTCCGTTTCCTAGTGCGTCGGGTGCTACAAGCGATTCCGACGCTCCTCATCCTGTCCATCCTGGTCTTCGCCTGGTTGCGTTCCCTGCCCGGCGGCCCCGCGGCCGCCCTCCTGGGCGACAAGGCGACGCCGGAGAAGATCGCCAGCCTCAACCACGTGCTCGGCCTGGACCAGCCGATCATCCTGCAGTACTTCAAGTTCCTCGGCCGCGCCGTCACCGGCGACTTCGGCAACTCCCTCGTCTCGGCCCAGCCGGTGATGAGCGAGATCGGCACGTTCCTCCCCGCCACCATCGAGCTCGGGCTGTCCGCGATGATCATCGCGATCGTCCTCGGCGTGCCCTTCGGTTACCTGGCCGCGCGCTACCGCGGCGGCGTGCCGGACAACATCATCATCGTGCTGACGCTGGTCGGCGTCGCGGTGCCGGTGTTCTTCCTCGGCTACACGATGCAGGACCTGCTGGCCGCTCCGCTCGGCCTGCCGTCGCAGGGCCGCCAGGCCCCGGGTATCGACGCCACGAGCATCACGAACTTCGCCATCCTCGACGGCATCATGACGAGCGAGTGGGACGCCGTCTGGGACGCGATCAAGCACCTGATCCTGCCGGCGTTCGCGCTGGCGACCATCCCGCTGGCGGTGATCACCCGCATCACGCGCGCCTCGGTGCTCGACGTGTTCAACGAGGACTTCCTCCGCACGGCCAACTCCAAAGGCCTGACGCAGTCGGTGATCCGGCGCCGGCACGTGCTGCGCAACGCGTTGCTCCCGGTGGTCACCACCATCGGCCTGCAGACCGGCGCGCTGCTCGGCGGCGCGGTGCTGACCGAGCGGGTCTTCAACTTCCGCGGCCTCGGCTTCCTGCTGGCCGAAGGCATCGAACGGCGTGACTACCCCCGGCTGCAGGCTCTGCTGCTGTTCGGGGCTCTGGTGTACGTGCTGGTGAACATGCTGGTCGACATCTCGTACGGGATCATCGACCCGAGGGTGCGTGTGCGATGAACACTCTGCTTGCCAAGAAGAAGGAACCGATCGACAAGCTCGCCGCGGCGTCGGTGGGCGGACGCAGTCTCGGGGCCGAAGCGTTGCGGCGCATGCTGCGCAGCCCGGTCGCCATCACCGGTGGCGTGATCACGCTGCTGTTTCTGCTGCTGGCCATCTTCGCGCCGCTGCTCGCGCCGAAGGACCCGCAGATCCGCTACCTGCAGGACCAGGTCGAGCTCGGCAAGGGCATCATCCCCGGCCCGAGCCCGGGCTTCCCGCTCGGTGTCGACGACTTCGGCCGCGACTTCCTGTCGCGGCTCATCGTCGGCGCGCAGCAGACGCTGCTGGTCGGCGTGCTCGCCACCGTGATCGGCGTGCTGATCGGAGTCATCATCGGCGGCATCGCCGGTGCGTTCGGCGGCTGGGTCGACACCGTCCTCATGCGACTGGTCGACGTGCTGCTGTCGTTCCCCTCCCTGCTGCTGGCGATCTCGATCGCGGCGCTGTTCGCGAAGCCGAGCCAGTGGACGGTGATCCTGGCCGTGTCGATCATCGGCGTGCCGATCTTCGCGCGGCTGCTGCGTGGTTCCATGCTGGCGCAACGGGAAGCCGACCACGTGCTGGCCGCGACGTCACTGGGCGTCAAGCGCGGCACGATCGTCTTCCGCCACATGCTGCCCAACTCGCTGGGGCCCGTGATCGTGCAGGCCACGCTCACGCTGGCCACCGCGATCCTGGAGGCCGCGGCGCTGTCGTTCCTCGGCCTGGGCGACCCGGACCCGACGCGCGCGGAGTGGGGGCTGATGCTGGGCAACGCCTCGCGCCAGTTCCTCGACATCCGCCCGGAGCTCGCGTACTACCCGGCCATCGCGATCATCGTGGTGGCGCTCGGGTTCACGCTGCTCGGCGAGTCCCTGCGTGAAGCCCTCGACCCGAAGAACCGGCGGTAACCCATGGCACTCCTCGAAGTCCGCGACCTGACGGTCGTGTTCCAGCGCCGCGGTGAGAAGCCGTTCACCGCGGTCGACGGCGTCAGTTTCGACGTCGAGCCCGGCCAGACGGTGGGGCTCGTGGGCGAGTCCGGCTGCGGCAAGTCCGTGACGTCGCTGGCGATCATGCGGCTGCTGGCCAAGCGCGGCAACAAGGTCAGCGGTTCGGTGTCGTTCGAGGGCACCGACCTGCTGAAGATCTCCGACCGCGACATGCGCGACCGGCGCGGGCGCGACCTGGGCATGGTGTTCCAGGACCCGCTGTCCTCGCTCAACCCCGTGATCCCGATCGGCCTGCAGATCACCGAGGTGCTCGAACGCCACCGCGGGATGTCGCGCAGCAAGGCCAAAGTCGAGGCCGCCGACCTGCTCGACAAGGTCGGCATCCCCGACCCGACGCGGCGGCTTTCCGAGTACCCGCACCAGCTTTCGGGCGGGATGCGCCAGCGCGCGCTCATCGCGATCGCGCTCGCGTGCCGGCCGCGGCTGCTCATCGCCGACGAGCCGACGACCGCGCTCGACGTGACCATCCAGGCGCAGATCCTCGCGCTGCTGCGCGAACTCGTGCAGGACACCGGCACCGCGCTGATCATGATCACGCACGACCTCGGTGTCGTCGCCGGCCTCTGCGACGTGGTCAACGTGCTCTACGGCGGCAAGATCGTGGAGCGCGCCGAGCGCCACGCGCTGTTCGCCGAGCCGCGCCACCCGTACACCCACGGTCTGCTGGCCTCGATCCCGCGTCTCGACGAGGGCCGGGGCGAGAAGCTCGTGCCGATCCGCGGCTCCGTGGCCGACAACATCCCGTGGGACGGCGGGTGCGCCTTCGCGCCGCGCTGCCCCAACGCGCTCGAGGTCTGCGAGGAGCGTTCGCCGCAGCTCGTGCCCGACCGCACCGGCCTGCTGCGCTGCCACAACCCGGTGCAGCCCGCCGTGGCCACCGCAGGAGGGACCCGATGACCGAGGTGATCAACGAGCCGCAGGACGACGTCCTGCTGGAGGTCACCGACCTCAAGGTGCACTTCCCGATCAAGCGCGGCATCGTGGTCGACCGCACCGTCGGGCACGTGTATGCGGTGGACGGGGTCGACCTGTCGATCCGCCGCGGTGAGACCTACGGGCTGGTCGGCGAGTCCGGCTGCGGTAAGTCCACCTTGGGCCGCGCGATCCTGCGCCTCAACGAGCCGACGGCCGGCAAGGTCGTGTTCGACGGCACGGACGTGGCCCAGCTCAAGGGCGAGAAGCTGCGCAGGGCCCGGCGGCGCATGCAGATGATCTTCCAGGACCCGATGTCCAGTTTGGACCCTCGGCAGTCGGTGGAGTCGATCCTGCTCGAAGGCATGCGCGCGCACGGGCTGGCCAAGGACAAGGCCGCCACGGACCAGCGGCTGCGTGAGCTGCTGGGCGCGGTCGGCCTGCCGGAGACGGCGCTGCGCAAGTACCCGCACGAGTTCTCGGGCGGGCAGCGGCAGCGCATCGGCATCGCGCGGGCGCTGGCCGTGGAGCCGGACCTGATCGTGGCCGACGAGCCGGTGTCCGCGCTCGACGTGTCGGTGCAGGCCCAGGTGGTCAACCTCCTGGAGGACCTGCAGAACGAGCTGGGCCTGACGTATGTGGTGATCGCGCACGACCTCGCCGTCGTCCGGCACATCTCCGACCGGATCGGCGTGATGTATCTGGGCGCGCTGGTGGAGGAGACCACCTCGGCGGAGCTGTACGAGAACCCGCTGCACCCGTACACGCGGGCGCTGCTCTCGGCGATTCCCGTGCCGGACCCGGTCGTCGAGGACACCCGGGAGCAGATCCTGCTCGCGGGCGACCTGCCTTCGCCGGCCAACCCGCCCACGGGCTGCCGGTTCCACACGCGCTGCCCGTGGCGGCAGGCGAGCCTGTGTGACACCGACCGGCCGGAGCTGCGTGAGATCGGCGCCGGGCACCGCGTGGCCTGCCACTACGCCGAGGACATCCGCGACGGCCGCATCCAGCCGCACGACGTGGAGCCCGAGCTGGTGGAGCTCACCGGCGTGCTGAGCCCGGACGCGGCGCCGGACATCGGCTCGGTCACCGAAATCCTGTAACCGCTGAGCGTGAAGGGCACCTCGATCTCCGCGAGGTGCCCTTCACCGCGTTTCACGGCCGCAGATCGATGGCGGCCCGGAACGAACCGTCCATGTGGAACGGCGTCGAGCTGTGCTCGTGCACGATCCGCCACACGCCATCGGCGCGGCGGAAGGCCAGCGTCGAGCGGAACCACAGCGTGAACGGTTCGCTCATCCCCACCGGCACGGCCGACATCTTCGCCAGCGCCGTGGTGAAGGCCAGATCGCCGGACACGGTCACTTCGACGTCGGTGTACGCGTAGGTCACCGGGCTGTCGAACGTGGCGAACCACTTCGTCAGGTACTCCGCGGACGCGCCGGTGGTCCGCAGCGGCGGCGCGAGGTCGAACTTCACGGCTTGCGGCGCGTAGCCCGCGACCAGGCGCTCGGGGTCCTTGGCGGACATGGCGGCGGTGCGCTCGGTCAGCAGGTCGCGGATCTCGTTTTCGGACATTTTGTGCTCTCCTTGATTCCTTCGCCGGATGCGTTCACCGGGGACGTCGAAGCCGTCCGCGTGGCTTCGACATCACGGGTGACGACGATTTCGAGGAGGCACCCGATGAAGTACCTGGTCCTGATCTACGGAAACCCGGCGTCGCGCTCGGCGTGGGCGGGGATGAGCGACGAGCAGAAGGCCGCGGGCCTGCGCGCGTACGTCGAGTTCAACGACGACCTCGACGGCTCCGGCGAGCGCATCGTCTCCGAACGGCTGGCCGCGCCCGAGCTGACGAAGCAGGTCATCGTGCGCGACGACGAGGTGAGCACCACCGACGGCCCGTTCGCGGAGATCAAGGAGCAGCTCGCCGGCTTCTACCTGCTCGAATGCGACTCCGAGGAGCGCGCGCTGGAGATCGCGGCGCGGATCCCGGAGGCGCCGTACGCGACGATCGAGGTCCGGCCCGTGATGGGCCTGACCGGCGACGTGGACTTCGACCTGGCGGACCTGTGATCGAGGGCCTCCTGCGCGAGCTGGCACCGCAGGTCCTCACCGCGCTGGTGCGCCGCTACGGCGGGTTCGACACGTGCGAGGACGCTGTGCAGGAGGCTCTCCTCGCCGCCGCGGTTCAGTGGCCGCGTGACGGCGTGCCGGACAACCCCAAGGGCTGGCTCATCACCACGGCGTCGCGGCGGCGGATCGAGCTGTGGCGCAGCGATTCCGCCCGGCAACGGCGGGAGGAGGCGGTGGCCGCGCTGGCACCACCCGACCCGGATCCGGCACCGGCCGTAGACGACACGCTCACGTTGCTGCTGCTCTGCTGCCACCCGGCGCTGACGCGGCCTTCGCAGGTCGCGCTGACGTTGCGCGCGGTCGGCGGCCTGACGACGGCGGAGATCGCGCGGGCGTTCCTCGTGCCGGAGCCGACGATCGGCCAGCGCATCAGTCGCGCGAAGCAGAAGGTGAAGGGCACGTCGTTCAGCCTCCCGCCGGCGGACGAACGGCCCGCTCGCGTCGCCGCCGTGCTGCAGGTGCTGTACCTGGTCTTCACGGAGGGGCACACGGCCAGCGCGGGCCCGGCCGTCGACCGCGTGGAGCTCACGGCCGAGGCCATCCGGCTCACGCGGCAGCTGCACGCCGAGCTTCCCGACGAGGGCGAGGTCACGGGCCTGCTGGCGTTGATGCTGCTCACCGGCGCGCGCCGGGCCGCGCGCCTCGGCGAGAACGGCACGATGGTCCCCCTCGCGGACCAGGACCGTTCGCGATGGGACGCCGACGCCATCGCCGAGGGCACGGCGCTGATCACCCGCGCGCTGGCGACCGCACCCGTCGGTCCGTACCAGCTGCAGGCCGCGATCGCCGCCGTCCACGACGAGGCGGCTTCGGCCGAAGACACCGACTGGCCCCAGATCCTGCTGCTCTACGACCTGCTGCGCCAGGTCGCGCCGGGACCGATGGTGACGCTCAACCGGCTGGTGGCGCTCGCGATGGTCGAGGGTCCGGCCATCGCGCTGGCCGAGCTCGACGCCGCCGAGCCGCCGGACCACTACCGCGTCGACGTCGTCCGCGCGCACCTGCTGGAGCTCGCGGGTGATCGCGAAGCCGCCCGGGAGTACTACGCGGCGGCGGCGCGGCGGACATTGAGCCTGCCGGAGCGCCGGCACCTCGAAGCGCGTAGTTTGCCCGATATGCCGGGAAAACCCTGACTCAAGTCGGACCCCACCCCCGACTGAAGGGTGACGCCCGCGCATCAGGGCCCCGGTAGTCTGCGGAGTGCAGGCACAAAACCGGCAAGCCGCAGGGGGTACGGGCAGTGAACATCGACCACGTGCTGGAGGCGATCCCTCCACTGTCGGTCTACCTCCTCGTGGGGCTCGTCGTGATGGTCGAGAGCCTCGGCATCCCACTGCCCGGTGAGATCGTGCTCGTGAGTGCGGCCCTGCTCGCCTCTTCGCACAGTGGCCTCAACCCGTTGTGGATCGGCATCCTGGCCAGCGCGGGCGCGATCGTCGGCGACAGCATCGGGTACCTGATCGGCCGCAAGGGCGGGAAACGCCTCTTCGACTGGGCCGGCCGGAAGTTCCCCAAGCACTTCGGTCCACAACACATCGCGAACGCGGAACGGATGTTCCACAAGCGCGGCATGTGGGCCGTGTTCTTCGGCCGCTTCGTCGCCGTGCTGCGCATCCTCGCCGGCCCGCTCGCGGGTTCGCTGAACATGCACTACCCGCGCTTCCTCATCGCCAACGCCCTGGGTGGCATCGTCTGGGCCGGCGGCACCACGGCGTTGATCTACTACCTCGGCGTGGTCGCGGACAAGTGGCTCAAGGGCTTCCAGTGGGCGGGCCTCGGCGCGGCGGTGGTGATCGGCGTGGTCGTGACGCTGGTGCTGAAGAAGCGCATGTCGCGCAGCCACGAGGCGCAGGTGGAGCAGAAGGACGACGCGGTCGCCTAGTTCGCGGGTGAGATCAGGTTCCCCGCGAGCCGCTTCGCTGTGTGGAACGGCCGCGAGGCCTGGGCGACGACCGACGTGACCGCGGCGCCTTCCAGCAGCAGCATCAGCTCGTCGGCCAGGGTTTCGGCGTGCTCCGGCGTGATGCGGCGGAGCTGCGTCCGCAGGTAGCTGTGCAGCGCCGTCTTGTGGTGGCGCACGACTTCGCGCACCGGGTCGGCCGGGTCGGGGAACTCCGAGGTGGCGTTGAGGAAGCCGCAGCCGCGGTAGCCGTCGCGGGAGAGCCAGGCTTCGTAGGCGTCGAACACCGCCAGCACCCGCTCCGCCGGATCGGTGTGCCCGGCCGTGATCCCGTCGATTTTCTCCTGCCACTGCCGGTCCCGTTCGCGCAGGTAGGCGACGACGAGCCGGCTCTTCGAACCGAAGTTGCCGTAGAGCGCGGCTTTCGTCACGCCCGCCTCGGCCGCCACGGTGTCGACGCCCACGGCGTGGATGCCGTCGCGGTAGAACAACGTCGACGCGGCTTTGAGCACCTTGGCTCCCGCGTCGCCGGGCCGGGTCCGGCTCACGGCTCCTCCAGACTGTTCGGTCTCATTCTGACCAGTCCAAACTCTAGCACCAGTTGACAACAGACAGACCTGTCTGTTTGGTTGCGGTGATGGTCGGGATCGGTGAGCAGGCAACCGCGCGGTGGTGGTCCACCGCGGCGGTCGGCGCCGGCGTGATCGCGCTCTGCTACGGCTTCGCGCGTTATGCCTACGGGCTGTTCGTGCCCCGGTTCGGCGAGACGTTCGGGCTCACCACCGTCGGCATCGGTGTGCTGGGCGGACTGTCCACCGCGGGCTACGGCGTCGGGCTGCTGCTTTCCCTGCGTACGGCCACGCGATCCGCGCGCGGCACCGTGGTGCTGGCCGGCGCGTTGGCGGCGGTGGGGCTCGGGCTCATGGCCACCGCGCCGGACGTGGCCGTGTTCGGCACCGGGATCGTCCTCGCGGGCGGCAGCGCGGGCCTGGTCTCGCCCGGCGTCGCGCAGCTGATCGGGGAAACGGTCGGGGTGCGCCGCCAGGTCCGGGCGCAGACCTGGGCCAACACCGGGACCGGGCTCGGGCTGGCCGCGTCCGCGTTCACCCCGCTGCTGGCGTTCGGCTGGTCGTCGATCTGGGCGGGCTTCGCCGTGCTCGCCGCGGCGATGACGGTGCTCGCCTGGCGGACGTTGCCGCGTCCGTCTGCGGCTGCCGAGATCCCGGCGGAGTCCACGCTCGTCCACGGCCTCGTGCCGCTCGTGGTCAACTCGGTCCTCATCGGGGTGACCAGCGCGCCGTACTGGACGTTCTCCAGCTCCCGCCTCACCGCGACGGGCCTGAGCCCGATCGCGGCGACCTGGTGCTGGTTCACCATCGGCGTGGCCGGGCTGCTCGGCGGACTGGCCGGGCGGGCCGCCGAGCGCGTCGGGTTGCGGACCGCCAACCTGGTCACGTGGACGCTGGCGGCGGCCGGCCTCGCGCTACTGGCCCTGCCGACGCCTGGTCTCTCGGGCGCACTCGTCTCCAGCGCGTTGTTCGGCAGCACCTACATGGCCCTGACCGGGCTCTGCATCCTCTGGGCCGCCCGGCTGTTCCCCACGCGCCCGGCCCGGGGTGTGACCTGGTCGTTCGTCGGCCTCGGCGTCGGGCAGACCGCGGCGTCACCACTGGCCGGCGCGGCGGCGTCCGGGATCGGCCTGGCGGCGGTGTTCGGGCTGTCCGGGCTGGTGGCGCTCGCCGCGTGGAGCCAGCTCGACGCCCGCCTCGCCCCGCCGTCAGGTCCCGGCGGGTAGCAGATCTTCGTCGGGCAGCTCGACCGGCTTGCGCCGCAGGCTCCCCAGCAGCACGCCGCCGATCACCACGGCCGCGGCGACGATCTCGAGCACGGTGGGCACCTCGTCGAGCACGAAGTACGACGCCGTGAGCCCGACCACCGGCACGAGCAGCGAGAACGGCGCGACGACGCCGGCGGGGTGGTGCTTCATGAGCGTGGTCCAGATGCCGGAGCCGACGACGGTGCCGAACACGATCACGTAGGCCATGCCCGCGACGCCGATCAGGCCGGTGGTGGTGCCGAGCGTCGTGAGCGAATGCCAGCCGGCTGTCGGGCCTTCGAAGACGAAGGACAGCGCGAGCATCGGCAGCGGCGGCACCACGGACATCCACAGCATGAGGTGCATCGGGTTGTCGGGCGTCGCGCGGCGCATCGCGAGGTTGCCGAACGCCCAGCTCAGCGCGGCCAGCACCGTCAGGATCACCGGCAGCAGCGCGGCGTGCGAGGACTGCTGCCACGCGATCGCCGTCATGCCGGCGACGGCCAGCAGGATGCCGGCGAGCTGGCGGCCCGACACGCGTTCGCGCAGGAGCACGGCGCCGAGCAGCACGGTGAACGGCGCGGACGCCTGCAGCACCAGCGAGGCCAGGCCCGTCGGCATGCCGAGGTCCATGGCGACGAACAGGAACGCGAACTGGCCGGTGCCGAACCCGAGGCCGTAGCCGAGCAGGTAGCGCAACTTCACTTTGGGCCACGGCACGAACAGGATCGTCGGGATCGCGATCAGCGCGAACCGCAGCGCGCCGGCGAACATCGGCGGGAACTGGCCCAGCGCGGCGTGGATGGCGAGGAAGTTGCAGCCCCACAGCACGGCGACGAGCACGGCGAGGAGACGGTCACGTGCGGGCATGTCCTCCACTGTGCAGGCGCGGATCGTGAAGGACCAGCGAGAAAAACTGCACTGACCGTGTAGCCGCGCTTCACATAAACTACGCATCGTGGACCTCGGAAGACTCCGGACATTGCGGGAGTTCGCGGACCGCGGCAGCGTGACGGCCGCGGCGAGGGCGCTGCACTGCACCCCTTCGGCGGTGTCGCAGCAGCTGCGCGCGCTGCAGGCGGAGGTCGGCCTGCCGCTGACCGAGCCGGACGGCCGCGGTCTGCGGCTCACCGACGCCGGCCGGGCGCTCGTCGCGCGCGCCGACGAGGTGCTCGCCGCGCTGGATCGGGCGGAATCCGAGCTCGACACGTACCGAAGTGCGCCGCGCGGGCGGGTGCGGATCGCGATCTTCCAGTCGGCGGGGCTGATGCTGCTGCCGGGGCTGCTCACGCGCGTCGCGGCGTTCGACGGCCTGGAGGTGGACGTCCGCGATGTCGACATGACGCCTTCGGACGTGCCAGGGCTGGTCGCGGACTACGACGTGGTCGTGACGCACCGGGACGAGCACGCCGGTGAGTTCACCTCCGACCGGCTCGAGGTGGTGCCGCTGCTGCGCGAGCCGCTGGACGTCGCGTTGCCGGCCGGGCACGTGTTGGCGCGGCGGCGCCGGGTGGATCTCGCGGACCTCGCCGACGAACGCTGGATCTCCGTGGACCACGGGTTCCCGGTGGACGACGTGCTGCGGTCGCTGACCGTGCGGACGGGGGTGCGGCCGCAGATCGTCCAGCGCATCAACGATTTCCGCATCACCGAACGGCTCGTCGCGGCCGGGCACGGCATCGCGTTGCTGCCGCGGTACACGATGGACGCGCGGCGGGGCAGTGGTCTGGTCGGGCGTCCGCTGGCGGGGATCCGCGCTGCGCGGCTGGTCGAGGTGGTGTGTCGGCGCGGCGCGTTGTCGCGTCCCGCGGTGGCGACGGTGATCGCCCAGCTGCGCGAGGAAGTGGCGGCGTTGACGAGCTAGTTGCGGGCTCCGCGGCGGACGCCGAAGGTGATCGCCACGCCCAGCAGCGTCGCGACGCCGAAGGAGAGCAGCATGCTGACCACCGGTTCGTCGATGAGCTCGCCGCCGGCGTAGCCGAGGAAGGCGACGTACGACGTCCACAGCGTGATGCCGATGGCCGACGCGCTGAAGAACTCGCCCATCGGCCAGCGCAGCGAGCCGGCCAGCAGCGCGCCGACCGTGCCGCCCGAGGGCAGCCAGCGGGCGACGACCAGGATCGGGCGCGGGTGGCGTTGGAGGCGGCCGTCGAGCCAGGCCAGGCCGGCGGCCATCTTGCGGCGCCGGCTCAGACGTGCCAGCACCCGGGCGCCGCCGAAGCGGCCCAGCGCGTACAGGACCTGGTCGCTCACCAGGCACCCGGCGGTGGCGACGGCGATCACCACGGCCAGCGACGTCCCGCCCTGCGCGGCCGCGATGCCCATGCCGAGGATCGTCACCTCGGTGGGCAGCAGGGGCACCAGCGAGACGACGAACAGCACCACGAGCCCTGCCGTCGTTGCGTCCACACTCCCATTAACCGCCGTGAGCGGGCGGATGAGTCCCGTTCACCGAGTACTCACAGCAAGGCACAGGCGGTACACAGCTTGGGTTAACCATGACAGCGGGTGTCATGGTTAACCGCGACCTTGGTCCGTATGAACCTTTCGGGAAAGATCGCCCTCGTCGCGGGCGGCACACGAGGTGCGAGCCGAGCGATCGCCGTGGAGCTGGGCCGCGCGGGCGCCTTCGTGTACGTGACCGGCCGGACGTCGGGCGCCGGGCGGTCCGAAGTGGACCGTCCGGAGACGATCGAGGAGACGGTTGCGCTGGTCGAGGCGGCCGGTGGCCAGGCCGAGGCCATCCGCGTCGACCACCTCGTGCCCTCCGAGGTCGCGGCTTTGGCCTCTCGTCTGGACCACCTGGACATCCTCGTCAACGGCCTCTGGGGCGGCGACCGCCACTTGGAATGGGGCAAACCCGTCTGGGAACACTCCCTGGACGCGGGCCTGCGCATGATCCGCCTGGCCATCGACGCGCACCTCATCACCAGCCACCACCTGCTGCCGCTGCTGATCGACCGCCCGGGCGGTCTGGTGGTGGAGCTGACGGACGGCACCGCGTCGTACAACGCGAAGTACCGCACGGGGACTTCGCTGCCCTTCTACCTGGCGAAGGCCTCGGCCCATCCGCTGGCGATCGGCGAAGCCGCCGAGCTGGCGCCCTTCGGCGGCACGGCCGTCGCCTTCACCCCGGGCTGGCTCCGTTCGGAGGCGATGCTGGAGCACTACGGCGTCACGGAAGCCACCTGGCGCGACGCGGTGGCGAAGGAGCCGCACTTCGCGATCTCGGAATCCCCGACGTTCTGCGGCCGCACGATCGTCGCGCTCGCCGCGGATCCCGACCGGGCCCGGTGGTCGGGTCAGACGGTGAGCAGCGGGCAGCTCGCGCAGGCGTATGCGGTCGACGACGTGGACGGCAGCCGCCCGGACGCGTGGCGGTACCTGGTGGAGGTGGCGGACGTCGGCAAGCCGGCGGACGTGAGCGGCTACCGCTGAGCGTTGCGGGCGGCGAGTTCGGTGCCGATGTCGGCCAGGGCAGCCCTCAGCTCCGGCGGGTCGAGGACTTCGACGCCGGGGCTCAACGCCACGAGCTGGCCGAGGGCGATCTCGCCGCCTTCCAACGCGAGTTCCGCCATCGCCCAGCCGTCGGCGTCCGGCTCGGCCAGGGAGAGGACGGTGTCCGCGAGGTGTTCGCCGCCGAAGACGCGGCGGAGTTCGCGGACGGCGAGGCGGTTCAGGCGGGCCCGCACCCGCACTGGGCGGGAGACCTGTTCGAAGGTCGCGGAGGACGTGTGCCACCAGGTCGGGAGGTCGAAATCGGCGGGACGGTCGAACGCTTCGGCGAGCTCGTCGGCGTCGAGGATCCGGGAGACACGATACGTGCGGTAGGCGTTCTCGACCCGCGCTACCAGGTACCAGACCCCCGCCTTCAGCACGAGGCCCAACGGCTCCAGCACCCGGTCGGCGACTTTGTCCTTGCGCTGATAGGAAATCGCGAGCCGGCGCTGCGTCCAGACCGCGCGCGAAACGGTGCCCAACGCCGGCGGCTGGTCAGCGCCACCGAACCACCCCGGCGCATCCAGGTGAAACCGGCCGGCCACCAGCGCCGCGTGCTCGCGCAGCTCAGCCGGCATGCCCGCCGAAACCTTCGCCCGGGCGGCGCTGCCGGCGGTGTCCAACCCCAACCCGGCCAACGCTTCCGGCGCCCCCAAAGCGAACAGCGCCACGGCTTCCCGTGCGGTCAGCCCCTCGAGTCCGGCCCGCCAGCCGTCGACGAGCCGGAAGCCGCCGTGCCGCCCCTGCTCCGTCCACAGTGGAACGCCGGCGTCCCGCAACGCCGCCAGATCGCGGTGCATCGTGCGTTCCGAAACACCCAGCTCGGCGGCGAGCTCGGAGGCGGTCGCGCTGCGGCGGCGCTGCAGCGTGAACAGCAGCGCGACCAGCCTCTCCGCTTTCAAGACAACGTCAGCGGTTCGCCCGGTTGACCGCGCTCACCACCGCGCGCAGCGACGACGTCACGATCGACGGGTCGATGCCCACGCCCCAGAACACGCGGTCGGAGATCGCGCACTCGATGTACGACGCGGCGCGCGAGTCGTCGCCCGGGGTCAGGGTGTGTTCGCTGTAGTCCAGGAGCCGCAGGTCGAAGCCGACGGTGGACAGGGCGTCGAAGAAGGCCGCGATGGGACCGTTGCCGCGGCCGGTGATGTCGTGTTCGTCGCCGTCGACGGTCACCGTGGCTTCGATGTCGTACTCGCCGCCGCCGTTGTCGGTCACGCGCTGGCGCACCAGCTCCAGCGGGGTGCGCGGCTCGAGGTACTCCTTCGAGAACGCGTTCCACATCGTGGCCGGGTCGACCTCGCCGCCTTCGGTGTCGGTGTAGGCCTGGACCACCTTGGAGAACTCGATCTGCAGGCGCCGCGGCAGGTCGAGCTGGTGCTCGGCCTTCATGATGTAGGCGACGCCGCCCTTGCCCGACTGCGAGTTCACGCGGATCACGGCCTCGTACGTGCGGCCGACGTCCTTTGGGTCGATCGGCAGGTACGGGACCTCCCACGGGTACTCGTCCACGGGCACGCCGGCCTTGTCGGCAGCGTCCTTCAGCGCGTCGAGGCCCTTGTTGATCGCGTCCTGGTGGCTGCCGGAGAACGCGGTGAACACCAGGTCGCCGCCCCACGGCGTGCGCTCGCCCACGGGCAGCTGGTTGCAGTACTCGACGGTGCGCTTGATCTCGTCGATGTCCGAGAAGTCGATCTGCGGGTCGACGCCCTGGCTGAACAGGTTCATGCCCAGCGCGACGAGGTCGACGTTGCCGGTGCGCTCGCCGTTGCCGAACAGGCAGCCTTCGATGCGGTCGGCGCCGGCCTGGTAGCCCAGCTCGGCGGCGGCGATGCCGGTGCCGCGGTCGTTGTGCGGGTGCAGCGACAGGATCACCGAGTCGCGGCGCTCCAGGTTGCGGCTCATCCACTCGATCGAGTCGGCGTAGACGTTCGGCGTCGCCATCTCGACGGTCGCCGGCAGGTTCAGGATCACCGGCTTCTCGGGCGTCGGCTGCCAGATCTCCGTGACGGCGTTGCAGACCTCGAGCGCGTACGACAGCTCGGTGCCGGTGTAGGACTCCGGCGAGTACTGGAAGCGGAAGTCGGTGTCCGGCTGCTTGGCGGCCAGCTCGACGACCATCTCCGCGCCCTGCGTCGCGATCTTCTTGATGCCCTCGCGCTCCTCGCGGAACACCACGCGGCGCTGCAGGATCGAGGTCGAGTTGTAGATGTGCACGATCGCGCGCGGCGCGCCCTCGAGCGACTTGAACGTGCGCTCGATCAGCTCCGGGCGGCACTGCGTCAGCACCTGGATGCTCACGTCGTCGGGGATCGCGCCCTCGTCGATGATCTCGCGGACGAAGTCGAAGTCCGTCTGCGACGCGGCGGGGAACCCGACCTCGATCTCCTTGTAGCCCATGCGTACGAGCAGGTCGAAGAACTTGCGCTTGCGCGCCGGCGACATGGGGTCGATCAGGGCCTGGTTGCCGTCACGCAGGTCCACCGCGCACCACAGCGGCGCGCGCTCGATGCGCTTCTCGGGCCACGTGCGGTCGGGCAGCTCGATGTTCTCGATCAGCTCGTACCAGGGCTTGTAGCGGTGGACGGGCATCGACGTGCCGCGCTGCGGGTTCCAGCGGGGCTGGTCCGCGGGCGCCGGGCGCGACGGCGTGCGGACACGGGAGGTGTTCGTGCGGGGGTCGTTCGTGGCCATGGGTGAAGACGTCTCCTGACGAGGTGGGTGCATACGACCGGCACCACAAAGCCCCGCGACGAGGAGCCGGTCTGGTCAGGCCCCGTCGCGGCAGCGAAGCAGGAGAGCACGCGCCACGAGGTCACCTTAACCACGGAACGCGGCCGTTGTGAAGTCACCTCCGCGATCGAACTGTTACGTCCGGTGCCCGCTGGGTGTTACCAGCGGGTAGCGGGCGGGGGTGTGACGTGTCAGACTGCCGGGCATGGGCGAGCACGCCGAACAGACACCTGAGGCGGAGACCGAGCCGCGGCCGAAGCGCGCCGAGATCGACTGGCGACGCACCCGTGAGCAGGTGTTTTCCTTCCTCGCCACGCTCGTGCGGTGGGTCGGGCTGATCTTCGCCGCGATCCTCGTGCTGCACGTGATCTTCACCGTCGGCGAGGCCAATCCGGACAATGGAATCGTCTCGTTCGTCCGAAGCTGGGCCGACGTTCTCTCGATCGGCTTCAAGGACCTCTTCACCCCGAGTGACGCGAAACTCAGGGTGCTGGTCAACTACGGCATCGCGGCGATCTTCTGGCTCGTGGTGTCCGGGATCGTCGCGAAGATCCTCCGCCGCATCGGCGGCGGCCTCTCCTCCTGACCGCGGTCACGGGCCGTTCCCGCCGTGGCGTGAACGGCCCGTTCGCACGGGTCCGGCTCCGGATCAGCTCTGCCAGGTGATCGGCTTGCTGCCGTAGTCCGTGCCCGGCGCCTGGTCGCTGTAGTCGCCCTCGTTGTACGACGCGCCGGTCACCGTCGTGCCGGCCTGCGCCACCGCGAGCACGCAGCTTTCGTACGTGGCGCCCTTCGTGGTGAAGTCCTTGCCCGCGTCGCCGCTGTCGCACTTGTCGAACGTGCCGATCACGGACACGCCCTGCGCTTCAGAGCCGTCCGGGAGCAGGGCGTTCATCAGCCCGAGCGAGGTGTAGGAGAAGTCCGTGCCGCTCTCGTTGGAGACGGTGACGCGCACGTAGTACGGCGTCATGCCCTTCGCCTTGTCGCCCAGGTCCAGCGGCGCGAGGTCGGCCTCGGTGCCCTTGTCGATCGACTTCACCGTGACGCCGATCGAGCCGGTCTTGTCCTCCGACTTGAACGGCACGATCGCCTTCTCGCCCAGCTTCAGCTTGGTGCCCTGCGGCGTGAACCCGCCGGCCGACGACGTGTTCCCCGTGCCGCCCGACGACGCGGAGCTGCTCGTCTCGGGAGCGCTCGCGCTGCTGCTGCTCTGGCTCGGCGCGGGGGCGCCGGACGCGGCCGAAGGCGTGCCGTTCGTCTCACCCGCACAGCCGGCCAGCGCCAGTACCGCCGCGGAGACCCCCAGGACCGCCAGCACACGACTACGCATGATCGTTCTCTCCTCGTGTCCACCCAGTGTGTTGCCGGCTTCGATGCGGTGCCCCGATCAGCGGTTCCCCGGTCGAGCGACATTACTTAGCGGTGCGAAGCGAATGCGATCAGTCGTCCGGCGGTTCAGCCACCCAACGCGGGCGTGCCCCATTCGCCGCTGAACGCGAACTCACTCAGCGGAATCCGCTGCCGCGGCTTGCGCTCCCGCTCGATGCGCCGCTCGTCTTCCAGCACGGCGGCCTCGGCGGCGTGTCCCACGGCGATGGCCACGCGCGGCACGGCTTCGTCCGGCAACCCGAACGACGAGCGGACCGCGTCGGGCGAGAAGCCCGCCATCTGGTGGGCGATCAGGCCGAGTTCCACGGCCTGCAGCACCAGGTTCTCGCTCGCCAGGCCGAGGCCGTATTCCGCGTAGGGGACCTCGCCCTTCTCGTTCGTGGTCACCATCACGCCGACGAGCAGCGCGCCCGCGCGGAACGCCCAGGCCTGGTTGCCGCTGTTCAACGCGGCCAGGATCCGGGCGAACGTGGTGTCGCCACGGCGGCCCACGAGGTAGCGCGCGGGCTGGGTGTTGCCGAAGGACGGCGCCCAGCGCGCGGCCTCCAGCAAGGCGGTCAGTTCACGCGGGGACACCTCGGCGGTCGCGTCGAAGGCGCGGGGGCTCCAGCGCTCGGCGACGGCCGGGATCACGGGGACGCTCGTCTCGGCGGGTTTGCGCACGTCCCGCACCGTAGTACGGCGGGAGTGCTCTCCATCACTCCGGAGGAAGGGCTTCGAACATTTCGGTGGTGTTAAGGAAGATTTACTTCCAACACACCCTCGATCGGTGTGCGCCGCCACTCGATTGAGTGGCGAGCGCGGTCGGCCCCGGTAGAGTTTCGCCCAAGTGAAGGGACGCGGGGGCTCCTCGGTGCCCACCAGGAGCAGACCCGGCCCGTCAAGGAGGTTCGGGCTGTGGCCCTCGTGGTCCAGAAGTACGGCGGATCGTCGCTGGAAAGTGCCGACCGGATCAAGCGCGTCGCCGAACGCATCGTCGCCACCAAGAAGGCGGGCAACGACGTCGTCGTGGTGTGCTCGGCGATGGGTGACACCACCGACGAGCTGCTCGACCTGGCGCAGCAGGTGAACCCCGCGCCGCCGGAGCGGGAGATGGACATGCTGCTCACCGCCGGTGAGCGCATTTCGAACGCACTGGTCGCGATGGCGATTTCCGCGCACGGCGCGGAGGCGTGGTCGTTCACCGGTTCGCAGGCGGGGGTCGTCACGACGTCGGTGCACGGCAACGCGCGCATCATCGACGTGACGCCGAGCCGCGTCACGGAGGCGCTGGAGCAGGGCTACATCGCGCTGGTGGCCGGGTTCCAGGGCGTTTCCCAGGACACCAAGGACATCACGACGCTCGGCCGCGGTGGTTCGGACACCACCGCCGTCGCGCTCGCCGCGGCGCTGGGCGCCGACGTGTGCGAGATCTATTCCGATGTGGACGGTGTGTACTCGGCCGACCCGCGGATCGTGCCGGACGCGCGGAAACTCGACACCATCCCGTACGAGGAGATGCTGGAGCTCGCCGCGAGCGGTTCGAAGATCCTGCACCTGCGTTCGGTCGAGTACGCGCGCCGCTACGGCGTGCCGATCCGAGTCCGCTCTTCCTACAGCGACAAGCCGGGCACCACCGTGACCGGGTCAATCGAGGAGATCCCCGTGGAACAAGCGCTGATCACCGGTGTGGCACACGACCGTTCGGAGGCCAAGATCACGGTCACCGGCGTGCCGGACCACGCCGGGGCGGCCGCCCGGATCTTCCGCGTGATCGCCGACGCGGAGATCGACATCGACATGGTGTTGCAGAACGTGTCCAGCACGATCTCGGGTCGCACCGACATCACGTTCACGCTGTCGAAGGCCAACGGCGCCAAGGCCGTGCAGGAGCTCGAGAAGGTCAAGGCCGAGATCGGGTTCGAGACCGTGCTCTACGACGACCACGTCGGCAAGGTCTCCCTCGTCGGCGCGGGGATGCGCTCGCACCCCGGTGTCACGGCGACGTTCTGCGAGGCGCTCGCGCAGTCGGGTGTCAACATCGAAATCATCAACACCTCGGAGATCCGCATCTCGGTGCTGATCCGCGACGCGCAGCTCGACGACGCCGTGCGCGCGATCCACGAGGCGTTCGAGCTCGGCGGCGACGAAGAAGCCGTCGTCTACGCGGGGAGTGGTCGCTGATGGGCAACGGTCTTCGCGTCGGGGTGGTCGGGGCGACCGGCCAGGTCGGCGGTGTGATGCGGAAACTGCTGGCGGAGCGCGGTTTCCCGGTGGACGAGATGCGTTACTTCGCGTCGTCCCGGTCAGCGGGAACGAAGCTTCCGTGGCAGGGCGAGGAGATCACGGTCGAGGACACCGCCACGGCGGACCCGTCCGGTTTGGACATCGCCCTGTTCTCCGCGGGCGGTTCGACTTCGCGTGAGCAGTCGCCGCGCTTCTCCGCCGCGGGCGTGACGGTGATCGACAACTCGTCGGCCTTCCGCCGCGACCCGGACGTGCCGCTGGTCGTGAGCGAGGTCAACCCGGAGGCCATCAAGGAGGCGCGCAAGGGGATCATCGCGAACCCCAACTGCACCACCATGGCGGCCATGCCGGTGCTCAAGCCGCTCCACGACGAGGCCGGCCTGCTGCGCTTGATCACGAGCACCTACCAGGCCGTGTCTGGCAGCGGCCTCGCCGGTGTCGACGAGCTGGCCGCCCAGGTCAACGCCGTCGCCACCCGCGCCGCCGCCCTGACCCACGACGGTTCCGCCGTGGACTTCCCGGCCCCGGCCAAGTACGTGGCGCCCATCGCGTTCAACGTCCTGCCGATGGCCGGCTCCGTCGTCGACGACGGCTCGTTCGAGACGGACGAGGAACAGAAGCTGCGCAACGAAAGCCGCAAGATCCTTGGCCTGCCGGAGCTGCTCGTGTCCGGCACCTGCGTCCGGGTCCCGGTGTTCTCCGGACACGCGCTGTCGATCAACGTCGAGTTCGCGCAGCCCATCTCGGTGGAGCGGGCCACGGAACTGCTTTCGGTGGCGCCCGGCGTGCAGCTCTCGGACGTCCCCACGCCGCTGCAGGCCGCGGGCAAGGACCCGAGCTTCGTCGGCCGCATCCGCTCCGATCCCGGCGTGCCGGACGGCCGCGGGCTGGCGCTGTTCGTGGCGACGGACAACCTGCGCAAGGGCGCCGCGTTGAACGCGGTGCAGATCGCGGAGCTGGTGGCCGGCAACCGCTGATCCCCGGTGTGACACAGGGCCGTCTTCCCCCGGGAAGGCGGCCCTGTCTCATCGGGTCGAGCTCAGCTGCCGAACCGGCCGGAAGTCCGGCGACACACCGGAAACCACGAGCAGCATCCGCAGCGGCAAGACCTCCGGCGTCGGCGCTGCCGCTTCGTCGAGCGCGGTCGTGATCGCCTCGGCACCCGGATCGTCCACGAGCAGCTCCGGCGGCCCGGGCCACGCCATGCGCCAGCGCACGACTCCCGCGTCGGCCAGGGCCGCCGTGACGACGAGGGCCAGGCGGTGGCGGACGGAAGCCACGACGTCCGTGGCACCGGATTCGGCGAGGAACGCGAGCTCACCCGTGGCCAGCCGATCGAGCGCGGCCCCGAGGGTGAGGCCGCCGAGGACCTCCAGGGCCGAGCACGCGATCTCGTGCCGCTGGGACAGGTCGGCGAGCGTGTCCCAGTCGGCGCGCGGCATGGCGCGCTGTTCCTTGGAGAGCAGCTGCGCGAAGGCGTGGTCGAGCGTCTCGTCGTCGGCGAGCAGTGCGCTGGCCCGAGGCTCGTCACCGAGGGGGAGCTCGGCGTCGAGCAGCTGCCGGAAGCCCGCCATCGGCATCGCCGGCAGGAATCCCGCTCGCAGGCCGAGCGCGGCGTAGCGGACCAGGAACAGCTCCCAGAGCTCTTCGATCACCTCGCGTTCCCACCGCACCTCCGCCGCATCCGGCGCGGCCAGCGCTCGTTCGGCGACGCGCAGGTAGTACTCGGTGAAAGCCCGCACCGCGGGACGGGCCGGCGCGGTCCAGCGCGGAGCGTGGGCCAGGGTGTCGCGCGTCCGCGACAGGAACCGCGCACCCCACGCGATCGCCGGGCGGAAGCGGACGTCCTCGCCGAGCGCGCGGCGCACCAGCGCGCTCAGCTGCGCCGGGTTCACCGCCGCGAGCAACGGCACCCCGATGACGAGCCGGCGGCGCGACGCGAGCCGCACCGCGACGCCGGCGTCGAGCCGGACGGACGCGGGGGCATCGACGCCGACGTCGTCCGCCGCGGAGTGCACCAGCTCCCATAGCCCCGTCGAAGCGGGCGTGAGCCGGATCGTCGGCGTGGGGTCGGCGCGCGAGCACAGTGCGGTCACGAGCGTCGCGAGTCCCGGTGCCAGGACCAGCAAGGCCAGCGCCCCGGGGGACATCACCACGCACAGCACGACCTCCGCCGCGACGAACCCGCCGACGGCGAGGACCACGACCAGCCAGAACGCGGCGAGGAGCCCCACGGCACGCAGCGCCATCCGGACCTCCTCGCTCGGTCTTGTCGGATATCGCTCGCGGCGGCGACAACGTTTCGTCACTCCACTGTGGACTTGGCCTTCTCGGCGAGGTGACAGGCCAGGTACCGGGTCTTGCGGAACTCGACGACCGGTCCCTTCTTGCCGTACGCCCACATGTTGGCGTCCGCGTGCACGCCGAGGTGCCGGAACTGTTCCACGGCCTCCTCGCCGCGCCCGAGCTCAACCAGCGCCCGCGCGGCGTACGCCCGGCTCGTCGCCGTGCCCGGCGCGTCGCCCCCCTCGCCTTCGAGCCAGGGCAGCAGCCGGTCGACGGCCGGCGCGACCAGCGAGTTCCGCCACGCGCCCTCGACCCCGCCGAACTCCGCTTCGTGCGCCGCGGCCAGCGGCAGCCACGCGAGCTTCGGGTGCTTCGCCTCGCCTTCTTCGGCGAACGCCCACATCAGCTCGTGCGACCCAAACCACTTCTCGCACCAGTACTGCAGCGCGGAGCCGTGCGCGGGCAGGTTCAGCGGGTCGCGAGCGACCAGTTCGTTCCACACCTCGCGGAACGTGTCGTTGTCGTACTGCCGGCCGCGTGCGACCGCCAGCATCGTCACCCACGGCGTGGGGTCTTCGGGCGCCAGTGCCGCCGCTTCGTGGGCCGCGGGCACGGCGGACTCGAGGATGGCGAAGAACTTCTGGAACTGCTCGCGGCTCACGTGCTCGGCCCGCAGCCCGCTGCGGACCTGCCAGGCCAGCTGCACGAGACTCTCGACGTTGACGGCGGCGGCGTCCGCGTCGCCCGGCCGCTCGCTCTGCCAGCGTTCCAGCCCGATCTCGTCGTTCGCCACGACCTCACCGAGCTGGCGCACGAGGAACGTGCGCCGGTCCCAGTCCGTGCCGATCTCGGTCAGCAGGCGCGCCGCCGGTTCCCAGCCGCCGGTCACGAGCGCCTGGCGAGCCTCGTCGATCTCGCGGTCGCCGACGAAATCGGCGCGCGTGACCTCGCTGTCCGGCGGCAGGCCGAACTTCGTCACGTCCGGCATCTCGACCTTTGGCGCCTTCTTGTCCGGCGCGACGTAGCGCGCCAGGTCCTCGCGGCTGAGCGAGGCAGTGAACTCCGCGACGCTCATCCCGCGTTCGCGGGCGGCCTTGGCCAGCGCGAACGCGGTCTTCCGGCGTCTCGAGTTGAACAGCAGGCTCACGATTCCCATGGGTTTCCTCTCAGGAACGGATCGGGTCGGGCTCGGCGGCGGGCAGCAGCGCCCGCAGCCCGGCGGTGTCCCCGGTGACGGCGGCGTCGAGCGCCGGGGAGAGCGATTCGGCGTACGGCTCGTCGAGCGTCAGCTCGGCCGGCCCGGACCACGAGAGCGTCCAGTGCGCGAACCCGGCGCGGGCGAGCTGCGAGACGACCACAGTGGACAGTCGGTCCCGGACGGATTGGCCGAGAAGCTCCCGGCGGGCTCGCGCGCCGGCACCGGCGGGCACCTTGAGGCCAGGATCGGCCAGGTCTTCGAGCCGACCGGCGTCGAGTGCGTCGAGCAGGCCGTGAAGCGACCGTCCGGTGAGGATCTTCGTCGCGTTCTCACCGAACTGGTGCCGGGTGGCGGCGTCGACGAGGGTCGGCCAGTCCGTCGGCTTCTTCCGGCGGGCCTCGGTCGACAGGCCGGTGAGCAGCGCTTCGTCGAGCGTCGCGGAAGCGTTGTGCAGGATCTCGGTTGCCGGGCGCTCGCCGCCTTCCGCCACCGGCACGACGGGTGCCGCTTCGAGCACCGCGATGCGCTCGAGTGTGGCGGGGTGGCTGTCGTACCGCGAGACCTCGCGTTGCGGCGGGTTCTCCCGCACCTTGTCGATCTCCACCGCGCGGCTGTCGTCGGCCAGCAGGTGCCGGTAGCCCTCGGCCAGCCGGGCCGGCACGTAGCCGGCCGTCCAGCCCATCGTCGCGTAGGTGTTCAGAAAAAAACGCCACACCACGGCCAGCGCCTCGATCTCGCGCAACGCGCTGCTCGCCGCGGCAGTGCCCGCGACCCGGGCGGCCGCGGCGTCGGCGGCGAGCTCCTGGTCGCGGCTCACCCGCATCGACACGGCGAAGTAGAGCTTGGCGTAGGCGTGGAACAGCGAGCGCAGCATTCGGCCGAACCAGCTGGTGCCGTTCAGTCCATTCACGACTCGGCCGATCGTCTGCCGCCCGCGGTAGGTCGCGCCGCCGAAGCGGGTGTCGCGGTTGCTGTAGTGCGCGAGCTCGTGGCCCAGCACCGCGCGGAACTGGTCGATCCGCAGGCCGGCGAACAGCTGCGCGCCGATGAACAACCGGCGTCGCGTCACCCGCAGGCCGAGCCAGCGAGTCTGTTCGTTCACGGCCGCGTTGACCTGCGGCACCAGGTAGATCTCGTCCGGCGGCCGGGTGCCGACGGCGTCGGAGAGCTCGCGGACGAGCGCCCACAGCCCGGGCTGCGCTTCGGGCGTCACCGGCAGCCCTGAGCCGCCGTCGTCGTGGGTGCGTTCGATGGTGAACAGGGCCTGCAGCAGCACGTAGACCGCCGGCACGGCGATGATCGCCAGCCGCAGCCCGATGCTCGGCGAGTCGTGGATCGCCCAGACCTCGGCCGCGACGATCGCGGCGACGATCACCAGCACCAGCACGGGAAATCCGGCCAGCAGGACAACAGCGAGCAACGCTCGCGAAGAGTTCTTCATGGAAAAGCGGATTCCTCCCAGGCGGCGCTTCGAGCGCCGGGCTCGATCATCCTGGCGGGTATCGGCGGAAACCTCGATTTCGTTTCGCTCACGAAACGACGTTGGCCGGGCTACTCCGGCATATCGTGCTATTCGGACGATTGTCCCCCTGGCTCAGGTTGATCCATTGTGGAGCGGGCACCCGTTCGGCTCGGGGATCAGGCGGACGGAACACGATCGCCACCCCGCCGCGGTAGGTCGTGCTGGCGAACCGGACGCGTAACACGACGATCGCGGCGACAAGGGCCAGTACCAACACCGCAAGCCCGGCCAGCGCGACGGCGGCGGTAGCGGTAGCAAAATGCCGCCGGGAGCGACGATTTCGTTTCGCCCGTGAATCCGCCACGGCGAAAACCCCTGGCGCCACCTGGTCCTCGCGGGGGATGCTCTTCGAAGAATCCCAGCCAGGAAAGGAAAGTCATGTACACGGCGGTAGACGGTGCTCGCGTCCCGATCCGGATGTGGGCCGACCCCACGTCGGTCGAGGAACAAGCCATGCGCCAGCTGCACAACGTCGCCAATCTGCCTTGGGTGCACGGCGTCGCGGTGATGCCCGACGTCCACTACGGCAAGGGCGCCACCGTGGGCAGCGTGATCGCCATGCGTGACGCGGTGTCCCCGGCGGCGGTGGGCGTCGACATCGGCTGTGGGATGAGCGCGGTGCGCACGTCGCTGACGGCGGCGGACCTGCCCGACGACCTCGGCCGGCTGCGGCGGCGGATCGAGTCGGCCGTGCCGGTGGGGTTCGGGCTGCACAAGACGCCCGTGAACCCCGCGAAGGTCCACGGCGTGGGCGGCTGGGACGCGTTCTGGAAGTCGTTCGGCGATCTCCACGAGGGCGTGCAGGGCCTGCACGACCGCGCGGCGCGCCAGGTCGGGAGCCTCGGCGGGGGGAACCACTTCATCGAGGTCTGCCTGGAACAGGGCGGGGCCGACGAGGGCCGCGTGTGGCTGATGCTGCACTCGGGTTCGCGCAACATCGGCAAGGAACTCGCGGAGCGGCACATGGCCGTCGCGCGCAAGCTGCCGCACAACGCGGATCTGCCCGACCGCGACCTCGCCGTGTTCGTCGCGGGCACGCCGGAGATGGCGGCCTACCGGCGTGACCTGTTCTGGGCGCAGGACTACGCGGCGCGCAACCGGGCCACGATGGTGGCGCTGGTCAAGCTCGCCGTCGCCGAGGTGATTCCGGGGACCACGTTCGACGAGGCGATCTCGTGCCACCACAACTACGTCGCCGAGGAGACCTACGACGGCGTCGACCTGCTCGTGACCCGCAAGGGTGCGATCCGGGCCGGTGCGGGCGACCTCGGGATCATCCCGGGCAGCATGGGCACCGGCTCGTACATCGTGCGCGGGCTCGGGAACACGGCGTCGTTCGAGTCGGCTTCGCACGGTGCGGGGCGGCGGATGTCGCGGACGAAGGCGCGCAAGACCTTCACCGCGGCCGACCTCGCGGCCCAGACCGACGGCGTCGAGTGCCGCAAGGACACCGGCGTGGTCGACGAGATCCCGGCGGCCTACAAGGACATCGACGCGGTGATCGAGGCGCAGACCGACCTCGTGGAGGTCGTGGCGCACCTCAAGCAGGTCGTCTGCGTGAAGGGGTGAAGGTGCTCGAGGCGCCACTTCCGGCGCCTCGAGCCCGCTACGCTCGAGCCATGACGAGGTGGGGAGCGGTGGCCGCGTTGGCGGCTGCCGGAGCATTGCTGGCCGGGTGCGACCAGGTCAACTCGGCGGTGGACACGGCCAGCTCGACGGCCGACAAGGTCAGCACCTGCACACAGGCGCTGGGGCTGGCGGACCTCAACCCGCTGGTCGACCCCGACAAGCTCAAGGCCCGCGCGCAGGACAAGGAACAACGCCTGCGCGCGCTGGCGGCCGACGTGCAGGAGCAGGACGTGAAGAACGCGCTGCTCGGCATGGCCGACTCCTACGTCGAGGTGCAGAAGGAGCACATCCAGGACGCCGGCGTGGTCGCCGCGTGGGCCAAGCGGAACGTCGCGAAGCTCGACGCGTTGCGCAAAGCCTGCAGCTGACTCAGCGGCGCGCCTGCACGGCCGCGGCCATCGCCGGCGCCGTGGCGGCCCGGCGCCGGTGCGTCCACACCAGGCCCGCCGCGGCCAGGACCAGACCACCGGCGCCCGCGGCGACGAAGCCCCACGCCGGGCTCGAGTGGTCGATCGCGAAACCCACCACGGGGCTGCCGGCGGCCAGGCCGAGCCGCGTCGACGCGTCCTGCAGCCCCATCGCCTCGCCGCGCACGGCCGGGGGCGCGATGGCGCTCACCGTCTCCGTCGTCGCGGCCAGCGTCGGGGCGCAGAGCAGATTCGTCGGGATCAGCACGAGCATCAGCAGCCACCACGGCTGGTCCGCCAGCCCCACCGGCAGCACCAGCGCGGCGAGCAGCAGCATCAGCACACCCTGCGGCAACGACTTCTTCACGGCGCCGTGCACGATCCCGCCGAGCATCGAGGCCGCGCACATCACCGCGATGACCAGGCCGGTCCAGCCGACATCGCCGTGGGAGCGCAAGACTGCCAGCGTCGCGACCTCCGTGCCGACCAGGCAGAACAGCGCGCCCGCGGCCACCAGCAGCGTCGCGAGCAGCCGGCCGGTGAGCCACGACCGCAGCGGCGGCCGGACGGAGCCGGCGGGGGCGAGCTCGTCCTCGTTCCGGATGGGCGGGTTGAGCAGGAAGATGAGCAACGCCGTGCCGCCGAAGAGCACACCGATGCCGCTGAGCGTGAACGTGGCCGACAGCGAGGTGATCGCCGCGATGCCGGCGGCCGGGCCGATCATGAACGACGCCTCGACGAGGATCGTGTCGAGCGAGTAGGCCGCGCGCCGGTGCTCGGCGGGCACGAGCGCCGCGAGGATCTGGCGCGCCAGCGAGCCCGCGGGCACGGACAGGAACCCGGCGGGCAGCGCGCACGCCACCAGCACCGCGTAGGAGAGGTGGGGCGCCGCGACCCAGAAGGCCGTGGAGGCGACGCCGCAGACGCCGACCACCGGACGCAGGCCGTAGCGGTCGATCGTGCGCCCGAGCAGCGGCGCGCCCAGCGCCATGCCGAGCGTGGTGGCGGCGCCGACGACACCGGCCGCGCCATAGCCGTGGCCCAGGTCGGTGACCACGTACAGGGTGAGCGTGACGCCGGTCATCGTCATCGGCAGACGCGCGAAGAACATCAGCGCCATCGACGGACGGACACGGGTCAGGGTCAGGACCTGGCGGTACGGCTCGAAGGGCACGTACCTCATGAGAGCAAATCCTGGTACGCGCGTGCAACTTCTTTTGGGGCGATCTTCGTGACAGTTGCTGTCAAACGAGAGCGACAGCGACAATCGCCCCATGACCCCGGCTGAACCGACAGGCCTGCGCGAACGCAAGAAGGCCCGCACGCGCGAGGCGATCCAGCGGCACGCGCTGCGGCTGTTCCAGGAGCAGGGCTACGCGACGACCACCGTCGAGCAGATCGCGGCGGCCGCGGACATCTCGCCGAGCACGTTCTTCCGCTACTTCCCGACGAAGGAGGCGACGGTCCTCTACGACCGCATCGACCCGCTGCTCGTCGAGGCCGCCCGCCGGCAGCCCGAGGACCTGACGCTGCTCGGGGTCGTCCGCGCGACGCTGCGCGAGGTCTACGACAACCTGCCGCCTGAGGTGTGGGCCGAGGAGCGGCGCCGGCAGCTGCTGGTGTTCTCCGTGCCGGAGCTGCGCGCGAAGGTGGTGGACAACTACGTCTCGGGCATCACGATGCTCGTCGAGCTGGCCGCCGAACGGACCGGTCGCGCCCGCGGCGACTTCGAGGTGCGCAACTGGGCGGGCGCGGTCGTCGGCGTCATCCTCTCCACGGCGCTGGCGGCCGCGGCGGATCAGAGTGCCGATTTCGTGGCCCTGCTGGAACGCGCGTTCACGCACCTCGAAGAAGGCCTGCCGCTCTGAATCGCGGCAACTCGCAATCCTGGCGCGAAACAATTCGCGAATGTTTTTGCGCATTGGTGTGCTGACCTCGGCGTGCGCGGTTCGGTGCGCATTCGTGCGCTGTTTCCGCTGGTCTCCGTGGCGGAGATCTGCGCGTGACCCGGCTACTCCACCGGTGGCGGTGCGTGCGTGGGGGACACCCCGACCGGAGCAGTGGCGACACGCGGTCCGACGGAGTGATGAGGGTAAACGATCACGTAATACACCTGTGTGGGTGAGCAACAGGGCCATTCGTGGCGGACGGCTACTCCGAGTCCGATTCATGATCGGTCACGATGATCTTCAGGGGGATGGGCAAGCCGTCCACGTTAATCAATTGCGGGCATGTTCCCGAAAGACGGATTCGGCACGTAAGGGTTAGAAAACGTCCCTATCCGGTGATCGGCTGGTGCTGGGTCGACACGGCGGGTATCGATTTACCCGTCAGGTCTCCAGAGGCCAGGAGGTAAGGAATGAAAGGCAAGATTGGGCGGATCATCGCCTTGGTAGCCGCCGGCAGTCTGCTGGCCGTCGGCACCTCGGGGATGGCCTCGGCGAGCCCTGCGGGTGGCAAGGGCTCGTCGTCCACCGAGGCGGTCGGCGCGCAGGTGCTCCAGATGCGAGACGACCTGACGAAGGCCGCGTACGCCGGCGACGTCGGTCTGACGCGTGCCGACCTGGACAAGCTCAGCCCTGTCCTCGGCGACCTCGCCGCGGGCAAGCGCTACACGATCCAGTCGGAGACGCAGCAGCTCTCGTCGGCGGCCAAGGGCCGTGCGGACGAGTCCAGCCGCCTGCTGGCCGACCCGTCGGCGTCGCCGCGTCAGCTCCCGCCGCTGCCGCTCCCGCCGATCCCGGACCTGCCCGGTCCGCTGAAGATCGTGAGCGACCTGCTCAAGGCCCTGCTGGGTGCCGTCACCGGCATCCTGGGCGGACTGCTCGGCTCCCTGCCGGTGCCTCCGCTGCCGGTGCCGCCGTTGCCCGTCCCGGGCGCGTAGCAACCACCCCCGGAACACGGGGTTTTCGGAGCCTGGTGCGGTTCGCCGCACCAGGCTCCGGTGGTTTCCGAGACTATTTCTGCTTCGACGCCAACTGGCGCACCGGGACTCCGCGCCGCCGCGACTCTCAGCTGTCTCGCGATGTCGGGCGAGTGCAGGCGAAGCTCGTCGTGCTGGCTGCGGGAAGTGCCCTGCGCTTGCCTGGTCCGGCGGGCGCACGGTGACTCCGCGCCCGGGCTCCGCGTCGGCGCGACCCTCAGCTGTCTCGCGATGTCGGGCGAGTGCAGGCGAAGCTCGTCGTGCTGGCTGAGACCAGTGCCTCGCACGAGCCTCGCGCTATTTCTCCTTCTGCTGCCTCGTCAGCCCCAGCCGCAACGCGCCGGCCAGCTCGGCCGTCGCCTCGCGGAAGCGGGAGCCGACGCCGGTGAAGTTGAGGAAGCCGTGGATCAGGTCCGGCTGGCGGCTCACCGCGACCGAGACCCCGGCGTCGCGCAGCTTCTCCGCGTACGCCTCGCCTTCGTCGCGCAGCGGGTCGAAGCCCGCGGTCATGATGAACGCCGGCGGCAGTCCACTGTGGTCGGTCGCGACGAGGGGCGACAGGCGCGGGTCGGCCTTGTCGGTGCCGGCCGGGACGTAGTGGCCCTCGAACCAGGTCATCGACTCGTCGGTGAGGAACAGCTTCTCGCCGAAGATCTCGCGCGAGCGGCGCCGTGTCGTGAAGTCCACCGCGGGGTAGATCAGCAGCTGGAACGCCGGCGCCGGGCCGCCGCGCCGCACCGCCGCCAGGGTCAGGGCCGCGGAGAGGTTGCCGCCCGCGCTGTCGCCGCCCACGGCGATGCGGTCCGCGTCTGCGCCCAGCTCCGCCGCGTTCGCGTGGGCGTAGTCGAACGCCGCCAGCGCGTCCTCGAACGGCGTCGGGAACGGGTGTTCCGGCGCCATCCGGTACTCCACCGACAGCACGCGCACGCCGGCGTGTTTCGCGAGGTAGCGCGCGGCGTTGTCGTGCGTGGCGCGGGAGCCGACCACCCAGCCGCCGCCGTGGAAGAACACGAGCAGCCCGGACGGTTCGGGCAGCCCCGCGGGCGTGTAGAGGGTGGCGTCGAGCGATGCGTCGCCGGACGGGATCACCACGTCGCGCACGGCCACGGGCTCGATCGTCCTGCCGCTCACCAGGTGGCGGCCGAGCTCGAGTCCGAGACGCGAGCCCTCGACCGTCTCGCCGACGAGCGCGGTGCCGGTGAGCTGCTGCAACCGCAGCAGGAGCTGCGCGTCGAGGGCGAGCTCCTGCCCGTCGCGCCGCAGCGGCGGGCCGGCGATGAGCCGCCGGACGGGCCGGGGCAGCCAGAAGACCAGCTGCGCGGCGGCGGCCTGGGCGCGGACCTGGAGCGGGATCGCCATCGTTCCTCCTCGGCTGTGGACCCCGACGTTACTTGTCAGTAGGTAGCGGGTCCAGCTGTGATCGAGAACTCCGTCCCAAATCCTGGTCCTCCACTTAAGTCGAGGGGTTAGCCTCGGGGGCGTGACTTCAGCCAAGACGGTGCTCGGGATCGGCGGCTCGCTACGCGACGGCTCGCAGTCCGAGCGCGCCCTGCGGATCGCCCTCGACTCGGCGGCCGAGCTGGGGGTGGACACTGAGCTGATCCCCGGGCCTGAGCTCGTGCTGCCGTTCTACGACACGGCCGCGGGCGAGCGCGACGATCGCGCGAGGCGGCTGATCGAGAGCATCCGCCGCGCCGACGGCTTGATCGTGGTTTCCCCCGGCTACCACGGCGCGCTGTCCGGGCTGGTCAAGAACGCCCTGGACTACGTCGAGGACCTGCGTGAGGACACCCGCCCCTACCTCGACGGCCGCCCGGTCGGCCTCGCCGCCGTCGCCTTCGGGTGGCAGGCCGCCGTCACCACGCTCGACCAGCTGCGCACGATCACGCACGCGCTGCGCGGCTGGCCCACTCCGCTGGGTGGTTCGATCAACTCCGCCGAGACGAAGTTCGACGAGTCCGGCGGCGCGTCCGACGACAAGAGCGTGCGCACGCTGCGCCTGATCGGCCGCCAGGTGGCCGAGTTCACCCTGTCGCGCTGAGGTTTCATCCGCCGGACGCCGGGTATTCCCCGGCGTGATGCCTGCCATGCGGTGGCAAGGTCCCGCTGATGCGGAACGTTGTTATCGATGAGACGCTGAGCCAGGCGTCCCGACGAGGAGGTAGGCGAAGGAATGGCTGACGCGATCTACACCGCGGCCGCGACCGCGCGAGGCGAGGGCCGCAACGGCGAGGTGACCTCGTCCGACGGGGTCATCGACGAGTCGCTGGCAGTGCCGAAGGAAATGGGCGGCCCGGGCGGTGACAAGACCAACCCCGAGCAGCTGTTCGCCGCCGGCTACTCCGCCTGCTTCCACAGCGCGCTGCAGGCCGTGGCCCGTGCGGGGAAGGTGCAGCTGCCGGAGTCGACGGTGACCGCCGAGGTCAGCCTGTACAAGCAGGAAGTGGGCTTCAAGCTGGGCGTGGCGCTGAACGTCGCGCTGCCCGGCATGGACAAGGCCCAGGCCGACGAGCTCGTGGCCCAGGCGCACCAGGTCTGCCCGTACTCGAACGCGACCCGGGGCAACATCGAGGTCGCGCTCACCACCACGGTCTGACCCGTTCCCGGCCCGCTTCCACCACCACGACACAGAAAGGACACCCCGATGGTCAACTCTCCCATCAAGAGCCCGCTCACTGACGCCGACAAGGAGATCACGGGCAACGCCCTCCAGGCGACGCTCGTCGACCTCGTGGACCTTTCGCTGATCGCGAAGCAGGCCCACTGGAACGTCGTGGGCAAGAACTTCCGCAGCGCCCACCTGCAGCTCGACGAGCTCGTGGCCACGGCCCGCCAGTACGTGGACGAGGTCGCCGAGCGCGCCAACGCCATCGGCATCTCGCCCAACGGCAAGGCGAAGACCGTCGTCGAGAGCTCGGGCGTCCCGGACTACCCCGACAACTGGCAGTCGGTGGAAACCACGGTGGCCGCCATCGTCGACATCCTGGCGACGCTCATCGAGCGCCTCCGCAAGCGCATCGACGAGACCGACAAGAGCGACCTGGTCACGCAGGACCTGCTGATCGAAATCACGCGCGCCTTGGAAGAGGCGCACTGGATGTGGCAGGCGCAGCAGGCCTGACGGCTCTTGCTCACGGGCCGCTCACCCTTCGGGTGGGCGGCCTTTGTCGTGTCTTTGTCGTGCCGAGGGCTTGCGTTGTGTGCTTCGCGGCGTACGCACCAGGCTGTCGCGTGGCACGAACGGCCCGTTCGCTTGGCTGCGGCTGTGTCCGTGGTGCATCGGTTCGGCGGAGCCGCCCACGGGCCGGCCGGGCGTCAGAGGGCAGCACCGGGCGGGCACCGGCCCGCCAGCTTGTCCATGAGGTCGAGCAAATGGTCTTCAGCCGGGTCGTCTTCGTCGCCCGCGCTCTGTTGGACCCCGTCCTGGGCTGCGTAGCCGGAGCGCGGGGTGTCTTCGTGGTCGGTGCCGGCGGCGATCGCCGCCGTGGCGATTCCTGTGAGCTGTGCGTCGTCCGGCGTGCGTTGTGTGCTTCACGGCGTACGCACCAGACAGTCGCGCGGCACGAACGGCCCGTTCGTGCCGTTTCGGCGCGAGGGGACCGTTCGCACCACCTGACACGGGCTTTTCGGCTCGCCTCCGTGTTCACTTGAGGTCATGCCCGCTCTCCACCCGCCGCTGGATCGGCAGCAGCTCGGTCATCTCAGGCACTTCGACAACCTCTCCCGCCAGTTCCGCAACGACTGGTCCTTCATGCAGGGCAAGGGAACCGGCCAGGACGACTTCGGCGGCTACCGGTTCCAGCTCGCGTACATGGCATACGCGCTGGCCCTGACCCACCGGCACCGGCTGCCGGCCGCGCCCGGGTTGTTCCGGCCGACGCTGCGGCGGCTCGTCGAGAAGATCCTGCTGCCCGAGGTGTGGCTGTACTGGCGCGACGTGAGCCGCGGCGGGGCGGTGGTCAACGCGCACCTCGGGGATCTCAAGGAGGAGTGGGATCCGGTGGTGCGCGACAACATCATGTACAGCGCGTACGTGCAGTCGATGGCACTGCTGCACGACTATCTCTTCGCCGCCGACGAGTTCGCGGCGCCGGGGTCGCTGACGTTCCGGCACTGGTCGTACTTCTGGGGCGGCGAGGAGAAGCGGTTCCCGTACGACCGTGAGTCGCTCAACGAGCACATCTACTGGCAGATGGTGGAAAACGGCTACCTGGGCGTGGCGTGCGAGCCCAACTGCGTGTTCCAGATCTGCAACCAGCCCGCCATCCTCGGCTTCCGCCTCCACGACCTGATCACGGGCGGCAGCCGTGCCGAGGAGGTCGTCGCCGGCTACGAACGCGCGTGGGCCGACTTCGGCCGGCTCGACGAATCGGGCCACTACAACATGATGATCACCGCCGACTCGAAACGCGTGCGGCCGAACGAAGCGCCGTCGCCGTGGGTGGACGCGTGGTGCGGCGCGCTGATGAACATGTGGAACCGCGAGTTCGTCCACGACGGTTACCCGGAGCAGGTCAAGCGGTTCCTCGTCGACGGGCCGGACGGCACCCTGTCCGTCCGCTCGGCGCCCGCGCGGGAGGTGATGGGGCAGCCCGTCATCACGGACACGTGCGACTTCGGCTGGGTGGCGGCGTGGGCGTCGGAGATGGGCGACACCACCACGCTCGACAGCCTGCTCGCCCACGCCGACCGCTTCATGAACCCGACCTGGCGCGAGGGCGGCCTGTACTACCCCCGCAACGACATCCCGGCCGACGCCGACGGCAACCGCACCGAGCTCGAGCCGATGAGCGGCAACGTCCTGCTCGGCTACGCCCGCCTCAACACCCCGGACGGGCTCTGGGGCCTCTACACCAACCCGTGGCCGGCGAGTCATTTCGAGGAGCCGGCGCTGACCGCCGTCGATCGCGACGTCGAGGTCAGCCAGGCGGAGGTCGTCGACGGTGTGCTGCGCGCCCGGCTGCGGCGCACGCCGGACGTGCCGGGTGAGGGCACCGTGACGATCGGCCGGGTCCCCGGGGCATACCGGGCCCGGCTCGACGGGGTTGAACTTTCAACGCTGGACCGGACCGAAGCCGGCCTGGTCTTCCGGTGCGGTCCCGAAGCGCAGGTGCTGGAGGTGGAGCCGCTGGGCTGACGAGCCGCCCCGGCCGGGTGTCGGGAGCTGTCGCGGGCGGGGGTGCGGCAGTACCGTCGCAAACATGGTGCTGCACAGCGGGGAACAGAACGGATCGATCCGTCAATCGGGCACGAACCCCATGTACGCGGGGGCGAATCCCGCGCTGGCGGCCGACTTCGTGATGCCGCACAAGAAGCTTCGCGACACGTCGCTGCCGCCCGACACCGCGTTGCAGCTCGTGCGCGACGAGCTGATGCTCGACGGCAACGCGCGGCTCAACCTGGCCACGTTCGTCACCACGTGGATGGAGCCGCAGGCGCGTGACCTGATGGCCGAGTGCGTCGACAAGAACATGATCGACAAGGACGAGTACCCGCAGACGGCCGAGCTCGAGCGCCGGTGCGTGAACATCCTCGCCGATCTGTGGCACGCGCCCGACCCCACGGACATCATGGGCTGCTCGACCACCGGCTCGTCCGAGGCGTGCCTGCTCGCCGGGATGGCGCTGAAGCGGCGCTGGACGAAGCTCGGCCGCACCGGGAAACCCAACCTGGTGATGGGCGTGAACGTGCAGGTGTGCTGGGACAAGTTCTGCGAGTACTGGGAGGTCGAGCCGCGCCTGGTGCCCATGGACGGCGACCGGCTGCACCTGTCCGCCGAGGAAGCGGTGAAGCGCTGCGACGAGAACACCATCGGCGTCGTCGCGATCCTCGGGTCCACTTTCGACGGTAGCTACGAGCCCGTCGCGGAGATCGCCGCCGCGCTCGACGACCTGCAGGCCCGCACCGGCTGGGACATCCCCGTCCACGTCGACGGCGCGTCGGGCGCGATGATCGCGCCGTTCCTCGACGAGGACCTTGAGTGGGACTTCCGCCTGCCGCGGGTCGCGTCGATCAACACCTCGGGCCACAAGTACGGCCTCGTGTACCCCGGCGTCGGCTGGGTCGTGTGGCGCAACCGCGAGGCGCTGCCGGCAGAGCTGGTCTTCAACGTCAACTACCTCGGCGGCGACATGCCCACGTTCGCTCTGAACTTCTCCCGCCCAGGCGCCGAAGTAGCGGCGCAGTACTACACCTTCGTCCGCCTCGGTCGCGAAGGCTTCCGCGCCGTGCAGCAGGCCTCACGCGACGTCGCCCTCCACCTGTCCGACGCGATCGCCGACCTGGGCCCGTTCCAGCTCCTCACCCGCGGCGACCAGCTCCCGGTCTTCGCCTTCACGACGAAACCCGAAATCACCGGCTACGACGTCTTCGACGTCTCCCGCCGGCTCCGCGAACGCGGCTGGCTCGTCCCGGCCTACACCTTCCCGGCCAACCGCACCGACCTGGCGGTGCTGCGCGTCGTCGTCCGCAACGGCTTCACCCACGACCTGGCCGACCTCCTGCTCGACGACCTCCGCCGCACCCTGCCCGAGCTGGAACGCCAAAGCGCCCCCCAACACGACGCAGCCACCTCGACGGCGTTCCACCACTGACGTAAATCAGAGGCAGGCCGAAGCGTCGACGCGCGACACTTCGCGGGTGATCACGATGCAGCCCGTTGTCGAGGTGCTCGCGCGTGACGGTTTCGCCCTCTGGCCGGTCTGCGAGGCCGGAACGGACGGCTACCTCGCGCTCAGCGGCGAGCTGACGCCCCTCGAAGTCGGGACCGCGCTGATGTGCGTGGCCGGCTGCAACGACGTCGACCCCGGAGACGACGGCCGGCCGCCGCGCCCCGCCGACGCGCTGGGGTCCTTCCTGCACGGCCTGCTCACGTTCGACAGCCTCTTCGCGGCCGGTGGTCTGAAGGTGACCGACACCGCCACCGGTGTGGTGTCCTGGCCGGGCTGCTGCGGTGGTCTGGAGGAATGGCGCGACTGGAACCAGGCCTTCGCGTTCGGCGGCTCAGTCTGCCTCGGACACGGTCCGTTGGCTCGACGCGACGGCGACATCGTCCGGCTCACCGTCGACCCGGAGCGGATCGACAGCCCGGTGATCGAGGTGCCGTCCGTCGAGCTCCGGCACCTTCTGGACGGCGTCGAGCGCGACCTGGCCGGCTTTCTCGCGCTGGCTGCCGACTGGGCCCACCGGAATCTGCCCGGCCACGCCTTCCCGGTCATCTCCGCCCTGATCCGCGTGCTCGACCTCCCGGGACCAAGCGACATCCACTCGGGGCAGCCGGCCAGGCTTCGACTCGGCAGCAGCTCGGCTCCGTGAGGGAGCGCGCCGCACTCACAGGTCAGTGCGGCGCGCTCCGGCGTGGTCAGCGGCGCGGCTTCGCCCGCAAGTACTGATCCGCCCACTTCACCTCGGCGCCCAAGGCGTGCGCCGCGCGTTGTGGCCAGTGCGGGTCGCGCAGGAGGGCGCGCGCGAGGAACACCGCGTCGGCCGAGCCGGTGGCGACGATTTGTTCCGCTTGTTCCGGTTCGGTGATCATGCCGACGGCGCCGGTGGGTACGGCGGTCTCGCGGCGGATGCGTTCGGCGAACGGCACCTGGTACCCCGGGCCGATGGGGATGCGGGGGTGAGGCACGTTGCCGCCGGAGGAGACGTCGACGAGGTCGGTGCCGCGGTCGGCCAGGAGCTTCACGAGGTGCACGGAGTCGTCGGGGGACCAGCCGCCGTCGGCCCAGTCGCTGGCGGAAATGCGGGCGAGCAGGGGCACGTCGGGGCCGATCTCCGCGCGCACGGCCTCGGTGATCTCGAGCGCGAGGCGGGCGCGGCCCTCGAAGTCGCCGCCGTAGCGGTCGGTGCGGGAGTTGGACAGCGGCGACAGGAACTGGTGGCCCAGATAGCCGTGCGCGAGGTGCAGTTCCACCAGGTCGAACCCGGCGTCGAGCGCGCGGCGGGCGCCGGCGGCGAAATCGGCCGGGATGCGCGCGACCTCGTCGGTGGTCAGCGGACGGGCGGGGGCGTAGTCGCCGAACGGCTGGTCGTCGGCGCCGACGCTCTGCCAGCCGCCCTCGGCCGCGGGCACGCTGCCGGTGCCCTCCCACGGCCGTTGCGTGGACGCCTTGCGCCCGGCGTGCGCGAGCTGCGTGCCGATCGCCGTGCCGCGCGCGTGCACGAAGTCGGTGATCCGGCGCCAGGCGGCGACCTGTTCGTCGTTCCAGATGCCCGTGTCCTGCGGACTGATCCGGCCTTCCGGGGTGACGGCGCTGGCCTCGGTGAGGATGAGGCCAGCGCCGCCAACGGCGAACTGGCCCAGGTGGACGAGGTGCCAGTCGTTCGGCACGCCGTCGGTGGCGGAGTACTGGCACATGGGCGAGACCCACGCGCGGTTCGGCAGCGTCAGGCCCCGCAGGGAGAGGGGTTCGAAGAGTCGGCTCACGATTCGATGAAACACCCAGTGGTGGTCGTCTCGTCCCGGCGCGGGGGGTGTACTCGCGAGTAATGTCGATGGCATGGGTCTTGCCGCAGACGAACGCCAGGCGTTGAGCACACTCTTCGAAGAGGTCGGCCCCGACGCCCCGACCCTGTGCGACGGCTGGGCGACGCGCGATCTCGCGGCCCACCTCATCGTGCGCGAACACCGCCTCGACGCGTCGCCGGGCATCATGGTGCCCGCGCTCGCCGGCTACACGAAGCGCGTGCAGGACGGCTACGCGGCCAAGCCGTGGCCCGCGCTCGTCGACCAGGTCCGCCGCGGCCCGGCCTGGTACTGGCCCATGGCCATCGGCCCCCTCGACGAGCTCACCAACGGCGCCGAGTTCCTCGTCCACCACGAAGACGTCCGCCGCGCCCAGCCCGGCTGGGAACCCCGCCCGGCCGACCCGGCGCGCGACGAGGCCGCCTGGCGCCTCGCGCGCCAGTCCGCGAAGCTCAACCTGCGCAAGGCCCCCGTCGGCGTCGTCCTGCGCCACACCGACGGCCGCTCCGCCCAGGTCAGGTCCGGCGACCCCGTCGTGACCGTCACGGGTGACCCCGTGGACCTCCTGCTGTTCGTCTTCGGCCGCGACGCCGTCCACCTCACCTACGACGGCGACCCTTCCGCGGTCGACCGGCTGCAGGCGCTGAGCCGCGGGATGTGAGCGGGGTTCGGCCGCTTATCCGTCGAGGTGACGGGTGTCGCCGAGGCTGACGAGCTGGTGGCCGTGAAAGTGGTCGTCTTCACGCAACGTGGTGATGCTGCCGGAGGCCGCCCGGAAGTTCACGTGTCCCACCGATTCGACCGGCATCCCGACCCAATGCGCGACGACGAACGTCAGGGTGCCGCCGTGCGTCACGATGATCCGGTGCTCGCACGGTCGTCGCAGGATCTCCTCCATCGCCGCGTAGACGCGCCGCGCGAACACCTCCGTGGTCTCGGCGCCCTGCACCCCCACGTCGTGCCCCATCCGGTCCCCGACCGCCGGCGGCGGGACGAACCGCTGGTCCAGCCATTCCTGCGGCCGTCCCTCGGCCTCGCCGTACGACCTCTCCCGCAACCGGCGATCCTCGACCGGCTTCACGCCGAACGCCTTCGCCACCTCGCCGGCCGTGTGGCGGGCGCGCTGCAGATCCGACGACGTCACCTCGACCTCGGCGTCGCCGGGTATCCGCGCTCGCAAGGCCTGGGCGATGGACACCGCCGCTCGACTGCCGGCGGGTGTGAGCTGCGAGTCGTACCACCCACCACTCTCTCGACGTGGTGCGTGGCCTCGGGGTGGGTGACGACGTAGATGCTGCGCACCGGTGAGTGCCCTTTCCTTCCTTGACCCTTTGTGCCCCGGCGCTCTTCCGCACCATGGCGCTCTTCCGCACCATGGCGCCGTTCCGCTCCGCGGTGCTTCGTACCCCGCGCGGCTTTCATCCCCACGGCAGCTTGACGTCGTGCCCCATCCGCGTCACGGCCGGAACCCACCCTCCCGGGGGCCGCCCATGATCCATTCTACCGGGGTGGGGCGACAAAACCTGCTGCTCAGGCGAGTTGTCCACAGGGGTAAACAGTTGTGGACAACTGGCGCGACCACGCGCGCGAAGCGCCCGGAACGCACACGCGCGACTCCCCGGTGGCCTGTCCAGCCGGCTCAGCGAAGTTCTCCGGCAGCCGATCGCGAAGCCAGACGTCGGAGTCAAGCCCAAACCAGCTACCCAGCCCGAAGCCGCGACGGCCACTGGAACTCCAACGGCTCCGGCCGGCCGGTCCACACCTCGACCAGCTCCGCCAGCAACTCCACCGCGCCGCGAATCTCGGCATCACCAAAGGGATGCGGCTCCGCCCGAACCACGCCCCAAGCCTCTCGCGCGGCGGCGAAGGGTGGGCGCCGGCGATGTTCCACCGCGCGATGCCGGACGCCGACCAGGCTTTCCGCCACGGCGATGGTCCCCGAAGCCGCCTTCAGCACTCGCCGGCTGCGCGCCCGAGCGTCGTGGCGTGGTTTTCCCTGCAGCACGGTCATGTTGTCGAACACGCCACCCGCCGCGATGCAGCCGAAGATGCCGCCGGACAGGCCCAGCGAGCGTTCCACCGCGGCGTGCGCGAGGTCGTGCGGGACGCGAAACTCGCGCGAGTACGAAGACAACCCGAGCACCACCCCGTCTCCGCGGGTGATGCGCGTGAACGTCTCGCCGCGGGGGTCGTGCTCGAACACCAGGTCCACAGTTCGAAACATCGACCCCGGAAAGCCCGAAACCAAGCGAATTTCCCCGGCCGGGGTCCCAACCGGAAACCCCGGCCAGGCGAAACTCACTGCAAAGCGCGCAAAGCGAAATCCACCTCGATCGACGTCTGCTTGATCGTCTCGGCGATCACCAGGGAGCCGTGGCCGGCGTCGTAGCGGTAGAACTCGTGGGGTGCGTCGCGGGCGCCCAGGCGGTCGAGGTAGTTCTCGATCTGCCGGATGGGGCAGCGGGGGTCGTTGTCGCCCGCCAGGATGAGCACCGGGGCGGCGACGGCGTCCACGTAGGTAATCGGCGAACATTCCTTGTACACCGCGGGCACATCCGAGGGTGCGCCGCCGAACAGAGCGCGATCGAAAGAGCGCAGCTGTTCCATCTCGTCCTCGTACGCGGCGACGTAGTCGGCCACCGGCACGCCCGCGACGCCCGCGGCCCAGCGCGCGGGCTGGGTGCCGAGCGCGAGCAGGGACAAGTAGCCGCCCCAGGAAGCTCCGTTGACGACGCACTTGTCCTTGTCGGACAGTCCACTTTCGACAGCCCAGTCGTGCACCGCCGCGACGTCTTCGAGTTCTGTCAGGCCCGGCCGGCCCTCGATGGCGTCGCGCCACGCGGAGCCGTAGCCCGTCGAGCCGCGGTAGTTGACCTCGACCACGGCGAAGCCGGCGTCGAGCCACGTGGCGCGGTAGGCGGAGAAGCGGTCCTCGTCGGCGGCGTGCGGGCCGCCGTGCAGGGAGAACACCGTGGGCAGCGGGCCAGGCCCGGCATCCGCGGGACGCGAAACCAGCGCGTGGATCTGCCCGCCGACGCCCTCCACGAACGCGTCGGTGACCGGCGACGAACCCGGCGCCTGGTCACCCGGCGGTGCCAGCAGCACGGCGTCGGCGCCGTCGGTCGCGCGGCTGCGCACCGCCGTCGGCTCCGCGGCGCTGGACCACGAGTACTCGATGCTGCCGTCGGGCCGCACGCCCGCGCCGCCGATGCGGCCGGCCGGGGTGTCCACAGAGGACAGCGAACCGTCGTCGAGGTCGTACCGGTACAGCGAGCTGCGACCCTGGTGGAAGTGCACCACCAGCAGCGCGCGGGCGTCGGGGTACCAGTCGGCCACGACCTCGCCGGGCAGGTCGATGTCAAGCTCCGTCTCGGTGTCCGCGCGGACGTCCCAGATCAGCAGCTCCTCGCGGCCTCGCCGCTCGTGCAGCACGAGCAGCCGCTGGTCACCGGGCAGCGGCGAGAACTCCAGCGCCGAAAGGCCCTTGCCCTCGCCGTCGTACTTCTCCGCGACGGTCGTGAAGCCGTCGGTCGCCAGCACGCGCAGCGCGGGGTGGCGGGAGTCGCCGTGTTCGGAATGTGAGATCGCCACCAAGCTCTCGTCACGCGAGAGCGACGCGATGCCGGCGTCGTCCGGGTGGCTGTAGAAGCGCTCGGTCTTGTCGCCGATCTTCGCGAACAGCTCGCTGCCGTCGTCGGTCGAGACGCCGACCGCGATCACGCGCGAGCCGAGTTCGAGGCCGGCCGGGTAGCCGTCGTGGACCTCGGGCAGCGGCTTGGTGGCGGCCGAGCTGTCACCGTCGAACGGCTGGCTCACCCAGGAGCCGAACTCGTCGCCGTCGGTGTCGTCGAACCACCAGACGGCCGAGCCGTCGGGGGCGGGGGTGGCGTGCAGGGTGCCGTTGGGCCGGTCGGTGACGCGGCGGTGACTGTCGGTGGCGCGGTCCCACGCGTAGACCTCCCAGACGCCGCTGGCGTTGGAGACGTAGACGTTGGCGTCGGGGGCGTCGCGGGCCCATTCGGGCACGGAGATGCGGGCCGCGTGGAAGCGGGCTCGCCAGCGGGACTCGGCGTCGGCGTCGGCGAACAGGCGGTCGGGGACCACCGCGGGCGGATATTTGTTGCCTGACTGCGTGCTCACCCCTCGATCCTGCCACCCTGGTGGCCGTACTGTGTGCCGGGTGCTGGAGGGATACACGCGGGACGCGGCGTCGAGGCGATCGGCACGCACGGCGGTGGAGCGGTCGGCGTTCGCGCAGGCCCTGTTCACACCGGGCATGCAGGTGGTCGACCTGGGCTGCGGGCGCGGCACGATCACGCTGGGTTTCGGGAGCAGCAAGTCCACAGTGGACTACGTCGTGACCGACCCGCTCGACCTGCCGTTCCCGACGTCGTCCGCCGACGTCGCCTTCTCCTACGCCCTGCTGGAACGCCTGCCGGACCCGGCGGGGGTGCTCGCGGAGCTGCACCGCGTGCTCCGGCCCGGCGGCCGGCTCGCGCTGTCCACTTCGGACTGGAGCCGTGCGCGGCTGCGCCCGAAGACGGCCAACGTCGACGCGGCCCTGCGTGGTTACTACCTCCTGCTGCGCCGCTCGGGAGCCAACCCGTTCGCGGGCCGGACCATTGCCGACCAGGTGTCCGACACCGGCTTCTCCGAGGTCGTCACGCGGACCCGGCACCGCTCCGACCTGGCGTACCGCGATCTGGCGACCTTCGTCGAGCAGGCACTGGCCAAGGCCCTCGCGGATCTGGACCACCCGGACCGCGACCAGCTGACGTCCGCCGCGCGTTCGGCCTACTCCTGGACGCGCACGGCCGGCCCCGGCGACTTCCTCCAGTGCTGGACGGAACTCACGGCCACGAGGTGACCCGCGCCTTCGGAACTGACCGTTGTGAGGTGACCCACTGCCTTCGGAACTGACCGTCCTGAGGTGACCCACTGCCTTCGGAACTGACCGTCCTGAGGTGACCCACTGCCTTCGGAACTGACCGTCCTGAGGTGACCCACCGCCTTCGGGGGTCCAGGGGGCGGAGCCTCCCTGGCGGGGGTCTGGGGGTTCGACCCCCAGAGGACACACAAGAGAGGCCCTATATCCGCGCATTTCCGCGGATATAGGGCCTCCGGACTATCTTGTCGGGGTGGCGGGATTCGAACCCACGACCTCCTCGACCCGAACGAGGCACGCTACCAAGCTGCGCCACACCCCGAGGTACTGCTTAACGGGTCGTGGAGAAGTTTAGCCGACGGTCTTGGCGGGTTTGCGCGGGGTTGCCTTACGCGCTTCGGCTGCCCCGCTTCCGCGCGGGACCAGCGTCAACAGGCTGGCCTCCGGTGGGCACGCGAACCGCGCCGGCGCGTACGGCGACGTGCCCAGCCCGGCCGAGACGTGCAGCCACATGTGCGCGCCCCAGCGGGAGGCGCCGCGGGCGCGGGTGCGGTCGAGCTCGCAGTTGGTCACGAGGGCGCCGTAGCCGGGCACGCGCAGCTGGCCGCCGTGAGTGTGGCCGGCGAGGACGAGGTCGTAACCGTCCGTGGCGAACGGGTCCAGCACGCGCGGCTCGGGCGAGTGCGTGACACCGAGCCGTACGACGGCGCCCGCGTCGGCCGGGCCGGCGATCTCGCCGTAACGGTCGCGGTGCAGGTGCGGGTCGTCGAGGCCGGCGGCGAACACGGCCTGGCCCGCGACGTCCAGCGTGTGGCGCGAGTGGGTGAGGTCGGTCCAGCCGTGCTCGAGGAACGCCGCGCGCAGATCGCGCCACGGGAGCTTCGTGCCGTGGATGCGCTTCTTCTTGCCCTTCGGCATGAGGTAGCGGGCGGGGTTCTTCGGCTTGGGCGCGTAGTAGTCGTTGCTGCCGAAGACGAACACGCCCGGCCGGTCGAGCAGCGGGCCGAGCGCGCGAAGCACCGACGGCACCGCCGTCTGGTGCGAAAGGTTGTCGCCGGTGTTCACCACGAGGTCGGGTTCGAGCCGGTCCAGCGCGGCCACCCAGCGTTGCTTCGCGCGGTGTCCGGGGAGCATGTGCAGGTCGGAGACGTGCAGGATCGTGAACGGCTTCGAGCCGGGCGCCAGCACGGGCAGCTCGGCCGTGCGGAGGGTGAACCGCCGCCGTTCGACGCCTACGGCGTAACCGAGCGTCGCGGTCCCGAGCGCGAGGGTCCCCACGGCGAGCTTCTTGGCGGTGCTGGTGTTACTGAGCGTGCTCACAAGGCGAGGATACGTGGTCGGCGTGTTCCGGGGCTTGCGGGCAGCGTGCGGCTCTTGCGTGCGGCTAGGTTGAGTCCGATGTCGACCGAAGCGGAGTTGCGCGCGGGCCTGGGGCGGCTGGTCGGCGCCCGCGTCACGGACGTCGGGCGCACCGTGAACATGGTCGAGGTCGGGTTCACACTCGGCGAAGTCGAGACGCGGCTGCACGCGCAGTGCCCGTTCCGCTTCGTCGGCGGAGACACCGTGCTGATCGGCAGCGAAGACCTGGCGTACCCCGCCACACGCGGCGACGAGACCGCGTACGCCGAGCGCCGCACGATGTACGACCGCAAGGCGCGGCGGCTGACCGCGCACCTCGCGGCCGGCGAGTACCGCGTGGAGTCGGCCGAGCTCGGCCGTGCGGGCGCGGTGACGCTGGTGATCTCCGGATCCGCGGTGCTGGAGGTGTTCCCGGCGTGCGCGGGGCCGGTGGAGCAGTGGCGGCTGTTCGAGCGCGGGTCCGAGGTGCACCACGTCTTCCCGGACAGCGCTGATCACTGAGCGTGCGTCCGGTATCCGCTTGCGTGCTCAACGGTTGGGTGACACGGCCCGGTTCGGGGGAACGGGCTGGTTAGCATCTGCGTCGGCCCGAGTACGGGTGGCAAGCCGGGGGGGGCTTGGGGAGAACGATGGAACAGTTCGGGCCGTACCGGATCGAGGCGTTGCTGGGCCGCGGCGGGATGGGCGAGGTGCACCGCGCCTACGACACCGCGCACGACCGCGTTGTCGCGCTGAAGCGGCTTTCCGACGCGTACGTGGCCGACGAGGCGTTTCGCGCGCGCTTCCGCCGCGAGTCGCAGGTGGTGGCGCGGCTGCGTGAGCCACACGTCATCCCCATCCACGCCTACGGCGAGATCGACGGCCGGCTCTACCTCGACATGCGCCTGGTCGAGGGGCAGGACCTCAAGGATCTGATCACGGCGGGACCGCTGACCCCCGCGCGGGCCGCCGGCCTGATGACACAGGTCGCGAGTGCGCTCGACGCCGCCCACGCCGACGGCCTCGTCCACCGCGACGTGAAGCCGTCGAACATCCTCGTCACCGATGGCGATTTCGTCTATTTGGTGGATTTCGGCATCGCGCGCTCGATGTCGGGCGCCGTGACGTCGATCACGGGCACGGGCAACGTCATCGGCACCCTGGACTACATGGCGCCGGAGCGATTTGGCGACGAACCGCTCGACGGGTCTGTCGACGTGTATGCGCTGGCTTGTGTGTTCTACGAGTGCCTGACGGGGCATCGGCCGTTTCCCGTTGACGGCGCGGTGGCCCAGATGGGCGCTCACCTGACGGCGCCGCCGCCGGTCTTGTCCGCAGCGCGACGGGACCTGCCGCGCGCTCTCGACGCCGTGGTGTCACGGGGCATGGCGAAGGACCCGGCCGACCGCTACCCCACGGCGGGCGCCTTCGCGGCGGCCGTGCGCGCAGTGCTGGCGGGTCCGCCGGGTCCCACCGCGACGAGTGCAGAGACGAGCGCGCCGGTGTGGCAGCGGGGGGAGCTTGGCGGGCAGGGGTCTGCTGCGGTGGGTCCCGGGTCTGCCGGGATGCCGGGCTCCGGACAGGCCGCGGCACCGGGGTTGGCCGCGGCACCGGGGTTGGCCGGACCCGGCTCTGGCTCCGCCGCGGGGCCGGCCGAGCCGGGCGCCGGGGCTGGGATGCCATGGGCGGCTGCCGGACCGGCCTCGCCTGCGGTGGGTCCCGGCTCGGCCGCCGGGCCGGGAGCTCTTGCGCCGGGTTCGGGGTCAGTCGGCGGTCCAGGCACGCCTGGCGTGGGGTTGGCTGCTGCGGCTGGGTCGGGTGCCAGGGCGCCGAGCACGCCGCCGCCGGGTGTGGTTGGGCCGGGCACTCCGCCGCCTGGGTTTGCCGCAGGGCCGGGCACGAGGGTCGGGCCGCCGTCGGGGGTGTTCAGCGGTGGGCACGCCTCCCCGGGCGGCCCTGCGACGTCGGGTGGTGTTCCGGCGACGTCGGTGAACACGCCGATCCCGTTGGCTTCCGGGGCGCCGTCGTGGCCGGGCGGCCCGCCGCAGACGCGGCCGGCGCCGGTGCCGCGGCGGAAATCGCGCAAGGGCGCGGTGATCACGGCGGCGGTGGCGGTCGTGGTGGTGCTCGCGGTCGTCGCGACGGTGCTGATCATTCGCACCCAGGGGCAAGCCGAGGCGGGTGGCGGCGCGTCGACCCCGCCGCCGACGCCGACTTCGAGCGCGTCAGGTCCGTCCAGCCCGTCCGGTCCTCCGCCTTCGTCGAGTGGCGCGCCGGAGTCTTCGGGACAGGCTCCGAACAGCGAGCCGAACGCGCCGAGCGGGAACGTGACGGTGCCGGCCACTTACCAGGGCGCCGGCTGCACGGCGGCTCAACCCGTCCAGGGCGCGACGGCAGCGGCGGATTGCACGAAGTCGATCGCCGGGGATGTCCAGTCCGGCACCGTCACCTTCCGCCAGCCGACCCAGGCGCACTTCAACCAGTTCCCGGACGAAGCCTCGCTGGCCGCCTTCTTCGAAGGCATGGTCCAGGCCCACGACCTCACCCGCGACGACGCCGACGGCGCCTGCAGCCCCGTGAAACACTCCGGCATCTGGGGCAGCTACAACCGCCCCGACGCCCGCATCGCCCTCACCGGCGACTTCCTCACCTGCTACGACGGCACCCTCGTCTTCACGGACTCGCGGACCCACGTGTTGGGCGTCCTCGTCGCCGACTGGGTCAAGGACAACACCGACCTGGATCAGCTCTACAACTGGTGGAACCAGGCGATCCTGAGCAACATGCCCAAGTCGTGACGGTGCCACGGCTCAACCGTCCAGCGTGACGTACTCCTTGTCCAGGGAGCTACCGGCGCTGGGCGGGCAGGCCCGATCCTCCATCCGGACAGCCCGATCGCGGGTTGACACGTACGCAACGCACAGCACTGGTTCCTGCTTTGCGTTCGGGATGTGCCCTTCGGAGGTGAGCCAGACGGCGACGGTGAACCCGTCGGCCCGCGTCTCCTCGAAGAATAGGTTGTGCAGTTGCCTTTTTGCTGCGGCTTCGGCACGTTGAACATCCGCATCATGCACGGACGAATCTTGGTTCAGTGAGCTGAGGAGCCGGTGTGCTTCCGCCCGCACGGTACTCACAGCTTCTGCTTCTGGTCGCCAGTATTCGACATTCGATACATAGAGCGCCGCGCCGACCGCGGCGGCGAGAACCACGGCCACGCCGGCCACGATGGTCACCGACTTCATTTCGGGCGCACGTTCCCGGCAGAACGCCCGAGTGCGATCAGGAAAAGGCGCACGATCGCGACTCTCCGGTCAGCTGTTCGAAGCACTGCACGGTAGGAGTGATGGTGCGGTTCGAATCCCCCATGTGATCATGTTGCCGCCGAATCGCGGGCCTGAACAGCGGCCATTCAGGGCAAGAATTGTGCCAGCGCGCACAAAAAAGCGCCGGCCGGGAGATCGAGCTCCCGGCCGGCGCCAACCGTCAGCGACCGGTGTACTGCGGATCCTCCGGCGGCAGCGGCGCGATCGGCTGGTCGGCCATGATGTTCTTCATCGCGCCGAACCAGGTCTGGGCGGGGGTTTTGCCGCCGAACATGTTGCCGGTGCCGCAGGTGGTGACGGTGCCGACGGAGCGGAAGCAGAGGCCGCCCGAGCCGCCTTCGGGGCGGAAGACCATGGCTGCGCCGGCCATTTGCGGGGTGCCGGCGACGAAGGTCGCGGAGCCGTTGTTCTGGGTGGTGCCCGTCTTGCCGAGGATGGGGCGGTTCCAGCCCACGGCGGCGGCCGCCGCGGCCGAGGTGCCGCCAGGCTGGTCGTCCCTGCTCATGCCGACGACCATCGTGTTGGCCAGGCCCTCAGGCACCGCTTGCGCGCAAGGCTCTTCCTTGTAGGGCACGGCTTTCCCGTTGCGGTCGCTAATGCCGGACAGCGGTGTGGGCGGGCACCAGACGCCGCCGCTCAGGAGGGTCGCGGCGACGTTCGCCATCTCCAACCCGCTCGTCGGGCTGAAGCCGAGCGTGAACGCGCCGAAGCCGGGAGTGCGGTCGGTCGGGCCGTATGCCTTGGCCTGGCTTTGGGCCCTGGCCGGGTCATTCGGGTCAACGGGACCACCGCCGGTGTTGCTCGCCATCGTGTTCTTCATACCGAGCCGCACCGCCATGTCGATACCCGGTGCGGTGCTGCCGAGCTTGTCCTCGAGTGCCACGAACGCGGTGTTGGGAGAAGTCGCCAGCGCACCCTGAAGCGTGTTCGACGCGCCGTAGTGCCCGGCGTTTCCGACGCAGTACCAACGGGAACGCAGCGGCGGCCCGGTGGGTGGGCATTGGTCGCCACCACCGGAGAACACGTGCGACGTGTAGCTGTCGCCGACCGGAATGTTGCTGTAGATCCCGGCAATCCCACGGTCCAGCACAGCAGCCGTCGTGAAGATCTTGTAGCTCGATCCCGCCCCGCCGGTGTTGTACACACCGGACGGCAGCGCAAACGTCGTCTGCCCCTGATCCGCGTCGATCCCGTAGTCCCGGTTCGCCGCCAACGCCACCACTTCATGGCGCGTCTTCCCTGGACGCACCAACGAAAGCGTGTTCGCCACGTTTTTCTGCGTCTTCTTGACCTGCGTCTCCGCCGAGACCTTCGCCTCGTGGTTGGCCTTTTCGTCCAGCGTGGTCTTGATCGTGTAGCCGCCGGTGTACAGGTCGTCCTTCGAGAAGCCGGCCTTCAGCAGGTAGTCCTCGACGTACTGGCAGAAGAAGCCGTTCTCCGGGCCGGCGCCGGTGCAGTTGGACGCGGGCTTCGCCGGGGCGTCGGGGACCACGCCGAGCGGCGAGGCCTTGAAGCGGTCGGCGTCGGCCTTCGCGAGTTTGCGGTTGTCCACCATGCGGTCGAGCACGAGGTTGCGGCGCGCGGTGGCCTTGTCCGGGTGCTTCCACGGGTCGTTGTTGATCGGGTTGTTCACCAGGCCCGCGAGCAGCGCCGCCTGGGGCACCGTGAGTTTCTCGGGCGTGGTGTTGAAGTACGCGTGCGCGGCGGCGCCGATGCCGAAGATCTGGCGCGAGAACTCGACGATGTTCAGGTACCCGGCCAGGATCTGCTGCTTCGACAGCTTCGTCTCGAGCTGGATGGCGATGCGCGCTTCCTTGAGCTTGCGCGCGAGGGTCTGCTCCTGTGCCTTCTCCTGGCCGACCTTGTCGCCTCGGTACACGACGTTGATCAAGTAGTTCTTCACGTACTGCTGCGTGAGCGTCGAAGCACCCTGCGTGTCACCGCCGGTGCTGTTGGACACGGCCGCGCGCAGCGTGCCCTGCCAGTCGACGCCGTGGTGCTCGTAGAAGCGCTTGTCCTCCACCGACACCAGAGCCCACTGCATGGCCTCGTTGATCTCGTCGGCCGCCACCGGGATGCGGTACTGGTCGTACAGCGTCGCGATGGGCTTGCCGCCCGAGTCGGTGATCGTCGTCACCAGGGGTGGCGGGATGTCGGCGAGGTCGGACGATGTCTTCTCCACCGTCTCGCTCGCCTGGTTCGACGCGACGCCGGCCGCGCCCACCACGGGGAACAGGATTCCGGCGACGAGCACCCCCGCGAGCAGACAGAGGCCGATGAGCTTGAAGAGACCGTCCGTTTTGCGCACGAAGGCCAGGGTACTGAAGGCCAGTTGTGCTCCCGTTACCTCACACCCGCCAGGGGTCGACAGTAGTGACAAAACGGACCCCATGAGGTGACTTCCGGTAACGGAATGCATGCTAGGTCTTGGCGGGGGGAACCGAAGGCCCCTACAGTCCGTCAACGTCTCACGAAAGATTTGCCGACCGACGGCCCAGTGCGAGTGGGAGCTCCTCTGGACCGAACGGCGGCAGCGGCACCGGGGAGGTGCCGTCACCGACGTGGGAGCAGAGGGAGACACGCTCGCGGGGGTGGGAGCGGGAGCTTCACCTTCGCTGGTGTCGAACACCAGGGTAGGGAGCTGGGGGTATGGAGACCAACCAGTCGAGCTGGCGCATGAGCGCGTCGTGCCGGGATGCGGATCCCGACGGGCTCTTCGTGCGCGGCGCCGAGCAGAACCGGGCGAAAGCCGTGTGCATGGGGTGCCCGGTTCGCACGGAATGCCTCGCCGAGGCACTCGACGGCCGGATCAACTTCGGTGTCTGGGGTGGCATGACCGAACGCGAGCGCCGCGCGTTGCTGCGCCGGCGTTCCGATGTCACCAGCTGGACCGAGCTGCTCGAGGCGGCGAAGCGCGACGCGCTGGAAGGCGCACAAGTCAGCTGACACCTTCGTGAGTGGCTGGGCTGGGTCGAGACCAGGCCTAGCCACTCACGAGCTTGGTGCCGATGTCGCGCAGACCTTCGAGGTCGTGCACGTCACCGGCCAACGCCGGCACTCGCACCAGCGGCACTTCCGGATGTGCTTTCGTGAACCGCGCCAGCAGCCGGTTCTCCCGCTCGGCCAGCGCCACGCGGTCGGCGTGCAGCCGCAGCACGGCCTCGGCCAGCGGTGCGCTCGTGTCGCCCTTCTGCAGCGACTCCGCGGCCGCGATCGCCTCCGACGCCGAAAGCGACGCGAGCACCGGGTGCGTCCGGTTCGCGACGAGACCCGCGAGCGGCATCGACTCGTCCGCGAGCCGCTCGACGAAGTACGACGCCTCGCGCAGCGCGTCGGGCTCCGGCGCGGCGATCACGAGGAACGACGTGCCGCTGGAACGCAGCAGCTCCGCCGTCTTGCGCGCCCGCTCGCGGAACCCGCCGAACATGCTGTCGAAGGCCTGCATGAACGCCGACGCGTCGGCCAGCAGCTGCCCGCCGATGATCGTCGACACGGCCTTGGCGAACATCGAGAACCCCGCGCTGACCACCTTGCGCAGCCCCCAGCCGCCCGCCTTCGCGGGGCCGGTCAGCAGCCGGATCATGCGCCCGTCGAGCGCGCTGGACAGGCGCGTGGGCGCGTCCAGGAAGTCGAGTGCCGAACGGCTCGGCGGCGTGTCGACCACGATCAGGTCCCACTCGTCCGTGGCGGCGAGCTGGCCCAGCTTCTCCATCGCCATGTACTCCTGCGTGCCGGAGAACGACGTGGAAATGGTCTGGTAGAAGGGATTCTGCAGCAGCTGCTCGGCGCGCTCGGGGCCCGCGTGCACGCGCACCATGTCGTCGAACGTGCGGCGCATGTCGAGCATCATCGCCCACAGCTCGCCCTTGGGCTCGAACCCTGCCACCTGCACCTGACGCGGGTGGTTGCCCAGCTCGCGCAGTCCCAGCGCCTGCGCCAGGCGGCGCGCCGGGTCGATGGTCAGGACCACGGTCTGGCGGCCGCGCTCGGCCGCCCGCAACGCGAGCGCCGCCGCGGTGGTCGTCTTGCCGACGCCGCCGGAGCCGCAGCACACGATCACGCGGCTGTCCGGGTCGTCGAGCAGGGCGTCGACGTCGATCACCGTCATCAGCGCACCCCCTGTTCCAGCAACGCTTCCGCGAGGTCGTAGAGCGCCGCGACGTCGACGCCGTCGGTGACCTCCGGCAGCTCCAGCGTCGGCAGGTCGGCCTCGGCGAGCTGCTCGCGCGCCCGCTGCTCGGCGGCCACGCGCACGGCGTGCTCGACCGTCTCCTCCACCAGCGCTTCGAGTGTGTCGTCCGGCAGCTTCAGCCCGGCCGACGCGAGGCCCGAGCGCACGCGGCCGGCGTCCACGCGACCGTCGGCGGCCGCCGTGACCGAACGCGCGGGCAGGCGCGGCGGGCGCACGCGGTTGACCATGACGGCGCCCGGGCGCAGGTCGGCGCCGTCGAGCTCCGCCACGGCCTCCACGGTCTCGCGCACCGGCATCTCTTCCAGCAGCGTGGTGAGGTGGATGGCCGTCTCGCCCGAGTGCAGCAGCCGCACGACGCCGTCGGCCTGGCCGCGGATCGGGCCGGTCTTGGCGAGGTCGGTCAGGGCTTTGGTGACGTCGAGGAACTTGACCACGCGGCCCGTGGGCGGCGAGTCGACCACCACGGCGTCGTAGGTGTGGCGGCCGTCGGACTCCGTGCGGCCCACGCACTCCTTGATCTTCCCGGTGAGCAGGACGTCACGCAGGCCCGGCGCGAGCGTGGTCGCGAACTCGATCGCGCCCATCCGCCGCAGGGTCCGGCCGGCGAAGCCCAGGTTGTAGAACATCTCGAAGTACTCGAGCAGCGCGGCCTCGACGTCGATGTGCAGCGCGCGAAGCTCGCCCCCGCCGGGGACGGACGCGATGCGCTGCTCCGCGTACGGCAGCGGCTCCGTGTCGAAGAGCTGGGCGATGCCCTGGCGGCCCTCGACCTCGATCAGCAGCACCCGGCGGCCCTCGCGCGCGAGGGCCAGGCCCAGCGCCGCGGCGAGGGTGGTCTTGCCGGTGCCGCCCTTGCCGGTGACGAAGTGCAGCCGGGCCCGGGTGAGCTCGTCGGGCCAGCCGGCGGAGGGTGTGGTCACACCGTCAACACTAAACCGGCGCTCAGCTCGCCAGCACCATGACGCCGACCGCAGCCGCGACCACTGCCACGAGGATCCAGGTGAGCGCGCCGGGCAGCACGGTGAGCGTGAGCACGGCCACCACCACCAGCGCCGTGAACGTGATGGCGCCGCCGATCGCGACCCGGGCCGAGCTGTTCACGCGGTCGCGCACCTTGGCCATCACCACGAGCACGAGCGGCAGCCCGGCCGCGGCGAGCAAGGCGGTCGCGACGATCCGCCACGTCTCCACGACCCCACGCTAGCGAGCGTCGAAGGTGTGAAGTGGACCACATCCGCCGACGGTCAGTGAGTCGTTCACCTGGACGGGTGCACCTGTGTTCCCCTGAGCGGCTCGGCCGTTGGACGGCGGTGGCCATGACCGCCCTTGCCCGCTTGGCTACGCTCCCCGGTCATGAGCGCCACCAAATGGGAGTACGCGACCGTCCCCCTGCTGATCCACGCGACGAAGCAGATCCTCGACCAGTGGGGCGAGGACGGCTGGGAGCTGGTCACCGTGCTCCCGAACCCGAGCGGCGAGCAGCACGTCGCGTACCTCAAGCGCCCGAAGAGCTGAGGGGGACCCGTCGTGACCTGGACTTCCCGGCTCGCCGAGCTCGGCATCGAACTGCCCGGCGTCGCCGCGCCGCTGGCCGCCTACGTGCCGGCCGTGCAGAGCGGCTCGCACGTCTACACCTCCGGTCAGCTGCCCTTCGTCGACGGCACGCTCGCCGCGACCGGCAAGGTCGGCGCGGAGGTCAGCCCCGAAGAGGCCAAGGGCCACGCCCGCACGTCCGTGCTCAACGCGCTGGCCGCGGTGCACGCGCTCGTGGGCATCGACTCGGTGACGCGGATCGTCAAGGTGGTCGGCTTCGTCGCGTCCGCGGAGGGCTTCACCGGCCAGCCCGCTGTGATCAACGGTGCCTCGGAGCTGCTCGGCGAGATCTTCGGTGACGCGGGCAAGCACGCCCGCTCGGCCGTCGGCGTCGCGGAGCTGCCCATCGGGGCGCCCGTGGAGGTCGAACTGATCGTGGAGGTGAAGTGATGGACCCCGACATCGAACAGTCCCTGCACGAGCTGCTGATCCGGCTCGCGGGCCGCACGCCCGACCAGCTCCTGTGGCGGTTCCGCGACTGGCTGGGCGAGGGGGCGATGGGCACGCTCGCGCGCACGCTCCCCAGGTCTTTGCTTAAGCACAGGATCGACCTGGACCAAACCGAGTACCGCCTGCTCGTCGCGGGTCTCATCCCGCACGGCGCCGACTGGCACCAGGTCAGTTCCACCCTGGGGGTAGACGACGTCACCGAGACCAGGTACACATTCACACCGAGTGCGCCCGAATGGGTGAACTCAGTCGACTCTGTGTCCGTCTTGCTCCACGCAACGTTGCGAGGACGCGCGGATGTGGGGGAAGTGCGGCAAAGCTGGCGACACCTCGGTGTGGTCGGTGAGGGTGGGGCCAAGCGAGTCCTGCTGGTGACGGCGACGTCCGGGCTGCCGAGGCTCACCGGCGAACTGCAGCGCGTGCTGCGGGTGCTGGGGGACGAGGAACCGAGCGTCGAGGTCATCCCACCGCGCTTCGACCTTCCCGGGTACCACCGGGCCGCGCTCGCCAATTCCGAGCTGGTCTGCGTCGGCGCCGCGGGTTCCGGTAATCGACTCGTCGCCGCTTAACGCTCGAGCCGCCAGGCGAGCTGGGAGGAGCAGAGCAATGGTGGAGGTTCACGAAGGCCCGCCCATGGACGGGTTCTCGGTGCCCCTGCGCCTGCACAACTTGTTGCTGGCCCTGGCGGGCCGCATCGACGACAGCGCGCTCACCGAAGCGCGTGAGCTGATCGCCCGCGCGCACATCGACGAAGCCGTGGAGCTGACGACTGGCACGCTCATCGCGGGCCGCATCTCCGTCAGCTCCGCCGAGCAGCGCGAGCTGGCGCTGGTGCTCGAGATGAGCCGCTCGGACGCGACGCTCGCCAACGACCTGCTGGTCGACGAGGCCGAGCAGGTCCACAGCCATCGCTTCACCGGCGACAACCAGCCGGAGTTCGGGCTGGCCGAGGCGCTTGACCGCACCCTGCAGGTGCTGCCGGACGTCCGCTCGGTGCACGCGGTGTGGCGCAACACCCCGGCGGGTTCCGTGCCGGGTGCGCTGCCGCAGCGTGTGGTGCTGGTGGAGCTGGGCCCGGAGGGCAACCCGCCCGCCGTCGCGTTCCGCGTCGACACGGCCCTGCGCCGCGCCGGCATCCGGTCCGTCGTCGAGGTCAGCGGCCCGGGTGTCGCGCGGTCCGCGTACCACCAGTCGGCCGCGTCCGTCGCCACGCCGGTGTGGGTCACCGGCAGCACGCACACGTCGACCTCGGAGTACCGGCCCGAGCCGGTCGTGACCCCGCCGCCGGCCCCGGCACCCACCCCGGTGCCGACGCCCGTGGTGGAGCCGGTGGTCATGGAGGCCCCGAGCCGGCACAGCATCCGGCAGACACCCGAGGCCGTCGCCCCGGTGGTGCCGATCGTGCAGAACACGCCGGCCCCGCAGACGGAAAACTCGCGCAAGTCGCGGTCGGAGACGCGCGCCGAGCGCACCGCCGACCTGACGCCCGCCGAGGTCGCCCAGCTGCGCCAGGCGCTCGCGGAGGACCCGGAGAAGGGCCGCGAGATCGCCGCGGGCAAGCCGAGCATGCACGAGGTCGTGGAGCTGCCGGCGCTGGACCTGGACGACCCGAGCCTGTCGGAGCGCGACCGCGCGCTGCTGCGGGAGCTGCACGAGGAGCTGGCCGAGCGCGAACGCGCCGAGGCGGCCCGGCTGCGGCTCAACGGCGCGTCCCGTTCGGGTGGCGACCGCTGGTCGTCGTCCTGAGGCTCTGACGCTTCGATCGCAGCCCCGGGCCCCGCGTGGGTCCGGGGCTGCGGTGCGTCGGTGACATGTCACAACTTGTGGGCGTGAGGTCACGGGTGCGAGGTATGTTGCCTCGGTGGATCGGCCGCGTGAGTTCCTTTTCGACATCCCCGTGGGGGCCGGAGTCAGCACGAGGGCGAACGCCGACGGCCCGCCCGTGACGCCCAAGGACGCCGCCACGGTGATCCTCACCCGCGACGGCGCGGACGGCCTCGAAGTCTTCCTGCAGCACCGCGTGAAGGGGATGCCCTTCGCCGGCGGCATGACCGTGTTCCCCGGCGGCGGGGTGGATCCGCGCGACGCCGACGCGTCCGTCGCGTGGGCCGGGCCGCGGCCGAGCTGGTGGGCCGGGCAGTTCGCGTGCGACGAGAACCTCGCCCGCGCGCTCGTGTGCGCGGCCGTGCGTGAGACGTTCGAGGAGTCCGGCGTGCTGCTGGCGGGTACGGAAGACGCGGTGGTCGCCGACGTCGCGCCGTACGCCGAAGCCCGGAAAGCCTTGGAGAGCCGGGAGATCTCACTCGCCGCGTTCCTCGCCGACGCCGGGCTGACATTGCGGGCGGACCTGCTGCGGCCGTTCGCGCACTGGGTCACGCCGCCGCAGGAACCGCGCCGCTACGACACCCGCTTCTTCTCCGCGAAGCTGCCCGAAGGCCAGCGCGCGGACGGCGCGACGTCCGAGGCGCTCGCCACCGGCTGGCAGCGCCCGTCGGCCGCGATCGGCGACGCCCGTGAAGGCCGCCGCATGCTGATGCCCCCGACGTGGCTCACGCTCACCGAGATCGACGAATTCACCACGGCCGAAGCCCTGCTGGCCGCCCCGCGCGAGATCGTGCGGACCATGCCGACCCTCATCAAGGAAGGCGACCGCTTCCGCGTCGTCCTCGACCCGACGGAGGCCTGACCGGTGACCGCTCCCGCGTACGGCGTGCTTCGCCGCGTCTCCGAGACCGCGCAGGTGCTGCTGGAGAACAACCCGTCGACGATGACGCTCGAGGGCACGAACAGCTGGATCCTGCGTGGTCCGGACGCGTCGGCCGGCGTGGTCGTCGACCCCGGGTACCGCGACCTCGAGCACCTGGAGAAGCTCGCGGCCGTCGGTGCCGTCGAGCTCGTGGTCCTGACCCACCACCACGCCGATCACGCCGAGGGCGCGCCGCGGTTCGCCGAGCGCGTGGGCGCGCCGATCCGGGCGTTCGACGCTTCGCTGTGCGTCGGCGCCCCGGCCTTGGCCGACGGTGAGGTGTTCACCGCGGGCGGGCTCGGGTTCCGCGTGCTGCACACGCCGGGGCACACCGACGACTCCGTGTCCCTGCACGTCGCCGGCCAGATCCTCACCGGCGACACGATCCTCGGGCGCGGCACGACCGTGCTCAAGGACCTCGGCGACTACCTGCGGTCGCTGCGCAAGCTCATCGCGCTGCCGGACGGCACGCCCGGCCTGCCCGGCCACGGCCCGGAGCTGGCCGATCTGCCCGCGACCGCGCGCGAATACCTGGCCCACCGGGAACAGCGGCTGGACCAGGTGCGTTCCGCCTTGAAGGTGCTCGGGGCGGACGCGTCGCCGCGACAGGTGGTCGAGGTGGTCTACGCGGACGTCGACCGGGCGCTGTGGGCGCCTGCCGAAATGAGCGTGCGGGCGCAGCTGGACTACCTACGTGCTTCGGAGGACGGGCGATGAGTGACGTCGAGGTCGAGTTCTACTGGCGGCCGGGCTGCGGCTTCTGCGCGGCGCTGCGGCGGCCGCTGATGGCGAGCGGCCTGAACGTCAAGGAGATCAACATCTGGGAGGTGCCGGGGGCGGCCGAGCGCGTGCGCGAGGTGGCAGGTGGCAACGAGACCGTGCCGACGGTGATCGTCGGGTCGACCGCGATGGTGAACCCGTCGTTCGCCGAGGTCGAGGCGGCGGTGAAGGCTGCTTCGGCGGCCTGACGGCTGGGGAATGGGCCGCTCACCGGGCTGGTGAGCGGCCCTTTCTGTGCCCGGAACTGCTCAGAAGGCGGTGAGCAGGGGGCTGTCGATCACGGGCCGTTCGCCGTGCAGGAACGCGGTCCAGACCCGACGGAGGTCGTCGACTTCGGTCAGGCCGGCGGGGGCGCCTTCGAGCAGCGCCGCCCCTCGCGCGCGGTCCTGCGTGCCGAAGAGGAACCCGACATCGACGCAGTGGCCGGCGCCGTACGGGTTGCCCGGGGCCGCCCAGTCGAAGCGCATCAGCGTGGCGTCCGGGCCGAACTGCTTGGCCAGCCGAGGCAGGTCGCCGCTGAAGATCTTGGCCGTGTACTCGTCGACCTCCTCCTGAGGGGCGGTCACGTTGTAGATGCGGGTCTCGTCGCGGGTCCAGCTGACCAGGGCCGGCCCGGGACGCACGGCGGCGACGAGGTCGCCGGCGACGAGGTCCTGGTCGGCGACCAGCTGGAACGGCGGCGCGATCCGCCACGGTCCCCGGTGCCGCACGGCGAGCTCCGTCATCCCGTTGAGCAGCTGATCCGCCGGCAGGGTGGCGAGCCCGTGCGCGCGGCTCGGGTCAAGGCCCAGGACGTCGAGGTATTCGGCGGCCCACCCGGCGGCCTCCTCCGGCGTCTGCGGCACCATTCCCACGGGCGCGCTCTGCAGCGCGACCTGGTGGGTGAGGCCCTGCGCCCGCGGTGCCGACCAGAGCGCGAGCGCCGACTGCGCGCCCGCCGACTGACCGCCCAGGGTGACACGGCCGGGGTCGCCGCCGAAGGCCGCGATGTTGTCGCGCACCCATTCCAGCGCCGCGAGCTGGTCGGCGATCCCGAGGTTCGGCCGGCTGACACCGTCGAGCGCGAGGAACCCGAACACGCCGAGGCGGTAGTTCACCGTGACCACCACGGCGTCGGCCTCCTGCGAGAGCCGGGTGCCGTCGTACCAGTCCTGGCCGCCGGAGCCGGTCACGAACGCACCGCCGTGGATCCACACGAGCACCGGGCGCGAACCGGTGACCGACGGCGTGAAGACGTTGAGCGACAAGCAGTCCTCCGACTGCGGCAGCGACATCGGCCCGACCACCGCTTCGAGCCGGGACGGCGGCTGGACCGGTGCCGGGCCGGGTTCCAGCGCGTCGCGCACGCCCGTCCACGCGGGTGCTTTGGCCGGCGGCTGGAAACGGTGCTGGTGGGCGTAGGGGATGCCGCGGAACGCGCCGCCGGCGCCGCGGACCTTGCCATGGGTGGTCTCGACGATCATTGTGGTCACCTTTCGACGAAACCGAGAGCCGCACCGCCGGCGTGCGCGGCGGGGACGAAGAAGCCGCCGCCGCGCAGGTCGACGGTGGGCAGGCCGGCCTCTGTGGCCAGTTTCCTTGCGGGAGCGAGGTTTTCGACGGCGACGGTCTGCGCCGCGAAGTACGGCAGGCGAGGTGCCTGCTCGCCGGGGAGGACGTCGTCGAGCCTCGTCGCGGGGACGAGGTCGAGGCGGCCGGTGCGCAACGGGAACGAGTTGTTCGTGGGCTTCCGGTCGAGAATTTGTTCGTAGCGCCGGGTGTAGGCGGGCAGGTCGGCGTCGGCGACGACGAGCTGGACGCTGTCGAGGCCCGTGGCGGTGTTGGCGTGGCTGAGGAACTGCGGCTGGAACACGTACTCCGGCGTGAGGTGCTCAGCCGTGTGCAGGATGCCTTCCGGCGTGCGGTCGCGCAGCAGGTGGACGCTGCGGAACCGCGCGGTGCGGGGGCCTTCGGGCGTGTCGACGTCTCGTTGCAGGGAAAGCACGCCGGACTTCGACAGGCCGGCCTCGCGCAGCCGTCGCTCGGCGGCCTCGGTGTCGGGCACGCCGAAAGACACGCCGTGCAGGCCGTCGCCGCGCGCGACGATCGGCAGCACGTGCCACGGGTCGCCCGCGGCCGCGTCGACGATGCCGATCAGCTCGACGAACGAGTCGCCGAAGTACGCGCAGCGGTTGGCCGTGCAGCTGAGCGTCGGCTCGCTACCACTCGTGCCCGCGGCGAAGTGGCGCGACGGTGGGCTGAGGGTGAAGCCGAGCCGCTCGTAGCGCTGCCAGACGCGTTCGTAGTGCTGGGCCAGGAAGACGGTGTGGTCGAGGTTCATTCACGGCTCCTTCCGGTGGTCCCGACTCTCGTCCGCACCGGCGGTTCCAGCTGCTCATTCGCTCCGGATGCTCGAAATCCGACACGGCATAGGCTGATCCGGTGGATTCACCTCAGCTCGACGACCTCGACCGCCGGCTGACGCACGCGTTCCAGCTCGACGGGCGCGTGCCCTTCAGCCGCTTGGCCGAGGTGCTGGGCGTGTCGGACCAGACCGTGGCGCGGCGCTACCACCGGCTGCGTTCGACGGGGGTGGTGCGGGTCGTGGGCGTGCCGGAGGTGACGAAACTCGGGCGCGTGGTGTGGCTGCTGCGGGTGCGCTGCATGCCCGACGCCGCGGGCGCCATCGCCACGGCCCTCGCGCGGCGCGACGACACGTCGTGGGTCAGCCTGACGTCCGGCGGCACGGAGATCGCCTGCTACACCTCGGCGCCCCGCCAGGAGGCCGACGAGGGCCTGCTGCTCGGGCAACTACCGCGCACGCCGCGCGTGGTGTCCGTGACGGCGCACCGGTTGCTGCGCCGCTTCGCCGGTGGCCCGGCGGGCTGGCCTGGTCGCGCCAGTGCCCTGAACGCCGCTCAGGTCGCCGCGCTGACCCCCGTCTGGGACGGCAGCGCAGTGACACCGCGTCTGGAATCGGGCGACGACGCCCTTTTCGCCGCCCTGGCCCACGACGGCCGCGCGTCGCTGGCCACCCTGGCCACCGCGTCGGGACGCTCCGAAACGACCGTCCGCCGTCGCCTCGAGCACCTGCGGGCCACCGGCGCCCTCTACTTCGACGTCGAGGTCGACGCCGCTCTCCTCGGCGCTTCCCTGTCGGCCCTGTTGTGGCTCGGCGTCACCCCTTCCCGCCTCGACGCCGTGGCCCGCGAGGTCGCGACCTATCCGGAGGTCGCGCTCGTCGCCGCCACCACCGGTCCGACCAACCTGACGCTCAGCATCGGTTGCCGCGACGACGACGCCCTCTACGACTTCCTCGCCACCCGCCTCGGCGCCCTCCCCGGCATCCACCAGGTCGAGACGGCGCCGATGATCCGGACCATCAAACGCTCGGGCAGCTGGGTCGCACCCTGAAACGTCCCCGCTCGGCTCAGCGGGGCAACATCGGCATCAGGTAGTACGTGAGGCTCACCTCGTGGGCCTCCGCAGCCGTCAGGACGCACGCGCGCAGCCCCGGCTGGATCGACAGCCGCACGGTGGAATCGGCGAAGGGGGCGAGGGCGTCCAGGAGGTAGCGGGCCTGGAAGGACGGCGAGGTGCGGCCGCCGCAAACGTTTGCCTTCAGGGTTTCCTCGGCTTCGCCCGTGTCGGCGCGGGTGCTGGCGAGGCGGACGTGCGCGTCGCCCACCTCGAGGGTCAGGACGCGGCGGTCTTCGGCGTAGACGCCGACGCGGCGGATGGCCGCGGCGAGGGCGTCGGCGGGCAGCTCGACCTCCGTGTCGACGTCGCCACTCGGAATCGCGTCGGCGGACAGGAAGCCCGCGTCGAGGACGGCGGTGGTGACGGTGCCGCCGGTCCAGGCCAGGCCGAAGTGGCCGGTGTCGGCGTGGAGGGTGAGCGTGCCGGTGGCGTGGCGCGTGGCCTCGGTCAGCAGGCGCGCGGGCACGAGCACGTCGAGCGGCCCCCACGCCGCTCGCAACGGCACGCGCGCCACGGCCATGCGGTAGCGGTCCGAGGCGGTGAGCACGAGCGTGTCACCGGAGCTCTGCACGCGCACGCCCGTGAAGACCGGCAGCGGATCGTCCTTGGCGGCCGTGCCCGCGACCGTGCGGACCGCGGCCGCCAGCAGCTCCCCGTCCACTTCGGACAACTGCGGTGGCCGCGCGGGCTCCACGCGCGCACCCCGGTCGAGCAGCGGCACGGCGAACCGCGCCCCTGCCACGCGCACCGCCAGCCGGCTGCCTTCGACGACCAGGCGCACCTGGTCGACGTCCAGCATCTTCAGCGTCTCGGCCAGCGGCGCCGCCGGCACGAGCACCTCCCCGTCGGTGTGGGACGTCGCCGGGCACGCCAAGCGCACGGACAGGTCGCGGTCGCTGCCTGCGACCTCGAGCCCGTCCGCGTCGGCGCGCAACCGCAGCGCGGCCTGCCTCGGCAGCAGGCGCGCGGCGGCGTTCACGGCCGTGGACAGGGGCCGTGCCGGTGACGTCAGATCCATGCCCGCGAAGCTAGCGCGGGCCACCGACAAGAACCGGCCACGGCCCTGCTGGCCTGCGGAAACGTCAGTGACCGGCGCCCACGAGCTCACCCGAGTCGGTCGGCTCCGCCGCCGGCGTGCGCACGGTGCCGCGCATCAGCCACACCACGATCGCCAGCGCCACCCCGGCCACACCGGCGGCCAGGAACGACGCGCTCGGGCCCGAGTGCTCGACCAGGTAACCGCTCACGGACTGGCCGGCGGCCAGCCCCAGCGTCACCGAGGTGAGGACCCAGCCGAAGGCCTCCGCGGCCGTACCGCGCGGCGCGACGGTCTCGATCGCCGTCGAGTGCGTGGTCGACTGCGGCGTGATCAGCGCGCCCGCCAGCAGCATCAGCAGGGCCAGCGCCCACAGCGACGACGGCAGCGCCAGCAGCGCCACCAGCGCGCCGAACCCACCCAGCAACGCGGGCAGGCGCAGGCCCAGCCGGCGCGGCCACGGGTGCAGGCTGTAGGCCACGCCGAACGCCACCGATGTCAGCGACCACGCCGAAAGCAGCAGCCCGCTCAGCGCCGCGTGCCCGGACTCGGTCGCGGCGGCCGGCACGGCCACCTCGACGAAGCCGATCACCACGCCGAAGCCCAGCGCGGCCACGGCGAGCGTCCGCATGCCCGGGCTCGCCAGCGCACCCAGCAGCCGCGTTTTCGCGCGCGGAGCAGGGCCCCAGGCGCGCACGGCGGGGCTCAGCGCGAACACCGTCGCGCCGGTGACCATCGCCGCGGCACCCGCGACCATGCCTGTGCCGGCCCACGGCGCCGTGATCAGCAGACCCGCGATACCCGGGCCGAGGATGAAGAACACTTCCATGCTGATCGCTTCGTACGAGAAGGCCGCGTTGCGCGCGGGGCCTTCCGGAAGCAGCTTCGTCCACAACGCACGCGAGGCCGACCCGATCATCGGCTCCGACAGGCCCGTGGCGGCGGCGAGCACGACCAGCAGGAACGTCGGCGCGTGGGCCTCGATCGCCAGGGCCAGCGCGACCATCGACAGCGCGAACAGCCCCACCGTGACCAGCAGCGGCCGCGTGGGTCCGTAACGGTCGATGAGGCGCCCCTGCACTACCGCGCCCACGGACACGCCGGCGAGCGAGCTGGCGGAAACCAGCCCGGCGGCGGCGAACGAGCCGGTCTCGCGCTGCACGTAGAGCAGCGCGGAGATGCCGATCATCGCGATCGGCAAGCGGGCGAGCACCGACGCGACGACCGGGCGGCGAGAGCCGGGGGCCCTCAGCGCGGCACGGTAGTCGGCGAGTGTGGTGCGGCCTTCGGAGCGAGCAGAGTGGGACACGCGTACCAGTATGCCTGCGAGTGGTACGGAAGTACCAGTTGTTTTCCGGTCAGGTGCGTCACCCCCGTCGAACTGCGCGAGTTACGTCGCAGAGGTCTCGATCCCGTAACGCTCTATGGATTCTCGGTGAACTCGTGCAACGAAACGGCCGAAGCGGCGTCCTTGAGAGTGAATGGCCTTGAATTCGTGGGTAGTGGCCATGATGGTTGAGAAACAGCACATCCCAGCTCCCTCCGGCATACGGGTCGGGGCCTGAACCGGAGGGCGGGGAGCGCGGGTCGTCGGGGGATGGTCCGCGCGAAGGCAAGAAGCCGGTGCGCCACGTCGGGGGTGGCGCCCGGCTTCTTGTTTTTGGGGAAGCCGTGTGCGTTGACTCATTTTCGCTGCCGTGGAAGAAAAACGCCCCGCGACACGACCACGCCACCGGGATGCCGCTCGTGTGGGGGACGCCCACAAAGGCCGAATCCCGGCGCCAGGCACAAAAGCCCCGAAAACGACGAAGGCCACCCGGCGCCGGGAGGCGGGGGGTGGCCTTCAGTCCAGAACAGTTACCGCGCGCGGCGGGCCAGGCGCTCCGGGTCCAGGATCAGGACGCTCTTGCCTTCCAGTCGCAGCCAGCCGCGGTGGGCGAAGTCGGCGAGGGCCTTGTTGACGGTCTCGCGGGAGGCGCCGACGTACTGGGCGATCTCCTCCTGCGTGAGGTCGTGGGTCACGCGCAGGAGGCCGGCCTCCTGGCTGCCGAAGCGCTGCGCGAGCTGCAGGAGCGCGCGGGCCACGCGGCCGGGCACGTCGGTGAAGATCAGCTCGGCGACCATGTTGTTGGTCCGGCGCAGCCTGCGGGCCACGACGCGCAGCAGCTGCTCCGCGATCTCCGGGCGCGTCGAGATCCACTGGCGCAGGGCCGGGCGGTCCATGGTGACGGCGCGGACCTCGGTGACCGTGGTCGCACTCGACGTGCGCGGGCCGGGGTCGAAGATGGACAGCTCGCCGAACATGTCCGACGGGCCGAAGATGCCCAGCAGGTTCTCGCGGCCGTCCGGCGACTTGCGGCCGATCTTCACCTTGCCGGACTGGATGATGTACAGCTTGTCGCCCGGCTCACCCTCGCTGAAGATGACATGGCCGCGGGGGAACTCCACGGATTCCAAGGTCTGGGCCAGAGCCTCAGCGGCTGCCGGCTCAACACCCTGGAAAATGCCCGCACGGGCCAGGGTTTCGTCCACCTCGGGTGCCTCCTCGTCGAGAAACGATCACTTCCTTCGCAGGTCGAAGGCCGTGTCGCCGATCACTTTCGCGTCAGTCTAGGGCGTGTCGGCGAGATCGCCCGTCGGCTCGCCGCGCGGGGCGCGGCAGCCGGAGACGATCTCGCACGAACAGGGAGCCTAACTCCGCACGCGCCGCGCCCGTAGCCTGGCTGCCCGTCCGCCCAGCCTGCGGAGCCGGAACAGCTCCAGAGCGCGGCCGATCCCGTGGCCGTAAAGGGCCCTGACCTCGTTGGGTTGGGCCTGCTCCAGAAACTCCTCGACCTCGTTCTCCTGCACCGCGACGTGCTTGAGGCGGCTTTCCACCCGCTCCATGAAGAGAGCGAAGAACATGATCACGAGTGGGACCAGAATCACGAACCACGCGGTCATGACGCACATCCACTACGGAAAGTAAGCATCGACTCCAGATCCTCGCTCCTCGCGGCACACGGTGCGCCGAGGTGGTGCTCTGGCGTGTCGGCCGTCCACCGGCGGGTGCTCCCGCCCGGCTCGTCCGACGCGCCCGTAGGCTATCGGGGTGCCACCTGCCGTCACGAACGCCCCCCGCGAGGGCGCCGGTGAAAGCCGGCTCGCCTTGGTGAGACGCGCCCGGCGTATGAAGCGTTGCCTCGACGAGGTGTATCCCGACGCGAAAGCCGAGCTGGATTTCACGAATCCGCTGGAACTGCTGGTCGCGGTGGTGCTTTCTGCGCAGACCACCGACGTGCGGGTGAACCTCGTCACGCCCGCGTTGTTCAAGCGCTACCCCACGGCGGCCGCCTACGCGGGTGCCGATCGCACCGAACTCGAGGAGTTCCTCAGGCCCACCGGGTTTTTCAGGGCCAAGGCCAACTCGGTGATGGGCCTGGGCGCGGCGCTCGTCGAACGCTTCGACGGCGAGGTGCCCAAAAAGCTCGACGACCTCGTGACGCTGCCCGGGGTCGGGCGCAAGACGGCCAACGTCGTGCTCGGCAACGCGTTCGGCGTGCCGGGAATCACGGTCGACACCCACTTCGGCCGCCTCGTGCGCCGCTGGGGCTGGACGGCCGAGGAAGACCCGGTGAAGGTCGAGCACGCCGTGGGGGAGCTGATCCCGCGCAAGGAGTGGACGATGCTGTCCCACCGCGTGATCTTCCACGGCCGCCGGGTGTGCCACGCGCGCAAGCCGGCGTGCGGCGCCTGCCCGCTGAAGAAGGACTGCCCGTCCTACGGGCTGGGACCCACGGAGTTCGAGGCCGCCGCGAAGCTCGTCAAGGGCGAGGAGCGTGAGCACATCCTCGAGCTGGCGGCGCGCGGGTGACCACGGTCACCAAGTGGGCACTCGGCGTCGCGGTCCTGGTGGTCGCGGTGCTGGTCGCCGTCCTCACCACGCGGGGCTCCTCGAAGGACGCGCCCGCCGCGACGGGTGACCTCACCGCCGCCCGCGCACAGGCCGCGTTGAACGCGTGCCCGCCACCGGCCGCCACGGAGGTCGCGCAGCTGTCCGGCATCCAGGCCGACTGCCTCGGCGACGGCTCGCGCGTCGACGTCGGCAAGGTCCTCGCCGGCGGCCCGACGCTGGTGAACGTGTGGGCCTCGTGGTGCACACCGTGCCGCACCGAGCTGCCGGTGCTGCAGAAGTACGCCACCGAACCCGGCGCCGTGCGCGTGGTCGGGGTGCAGGTGGCCAGCCCCGCGGCCGACGGGCTCGGCCTGCTGCGGACCCTCGGCGTGCACCTGCCCTCGGTCTACGACGGCGACGGCTCGACCGGACCGATCCGCACCGCCCTCAAGGTGCCCTCGAACTTGCCCGCGTCCTACCTCGTGACCCCCGACGGGCAGGTGCGCTTCATCTCCAGCCCCCGCTTGTTCGACAGCACCGACCAGGTGCGCGCAGCCGTGAAGGACTTCTCATGACCGGTCCCCTCGTCGACCCCGAAGAAGTACCGGAGTGGCTGCGGCCGCTGGTCAAGGTGTCCGCTGAGGTCGAGAGTCGCACCTTCACCCGCTTCACCGTCGACGAGTCGCTCACGCGCTCCGCCGCCGTGCTGATCCTCTTCGGCGAACGCGCCGATGGTCCCGACGTGCTGCTGCAGCGCCGCGCCGACACGCTCGGCTCGCACGCGGGCCAGGTCGCGTTCCCGGGCGGCGGCGCGGAGGACGGCGACGGCGGACCCGTCGGCACCGCCCTGCGCGAGGCCGAGGAGGAGACGGGCGTCGACCCGGCGGGCATCCTGCCGATCGCGATCCTGCCGGAGCTGCCCGTGCCGGTGTCGCGCTTCGCGGTGACGCCCGTGCTCGCCTACTGGCACACGCCGTCGCCGGTGCACGCCGTGGACCCGGGTGAGACGGCGGCCGTCGCGCGGGTCGCGCTCGCCGACCTCGCCGACCCGGCCAACCGCTTCCGCGTGCAGATGAAGGGCCGCACGTGGAAGGGCCCGGCGTTCGCCGTCGACGGGCTGTTCGTGTGGGGCTTCACCGCCGGGCTGCTGTCGGCGTTGCTTTCGCTCGGCGGCTGGGAGCGTGAGTGGGACACCGGCGACGTGCGCGACCTTGACGTAGCGTTGGCCGAACACCGGGCCCGCAACGCGGCGCGGGGAGAGGCGATCGAGGAGTGACGGCGTGAACTGGGTCGATGTCCTCGTGCTGGTGCTGGCGGTGCTGGCGGCTGTTTCGGGGGCGTTCCAGGGCGTGATCGTCGCGCTGCCCGCGCTGATCGGGGTCGCCATCGGGGCGGTGCTCGGCGTGAAGCTGGCCCCGTTCGTGATCGAGCTGTTCGACAACCCCGTGGCGAAGGTGGCCTTCGCGCTCGCCGTGGTGGTGTTCCTCGTGGTGCTCGGCGAAACGCTCGGGGTGTGGATCGGGCGCAAGCTGCGCCAGAAGATCAACCCCGACAAGTTGTCCGGAGTGGACAAGACGCTGGGCGCGATCGTCCAGGCCGCAGCGGTTTTCGTGGTGGCGTGGCTCGTCGCGAACCCGCTCACCACGGTGTCGGCCATTCCAGGCCTGGCTAAGTCCATCAACTCGTCGGTCGTGCTGGGCGAGGTCAACGACCTGATGCCGGCCGAGGCCCAGGGCCTGCCGAGCGACCTGCGCAAGCTGCTCGACGCGTCGGGCTTCCCCTCGGCGCTCTCGCCGTTCGAGAAGGCACCGGCCGCCGACGCCGCGCCTCCGGACACGTCGATGAACATCACCGCGGTCGCGCGCCGGGTGCACCCGAGCGTGGTGAAGATCCGCGGCAACGCGCCGTCGTGCTCGAAATCGCTGGAGGGCAGCGGGTTCGTGATCGCCCCGCAGCGCGTGATGACCAACGCGCACGTGGTCGCGGGCACGGACGAGGTCGGCATCGAGTCCACGCGCGGCGACTACCGCGCGCGCGTCGTGTACTTCAACCCCGAGGTCGACATCGCCGTGCTGGCCGTGCCGGGCCTGTCCGCGCCGGTGCTGCCGTTCGCGCAGGAGACCGCGCGCGCCGGCGACAACGCCATCGTGCTCGGCTACCCGCTCGACGGCCCGTACACCTCCACCGCCGCCCGCGTGCGCGGCCGCATCAACCTGCGCGGCCCCGACATCTACGACGCGAACACCGTGCAGCGCGACGTGTTCACCATCCGCGCGGGCATCCGCAGCGGCAACTCCGGCGGCCCCATGATCACCCCTGACGGCGACGTGATCGGCGTCGTCTTCGGCGCGGCGGTGGAAGATCCGGACACGGGCTTCACCCTGACCGCGGAACAGGTGCGCGCGGAGGTCGCGGCGGCGCCGTCGCAGACGACGAACGTGAGCACAGGCGCCTGCGCGAGCTGAGTCAGCTCACGAAGTCCACAACGGACTTCGTCACGCGGTCCGGCTCTTCCAGATGCGGGAAGTGCCCGACGCCGGGCCAGATGCGGGGCTCGCCGTGCGGCCCGGCCCAGTGCACGGACGCGCGTGCGGTCTCCGGGACGATGCACGTGTCCACGGCGCCGTGCAGTTGCAGGACGGGCGCGGCGACGCGTTTGCCCACGGCGTCGGTGAAGCGGCGCCCCTCGCCGCGGAACTGGGCGCGGAAGGCCCAGCGGTAGTACTCCAGCGCGGAGTGCGCGACGCCCGGGATCAGCATCGCCTGACGGAACCGGCCTGCCGTGTTCGTGAAGTCCGAAGAGGACCGCCATGCCGGGCCGGACCAGCTGTGGAACAACGACTCCACGTTGGCGGCGTCGTCGCGGACCAGCCATTTCTCCGGCTTCATCGGCACCTGGAAGCGGAACAGGTGCCCGGCCGCGCGGCCCTGGCGGCGGGGCGAACGCAGTATGGCGGACTTCAGCGCGAGCGGGTGCGCGGCGCCCACAGCCGTCACCGAGGACACGAGCCGGGGGTGCAGCGAGGCGACGGTCCACGCGAGCATGCCGCCCCAGGCGTGGCCGACGAGGTGGGCGCGGCGCGCGCCCAGGGCCTTGATCAGACCGCCGACGTCGCCCGCCAGCGTCCAGGCGTCGTAGCCGCGCGGGGGTTTGTCCGAGTCGCCGTAGCCACGCAGGTCCACCGCGACGGCGCGGAACCCGGCGTCGGCGAGGCCGCGCAGCTGGTGGTGCCACGTCCACCAGAACTCGCCGAAGCCGTGCAGCAGCAGTACCAGTGGTCCGTCACCGAGCTCGGCGACGTGCAGGCGGATGCCGTTGGCCGAGACGTCGCGGTGCGTCCACGGACCGTCGATCCGGACGATCGACGGGTCGGGCGTGAGCTGCACTGCGGGCTCCGCTTCAGCCGGTACTGTGCCGATCGCTACCAATCCAACCACAGTCACGGCCGAATGACTTCGTAGCAACGGTTACGTGCCGGGTAGGGGTCGGCCTACCTTAGGCCGGATCGGTAACTCAGCCTGGGTGCGGTGCCGCGTCAGGGACGGGTCGCGGGCAGGTTGTCTTCTTCGGCGGCGCGATGCGGCTTCAGGGCCGCGGCCGTCTCCTTGACGCTGTCGATCGTGCGCTCCGGCGCCTTCAGCTTTTTCACCTTGCGCCAGCCGAGGAACGCCGTGACGGCGGTGGTGAGCAGCATCAGGCCGAACACGGTGAGGAACGCCGGCCAGCGCACGCCCCACCAGTCCGACAGGATCTCGGCGATGAACAGGAACAGGAAGTACGTGCTGTAGAGCCCCACGGCGAGGGCGATGAGGAAGTAGACGGCTCCCTTGAGCCCCTTCTTCATCTCGCCGACCAGCTCCGACTTCGCCAGCTCGACTTCGGCCCTGACCAGCGTCGACAGGTGCTGGGTGGCATCGCCGACGAGTTTGCCGATGGACTGTTCCGCAGCCGCGGCCTCCTCGTCGCTCGACAGGGGCAGGTAGGGCACGGCCCCCACGCCGTCGGGGCCGGTGCGTTCGTGTTTGGGGCTGGTCACCGGGTCATCGTGCCACGTACCCGTTCCCTGGGCGCGGCGGACCGTCGGGAGTGTCGGGATCGGATCCGCGAGCGTGCGCCCGGCTGCGGCGCACCAGCAGCGCGGCGGACGCCAGCGAGGCGATGGCCGACGCGATCAGCACCGCCGCCTTGGCCAGCTCGGTCTCCGGTTCGTCGAGCGCGAGATCGGCGATCAGCAGGCTCACGGTGAAGCCGACCCCGCCGAGCAACGCCAGCGCCGCGAGATCACGCCAGCCCGTGCCGGTGGGTTTTTCCGCGACGCCCAGCTTCACCGCCAGCACGCTCGCGCCGAGGATCCCGACGAACTTGCCCACGACCAGTCCCAACAGGACAGCCAGCGGCAACGCGGTGGTGAAGACCTGGCCCAACGCGTGCCCGCTGACGGAGATCCCCGCGGCGAACAGCGCGAACACCGGCACCGCGACCGCCGCCGACCACGGCTGCAGCCGGTGCTCCAGCCGCACCGCCGGTGCCTCGTCCTCGCCTTCGTCGGGCTTCACGCGGGTGAGCAGCCCGAGGGCGACGCCGGCGATGGTCGCGTGGATGCCCGTCGAGTGCACCGCGACCCAGGTGACCACCGCGAGTGGCACGTACAACCAGGCCGTGCGCACGCGTTTGTGCTGCAGGAACCAGTACAACGCCAGCGCCACCACGGCGACGGCGGCGGCCACGAGGTCGAACCCGGTGGTGAAGACGATCGCGATCACGAGGATCGCGCCGAGGTCGTCGACCACCGCCAGCGAAAGCAGGAAGACCCGCGCGCTGCTCGGCAGGTTCGACGCCGTCAGCGCCAGCACGCCGAGCGCGAACGCGATGTCCGTGGCCACGGGGATCGCCCACGCGCGGTCGATCCCCGGCGTCCCCCAGGCGACGGCCAGCGCGATCAGCGCCGGCACGACCATCCCGCCGACGGCCGCGATCACCGGCAGGACCGCCTGCTTGACGCGCGAGAGCTCACCCACCACGAGCTCGCGTTTCAGCTCGAGCCCGGCGACGAAGAAGAACAAGGCGAGCAGCCCGTCCTTCGCCCAGTCGCCGATCGACAGGTTCAGGTGCAGGAACTCGGGGCCGACGTGGAAGTCGCGCACGGCCCGGTAGACGTCACCGGCCGGCGAGTTGGCCCAGATCAGCGCGACGGCCGTGGCGGCGAGCAGGATGATCCCGCCGGTGGTCTCCGTGCGCAGGTAGCGGGCGAACTCGGCGGCGCGGGCCGGACGCGAAGCGGTCATGGGCGGATCCTCCAGGTGCGGCAATCGTCACAAACATTGCCGACCAGGCTTCCCGGCGCACCTTTGACGCCATTTTAGCGGCCCGTCCGAGCCGGCCCGGGCGCCCGATGACGCTCACCACACCCGGTCCGGTGTTCTCTTCACCCATTTGCCTTCTAGCATGCGAATCGGAAACGACAACGTTGTCTAGGACAAGGACGAGACAGTTGTGAGTACCTCTACCGAGGCCCAGCACGACACGAGGTTCTTCGGGCACCCACGAGGGCTGGCGAACCTCTTCGGCGTCGAGATGTGGGAGCGGTTCTCCTACTACGGGATGCTCGGCATCCTCGCCATCTACCTGTACTACAAGGCCGACCAGGGCGGTCTCGGCATCGACCAGGGCGACGCGCTCGGCGTCGTCGGCGCGTACGGCGGCACGGTCTACCTCGCCACCGTGATCGGCGCGTGGGTGGCCGACCGCCTGCTCGGCTCCGAGCGCACGCTGTTCTACAGCGCGATCCTGGTGATGATCGGCCACATCGCGCTGGCGCTGCTGCCGGGCCTGACCGGCATCGGTGTGGGCCTCGCGTGCGTCGCGATCGGCTCCGGCGGCCTCAAGGCCAACGCGACCGCCGTGGTCGGCACCCTCTACGCCGAGGGCGACGAGCGCCGCGACGCCGGCTTCACGATCTTCTACATGGGCATCAACCTGGGTGGCTTCATCGGCCCGCTGCTCACCGGGCTCGCGCAGTCGGAGGTCGGCTTCCACCTCGGCTTCGGGCTCGCCGCGATCGGCATGGCGCTCGGCCTGGTCCAGTACACGCTCGGCCGCAAGAACCTGGGCGAGAAGGCGTCGGAGATCCCGAACCCGCTGCTGCCTTCGCAGCGCTGGCTGGCGATCGGCGTCGCCGTGGTGATCGTGGTCGCCGTGGCCGCGCTGATCATGTCCGGGGTGGTCGGGCCGTCGAACCTGGCCGATGTCGTCGTGTACGTGGTCGTCGCGATCTCGGTGGTGTACTTCGTGGTCATCCTGACCAGCAAGAAGATCACGTCCGACGAGCGCAGCCGCGTGTTCTCGTTCATCCCGATGTACATCGCGAGCGCCGCGTTCTTCTCGCTTTACCAGCAGCAGTCCACGGTCGTCTCGGTCTACAGCGACCAGCGCCTCGACCGGAACCTGTTCGGCTGGGACATGCCGGTGTCGTGGGTCAACTCGATCAACCCGGTGTTCATCATCATCTTCGCGCCGATCGTCGCCGCGATCTGGACGAAGCTCGGGCCGAAGCAGCCCTCGACGCCGATGAAGTTCGTGCTGGGCACGGTGCTCATGGGTCTCGCGTTCTTGCTGTTCTTGCCGATGACCGGCACCGGCGTGAACGGCAGCCCGCTCATCGCGCTCGCCGGCATCCTGCTGGTGTTCACGATCGCGGAGCTGATGTTGTCGCCGGTCGGGCTGTCGCTGTCGACGAAGCTCGCGCCCCAGGCGTTCCGCACGCAGATGGTGGCGCTGAACTTCCTGTCGGTCTCGCTGGGCACCGCGTTGTCGGGCAAGCTCGCGGAGTCCTACGACGTGCACGACGAGACGCCGTACTTCAGCATCATCGGCGGCGTGGCCATCGCGATCGGCCTGATCCTGCTCGCGCTGATCCCGTTCATCCGGCGGCTGATGAAGGGCGTGCACTAGCTCCTAGGCGATGGTGGTGCCGAACAGCACTCCCACGAAGTAGGTGACGAGCATGGTGAGGGCGCCGACGCCCACGTTGCGCGCGATCGCGCGCCCCACCTGCGCGTTGCCCAGGCGCGCGCTCACGAATCCGGTGAGCGTGAGGCCCACGACCACGGCCAGCGCGCACGCCCACACCCGCACCGACACCGCCGTCCAGGCGATGGACAGCAGCGGCAACAGCGCGCCGACGGAGAACGCGATCAGCGAAGCCCACGCCGCCTGCCACGGGTTGGTGAGGTTGTCCGGGTCGATGCCCAGCTCGGCCTCGGCGTGGGCCTGGAACGCGTCCTTGCGGGTCAGCTCGCGCGCGACCTGCGCGGCGAGCTCCTTGGACAGGCCCTTGCCCTCGTAGATCTCGGCGAGCTCGCGTTCCTCGGCCTCGGGCATCGTTTTCAGCTCTTGCTTCTCCAGCTGCAGCAACGCGCGTTCGGTGTCGCGCTGCGTGCTCACGCTCACGTATTCTCCGCCGGCCATCGAAAACGCACCGGCCACCAGTCCGGCAATTCCGGCGGTGAGGATCGCCGCGCTGTTCGTGGTCGCCCCCGCGACGCCCACCACGATGCCCGCGACGGACACGATCCCGTCATTGGCCCCGAGAACCCCGGCGCGCAGCCAGTTCAGCTTGCCACCGACGTCCTCGTGGGGCTCGTGGGAGTGGGAATCAGTCGCGTCCACCGTTTCTGTCACGAGAATAGTGAAACACGGAATTCGGCTGATCGCCTCTGTCGGATGGGCAACATCAAGGAAGGGTTTCCTTATTTAATTGTGCCTATCCTTTGAATGTCAGCCGCTCGGCGCCGGCAGCCAGTACGACGGCGGCAGCAGCTCCGCGAGGTGTTCGAGGCGCCAGGCCTTCCGGGCCGGCACGTCCGGCGCCGCGTTCTTGCTCCAGGCGACGTCGTGCGCCTCCAGGTCGTGGTCGGTGTGGTCGCACGCCGTGGTGAGTAGCACGCCTTCGTCGGTGATCACCAGCGCCCACTCCGCCTCGCCCGACGTCCGCTCGTTCTGTGCGGGCACGCGGAGCTGCGCTGGCTCCTTCACGTGCGCCGCCACGTCGTCCTGGCTGCGGCCGGCGTAGCGGGGTGTGGACGCTGGTCGTGATCCGGGAGCCGTCTCGAAGGGCTCCGCGAGTCTTGCGTCGTGTGTGTATACCTGGAGTATATCTGTGTGGCGGAAGGCGGCGGAATGAGCGAGTGGCTCGAAGTGTCCACTGTGGAAGGACGACGGCTGACCGGCGGCACCGCGTTCGTCCGTGAGAGGGAGCGCGCCGCGCACGGGCCCGGGTGCGAGATCCGGTACCCGGCCGGCGTCGGGTCGCCCGTGCACAGCCACGATCACGACAGCGTCAGCTACGTGCTCGAAGTCGGCTGACCGGTGTGGTCGGGGGTGTGCCGGGGGAGCTCGGCCCCGGTGACACCGTGGTGCACCCGCGTGGAGCCGAGCACCAGGTGACGACCATTGTGGACAGTCGCTGGCTCGAGTTCAAAGCGCCGCTGCCGAAAAGGCCGCCCTGGCATGAAAAAGGCCCGGCAGGGAAATGCCGGGCCTTTTCACGGAGCGAATACTCAGACGTCGAGCTCCGCCAGGGCCGCCTTGGCGGCTTCCAGCTCGGCCTCGAGCTGCGCGACCTTCGCGGCCTGCGCCTCGCGGGCCTGGTTGATGACCTCGTCGATCGGGCCCGACAGGTCCTGGTGCAGCTCCTTCGCCGCGCGCGAGACGGCGGCGGCCGGGATCTCCAGGCCCTTCGCGACCCACTTGCTGCCGTTCTTGAGCTCGGCCTGCCACTCGCCGTCGGCCGTGCCGGTGACGGTGAGCGTGAGCTCCACGGTGCGGGTCTTCTTCGCAGTGGACGCGGGAGCGGCCTTCGGGCGGCCGCGCTTCGGCTTCGGCGCCTCTTCGGCGGCCGGGGGGGCGGCCGCGTCCGAATCGGAAGACGACGCAGGTGAGGCAGTGGTCTCAGTGGGCTCGGTGACCTCCGGGGCCTCGGCGGCCTGCGCCGAGGCAGGTGCTGCCTCGGTCGTCGCCGCTTCGGCCGCGGTGTCCTCGTCGTGCGTCAAGGCTTCCACGGTCATTCGTGTCGTCTCCTTGCCCGGGTCTGGGGTGGGTACAGCGGCACATCTTAGAACATGCGTTCGATGTCCGCCATTTGGGGTAGTCAGCAGGAAGGGGCGCTCCCGGCCGGGAGCGCCCCTTCCTCACGAGCAGAATCTACCGCGCGGCGCCTACTCCTCCTTGCCCGACTGCAGGCCGGAGGAGATCAGGTCCATGACCGACGAGTCCGCGAGTGTCGTGACGTCGCCGATCGCCCGGTTCTCCGCGACGTCGCGCAGCAGGCGGCGCATGATCTTGCCCGAGCGCGTCTTCGGCAGCTCCGGCACGACCATGATTTGGCGCGGCTTCGCGATCGGGCCGATCTCCTTCGCGACGTGGTTGCGCAGCTCCTGCACGGCCTCGTCGCCACCGTCGACGGCGTTGCCCCGCAGGATCACGAACGCCACGATGCCCTGCCCGGTCGTCGGGTCGGTCGCGCCGACCACGGCCGCCTCGGCCACCGTCGGGTGCGAGACCAGCGCCGACTCGACCTCGGTGGTCGAGATGCGGTGGCCCGACACGTTCATCACGTCGTCGACGCGGCCGAGCAACCAGATGTCACCGTCGGCGTCGTACTTGGCGCCGTCGCCCGCGAAGTAGAAGCCCTGGTCGGCGAAGCGCGACCAGTACGTCTCGCGGAAGCGCTCCTCATCGCCCCACACGCCGCGCAGCATGCCCGGCCACGGCTTGTCGAGCACGAGGTAGCCGCCGCCTCCGTGGGGAACCTGGTGGCCCTGGTCGTCCACGACCTTCGCCGAGATGCCCGGCAGCGCGCGCTGGGCCGAACCCGGCTTGGTGGAGGTGACGCCCGGCAGCGGCGAGATCATGATCCCGCCGGTCTCGGTCTGCCACCACGTGTCGACGATCGGCGCCTTGTTCGCGCCGATGGTCTCGCGGTACCAGATCCACGCCTCGGGGTTGATCGGCTCGCCGACGCTGCCGAGCACCCGCAGCGACGTGAGGTCGTACTTCGCCGGGATCTCCGCGCCCCACTTCATGAACGTGCGGATCAGCGTCGGCGCGGTGTAGTAGATGGAGACCTTGTACTTCTGCACGATCTCCCAGTGCCGGCCCTCGTGCGGGGTGTTCGGCGTGCCTTCGTACACGACCTGCGTGACGCGGTTGGCCAGTGGCCCGTAGACGATGTAGCTGTGGCCGGTGATCCAGCCGATGTCGGCCGTGCACCAGTACACGTCCTCGCCCGGCTTGTGGTCGAACACGTTGTGGTGCGTGTACGCAGCTTGCGTGAGGTAGCCGCCGGAGGTGTGCAGGATGCCCTTCGGGCGCCCGGTGGTGCCGGAGGTGTAGAGGATGAACAGCGGGTGCTCGCTGTCGAACGCCTCGGGCGTGTGCTCGGCCGGCTGCCCGTCGACGAGCTCGTGCCACCACAGGTCGCGCCCGTCGGTCCACGGCACCTCGCCGGCAAGGTCGCTGCCGGTGCGGCGGACCACGATGACCTTCTCCACGGTCTCGGCACCCTCGAGCGCCTCGTCCACATTGGCCTTCATCGCGGCGGCCTTGCCGCGGCGGTACTGGCCGTCGGAGGTGATCACGATCTTCGCCGCCGCGTCGTCCACGCGGGCGCGCAGCGCGGTCGGGGAGAAGCCGCCGAAGACCACGCTGTGCAGCGCGCCGATGCGGGCGCACGCGAGCATCGCGAAGATCGCCTCGGGCACCATCTGCAGCTGGATCGCCACGACGTCGCCGGCGGTCACGCCGAGCGAGACCAGGGCGTTGGCGGCCTTGGAGACCTCGTCCTTCAGCTGCGCGTAGGTGATGTCACGGGTGTCGCCGGGCTCACCGACCCAGTGGATGGCGACCTGGTCGCCGTGGCCGGACTCGACGTGCCGGTCGACGCAGTTGTAGGCGACGTTGAGCTTGCCGCCGACGAACCACTTCGCGAACGGCGCATTGGTCCAGTCCAGTACCTGGGTCCACTTCGTGTCCCAGCTCAGGCGCTCGGCCTGCTCGGCCCAGAACTGCTCCCGGTCCGCGTCCGCCTTCTCGTACGTGTCGGCCTTGGCGTTGGCCTGAGCGGCGAACTCGTCGCTCGGTGGGAAGGTGCGGCTCTCGGTGAGCAGGTTGTCCAGCGCTGGGGACTGCTCGGTCATGGTGCAAGGCCTCCTGTAGTGCGAACCCGCGGCTCACGGCACGCTAGCGACGTTAGTCCGCCCAGGACAAGGATGCAGCCGTGTGGGCGCGCCCTCAGGTGAGGCGGGCCGGCAGCCGGGCGCGTGCGCCGGGCCATTCAGCTTCCGTCATCGAGTACACCACCGTGTCGCGCGACGTGCCGTCCGGACGGATCCGGTGGGCCCGCAGCACCCCCTCGCGCAGCGCGCCGAGCCGCTCGATGGCGCGTTGCGAACGCAGGTTGCGGCTGTCGGTCTCCCATGCCACGCGCTGGGCGCCGAGCACCTCGAAAGCGTTGCGCAGCAACAGGAACTTGGCCTCGGTGTTGAGCCCGGTGCGCTGCCAGCGGGGGCTGATCCAGGTGTGCCCGATCGAGAGGATCCGGTGCTTCGCCACGATCTGGTAGTACGACGTGGTGCCGGCGACGAGGCCCGTGGCGACGTCGATCTGCGCCCACGCGCGGCGGTCGGGATCGGCCGTGGCGGCCTCGACGAATCGCTCGGCGTCTTCCGGGTTCTCGAACTGCCGGACGCTCAGCCAAGCCCAGATCGCGGGATCCTGGCCGGCCTCGAAGAGGCCCTTCGCGTGGTCCGGGCCGAGGGGCTCGAGGCGCACGTGGGTGCCGGACAGGGTCGGGTGGTCGTTCCAGTCGCTCACGAGACCCAAGCTACGGCGTCAAGTGGTCGTGTCAGATAGCCATTTCTCGATCATTTCTCCAGGCCACTCCCCGGTTGCTTATGCTCGCGGGAACGATCGAGGAGAGGCATGGGCATGGCTGAAGACGGCGCGGCGCGGGAAGAGCTCACCTGGGAGTTGTTCGGCACCGCCAGCAGGGAGCTCGCCGAGCAGGTCGCCGCCGACGGCTTCGAGCCCGACCTCATCCTCTCCATCGCTCGCGGCGGGCTCTTCGTCGCCGGCGCGCTGGGCTACGCGCTGGACGTGAAGAACCTGCACGTGATGAACGTGGAGTTCTACACCGGCGTCGACCAGCGTCTCGACCTGCCGGTGATGCTGCCGCCCGTGCCGAACGTCGTGGACCTGAGCAACAAGAGGGTGCTCGTCGCCGACGACGTGGCCGACACCGGTGCCACGCTCAAGCTCGTGCGCGACTTCTGCGCCGACCACGTGGCCGACGTGCGCTGCGCTGTGATCTACGAGAAGCCGCATTCCACGGTCACCAGCGAGTACGTGTGGCGCCGCACCGACCGCTGGATCAACTTCCCGTGGTCGGTCCTGCCGCCGGTCGTCAAGCGCGCCGGGCAGGTGCTCGACGCATGAGCGACCCGCTCAAGCCGCTGCTGGAGCTCGACGGCGTCGCCGCCGCGGCCAAGGCGGCGCAGGACGCGGTGTTCGCCGTGCACCGCCTGCCCGCCAACTTGCGCGGCGGCGCGGAGACGGCCGCCGAGGCGTCGGTGCGCGCTGCGCGAGCGTCGGCCGGCATCGACGGCGCGAACCCGGAGCTGCCCGCCGACGGCGCGGTCGCCGACCCCCTGCTCGCCGGCGCCCTGCGCGTGGCCGAGTCGTTGGAACCGCTGCTGCCCACCTGGCGGCGCGCGCCGCTGCAGGCGCTGGCGAAGCTGCACGTCCTGGCCGCGGCCGACGTCGTCGACGATCCCGACGCGCTCGGCCGGCCCCGTGCCGGTGGCGAGCGCCTGGAGCTGCTGGCCCAGCTCGTCACGGGGGCGACGTCCGTGCCCGGGGCGGTGCTCACGGCCGTGGTGCACGGAGAGCTGCTGGCCCTGCGCCCGTTCGGCTCGGCCGACGGCGTGGTCGCCCGCGCGGCGGCGCGCCTGTCGATGATCGCGACGGGCCTGGACCCGAAGGCACTGACCGTGCCGGAAGTGGCGTTCTTCCGGCGCGTGCCGAAGTACGTCGAACTCGCTTCCGGCTTCGCCGCCGGGACGGCGGACGGGGTGCGGGAGTGGCTGCTGTTCTGCTGTGAGGCGTTCGAAGCGGGTGCGCGGGAGGCGCGCGGCATTTCGTCCGCCGCCGGTTAGGGGTGTGGTCCGGCCACACTGGATCTTGCCGGGCTGTGGTGGTCGGACACATGGTCGGCGAGGTGGGTGAGACCTAACCTCGTAGCCCATGACCAGTGGGGTACGTCACAGCTCACCAGGCGCCCTTGATGGCCGCGTTGCCTTGGTGACCGGTGGCGCGAGCGGAATCGGGCTCGCCTGTGTCCGGGCGTTGGCGGCGGCCGGCGCGAAGGTGCACGTCGTCGACCTCGACGCGCGTGGTGCCGAAGCGGCCGCGGCCGAGATCGGTGGCTGGGCGCACGTCGGTGACCTCACCGACCCCGCCGTGATCGACGCGTTGCCGGACGAGCTGGACGTGCTCGTCAACAACGCCGGGTTCCAGCACGTGGCCGCGCTGCCCGAGTTCCCGCCCGAGCAGTTCGCGCGGATCCAGGCGCTCATGGTGACGGCGCCGTTCCTGCTGATCCGCCGGTCGCTGCCGGCGATGTACGCGCGCGGCTGGGGCCGGATCGTCAACGTCTCAAGCGTCCACGGCCTGCGCGCCAGCCCGTTCAAAGCCGCGTACGTCACGGCGAAGCACGCGCTCGAGGGACTGTCCAAAGTGGCCGCTCTCGAAGGCGCGGAGCACGGCGTGACGTCCAACTGCGTCAACCCCGGCTACGTGCGCACGCCGCTCGTCACCGGCCAGATCGACGCGCAGGCCGCCGAACACGGCCTCGACGCCGACGAGGTCGTGGAGCAGGTGCTGCTGCGGCGCGCGGCCATCAAACGGCTCATCGAACCGGCGGACGTCGCCGACCTCGTGGTGTGGCTGTGCGGCGAGCACGCCGGGCACGTCACGGGCGCGTCGCTGCCCCTCGACGGCGGCTGGTCGGCCGCCTGAAACCCCGTCCCCACAACGAAGTGGAGTCTGCAGTGACAACACCAACCCGGGCCGGCCTGCTGCGCGTGGTCGGCGCGAGCCTGATCGGCACCACCGTGGAGTGGTACGACTTCTTCCTCTACACCTCGGCCGCCGCGCTCGTGTTCAACAAGCTGTTCTTCCCGAACGCCGACCCGCTCACCGGCACGCTGCTCGCGCTGCTGACCTACGCGGTCGGTTTCCTGGCGCGGCCCATCGGCGGGCTGGTGTTCGGCCACTTCGGCGACCGCATCGGGCGCAAGCGCCTGCTCGTGGTGAGCCTGGTGATGATGGGTGGCTCGACGTTCCTCATGGGCGTGCTGCCCACGTACGGCGCGGTCGGCGTCCTCGCCCCGATCCTGCTGACGCTGCTGCGGCTCGTGCAGGGCTTCGCGCTCGGTGGCGAGTGGGGCGGCGCGGTGCTGCTCGTGTCCGAACACGGTGACGACCGGCGGCGCGGCTTCTGGGCGTCGTGGCCGCAGACCGGCGTGCCGGCCGGGAACCTGCTGGCCACGGCGGTGCTGGCGATCCTCGCGGCGGTGCAGTCCGACGCGACGTTCAACTCGTGGGGCTGGCGGATCCCGTTCCTGCTGTCGGGCGTGCTCGTGGCGATCGGGTTGTGGGTGCGGCTGGCGGTCGCGGAGTCGCCGGTGTTCCTGGCCGCGAAGGCCGCGGCGGGGGAGGAGGAAGCCACGCCGATCGTGGACGTCTTCCGCGGGCACCTGCGCGGACTGGTCGTGACGTTCGGGGCGCGGCTGGCGGAGAACGTGTCGTACTACGTGATCACGGCGTTCATCCTCGTCTACGTCACCACCGGGCTCGGCCTGCCGAAGGCGACAGGGCTCACGGCGGTGCTGGTCGCCTCGGCCGTGCACTTCGTGACGATTCCCTTGTGGGGCTTGCTCTCCGACAAGGTCGGGCGCAAGCCGGTGTACTTGTTCGGCGTGGTCGGCATGGCCGCGTGGGCGTTCGGCTTCTTCTGGCTGCTGGACCTGCGCACGACGGGCGCGGTGATCGGCGCGGCGACGATCGGGCTCGTGGTGCACGGCGCGATGTACGGGCCGCAGGCCGCGTTCTTCGCCGAGCAGTTCCCCACGCGCGTGCGCTACACCGGCCTTTCGGTGGGCGGCCAGCTGTCGTCGATCGCGGCGGGCGCGATCGCGCCGATCATCGCCGTCGCCCTGTTCCAGGCGTACCACTCGACGGTGCCGGTTTCGGTCTACGTCGCCGCGATGTGCGTGCTGTCGGTGCTGGCCCTGCTCGGCGCGCGGGAAACGCGCGGCGAGTCGCTGCACGAGTCCGAGACTGCCGCCGCGAGGCCTTCAGTGACAGCATGACCTGTGTGGATCCCTACCGCCGGTTGCTCGAGCTGCTCGCCGCCGGGGCGAGCAGCGAGCAGCTGGCGCACGCCGCCAGGGAGTCCGGCGCCGATGCGACCGAGCTCGCGCTGCGCGTCCGCGAGACGCTCACCGAGCATCAGCGGCGGGAAGCCGAGCTCACGGCGTTGTTCGACACCGCGAGCGACCTCGCGCGGCTGCGTGACCCGGACGCGGTGCTGCGCTCGATCGTGCGGCGGGCTCGAACGCTCCTCGGCGTCGACGTGTCGTACCTGAGCCTGAACGACGAAGCCGCCGGCAAGACCTACATCCGCGTCACGGACGGCTCGGTTTCCGCGTTGTTCCAGCAGATCGTGCTCGGCATGGGCGAGGGGCTCGGTGGGCTCGTGGCCCAGACCGCGCGGCCGTACGCGACGGCGGACTACTTCGCCGACGCGCGCTTCCGCCACACCTCGCCGATCGACACGGGCGTGCTGGAGGAGGGCCTCACGGCGATCCTCGGTGTGCCGCTGGCCATCGGCGGCAAGGTGCTGGGCGTGCTCTACGCGTCGGACCGTGGGCCGCGCGAGTTCTCGACGGCGGAGGTCGCGCTGCTGTCGTCGCTGGCCAACCACGCGGCGATCGCCCTGGACAGCGCCCACCTGCTCGACGAGACGCGCCGCTCGGCCGCCGAGCTCAACGCCGTGAACGCGACCATGCGCCGCGCCGACGAGGCCCACGACCGCCTGATGGACCTCGTGCTCCGTGGCGGTGACCTGCCGGAGGTCGCCGCGGAGGTGGCGGGCGTGCTGCGGGGCGAGATCGCCGTGCACGACGCTTCCGGTGACTTGCTGGCCGGCTCGGCGCTGCCGTTCGACGCGCCGGCGGTGGCTGCCTCACGCGGCAGCGGGCGCGCGGAGTCCACATCGGACACGTGGGTGTGCGCGGTGCGGGCCGGCCAGGAGCTGCTGGGCAGCCTGACACTGGCGGGCCGGCCGGAGCTGGCGGGGGCGGACCGGCGGTTGTTCGAGCGCGCGGCCGTGGTGACGGCGTTGCTGCTGATGCTGCGCCGGTCCGTGGCGCAGGCCGAGGACGAGGTGCGCGGCGAGCTGCTCACCGACCTGCTCACGGCGCCCGCGCGCAACCCGGCGTCGCTGACGGCCCGCGCGCGGCGGCTGGGTGTCGACTTGTCGGCGCCGCACGTGGTGCTCGTCGCCCACGCGCCCGGGATCTCCCGCCGTGGCCTCGCGTCGGCGTGCGCGCGGTACGGCGACCTGGTGGGTGTGCACGCGGAGCAGGTGGTCGCCCTCGCGCCGGAGGGTGTCGCGGCGCCCAGGGTGGCTCGTGAGCTACAGTCCGTTGTGGACTGTCCGGTGACGGTCGGTGCCGCCGGCCCCGCGAAGGGTCCCGCCGCGCTCGCCCACGCGTACGCCGAGGCCGTCCGCTGCGTGAGCACCCTGCTCGCGTTGGGCCGCGAAGGCGACGGCGCGGCGATGGCCGAGCTGGGCTTCCTCGGCGTACTGCTGGGCCGCCACGCCGACCTGCCCGCCTACGTCACGGCCACGCTCGGCCCGGTCCTGGACTACGACTCCCGCCGCGGCACGGACCTCGTCGGCACGCTGCGCGCGTACTTCGCGGCCGGCGGGAACCTGGCGCGCGCCAAGGATGAGCTGCACGTCCACGTGAACACGGTGGTGCAGCGCCTGGACCGCGTCTCCGCGCTGCTGGGCGACGACTGGCGCGAGCCGGAACGCGCGTTGGAGATCCAGCTCGCGCTGCGCGTCCACCGGCTGAGCTGAGCGTCAATCCGCGGTGGTCAGGCGCGCCGACCACTTCTCCTCGATGCGCCCGAACCGCCACACGGCCAGCGCGACCGCCCAGGTGAGGATGAACAGCGCGACGATCGCGAACCCGACGTAGTCGAGGTTCACGGCGGCGATCGCGGCGAGCGGGCCGTGGGTGATGCCGAGCTTCTCGGCGAGGATCGACACGAGCTCGATCGTGCCGATGACCAGCGCGACGGCCACGGACAGCGCCGTGACGGTGATGTTGTAGTAGATCTTGCGGATCGGCCGTGAGAACGCCCAGCCGTAGGCGAAGTTCATGAACACGCCGTCGGCGGCGTCGAACAGGCTCATTCCCGCGGCGAAGAGCACGGGCAGCACGAGGATCGCGTACCAGGGCAGGGCGAACGCCGCCGCGCCGGCCGCGAGGACCAGCAGGCCGATCTCCGTGGCGGTGTCGAAGCCGAGTCCGAAGAGGACACCCACGGGGTAGATGTGCCACGGTTTCCGCACGGCCTTCGTCGCGCCGCGCAGCAGGCGGTTCATGAAGCCGCGCTTGTCGAGCTGACGTTCCAGTGCGGCTTCGTCGAGCTCGCCGCGGCGCATCCGCGCGAACACCCGGATGATCCCGACGAGTGCGACGAGGTTGATGATCGCGATGAGGTAGAGGAAAACGCCGGAGACGGACGTACCGATCAGCCCGGTGGTCTGGTGCAGCGCCGACCCGTCGTCTTCGAGCTGCCCGGCGACCGCACGCACACCCAGCGACAGCAGCAGGCACAACCCGAACACGATCGTCGAGTGGCCCAGCGAGAACCAGAACCCGACCGACAGCGGTCGCTGGCCCTCCGACATCAGCTTGCGCGTGGTGTTGTCGATCGCCGCGATGTGGTCCGCGTCGAACGCGTGGCGCATGCCGAGCGTGAACGCCGTGACCCCCAGCCCGATCCCGAACACACCCGACGCACCCAGGTCGTAGTGGTGCGGCGCGATGAACAGCACGAGCACACCCCAGCCCACGAGGTTCAGCAGCAGGATCACCGCCGCCATCCCGGAGAGCGACCCCCACTCCCGCCTCGACAGCGGCTGCCTCGCGCGGGTCGGTTCAGTCACCCCGGTCATCGACACCCGCCCTCCTCGCAGACAACACCTGAGAGGTTAGGCAGGTGAACAGGTGAACCGCAATAAGCGCAGGTTCACAAAAGAGCCCCTCACCAGGAGATGAGGGGCTCTTGCCCGATTTACGTCATGGGCGCCTGGCGACTGCTCTGCCACCACGCGAGATCGCGCCGGCTTCTGAGCGATGTGCTCGGCCTCTCGGGCCGAGCACATCGGGAGGGAAGAAGCCGGCTTGAGGCGATCTCGCGCGCCTCGGCGGAGCCGAGGCCGAAGACACAGCTCAGCCCGCGCGCAGGTGCAGCGAGTCGAGGGCCTTCCGCACGTGGCCCCCGCTGGCCGCGAGCGCCGCCGCGGAGTGTTCGACGTCGGAGCCCGACAGCAGGTGCACGAGGGCCGTCTTGAGGTCGCCGCCGGCCTCGGTGAGGGCGTCGGAGCAGTCGGCCATGGTCAGGCCCGTGGCTTCCTGCAGGATGCGGATCGTGCGGCCGCGCAGCTTCGCGTTCGTGGCCCGCATGCTGACCATCAGGTTCGAGTACGTCTTCCCCAGCTTGATCATCGCGGCCGTGGAGAACGCCGTGAGGATCAGCTTCTGCGCCGTGCCCGCCTTCATGCGGGTGGAGCCGGCGATCACCTCCGGGCCGGTGGCCACGGCGATGAGCACGTCGACGCCGGCCGGCTTCGCCGCGCGCGGGTTGGCCGAGACCAGCCCCGTGTGCGCGCCGAGGCGGCTCGACGCCTCGAGCGCGCCGAGCACGAACGGCGTGCGCCCGGAGGCGGCGAGGCCGAGCACGAAGTCGCCCGGCTGCACCACGGCAGCGAGCTCGGCGGCGCCGGCCTCGTCGTCGTCCTCGGCGTTCTCGACCGCCTGCCGCAGGGCCTTCTCGCCGCCCGCGTGGTGCGCGACGAAGAGGTCCGGCGGCACGTTGAACGTCGGCACGAGCTCCGCCGCGTCCAGCGTCGCCAGGCGGCCCGACGTGCCCGCCCCGACGTAGTGCACGCGGCCGCCGCCCCGCAGGGCTTCCACGGCGTAGTCGACCGCACGCGCCAGCTGCGGTAGCACCGCGGCCACCGCGTCGGGCACCCGGCGGTCCTCGGCGTTGATGGCGCTGAGGATCCCCATGGTGGACATCAGGTCGATGTCCACCGTGCGAGGGTTGCGCTGCTCGGTCGGCGAATCGACGTGTACCGCCTGCGTGGGGACGGACATCATGCGCCTCGTTTCTCGGTTCACTTACCGGTTTCCCGCGGACGGCGGCGACCGTCGGGCCTGACCCCGAGCCGGTGCGAGCCGACCGCGTCCCTCGTGGCGTCCAGCGCGTGGACGGAGGCGTCCATGTGGCGCTGCGCGACCCCGATGAACAGGCAGTCGATCACGGTGAGCTGCGCGATGCGGCTGGCCGTGGCCCCGGAACGGAAGGTGGTTTCCCGCGCGGCCGTGGTGAGCACGTGGTCGGCGACCTCCGTGATCGGCGAACGCGGGAAGTTCGTGACGGCGACGGTGACCGCGCCGTGCTCGCGGGCGACGCGCAGCGCCTCCACGGTGTCGGTGGTCGCGCCTGTGTGGGAGACGCCGATGGCGACGTCGCCGGGGCTGAGCACCGCGGCCGAGGTGAGCATGATGTGCGTGTCGGACCACGAGAAGCTCACGCGGCCGATGCGGTGCAGCTTCTGCTGCAGGTCGGCGGCCACGAAGGCACTGGCGCCGACGCCGTAGACGTCCACGCGGCCGGCCTCGGCCACGAGGTCGATCACGCGCTGCATGGTCGCGACGTCGAGCTGGTCGGCCGTCTCCTCGACGGCGCGCGCGTCGGCGAAGCTGACCTTGCCGATCACGGCCGCGAGGTCGTCGTCCGGAGCGATCTCGCCACCGAGGTTGCGCGTGGTTCTGGCCTCGGTGCGCGCGGTGTCCGCAGCCAGCGCGATGCGCAGCTGCGGGTATCCGCCGACGCCGACGGCCTTGCAGAACCGCGTGACCGTGGTCTCGCTGGTGCTGGCGGCGAGGGCGACCTCGGTGATGCTCCGGCGTGCTACCGAAGCGGGGTCCTCCAGCACGACCTTCGCCACGCGCTGCTCGGCGCGGGCGAGCCCGGGCAGCAGCGAGCGGATGCGGACCAGCGGGCTCGCATCGGCGTCACGCACAGTGGTCTGAGCTGGGGTTTGCTCGGACGGTGCCGGGATGGTTACGGAATCGGCATCGTCCACCGTCGGAAAGTTACTAACCGTTGGCATTTGCGACAAGGCTACCCACATCCTTCGGCAGGATCGCAACCCGTCCGTGTCTGCGGACTTCGTTTTGCGATTAATCGTTGACCAGAAAGTCGCTAACCAGGTCGACCTTGTTAACGAGCTCAAGCTAACGACTTGGCAACTTAGTGTCGCCCCGCAAAAGGCTTCGGATCGCTGAGTGGGAGGGCCAGTTCGGCGCTGCGCGACAGCCCGGTCACCGAGCGCTCAAAATCCACCCCGTCGCGGTGAGTGCCGACGGATTCCGCTCACCATCGAGAACTGCCCGGCCGCGTTCGGTGACTTTCACACCGTCGACAGAAACCCCGCGTCCGGTGTAACTCGCGTCAGTGTTGTAACGCCAGCGCAGGGTTGTAACGCCTGAGGCCGGTACTTCTGCCGTCACGCGCCACCAGGCACGGTGTCCGTGCCCTGAGAGCGACGTCACCTGTCCGGGGGGTGCTCCTGGTCCGTTTGCACGAACCGCGACTGGTTGCCAATTGACGCCGTCGGAGGACGATTCCAGCTGAAGTGGATCAGTCGGACCTTCCGTATCCACGAAAGCGTAGAAGGAGACCTGCAGCGGACCGCCGGATCGCGGTGTCAAGGGCTGCGTACTCAGCGTAGCCGTCGACTTGTCGCCGAGGCCCGCGAACCACGCGTCGCGGCCCTGCGCGGGCTTCACCGCCATGGCTTGGGCCAGCGAAGTGGCCCAGACCTGGCGGGCCGTGTTGATGGAGCCCCAGTTCCGACTCGGGTGCACTCGGTTGGTCAGCAACAACGCGAACGACCGCGATTCCGGGTCGATGACCAGCGTCGTCCCGGTGAAACCGGTGTGGCCGGCCGTCACCGGTGAGGAAAGCGCACCCATGTACCAGGGCTGGTCGAGCTCGAACCCGAGGCCGTGGGCGTCGTCGGGGAAGCGCTGGTTGTAGTTGGTCAGCATCGTCTCGACGGTGTCCGGACGCAGGATGCGCTTGCCCCGGTAGGTGCCGCCGTTGAGGATCGTCTGGCAGAGGATCGCCAGGTCGCTCGCGGTGGAGAACACGCCGGCGTGCCCGGCGACGCCGCCGAGGGACCACGCGTTCTCGTCGTGCACCTGGCCGCGCACGAGCCCGCGCGGCGGGTCGGTCTCGTACTCGGTGGCGGCGATGCGGTTCAGCTTCGACGCGGGCGGGTTGTAACCGGTGTCGACCATGCCCAGCGGCGCGGTGATGCGGTCGTGCACCACCTTGTCCAGCGTCTGCCCGGTGAGCTTCTCGATGACGAAGCCGAGGGTGAGCATGTTGAGGTCGGAGTAGAGGTAGGTCGTGCCCGGCGCGTTCTTCAGCGGGCTGTCGAGCACGGCCTTGCGGCGCGACGGGATGTCGGAGTAGCCCTGCCACAGCGACGGCGCGGGGTCGGCGTCGAAGCCCGACGTGTGCGTGAGCAGCTGCTCGATCGTCACCGCTTCCTTGCCGTTCACGCCGAACTCGGGCAGGTAGCGCACGACCGGTGCGTTGACGTCGAGCTTGCCCTGCTCCACCAGCTGCAGCGCGGCGATCGAGGTGAACAGCTTGGAGACCGACGCCATGTCGAAGATCGTGTCGTCGCGCATCGGGACCTGCTGGTCCGTCGGCAGCTCGGTGCCCGCGGCGTCGGCGTACCGCAGCGCGCCGCCGACGGCGTAGCGGTCGACGACCACGCCGTCGTGGGCGAGCAGGCCGACCGCGCCGGAGAAGTGCGGGTGGCCCGACGCGTCGGGCTGGGTCCAGCTCGCCAGGAACTGCTCGGCGGATTTGATGGGGCCGGCGTCGAGCCCGACGTCGGACGGCTTGCCCTCGCGCAACGTCGTCGACGGCGCCGCAAAGCCGTGTCGCACCACGTCGAAGCGCCCGGCGAGCGGGTCGTGCTGCGTTGTGGTGGCGATGGCGGAGGCTCCTGTGATCGACGTGGCCGCGACCAGCACGGCCATCGCCATGCTCGTCGCGGCGAGCACCTTCCTAGCACGCATGACCGCTCTCCTCAGCGATAGATCAGGTAGGGCCGGCGTTGGCGGTCGAAGGCGGCGAGCTCGGCGCGCCAGGCGCCGGTGACCTCGTCGACCCCGGCGCCGGCGTCGATCATGGTGCGCAGCCGGTCGGAACCGGACAGCAAGTCGATGGCGTGGTCGGGCCGCCAGCCGAACGTCTGCGGCGCGACCTGCTTCGCGGTCACGAGCATCGCGACGGCGGTGGTGATCGCGTCGAACGCCTGGGGGTCGGTCACGGTGAGCTGCACGCCGCCGCAGGTCTCGTTCACGAACTTGCTGAACGTGGGGACGAAGTACGTCTCACGGAAGCGCGCGCCCGGCAGGTCGAGGGCTTCGAGTTCGTCGCGCCAGTGCCAATCGACGCCCGGCGCACCGATGATCTCGAAGGGCCGCGTGGTGCCGCGGCCTTCCGCGAAGAGCGTGCCTTCGAACAGGCAGGTGCCGGGGTAGACGATCGCGGTGTCGGGCGTCGGCATGTTGGGGCTGGGCATGACCCAGTCGAGACCGGTTTCGGCGAAGAGCATGTCCCGCCGCCAGCCGCGGACCTCGACGACGTCGAGTTTCACCGGCTTCACGCCTTCGCCGGGCAGGAACTCGGTGTTGAACAGGCGCGCCAGCTCGCCGACGGTCATGCCGTGCTGCTGCGCGATCGGCTTGCGGCCGACGCCGGACGCGAACTTCGGGTCGAGCACCGGGCCGGCGAGGCGGCCGCCGATCGGGTTCGGCCGGTCGAGCACCACGAAGGCCGCGCCGACCTTCGCCGCCGCGACCATCGCCGTGTAGAGCGACCAGATGTAGGTGTAGAAGCGGGCGCCGACGTCGGCGATGTCGAACACGACGGTGTCGAGGCCGGCCTTGGTGAACAGCGTGGCGAGCTTCGCCGCGTCGGCGCCGTACGCGTCGTACACGGGGATGCCGGTGCGCGGGTCGGTGTAGTCGCCTTCGGAACCGCCGGCCTGCGCGCTGCCGCGGAAGCCGTGCTCGGGGCCGAAGGCGGCGACCGGCTTCACGCCGGCGGCGACCATGTCGTCGACGATGTGGTCGCCGCTCGCGAGCACGCCCGTCGGGTTGGACAGCACGCCGAGCTTGCGTCCGGCGAGCGGACGCCAGTGCTGGGCGGCGAGTTGTTCGGCTCCGGTCAGCACTTTGTGGTGCCGGCTCGGTTGCCCTGCCGGTGTTGCGTGCGCGACGGCCGAGCCGCCGGCGAGCACCGGTACGGCGAGTGCGGGGACGGCGAGGAACTTCCTGCGGTTGACGTTCACCAGCTCAGTCCGTGTCCGAAGGGGTGCTTGACGGTGTTCACGTCGGCGCCCGCGGGGACGTCGACGGGCAGCTTGCCACTCGGCTTCGTCTCGCCGAGCACGACCTTCGCCAGCGCCTCGAGCGACGGCGTGATGTAGCCGTAGGTGGCCAGCCACGTGGGCACGGGGTTGGCGTACCCGGCGTCGTACGGGATCTGCGCGGCGACCGCGACCACCGGCTTGCCGGTGTCCATCAGCGCCTGCAAAAGCTTGTTCTGCAAGGGAAATCCGCCGAGGTTGTTCGTGAGAACCACGACGAGGTCGGTCTTCGCGGCGGCCGCGGCGGCCTGCGCGATGAGATTGTCGGACGGGGTTTGCCCGGTCTGCAACGCCGTCGCCTGGGTGCCGTGGGCGGTGAGGCGGTCGGCGAGCGTCTGCGTGCTGGCCACGCCCCAGCCGGTGACGAGCGCGGTGGCGGGCTTCTGCTTGAGCGGCAGCACGCCCGCGTCGTTGGCGATCGCGGTGATCGAACGGTCGGCGATGCCCTGCGCGGTGGCGAGGTGCGCCGGCGTGCCTACCTTCTTCGCGACGAGCGCCGGGTTGTCGAACGGCGAGGTGAGAATGCCGCGCTTGAGCTTCAGCTTGAGCACGCGCAGCACGCTCTGGTCGATCCGCTGCATCGGCAGGTCGCCGGACTTCACGGCGGAGATCACGGAGTTGATCGCGAGGTCGAGGTGCACCGGCATGAGCAGCTGGTCGATGCCCGCTTTCAGTGCCAGCACGGGGATTTCGGCATCGCTGTGGAGCTCGCGCACGCCCTGCATCTCCAGCGCGTCGGTGATCACCACGCCGTCGTAACCCAGCTCGTTGCGCAGCTTGCCGGTGATGATCGGCTTCGACAGGGTGGCCGGCTCGCCCGACGGGTCGAGGCTCGGGAACTGGATGTGGGCGCTCATGATCGAGTCGATGCCCGCGGCGATGGCGGCCTTGAACGGCGGCACGTCGATCTTGCGCCACTCGTCCTCGGTGCGGTCGATGCGCGGCAGCCCGGTGTGGCTGTCGGTGGCGGCGTCGCCGTGGCCGGGGAAGTGTTTTGCCGTGGAGGAAACGGTTTCGAAGGCCGGCCCGGAGTTCTGGTAGCCCTTGACCTCGGCCGTCACGAACTGGCTCGCGAGCCCGGGCTGCCCGGCGAACGACCGCACGCCGATCACCGGGTTGGCCGGGTTGGAGTTCACGTCGGAGTCGGGCGCGAAGTCCTGGTTGATGCCGACGGCGCGCAGCTCGTGGCCGATGATCGTGGCGGCCTGCGTCGCGCTGTCGGTGCTGCGGCCGGCGGCGATGGCCATGGAGTTGGGGAACTCCGTGGCGGGAGCGCCCATCCGGGTGACGGTGCCGCCCTCCTGGTCGGTGCCGATCTGCAACGGGATGTGGGCGCCGCTGGAGATCGCGGCCTGCTGGAGGCCGTTGGACAGCTTCGCGACCTGGGTCGGGGTGTCGAAGTTGTCGCGGGTGTCGTTGTTGAAGTAGATGACGCCGCCGAGGTGGTACTTGCGGACGACCTCGGCGGGGGTGTCGACGCCGAAGTCCGCCTGGTTCTTGGGGTTGACCTCATCGGCGGACTTGCCGTTCACCCACGTGACGAACAGCTGGCCCACCTTTTCCTCGAGGCTGAGGCCGTGGAGCGCCTGCTGGGCGGCGGCGTCGAGGGAGGTCATCGCCTTCGCGTCCGGCGTGCTGCCTGAAGCGGTCGCGCCGATTCCGGCGACGGCGAGGAGCCCCGCGAGGGGGACGGCGAGCGCATGGATCCTCCGCGGGCGCGTGCGCGCGAGTCGGGTCGTCACGAAAGGGCCTCCCAGTGTCGTGCGCCGCCGGTGGTGAGAAGTCCACCTGGCAGCGCCGGTATCGGGAAGCTACTCACCGGCTCGAGCGTTGTCCATCGGCCGAGCGCAGGAACATGGGGGTTGTGCTGCAGCTTTCGAGAAAACAGCTCTCGAGAAAACAGCGTTTGAGAGAACACCGTGGGGTGGAAACACTGGCGGCGCCCGTCGGCCGAAGCCGGCGGGCGCCGCCTGCAAGCGCGGAACATCTCGGGCGACCAAGCGTGCAACTCTGGTCGTACCTTCATGGACTCGGCGTCCGGCGTCCCGGTACGCAGTCCCTAGACGACGAGCCTCCCGCGGCGCGCTGCGCGTGGGTACCCGGAGTCCGCGCACGGAGGTTGCCCGGGGTGACAGAGGCTTCTCTTCTACCTCTGCCCTGGCCGGCTCAACGTCCGCACTTACTTTCTACGCCGTGAGCCCGGTCACTTCAAGAGTGTGGACGGGTGCACCGGCAAAAGAGGCTCGATCCGGTGATGCACACACCCTGAGCAACGGCCGATTCCGCTCTGCGCTTGAGAAAACCGGTCGCGGTACCGCCGTGTGGGTGCCTAGCTCGGAGGCGTTCGGAACCGTCGGCGACGACTCAGGCTGTACCAGGTGGCGCCCGCCGCGACGGCGCCCACGCCGAGCGCGACCATGCCCGCGGACCGAGCGGGGATCCGGCTGCGCAGAGACATCGGGCGTTCGAACGCGAGGATCGGCCAGCCGCGTTCGCCGGCTTCGCGGCGCAGGAGCTTGTCGGGGTTCACCGCGTGGGGGTTGCCGACGGTCTCCAAGAGCGGGATGTCGGTGCTCGAATCGGTGTAGGCGAAGCACTCGGCGAGGTCGTACCCGTACGTCGCGGCGAGCTGCTTCGCAGCGACGGCCTTGTTGTCGCCGTAGCAGTAGAAGTCGATTTCGCCGTTGTAGCGGCCGTCGATGACACCCATGCGTGTGGCGACGCAGCGCGTGGCGCCGAGCATCGCGGCGACGGGTGCGGCGACCTCTTCACCGGTGGCGGAGAGGACGACGACGTCGTGGCCGTCGGCGAGGTGGCGGTTGATGAGATCGGTGGCCTCGACGTACACGAGGGGGTCCACCACGTCGTGCAGCGTTTCCCGCACGATCGCGGAAACCTGGGCGACATCCCAGCCGGCGCAGAGCTTCGAGACCTCGGCGCGCATGCGTTCGGTCTTGTCGGCGTCGGCGCCCGCGAGGGAGAAGACGAGTTGTGCGTACGCGCTACGCAAAGCGGCTCGGCGGTTGATCAGCCCTTCTCTGAGTAATGGTTTGCTGAACGCCAGCGCGCTGGAAGAAGCGATGATGGTCTTGTCGAGATCGAAGAACGCGGCGACGGCTCGCCGGGGTTCTTCGGGGTGGGATTCGCGCGGCGGCGCGGTGCTGGGTTCGGCCACGTGATCAGGATAGGAGAAGCGGCGCTCGCGTTCTCGCGTTGATCGAACACCGGCGCGCCCGTCCGGCGGAAAATCCATGACAGGACAGTGCATCCGGCTCTGGATGCCGTTATCGAATCGTAGGTGTCGCTCGCGGCCCCAATCGGTGCCCTGCCGAGTTACAGTGGGGGAACCCGGTGTCCAACCGGGCCGGTTCAGTCCGACCCCCCGGGGCTGAACCCACGGCGGCCCTCGTCCCTCCCCCCTGGCGAGGGCCGCCCTCTTTTCCCGGGTTAGCGCATTTTTTCCGCCGTGTTCGCGGATCGCCAGGATGTTTTTCGTGGCAATTACGAGATTGCCTGGAATTCCCCGGTTCCGGGGTGTTGGCGGGTTGCGCATTGTGCCTCATCGATCCGACCGGAACTCCGCGCCGAGGCGTTTCGGGTGGGAGTTGTCCACAAGCCCCGAGTTGTCCACAGGCTGCGCGGTTGCCCATTGCCGTCGTGTCCGGGCCGGGTGATCTTGGTGGGACCCGGTCCACGTGGCCCGGGTTCCGCTCCGCGAGGGGGAGGCTTTCATGAGAACCGCACGTCCACTCGTCGTCGCCGCCGACGGCGCGGTGCTCGACGAGATCCTGCGCGTCGCCGCGGTCGCCGGCTGTGAGCTCGACCGGGCACCGGATCTCGCGGCCGCGCGTCCACGCTGGACACGGGCGCCGCTGGTCGTGATCGACGAGGACTGCGCTGACGACCGTGTGCTCTTGCCGCGACGCGACGGCGTGGTGGTGGTGTCGAAAGGCGCGGTCGGCGTCGACTCCTGGCGCCGCGCGGCTCTTGTCGGCGCCAGGCGGGTCCTGTGCCTGCCCGACGACGAATCCGACCTGACGGTGGTTCTGGCCGACGTCGCCGACGCCCCCGCCGAAAACCCAGGGCCGATCCTCGCCTTCATCGGCGGCCGCGGCGGCGCGGGCGCTTCCGTGCTCGCCGCGGCCACGGCCGTCGAGGCGGACCGGGCCGGCCTCGCCCTGCTCGTCGACTGCGACCCGTTGGGCGGCGGCCTGGATCTCCCACTGGGCTTGGAAAACACCCCCGGTCACCGCTGGCCCGACGTCCGCCTGTCGGGCCGCGTCTCGCTGCCGTCGCTGGTCGACGCCCTCCCTCGCCGCGGCACCCTGCCCGTCCTGGCCTGCGGCCGGAGCGGTCCCGGTCCCGACCCGCGCGCGTTGTCCGCCGTCGTGACCGCCGGCCGCCGCTCGGGCCGCACCGTCGTCTGCGATCTGCCCCGCCACCTCGACGAGGGCGCTCTCGCCGTCGCCTCGCTCGCGGATCTGGTGGTCTTGGTCGTGCCGGTCGAATTCCGCGCCTGCATGGCCGCGCGGCAGGTCCTCGACCTCCTGACGCCCCACACCGACCGCCTCGCCATCGTCGCAAGTGGACCTCCCCACGCCGGCGCACCCCCTTCCCGCACCACGGCGCTCCTCGGCCCGCCTCTGCTCGCCACCCTGCCGCCCGAACGCCGCGTCGCCGCCACCCTCGAAACGGGCGAGTTCGACCTCCCACCCAAGGGCGCTCTGGCCACCGCAGCGCGCGCCGTCCTGGCCGAACTCCGCCCCTCCGCGGCCACCCTCCCCGCGGCGGCTTGACGTTTCCCCGCCTCACGGGTGTCCCGCGGAGGCTGTCCTCGCCGTGATTTCGGCCCTCGCTCGGGCAGCCGCTCACTGCGCGGCTCGCGCCTGCGGTCTTTTCCTTCGCCCCCAAACCCTTCGCCCTCCGACGCCTGGAGACCAGCCATGTCCACCCGTCCGAAGCCACCGGCATGACCACCGAATTCGTCGAGCGCGTCCGCAACCGGCTCGCCGGTGAGAGCCGCCTGGCAGACCCCGTCGCCGTCGCCGAGGCCGTCCGCGCGGAAGCCGGCGGCACCCTCAGCCACGACGCGGTCCTCGACGCCGTCCGCCAGGCCCACGACGAGTTCGTCGGCGCGGGCCCTCTCGCGCCGCTGCTGGAGGACCCCGCCGTCACCGACGTCCTCGTCACCGCGCCCGATCAGACCTGGACCGACGGCGAGTCCGGCCTGACCCGCACCGACGTCCGCTTCGCCGACGAAGAAGCCGTCCGCCGCCTGGCGCAGCGCCTCGCGCTCGCGGCGGGCCGGCGCCTCGACGACGCACAGCCCTATGTGGACGGTTGGCTTCCTGTTCCGGGCGGGCACGTCCGTGTCCACGCCGTCCTGCCGCCGATCGCGCCCAACGGCACCTGCCTGTCCCTGCGCGTCCTGCGCCCCGCGACGCACACGCTCGACACGCTGACCGCACTCGGCGTCGTCAACGAGGAAGGTGCCGACATCCTCCGCTCGATCATCACGCGCCGCCTCGCGTTCCTGGTCACGGGCGGCACCGGTGCCGGCAAGACGACCCTCCTCAGTGCACTCCTCGCCGAGGTCAGCCCCCGCGAGCGCATCGTCTGCGTCGAGGACGCCGGCGAACTCCGCCCCGCGCACCCGCAGTTCGTCAGCCTCGTCGCGCGCCCGGCCAACGTCGAAGGCGCCGGTGCCGTCGAGCTGCCCGAGCTCATCCGCCAGGCGCTGCGCATGCGCCCCGACCGCCTGGTGGTCGGCGAAGTCCGCGGCGCCGAAGTCTGCTCCCTGCTCAACGCCCTCAACACCGGCCACGACGGCGGCGCCTGCACCCTGCACGCCAACTCGCCTTCCGAGGTCCCCGCGCGCCTCGAAGCGCTCGCCTCTCTGGGTGGCCTCACCGGCGCCGCCCTCCACAGCCAGCTGGCCGCCGCGGTCCGCGTCGTCCTCCACCTCCGCCGCGACCCCACCGGCGCCCGCAGCCTCACCGAAATCGCGACCCTCCATCGCACCACCGTGACCACCCACACCACCCCCATCTGGCGCGACGGCCACTGGACCCCCTACCGCCCCCTCTTCGAGGAGGCGACCGCGTGATCGCCTACCGCCCCATTCCTCCGCAGCCCGTGCTCCGCCGCACCGCCCAGAGCTCATCGCTTCAGGGCTCTTCTTCCGCGGCTTCTCATGCCGAGCCTGGAGCTGTCTGTTGCCCTGCTGAGACATGCCGGGCCGCAGCGGCATCCTCGAGGGGCCGAACCTTCAACCGCGATTCATTTCCTCACCGTCGAGGAGGAGCCGCCATGAGGACTCGACGCCCCTTTCACACCCACCCGGCGTTCTTGGAGTGTCCCTCGCGCGCGCCCCGGTCCTCCTCTGCCGAGGAGGCGACCGCGTGATCACCGCCTGGCCGTTCCTCTGCTTCGGTACCGCGCTCCTCACCTGGCCCGCCCTGCCGACCCGTCTGCTGCCACCACCGCGGCGACGGCTCGCCATCCCCGCGCCGCCGCGCCAGGCCGTCTGGGTGCTGCCGACCCTCCTCGCCCTTCCTGTGGCCGGAGTCGGAGCCGCGGTGGCGGCCGCCCTGATCACCGTCGCGGCGAGGCAGGAATGGCGTAGCAGAAGGGAAACCACCGCGGCGCTCACCCGAGCCGAGCAGACCTCGGCTGCCCTCCGCACGATGGTCGCCGAGCTGCGGGCGGGGGCTCATCCCGTGCTCGCGGCCGAAGCAGCGGCCGACGCCGTCCCCGCGCTGGCCGGCGAGCTCACCAACCTGGCCACCGCCGCGAGACTCGACGGCGCACTCGAATCGCCGGAACTCCCGGAACTGGCCGCCGCCTGGACTCTCGCCCGCAGGCACGGCCTCCCCATGGCCGACACCCTCGACGCCACCCGCCGCGACGTCGATGCCGCCACCACGTTCGCCCGGCGGCTCCACGCCAAGATGGCCGGCCCGCGGATGAGCGCGACCGTGCTGACCGGCCTGCCCGTCCTCTGCCTCGCCATGGGCCAGGCCATCGGCGCCGAGCCCCTGACCGTCCTCACCCACACCGTCCTCGGGCAGCTGTTCCTGGTGGCGGGCGCCGCGCTGCTCTGGGCGGGCACCGCGTGGTCCCGAGCGCTCACCGGCCGGCGGGAGGTCCGATGACGCCGTACGTCCTCGCCGCGGTCGCGCTCCTCGTCTGGCCCAGCGCGCCGAAGCCGCGGACCCTCGTGCCACCGACCACCCGTCGACTGAGGTTGCCGAGCGTCCGTACGCGACACGCCCTCGCCGCGGCGGTGGCCGGAGCATCGGTGGCCGTGGTCGCCGGGGCAGCGGGCGGCGCACTCGCCGGCGCAGGAGCGTGGTGGCTCCTCCGCCGTTCCCGCCGACCCCAACCCCGCGACGACGTCACCGAACGTCTGAACTCCGCCGCCACCCTCGACCTCCTGGGCGCCTGCCTCCGCACGGGCCTGCCGGTGCCGACGGCTCTCGAAGCCGTCAGCGCCACGGCACCCGAGCACACGTCGACCGCCATGAAGGCCACCGCCAACCTCCTCGCCCTCGGCGCGGGACCGGCCGACGCCTGGGCCCACCTCAAAACCCGGCCCGGGTTCGAGGAACTGTCGGTCGCCGCGACCCGCACGGCCCGGTCCGGCGCCGCGCTGGCGGCGACGGCCGACGAAGTGTCCCGCCGCCTGCGCGACGGGATCGGCGTCGAGGCCGAGGAACGCGCGGAACGGGCCGGGGTCGCGCTCGCGCTGCCGGTGGGGCTCTGTTTCCTTCCCGCGTTCTTCGTGCTCGGCGTGCTGCCGGTGGTGCTCGGCCTGGCCGAGCGGATCGGGAGCGTGTTGTAGATGAATCCACAATGGACAGAAAGGACCGACCATGCACTTCCTCCCCGGAGACGAGGGCACCACCACGGCGGAGTACGCCATCGGCACGGTGGCCGCCGCGGCGTTCGCGCTCGCGCTGTTCGTGCTGCTCAGCGGCGACTCGATCAGCACGGCGCTGTCGGGTCTCGTGCAGCGCGCCCTCACGGTGGCGACCTGATGGCCGGCCGTCGCCGGGACGGCGGGATGGTCACGGTCGAAGCCGCCCTTTCGCTGGGCGCGCTCACGGCCGTGGTGGCTCTGCTGCTCGCCGGCCTCGCCGCGGTGCTCGGGCACATCCGGTGCCTCGACGCCGCCCGCGAAGCCGCGCGCCTGGCCGCCGCCGGACAGCCCGGTGCGGCCGAGGCCGTCGTGCAGACGATCGCGCCCCGCGGCGCGCGCCTCACCATCCGCCGGACCGGCGACGGCATCACCGCCGAGGTCACCACCGACACGCTCACCGGCTTCCACCTGGACGCCAGGGCCTACGCCGTCGCCGAACCCGGAGCACAGCAATGAAGAAGAACGACGACGGTGTCGCCACCGTGTGGACGGCCCTCGTGATCGCCGCGCTCGTCGGCCTAGCCGCGGCGGGCTGCTGCCTCGGGGCGGCGGTGGCAGCCCGGCACCGCGTCGAGGCCGCTGCTGACCTCGGCGCGTTGGCGGCGGCCGCGCACGCCGCCGACGGGCCCGCGCGGGCCTGCGACCGTGCTCGCGAGGTGGCCGACCACGAAGGTGCGGTCGTCACGGCTTGCCGCTGGCATGAGCGCGATGCCCTCGTCGAAGTGCGCGCGGCGAGCCCGCCCGTGCCCGGTTTGCCGCCGCCCTCGGCACGGGCCCGGGCCGGCCCCGTCGGCCTCTCGGAGTGACCCCCGCCACCGCTCGTCCACGAGCTGTCACGACGAATGGCGGTCACTGTTGATCATCGCCGGAGCAATCAGACGCGCTGTCTCGACGAGCGGCGAACAGCCACGAGCAGCGGTAGCTGACGCACGGCGAGCGGTAAAAACAGCTGCTCAGCGGCCTAAAAGACGTGGCGCGCCACCGCGGCCGCGAAGGGCGGCGAAGGTGCCAACCCGCGTGCTGAAGGGCCTCAGCGGGGGCTCAGCGGCCGATCATCGGCTGTCCGTTATCGGCCGAGCGGTGCACTACCGGGCGTTCATCGCCCAGTAACCACCGGTTGTCGCGCGGCTCTTCCGCGCAATGTGCAAATTGCCGTTTAGTGAGACGTGCGCCACCAACGGCCCCGACCCGGGTGGCGCGAAACCGGACCTTGAAGGCAGGAAAGCAATGTTGGACGCGAATTGGCCGGACAGCTGGCGGAGCGCCTTCCGCATCGAACTTCGTGCGGAGGCGATCGGCCTCGCCTGGCGCGGCTGGCCGGTGCTCCCGGGGGCGACCCCGGCGCCGATCACCGGAGAGGGCGACGACCTCACGTGGCGCCGGCCGGTGCCGGTGCGGGACGACTGGCGTGAGCTGGTCGGCACCCACGCCCACGAGGTCGCCACCTGGTTCTCCGACCGCACCCACAGCCTGCTCGTGGCCACGGGCACGGTCGTCGACGCCATCGAGGTCGACGACGAGCTCGGCAAGCGCGCCGCCCGTCTGCTGCGTGCCCTCGGGCACCCCGCGCCGATCGTCGCGATGCCCAACGGCCGCTGGCTCTTCCTCACCACGCCCGCCGACCGCATCCCGGCCGAGCTCGCCGAGCAGGCGTCCGTGCAGTGGCACGGTGCCGGCAGCTACATCCCGCTGCCGCCGTCGCCGTTCCAGCACGGTGTCGTGCACTGGCGCGTGAAGCCCGAGGTGTGCGGCTGGCAGCTGCCCGACCCGGCCGAGGTGCACGACGTGCTCATGCGCGCCCTCGCCGACGAGCACGCCCCGCTGCTCGCGGAGACCACCGCTGCCTGACCGGTTCCACCCCGGCAAGCAGCGTCGACAACTGAAGAGATTTCACGCACCACCGTGGCCGCACTGCTCCCCGTGCTGACGCAAAGCCCCAAGCACGGTATCCAGTACGGCCACCGCCCCTGCCTTGTCCAGTGGTTCGTTGCCGTTCCCGCACTTCGGCGACTGAACGCAGGACGGGCAGCCCGTCGGGCACTCGCAGGAGACGATCGCCTCCCGCGTTGCGGCCAGCCACGGGACAATCGCGGCATAACCGCGGTCGGCAAATCCCGCACCCCCGGGATGCCCATCGTGCACGAACACCGTTGCCTCCCCGGTGTCCTCGTGCCACGCGGTAGACACCCCGCCGATGTCCCAGCGGTCGCACGTAGCGAACAGCGGTAGCAGGCCGATCGCCGCGTGCTCGGCGGCATGCAGGGCACCGGGGACGCGCGCCGGAACCAATCCGGCGCCCCCCGGTGCTCTGCCAGCACCCCCGGTCCCCACCGGCGCCCCACCCTCGGCCTCGACCCGAGCGCCCCCGGCCCCCACCGGCGCGACGGCCCCGGCCCGAGCCGCAGCACCAGCCCCGCCCTCAGCACCCCCGGTCCCCGCCGCCTCCACGCTCTCGGCCCCGACCCGAGCGCCTCCGGTCCCCACCGGCGCGACGGTCGCTGTTGCAGCGTCGCCGGGAGCGTCTCCGGTTCCCGCCGGCGCTGCGTTCTCGGTGCCGACGTGAGCGCTTGCGGTGCCCGTCGGCGCGATGGTCGCTGTTGCAGCGTCGCCGGGAGCGTCTCCGGTTCCCGCCGGCGCTGCGTTCTCGGTGCCGACGTGAGCGCTTGCGGTGCCCGTCGGCGCGAA